>CAYPIE010000007.1:0-85650 GCA_964410665.1 uncultured Alcaligenaceae bacterium
CGTTTCCCACGCCCGTCGCCGACTCCGAGCGTGCCACCCAGCCGGCAACCCTGCGAGGCCGTTGAAAAGCGCGGAGAATCTCCACCAGCAATCATCGTGCCGAACACCATTGAGCTCACACCCCTCGCGCGCAACAGGAATGGCGGCCCAGATGATGATCCATCCATATCGTATATATAGGAATATGAGATTGCAGCACAACGCGACTTGACGCTGCAGATTGAGCGAAACATGCCGCTCCCCAGACACTATCGAGATTCCACCATGAGAGAGGAATGGTGGTCTCCTCATCCCAGGCATGCGGCGTCGCCACATTCCAACGCTGCTGGAGGTCCTTGATGGCGGTGGTTGAACACATCATGCCCAAACATTTCGACAATCGGTTCTGTACAAAGGCATCCCAAGATCATAAGAATTATGTCATAACCACTTCACCTGCTGCGGGATAGAGGAGCTGTTGAAACGCGAAGCAATCCCGAACGCGGTCAACATGCGACCGTCCATGCACGCTTCATCGTCCGGATCAGCCCATGCAGGGATCAATGCGCTGTAGGGGTTTTCCGATCGAGGAAGTGGTCCATCCGTGCGCAAACAAGGACGGACACGGTGATCCCTGCTGTTCCTCTCCCGAACCTCAACGATCACACTGAATCGTCAAATCAAGGTTGTGATCTCGTCGAAAAACATCCGTAGATACGATTCAGGATATAAGATGAAGGAATAATCGCGGCGTCGCAACCGAGCATTGGCATGTGCCTGGTGTTCTGCCTCGGTTAAGGCGTGTTCTAGTTCGGCCAACTGATCTGCGACGGCAGGTCGGAGAGATCGGGTGAGTGCTTGTAATTGAAAGAAACGTTCGCGTCGCCCAAGTCGATCTGGAGGTGTGTAGTTCACCCAGGCCGTCCGTTCACGAACGAGTTGGTCCCACTCCGATGCCAAAGGCTGCCCGTCTAGATATTGGTACGGTTGCCAAAGAAGCCGTCGTTGCTGGCGTTGTAACGACTGCACGGTAATGCGGTCCGCTGGGAAGTGTGAGAAGGGTAGATGTAGGGTGGCACTCACGACCATAAACCCTGGAGGCTTCACCTGAAAAAAGCCGCGAATGAGGAGATCGGTCACCTCATCGTACTTCCCACCACCAATGCCATGGATGAATACATCGGCAAGAGCCAGCCGGGCAAACAGGGTGGTCAACAATGCCCGGCTGCGAATCCGCAGACCCGAATGTTGATGTGCCAGCCAGGCGTCAGCAAATGCCTCGAGCGATTCGCGGGGAAGTTCACACTGGGCTTCCTTAAACGCTAGTTCCAACTTGTCTCCATGAGACTGGGCCCAGACCCGTTCGCGTCGAGACTGGCCTGCTCGCCAACCCCATAAGGGGACCTCGAACCAAGCACCGCTCATGGCTAAATCTGGAACAGGATGCGAGCGGCTACGAATGCGATGCACGCGTCGATATACCTGTACACTACGGTTATACTGGTCGTGAAACCGCGGAAGGTCACCGAAGATCTCATACAAAAAGTATGCAAATGCGCGACTCGCACAGATGTGGCTAAGCGGAAGCTCGAGATTGAATATCCCCCAGTTGTGTTCGAGCTGACGCCGCAAAGCGCTGAAATGCTCTCCGACGGAGAGGGCAGCAGGAGTCGATTGCTCAAGAGTTACCCAGTAACGAGCTGCTAGTGGAATAAAATCCCAATTCTTGGTAGCCGCTTGGAGCTGCTCGGGGAACTGCTGCCACAGAGCATGATCAAGCACCGGACGATCTTCATAAGGCGTTTCGCCCTCGAATCGATCAAAGGGCAAACGGATCAGTTCAATCGCAGAGGGTTGGAAACGCTCCCAGACAGGAAGACGGACACTGCTGGACTTGAGGGTATCATTGTCCACAATTAGGTGCAGTGGTTGCAGCCCATACTGGCGAGCAAGTCGATAGATCAGAATATTTTTGACCCAAACACCTGGGTGAAACAATTCTGGCTGATGACCTGTAACTAGCAAGGGAGTTTGGGTACATAGATTGTACGCAACTTCATATTTTTGCAAATAATTTCGTGCGAGTTGCAGAATTTCCTGCTGAGCTTGTACACGAAAGGCAGGCAAGCTGAAACCCGCCACACCAACTAATTTAGATGTTAGAATATCTCGATTGGCTTGCCATAGCGTTGGAAAGCCGGCAAGTGCAGGCTCTGCGAGGAGCGCTCGATTGTCCGGAGGAGCGCGGAAACGCCGTGCCGGGATCAAGCGATGCACCTCCCCGGCTTTGCGTTGCCACAAAGTGGGTCGACTCGAAGACTGCTTGTGGCAACGGAGCTTGTTTCCCAAACCGATGGATCCCTGAAGCCTGGCTGCGTCCTCAGTTCGAGTACGGCTCCAGCAAGCGGTTCGACTTCTGCATGATGCAAAATGCGTAAATAATGGGCGAGTCGCTGCCGAGGGTCATTCAAGATCCCACCAAAAGCTCGATTGGGATCGAGATAGAGTCGTGGGACCGCCACCTCGGCAATCTGTAGCCCCAGCCGCGCTGCTTGGGCCCAGACCTGCAACGGCATGCCCCACCCGGTCTCACTTACCTGCAAGCGCTCTAAAGCGGTTCTTCGATAAGCTTTGAAGCCACAAAAGGCATCGGTAATATTGAGACCGTAGTGCTGGTTGATGTAGTTGGTAATCACCTGATTGATGTGACGACGATCATTTGGGGCTGCATCGTCCTGACGAAAGTCACGTAGGTATCGCGAACCGGAGACGATATCGACCTGCTCGGTGCAGGCCTCGAGTAGGACTGGGATCCGGGCAGGTTCGTGTTGGCCATCACAGTCAACGGTGACCAACACGTCATAATGATGGTCACGTGCGAAGCGAAACGCAGACAACACGGCGGCACCATAGCCGCGATTGCGGGGGTGGTTGATGCGATGAAGATCGGCTTCCTTATCCAGTAGCTGGGGGGTTGCATCGGTGGAGCCGTCATTGACAACCAGGATCTCTGAGGTGAAACGCCGCACCTGTTGGAGAACCTGGCGAACACTTGCGGCCTCGTTGAAGACCGGGATCGCCGTAAGCCAGCGCATATGAGGCATCCTTCTCGAAGTTGCTTACTCAGTTTGTCGCATCATTTTAGACTGCCCTTGCCCGAAATTCCAAATGGCTCGATTGCACCGCGATCGGTGACTTGTCCTGGCAGGGCTCAATTGCTAGGATAATCTTTTCTTGGAGAGGTGCCGGAGTGGTTGATCGGGCCGGTCTCGAAAACCGGTGTAGGGGTAACCCTACCGAGGGTTCGAATCCCTCTCTCTCCGCTTCAGCTACACATCCGGATAGAAGTTGATTTGTTACGATTCCTCTCGGTCCTATCTCTGTGTCAGTTCAACTCCAAATGTGACAGGCTTGGTGCTTGTGAGCGTCCAATTCCGTAATAAGTAAATCCAAGGTTCTCCATTTGGCGTAGCTCATAGATATTGCGGCCGTCAAAAATGACGGGACTGCGAAGTAGACGACGGATGACCTCAAAATCGGGATTCCGAAACTCTTGCCACTCTGTGATGATCACCAGTCCATCCGCACCTTCTACCGCTCCATACGGACGATCCGAGTACGACAATCGATCGCCATAGATCGCCCGGATGTTGGGCATCGCTTCGGGGTCATGCACTTGCAACCGGACACCCGCATCAAGCATGGCATCGAGAAAGGTCAAGGACGGTGCCTCGCGGATATCATCGGTCCTCGGCTTAAACGCGAGCCCCCAGACCGCCAGGACCTTGCCCCGCAAGTCACCCGCAAAATGGCCGTTGACTTTTTGGATTAGCACCTCCTTTTGGGCTTCATTCACTTGGTCGACAGCTCGAACAAGATTCAGCGTCAAACTTAGATTGCGACCCATCGCTAAGATCGCGCGGACGTCCTTGGGAAAGCAACTGCCGCCATAGCCTGGACCTGGAAAGAGAAACTGGAAGCCAATCCGGGCATCATGGCCAATCCCACGTCGTACATCGTTGATGTCAGCACCTAGGGCATCACACAAATTCGCCATCTCGTTGATAAAACTAATCTTGGTTGCCAACATCGCATTGGCGGCATATTTGGTCATTTCGGCACTCTCTGGCGTCATGACCAGAAACGGCCGCTCGGTGCGTAGAAAAGGGGCGTACAGCTCTCGAAGCACCTCGGCGACCTCGGGGCGACGAACCCCGACGACGACGCGGTCGGGCTTCATAAAATCCTCGATGGCCGCGCCTTCTTTGAGAAATTCTGGGTTGCTGGCAACCTCGATCTGATTGGCCCCTTTCGCAATCAACCGCTGGGCCAACTGGTGGTTGGTCCCCACAGGAACGGTACTCTTTATGACCACAATCCGTTCCCCAGGACGGGTGATTTTCACTGGGGCCAGAAGCTCACCAAGGGCATTTCCCACTGCCCAAACACCACTGAGGTCCGCATCCCCCTCTGGGGTTTGCGGGGTGCCGACCGCGATAAAAATCAGCTGCGCATTGTTCACAGCGTTGGGTAGATTGGTCGTGAATTGCAAGCGGTGATCACGCCGATTCCGCTCCACCATCTCAAGCAGACCAGGCTCATAGATGGGCAGTTTTCCAGTACACAGAGTGTCAATCTTACTTGCGTCTTTATCTACTCCGATGACATCGTTGCCACTCTCGGCGAGGCAGGTCGCGGTAACCAACCCGACATATCCGGTACCGATGACAGCGATTCTCATGATGTTGGCTCCCTAGTGCACAGGTCTACATGCCCGCGCCACCAGTCTAGAATGGCTTGCAGCGATTGATCGAGCCGTAGCTCGGGGGTCCATCCCGTGGTACGCCGAAGCTTGCGTGCATCCGCACAGGTTCGTCGAGTATCGACACGCCGATGCGGATCGATTTGTTGAACAATCTCTACCCGCACCCTGCTCAGATCGAGCATGCGATGGAGGACATCCTCGATGCAGTGGGTGCTGCCTGAACCAGCATTGTAAACCTCACCGCGTTGCCCATGCTCGAGCAATGCAATGTACGCACGTACCATGTCGCGAACATCGAGAAAGTCCCGTTGTGCTGATAGGTTGCCGGTCCGAAGGCGCGGGGGCTGCAACGCATTCTCGATCGCCACGATCTGGCGTGCGAAGTTGGATAAGGCATATTCAGAAGATTGTCCAGGGCCAATATGATTGAATGGACGTACTCGAACGATGTCCAGCCCAGGCTGGACACTCATTTGATAGGAGAACATTTCCGCAGCGGCCTTGCTGGCGGCATAGGGGCTGGCCGGACGTAAGACTGCCGTTTCATTCAGCGACACCTCATCCTCCGGAGCATCGCCATAGACCAGTCCTGTCGAGACGAGTAGTACCCGAGGTGAATGCGCGAGTTCCGCCACGCTGTAGAGCAGCGCCTGAGTGGCCGTCAGGTTTTGCTCCCAACTCCGCTGCGGCTCGTGAAAGGAGCGTCCCGCATTGGCGTAACCAGCTAAATGAAAGATCCAGTCTGGAGCAATCGCTTTGAGCCGAGCGGGTAAGTCATCGGCATCTGTGAGATCACATGCGTCTAAGGTGACATCGGCGAGTGGAGGGTGATTTCCCCAGCTGCCACTTCGGCTCCAACCATGCACCGTATAGTGGTCCAGGGAAATCAATGTTTGGGCGAGATGCCGGCCGACGAAGCCAGTGACTCCGGTGATCAGGACATGCATCTACTCCTCCTCGCCCACTTCGGTCTGTGCCCCCGGGTTCCCTCTTCATCCAGCAGTCATCGACGATGGTCGGTCATGCTCAGGGAGCGATCGAGGGCTAGGAACCAGGATTCGTCGACTACGCGATCCGCTTCCTTGGCTGCGAGGGCGTTTCTTGGAGCCGATCCAAATCAGCCTGCACCATTCGATGAATCAGTTGTTCAAAGGTGACTGCCGGGGTCCAGCCCAGCTGCTCTCGGGCACGGCTTGGATCGCCGACCAGGAGATCGACCTCTGCGGGACGATACAGTTGAGGGTCCTGTTGAACATACTGCTTCCAATTGAGCCCTACATAATCAAACGCAACTTCTACCAGTGACCGCACCGAATGAGTCTCTCCGGTGGCAATCACATAATCGCTCGGCTCATCTTGTTGCAGCATGAGCCACATAGCGCGGACATAGTCGCCGGCAAAGCCCCAGTCGCGTTTGGCCTCAAGGTTCCCCAAGCGAAGTTCATTGGCCAATCCTAGCTTGATCCTTGCCACTCCATCGGTCACTTTCCGCGTCACAAACTCCATGCCGCGACGTTCGCTTTCATGGTTGAATAGAATCCCCGACACGGCAAACATATCATAGCTTTCCCGATAATTCACCGTGATCCAGTGCCCGTAGACCTTGGCCACGCCATACGGACTACGTGGATAGAATGGGGTCGACTCCGATTGGGGAACTTCCATGACTTTGCCAAACATCTCCGAGCTTGAGGCTTGATAAAAGCGGATCCCCTTGGGATTAATCAGACGAATTGCCTCGAGCATGCGGGTGACGCCGATCGCCGTGAATTCGCCGGTCAAGACCGGTTGCTTCCAGCTCGTCGGTACAAAGCTCATCGCGGCCAAGTTATACACTTCGGTCGGCTCGACGAGTTTAATCACTTCGATAATCGATAATTGGTCTAGCAGATCGGCCTGATGCAGCTGGATACGGTCACGAAGATGATTGATGCGTTCGAAATTCTCCGTGCTGGCCCGGCGGACCACTCCATGCACCTGATAGCCCTTCTCGAGAAGGAGCTCGGCGAGGTAACTACCATCCTGACCGGTGATCCCCGTGATGAGCGCTGTTTTCATGGTTTCTCCTCGCCAGTCTGCCACCTTCTCCGCCTCCGTGCGAACTTCCGATGGGGCAGTTATTTCGTGGCAGCTAGTGTGCTTCTCAAGGCGCGAGAAGTCAATATCATCATCGTTAGCCGTGCAGCTGCCGCGACGGCTCAGGCCCCTGCACATTCCCGAATCCCGAGGATGGAGACGCTCGTATGCAATCATCGTTCCTAGCCGTCGGCGTTTTGCATGGACTCCTAGGTCTTGCGAGCTTGCAAGCCGACGAAAAAGCAGCTCCCGGTGACAACCAGGCGCCCGCTGGGTTTATGACGCTATTTAATGGCAAAGATTTGACCAACTGGCAAGGGCTCATCCCGATCAAGGATCGCGCCCGACTGTCTCCTGAGCAACGAAAACGCCGCCAACAACAGGCCAACAAAAAAATCCTGCCGCATTGGAGCGTCCAGGACGGGATCCTGATCTACGATGGCATGGGCAACAGCCTGCAGACAATCAAGGACTATGGCGATTTTGAACTGCTAGTCGATTGGAAGATCGGTCCAAAAGGAGACAGTGGGATTTACCTGCGTGGCAACCCTCAAGTGCAAATCTGGGACGATGCGATCGGTTCCGGCGGTTTGTATAACAATAAGAAGCACCCCAGTAAGCCGCTCAAAGTCGCGGACAAGCCGATCGGCGAGTGGAACACCTTCCGCATTCGCATGAAGGGAGACCGGGTCACCGTTTATCTGAACGGTGAACTTGTCGTGGACGATACCCCGATGGAGAACTATTGGAATCGCAGCGCACCGCTGCCGACGAAAGGGCCGATTGAATTGCAGCATCATGGCAACCCTTTGTATTTTAAAAATATTTATATCAAGGAACTCGATTGACCTCATTGCCGAGCACATTGTTCGCCGTACATCTCTCCGATGGAGTCCTCGCCGGAGACTGGGTGCTGTTTGGCTATGGAATGGCCGCGGCTCTGGTGGCGATCGCGTTGTATCGGTTAAATCCAGAGGACTTACCTCGGGTAGGTCTGCTGGCGGCGACATTTTTTGTGGCCTCGCTGATCCATGTGAAAGTTGGTCCGACGAGTGTTCATCTGTTGCTGAATGGTCTGGTCGGGGTGATGTTGGCTTGGCGAGCTCCATTGGCGATCGCCGAGGCCCTGTTCCTGCAAGTGCTCTTGATCGGCCATGGTGGATGGACCACGCTTGGCATCAACACCGTGATCCTGTCGATCCCCGCATTGTGCATCGGCTTCCTATTTCCCCTCGGAGTTCGCTGGCTTCGCCATTCCTCCGCCACCTTCCACGGCCTTCTCGCTGGGGTGGCTGTGGGTGGCTGGCTACTTTCGGTCTTCGCCGGAGTAGAGATGCTGTTGCGGCAATGGCAACCTGGATTTGATCTTTACACCTTCGACTGGCGGGACAGCTTCACCCTTTCTCCGATCGGTCTCACTGGCGTGTCGCTGGTCAGCTTAGTGGTAATGCTCTGGTATCGACGCCGACCCGGTCCTCCCAACTTCCCGCTGGGCTTATTGCTTGGGGAACTTGGTGTGCTGCTGACCGTCATCCTCAACTTTCTGGTGTTACTGCTCGGAGGCATCGAAGACTGGCAGACCCTGGCCGTGGTGGTCCTGTTGGTGCATCTGCCGGTTGCCATGCTCGAGGGGCTGATGATCGCTTTTCTCATTAGCTTTCTGCTCCGAGTTCAACCAGAGCTTGTGCTACGGCAGTCCACTCTGTGACGGAACATGCAGAAGCTCGGGCACAAGAAGGACCGTTGCTCTCAACGTCCGGCTTCCTAAGGTGAACCGAAGAATGGTTTGGGGACATTTGCGTTCGCACGCGTGCAGCGCATATTCATACGATTTCCTAAGGAGAGTCCGATGCGTAGTCTCCGGATCGGGTTGTGGACTGGATTGATGTCGCTCTTGGGCCTACCCAGCTTACAAGCTGATGATTGGCCTCAGTGGCTTGGGCCGAAAAGGGATGGGGTCTGGCGCGAGTCGGGCATCGTCGACAAGTTTCCCCAGGACGGGCTCAAAGAGAATTGGCGCAAGCCGATCGGAGCCGGATATGCCGGCCCAGCTGTGGCCGATGATCGCGTTTTGGTGATGGATCGCCAACTAGCACGCGGAGCGCGGAATCCTGAAAACTCGTTTGCTAAGCCGACTGTTCGTGGAAATGAACGGGTGCTGTGCTTTGATGAGAAAACGGGCGAAGAACTTTGGAGAGTGGAATATCCCTGTCCCTACCGCATCAGTTATGCCTCCGGCCCACGGTGTACACCGACCGTCGATGGGGAGCGCGTCTACACTCTGGGTGCTATGGGGAACCTACTTTGCCTCAATGTCCAAGATGGGAAGATCCTCTGGCAACACGATTTCATCAAAGAATTCAACGCTGAATTACCACTGTGGGGGTTTGCCGCGCACCCGTTGGTCGACGGTGAGCTGGTGATCTGCTTAGTTAGTGGCACCCCCGATCGGGCTGTCATCGCCTTTGACAAGCGCACCGGGGATATCCGCTGGAATGCTCTGCAGGTCACCGGTGACATCGGCTATTGCCCACCGATGATCTATCAAGTCGGCGGAACCCGACAGCTCATCATTTGGACGAATGAATCGGTCAACGGCCTCGATCCGGAAACGGGCAAGCTCTATTGGAGCTTCGACTTCCCAGTCCGAGCTTCCTTAACTGCCCCCACACCGCGATTTCAAGATGGACTCTTGTTTGTGAGCTCGTTCTACAACGGATCGCGAATGCTCAAACTCAACCCCACCCAACCGAAAGACGTCGAACTGCTGTGGCGTGGACGCAGTAACAGTGAACGACCCGATCGTACCGATGGCCTGCACGCCATTATTTCGACGCCCTTCCTTGAAAATGACTTCATCTACGGAGTGGGCAGCTATGGCGAACTTCGTTGCCTCGAAGCCAAGACTGGGAAGCGATTGTGGTCAACCCTCGAAGCCACTACCGATGGCAAACCGATCCGTTGGGCCAATGCGTTTATCATCAAGCAACAAGATCGCTTTTTTCTGTTTAACGATCAGGGTGATCTGATCATTGCCCAACTCTCGCGCAGCGGGTACACCGAAGTCGATCGCGTGAACCTGTTGCCACCGACCAACAAGATGGCCAACCGTCCGGTCCTCTGGATGCATCCAGCGTTTGCCAACCAAAATGTGATTGCCCGCAATGACAAGGTGATCGTCAGTTATCGCTTGGCGAAGTGAGCGGCGCACCTCCCTGCCCCGGTCGAATCCACGGGGCAGGCTTTGGCCAACCCCATTCCCGAATCTCCACGTTTGTGCTTATGGAACCTCGATCGTATCTACTTTCGCCCTACCGCCTGCCGACCCATCACCAAATCATGCTCGAAGAGCAAGAGATGGCCGCATGGTTGAATGGCTACCTCGCTCTTTGGCATCCCGCACTCTTACGCGATTGCACAGCCCCACCTGAGGTAGCCTCTTCGTATGATCATGAGGTACCCCAGGCGGGCCACCTATATATGTGCCCAGAATCTCCCCCGCTCCTTCTACCAGAGGATTGGTCCAGCCGAGTGGTTGCTGCCAAAGCGATTCGCCTCGAAGCCTTACCCGAGCGCCTCCAGACATTTGATCAAGCCAAACTCGCTCTCGAAAAGGTAGGTTGGCAACACCGTTTGGACTGGTTCGGTTTATCCGAAGAAGTGACGGCTCCGTTTATCGCACTCGGATTGGGCTTTCTCACCGTACAGGCCTTGTTCGAAGCGATGTATCACGACTCGCTGCTCGATATTACTGGTTTCTGGCAGGACGTACACGAGGCACTCCAACGGCTCCCCAATGGCACACCCGATGAAGTCACCTTCCCGCTTCGGAAAGCCGCGTTGAAGCTGCAGGAAGCTCGTGAGCAGCTGTATCATGTGCAAATCTACTGGTTGAATTTTGCCCTGCTTGACCCAGACTTTGATCCAACCACCCTGCCATCCTGGCTCGAGCAGCACGGAGCACTCAACCTAATTGCTACCGGAGAAATGCTAGAAAAAGTGTCCCAGGAGCGTCCACACTCCCTGGAATTGCTTAAACCATATCTCGATACGGAAATGGAGCAGACTTCCCTGACGCTGTGTGGCGGTGTCTACCGAGAGCGTGATGATGCCTTGTTACCGTTGGAGTCACAGCTCTGGAATTTCCGTAAGGCACAGATCATCAGTCAAACATTACTGGGCGCTCCGGTTACCGTGTTTGCCCGGCAAAAGAGTGCCTACCACCCATACCTGCCAGGGCTACTCAACCAAGTCGGGATTCGACAGGCGCTGCTCCTATCGTTCGATCAAGGGGTCGTTCCCAGCTACTATGCGCCGGTGGTCAACTGGCCAGGCCCGGATGGCAAGGAAGTTACCGCATTTGTAAGGAACCCGTTGCTTGTGCATGAAGTCCAGTCCTATTTCAATCTTGTCTATCATCTGAACGAGGCGATCACCCAGGAAGCAGCACCGACCATCCCCTTTTTGCAGCGCGGACAAGCAGCCCTGCCGTTTTACTGGGATCTCGTACGCCTCCATCAACTTGGACCGGTCCTAGGCCACTGGAGTAGCCTCAGCCAATATTTTCCCGACGCCATGTCGGGTGACTACGCGGGTACAGCGTCGGCCGATGAATTCGTGAATGATGAGCTTGAACAACGGATCGACATGCATAGCCGCACTCCCGTGAGTGGGTTTGCTCGGCATACCCTTCGTCGTCGCGGCTTGGACACCGCCTGGAGTTTGGCAGCATTGCTGCACGTCCTTTCCCCTTTCTCCGAGGATCAGTCCGAGGCATTGCACCAGCTCGAAGCGCTCGAGGACCGTATCGAAACGCAAGCTGCCGATGTCCTTACAGGCACCGCCCAAAATCGTGAGGGTGACCTACTGAGTTTGCCGAGCTTCGATGCTCCCCCAGCGATGCCCGATTCGATCGACCCGCCTGCTTTGCCATTGGATGCTTCGGTCAACCAGGAACAGGAGCAGTGGGCGCAGTGGCTTGCGCAGCGCATACAGCTACGCTCGGACACTCGCCCTGGGTATCTACTGTTAAATCCTTGTAGCTTCACGCGGCGGGTGGCCCTCGAGATCCCGGGACTCGAAGGCCCGCTATCCGTAGCGGACCCCATCAAGGCAGCTCAATTTGATGAGGATGCAGCCCGGCTGGTTGTAGAAGTTCCTGCTTTTGGGTTTGCCTGGTTACCACGCGGTGCCGACAACGCTCCTCCACCGCGCAGTCGGCTGAAGTTGGCCGATGAGACCATGGTCCGCAATGAATTTTTCGAGGCGGATATTGATCCTACGACGGGGGGGCTTCGTGCCTTTCGCGACCCGAGAACGCGGGTCAATCGTCTGGGACAGCAGTTGGTATTCCATCCCGGCAGTAGCATGCGGGCTACCGATGTGCAGATCACCCATCAGGGGACTGCATTGGGGGAAGTCGTCAGTCAGGGGGTCCTCCTCAATGAACAAGAACAAGTGTTGGCTCAGTTTCGCCAGCGTTTTCGCGCCTGGCTGGGTCGGCCCTTGCTCGAATTGCGCATCGAGCTGTATCCGGTCCATCCCCCGCGGGGATATCCCTGGCATGCCTACTATGGCTGCCGATTTGCCTGGCGTGATGAGCGCGCGGCAATGCTGCGGGGGATGTGCGGGGCGTCTTGGCAGACGCATCACACTCGGCCGGTGACCTCGGAATTCCTGGAAATCCGCTCGGGTAATCGGTCGACTCAGCTATTTCCCGGCGGGCTACCCTTTCATCAGCGGCATGGCAGTCGCATGCTTGATGTGATCCTTATCCCCTCGGGCGAAGAAGCTACCCGCTTTGACCTTGGGTTGTCGCTGGATCGCGACCAACCGGTGAGCCTCGCTCAAGGGATGGTAACCCCGGTGGTGATGGTGGCGACGGAAAAAGGACCGCCACCCGTTGGTCGCAGCGGCTGGTTGGGGCATGTCGATGCCCCGAACCTCATGGTGAGTTGTCTCAGACCGTGTTCGACGCCGGATGGCCATCGAGCGATCTTGGCCCGGTGGATCGAATGTAGTGGCTATGCCGGTGCTTCGGAATGGCGCTTCGCTCAACAGCCCAGCCGGGCAGTAACGCTCCAGAGTGACGAGACCATGCAGCTCGAGCTTCCATTCGCAGAGGATGCTGTACTGGTGGAATACTCCGCCAACGAGTTCGTGGAGGTCCGCTTCGACTTCCGCTAGAATATAATCTTGTTCGCTAGAGCTTCAGGCAGTAGTCGGCCCGGTCAAGGCGAAAATGCGGACTATAGTAGGGATCCCCTTGATCAAGCAAATGCCCCCACTTGTTCTGAAATAAGGCGATCTCTCGGCGAAACCGGGCCTGCTTCGCTTCGGTGTCTTCATCACCACGCGTTTTGGACTCCAGATGGTACAACTCCGCATCGGGAGTCCAGACAATGCGGAAGCCCGCTTGATGGATCTGAACACACAAATCCACGTCGTTAAACGCAAGAATAAACCCCTCATCGAATCCACCCACCTGCTGGAATACCCAGGTGGGTGTCAAGAGACATGCCCCGGTGACCGCGGCACAATTCTGGGTGAAACGTAAGCGATTCATATAGCCCGGCGCGTCACGGGGCAATAGACGATGGCTATGACCGGCAATCCCTCCGAGACCGAGCACAATCCCAGCGTGCTGGATCGTATCGTCCGCATAGTACAGCTTTGCTCCGACCGCTCCAATCTTCGGTTGCATGGCCAGCTTGACCATCTCTTCGAGCCAGTCGGGGTTGATCGCTTCAATATCGTTGTTCAGAAACAATAGCAGTTCGCCTTGGGCGAAGTTGGCCGCATAATTATTCACTCCGGCATAGTTAAATGGCTTGTTCCACTCTAGGATCCGGATATGTGGTTGTTTGTCAATCTCACGATAGTAGGCGAAGGTAGCAGGATCACTGCTACCATTCTCGACAATAAGGATCTCAAGGTTTGCATAGCTTGATTGATGTAGCGAGTCCAGACATCGAGACAACAGCAATAATTGATCACGATTGGGAATGATGACCGAAACCAACGGCTGGCGGGGCAACTGATATATCACCTGATAGAAGCCCAGGGTGTGTCCGTCGGTAACACTGGCGGGAATGCCGAGGCGCTGCAGATGCTCAGTGACCGCTTTTTTGCCGGCTTCGAAGGCATACCGCTTAGAATCACGATGTGACGCAGTCGATTGTGCATGCATCCGCCAGTGATACAAGATGTGGGGAACATGCACGATGCATTGGGCAAGTTCCGATGCCCGCAAGACCAGATCATGATCCTGCGAGCCATCAAAGCCGCTACGGAATCCGCCGGTTTGCGTGAGCAACTCACGCTTCATGACCGTCAGATGGCAAATATAGTTGTGGCTCCGTAAGGTTTCGGGCGACCAATCCGGTTTG
Source organism: uncultured Alcaligenaceae bacterium (assembly GCA_964410665.1). Taxonomy (GTDB): domain Bacteria; phylum Planctomycetota; class Planctomycetia; order Gemmatales; family Gemmataceae; genus CAYPIE01. Next base: position 14,209 of record CAYPIE010000007.1, read on the forward strand.
AAGCTTGGCTCGACACGTTGGCCGTGCGGATCGAGTTTGTCCTCATCGGAGTAAAGCAACTCGGCATCGGGATGCTGATTGATGGTGGCTACCACCTCATAGAGAGCGAACGGAGCCAAGGTGTCATCATGATCGAGAAAACAAACAAAATCGCCTTTGGCCTGAGCAATTGCTGCGTTTGAATTGCCGACGATCCCTTGATTCTCGTCGAGGAAGATGGGTCGAATTCGCCGATCGCGAGCCGCATAGCGTTCAAGCAGCGGGCGAACCCATTCGGCTGTACTTGCACCGTCGGCCAGACATAATTCCCACTGGGAATAAGTCTGAGCAAGCACGGATTCGATCATTTCTTTCAGAAACTTGACTGGAGTATTGTACGTCGGGACAACAATACTGATTAGAGGCGAACGCGCAAACCGGTGTCGCCGCTGTGCTTTGAGGGTCGTGCGATCGGGTTCATGAGTACGGATCCAACGAGCATAAACCCCTGGATCGGTGGAACTACCCAGACCGTTGCCGACCGACCCAGGATCCTTGAGACGGACACCGGCCAGCCACTTGATCCCTGCAAAGCCTAGCAGAAACCCACGCTTAAGCCAACGACGACGACGGGTATGGCGAGGGAAGAGACGGTCGAAGATCTTCGCATAAAACTCGATTATTTTCCAAGGGATCGACCCTTGAATTGACAACAGCATCGCCTGACGTTGTTCAAGCAATTCGCCGCGCCGCATCAGGGCGGTTTCGAGCTGCGCAATCCGACGCTGAGCACTCTCGAGCTGTTGTTGGAGATCCGCCTCGGGCCGTGCTTGGGGAGAGTCTTGCGACATGGGTCTTTCCTTGACCAACCGGGAGCGCGGCAGGGAACATCCGGCAAGCCGCCCGAATAGGAATTTCTATAACAAGTTGGGCAATCCCGACGCAACCTCGACTGGGGATCCACACGTTATGCGTACACCAGCCTGGGCCGGAGTGATCGGCTTGGATATTGGCGGGGTTCACCTCAAGGCCGCAAATTCGGAGGGACTGATCAGCGTTCACGCGTTTGAGCTCTGGAAGAACCCTCAAGAATTGTCGAGTGCCCTCGAAGACTTGCTCGAGGCGTTCGATCGCATCGATCAGCTGGCCATCACCATGACTGGGGAGTTGTGCGATTGCTTTGCGACCAAAAAGCATGGCGTCTTGCATATTTTGCATGCCGTGGAACAAGTGGCTGGCGGGAGACCGATCCTCGTCTGGCAGACTGATGGTCAATTCGTTTCTTTGGGTCAAGCGCGTGACCAACCCCTATTGGCCGCAGCCAGTAATTGGTTGGCGCTGGCCACCTTTATCGGGCGATTTGTCCCCTCAGGATCGGCTCTGCTGGTCGATATTGGCTCCACGACCACCGATCTGATTCCCCTGGTGGATGGCGTCCCCGTCCCCCATGGACGAACCGACCCGGAGCGCCTCCGCTCTGGTGAACTGGTTTACACAGGGGTACGACGAACCCCGGTGTGTGCTTTCTTAGGTCGGACAGGAATGGCGGAGCTGTTCGCCACCAGCCAAGATGTTCTGCTGTGTCTGGGCCTGCTTCCTGAGGATCCGGACGATACTCGGACAGCCGATGGCCAGCCGGCGACTATTTGGCACGCCCATTGCCGTCTATCGCGGATGCTGGGTGCCGATGGGGAGCTCCTCGACACTGCCGCGACACTGGAGCTGGCCGAGCAGGTGTTTGCAGAGCAGAAGCGTTGGATTCTCGCGGGAATCCAGGCCATCAGCCAACGATTACCAACCCCCGTGCACACATGGATCGTCTCCGGCGAAGGCGAGTGGCTTGCCCGTCAGGTCGCTGGCGAGGTGGAGCCAATGATCCAGCCCACGCCTTTGTCATTGCTCAATCTGAGCCAACGTTGTGGCACAGGTTTCAGTCACGCGGCCTGTGCAGCAGCGCTTGCGGTTCTAGCCGCCGAGGGGCAAAGCCATGGCGGATAAAACTCGGGCCGTGGTCAAAATTGGTGGCAGTTTGTTTCGACTCCCGGAGCTGGCCAATCGTTTGACGGATTGGTTGAGCGTGCAAGCGGAAGCAGACTTGGTCCTTGTACCCGGTGGCGGGCCCCTGGCCGATGTAATCCGCGGCTGGCAACCAAAACATCAGCTCAGTGAAGCGACCTGTCATCAGCTGGCTTTGAGCACGATGACCGTCAGCGCGAAGTTGATCGAGGCGCTTTTACCGGATCACCCTGGCTGGACCGTCTTAGAACCACTGCCGTTTTTTCGCGATGATCCGGGCCTGGAAGCCTCTTGGCGCGTCACTTCGGATTCCCTTGCGTTGCGTGCTGCACAGAGGCTTCGGGCAACGCGTTTAGTGTTGCTCAAGTCCGTACCATGGCCCGGCTTCAAGGACTGGACCAAAGCTGCCCAAGCAGGGTTGGTGGATTCGTTTTTTCCGGATTTGCTCGCTCACCAGCCGGTGCCCATCGCTTGGGTGAACTTTGCTGACCGCGATCCAGATCTTGGAGCCTTCAGTACCACGCAGCTTGATTAGGGTGGCTCGCTTTGCGGAAGTGCAACTGTGCGTTATGCTGAAGATAGTTGTATGCAGCGGATTTTTGAAGGCTGTCGGATCGCATTGTATGGATGCTTGGCCACGCGAACTCGCAGAACAGGTCTCATCGGCTGCCGTACTGGGGTATTTGAATTTCTCGGACGGCCGTCCTGATCCCCGCTGGCAAAAAGCTTTTGCCCATGCTTACGCCATTTTAGCGGAGCAACCAGTCGAGGAACCCTGGCGCGCTTTGTCGCGTTGGCTGAGCAGCGAATGTGCACGGCTAGAAGCAGAAGGCTCCGCAGCCTTCAATGAAACTTCACAAGTCCGCGCGGTGCTTCGAGTGGGCCTGGACCAACTTCCCTTTGCTTACCGCGAACATCATGCCGATCTTCTGGCCCATCTTCCGGACCGGTTGATGTTTGCTCCGTTCTTTTTGGTTCGGGCTTGTGAAGCCGTCCTGCGGCAGGGAGGCCCTTGGAACGAGGAACAGCGTCTCTGTCAGGGTGCCCTCGCAGAGCTCAACGACTTTGTCGGTCATCGCCCGATTGCGATTCTCGAAACGCGGGCCCAGACCGAATATTATCCCCATGAAAAATGCCGGCCCATTCCCCTTTATCTGCGTGACGTTGGGGTCAGCGATGGTCCATACGCCCCGTTACTCAACGAAGCCCTCAAAGTCCTGCGTGAGACGAACAACGATCTATTCCAGGAAGCCTTTTTCGACCTCGATCTTCTTGATGAACTCGCGATGGATCCGCGGGCATACGACCACCAACATCCAGTCAATCGACGGCCAAACTATCTGTTTGGAGAATGGGATCCCCATCATATCGACGCCAAAGGCCGCTATCGGCGCTTTGTCCTCCGCCAAGTCACTGTCGATGCCCTGCGGTCTTGGCCAAGCAGCGACACACACGAGCAACCCGACCTTGAGCGGCTTCGTGAAGCGGGTACCGTTCTCGCGGGGATCATCCTCATGGCCTCCGGCATCTGTGGTGCCGGGCCAGGAACGTTTGACTCTACCAGTAATTTGGTGGCGTTGGTACCACGCATCGCTCGCTATCGCGACCAGTTTTATAAAGAAGCCCTTGAGCGGCTCGAAGGAGCGCATGGCGACCGCCTTCGGGCTGAGGCGCACCGGTTCCGCCAACCCTATGCCAGCATTCGTCAGCATCTGAACCAAGCCTTGGCACAGCAGCGCGCCACCCAACTTCAAGAACGACGGCTCGCCATCTTGTTCGCGGAGATGGGTTATCCCGAAGCAAGCCGAACACATATTGCAAAGATTGATATTCCAGCCGTCCGCTTTCACGCCAAGTTGCATATTTTGCAGACCACCTGCCGTCAGGAGGTTGCTGCAGGTCGCTTTGCCCAAGCCTGGCAACGGCTGCCTGAAATCGAGGCATTGTTGCAGCGAGGTATTGATTGTGGTGCCCTGCCGGATCCATGGAATCTGTTGGGCTTTCAGGGCTTCTTCCCTCTCTTTTTCGCTCGTGAAGATAGCGTCCGCGACACACGTCACGAGGAATTGCTCACCTTGATCGAACGGCAACTCGATCTCTATGCTCAGATCCTCACAAGTGTGATCCTGCAAGATGACCCAAGCTTGGCCACGGACTGCCAAGCCGCCATGGAACGCTTTGTGACCTGGTGGGATCGCTTCGCCGCCCACGAGATTAGCGATCTGCCTCGGGTCCATGGCGGGGAACGCTATCAGGCGGCCGTACATGTTGCCAACGCCTTGAAGCTTTGGCGGGACCGACCGGCAGACCAAAATGAGATTGACTTCTGGCGTCAGCAACGGCAAGGCTTTCAGTCACCAAGTGCCTTTGCACCCGTGATCGAAGCGCTCATGCGGAACCGAGCACGCCGTTCGGCGCTTGCACTTCTGCTGACCTGGCTGAGTGAATCCGACAGTATCCCGCTTCATCAGGGGGAAGTGAGCTACCATGAGTTGTTTGAGCACTGGTTACGGACCGGGCTCAACCTTCCTTCGCAAGAGCGACAGGCAACGCTTGGTAGTCTTCAACGCTTTTTTGAGCTTTTGGAAGCGAATGCGGATACCCTCTGGGCCGCGCCTCGTCTGAGTCTTTCGAACCAGGTCGAGTTGCCATCCCCGGAAGAAGTGAGTGAGGAAAGCTACACCGAACCATCGCTCTACGATGCCGCGTATGAAGAGATGACCTACCGTGATTCCACGGACGATGGCGAAGACAGTGCCCTCGCTGGCGGCATGGCCCCGCAAGCCCGCGATGTCTTTCCCCTTGAGGAACAAGCCAACTCGCTTCAGCAGCATTTGGACTTCTTGACCACGCTGGCCCGCGCCTGGCAACAGGTGATCCGAGTGGCCCAGTCCGAGGAGAGTCCCGACGCTATTTCTCGATGGCTGGACGAGGCTCGCCAACTCCAATCTGGCCTACAGCAGTTCCTACAACGGTTGTTTGAGCTACGGATCCCGGAACCGATCGGCCAGTACGAAACGGTCATCGAATTTGACCGTCGTCGATGGCTCAAGGAAAGTCTTATTGAAAAAGCAGTCGTCACCACCGTTGAGATGGGCCAAGCGGTTCGCGGACTGGCCGCATTGCTGGGCGAAGGCGAACAGGCGGCTTCGCCGCAACAAGGCTGGGAGTCGATGGCCGTGCGGCTTGAGGATGCGATTGCTCGCGGCGATGCTGGGCAAGTTCGCCAGCAGTTAATCACGATGCTGCCAAGCTTTCGCAAGGAACCGATGCTGTTTATCCCTCTGTCGAGCGGAGGCCATCCCGAACAAATCCTCCGCGCTCGCACCGCGCAAGCATTTCTTCGTCGCTTACTCGAACGATTGCCTCGATTAGGACTCCTTCGCGAGAGCTTTCATCTGGTCAAATTGGCCTGGACCATGGAGCAGAGCACGACCCTTGAGGGGCGAAAGATCAGTGAGTTTGATCAACTATTCCGCGTCGCACTTCGTGCGGTCATTGAGGTGCTCTTAGAATCCGCCGAAGTCTGGGAATCTCAACCGTCGGAAAAGACCGAACAAACCTTGACGGATATTTTACGCCGCGTTGCCGATGCCTTTCTGACCTTGTGGATCTCGCACAGCCAGACCTTGAGGTTATCGGCACTTGAGGCTGTGGGCGAAGAAGAATCAAAAAGCCTACACGCATTCGTTAGCAAATATGGCTCTGAATTATTTACCGTCCAATTCTTATCCCTGGCCAACATCCGTGGCATCCTCCACCGCGGCGTCGACAGCTACCTTGATACCCTCATCGAGGAAGCCGACCCCGCGAAACCAATGAGGCTGCTCGATGACCTCGAGTCCGAAGGCATCTACCGACGCGAAGTCCGCTTTTTTCTCGAAACTGTGCTGCAAACCTTGGTGGAGCACTATGAGGAGTACCGGGACTATAACGCTACCACCACCCAATCCGATTACGGGGAAAATTTGTATCAGCTGATGGAGTTTTTAAAGCTCAAAGTACAGTATGAGCGGTATGCTTGGCGGATGAAGCCAATGCTCTTGGCACACGAAGTGTTGTGCCGCCGTGCAAAGCATCGCTATGCCGATCGCTGGCGGGAAAGTGTTCGCTCATTCACTGAGCAACTCGCCGATCAGCTCCTCAGCGACCTGGCCCAGCTTGAAGCCAAGACGGGCATTCGGCTACGCACCGTCCGTGATCGTCTCGAAGAGCGCTTCGTTCAGCCTTTGCTTTTGGATCGCCTTTGTGCCTTAATTGAGCCGGCGATGCGTTCATCATCACGCAATCCACCGGAACAAGCCAACGCGTTTGCAGAACTCCAAGAGCAATTGATCCCGTTTACGCAGCCTGCGACCGGCAATGGACTCGATGCCCCTGCATGGTTACGTCGCTTGGAGGGGGAGGTTGATCGCGTTCATGACGCCTTGAACGAACCAGAAGATGAGGAACGAATTCCCCTACATCCTTTGACATTCGACGAACTACAGCGGCAACTCGCTGAGTGGGAGAGGCCGCTGGCCTGACCGGCACGAGCAAAGCGGTCAGGTCGTCGACGTCGAAGCGGCATCCGCCCCAGCAGGATGCCATCCACGCTGCAGGCGCTGTAGCAATAAATACGTCGCAGGGATGTACAGTAGCGCCAACAAGGTGGCACCAAATACTCCCCCAGCGAGCACCACGGCTAATGGCGGCCAAAAGTCGCCACCAGCGATGATCAGTGGGATAAATCCTCCCGCGGTCGTCAACGTCGTCGCGACCACGTGCCGGGTACAGCCGTTCACTTCGCTAACCATCGCCAACCGGTCACCGATCCGAGCTCGAGGATTCGCGCGGATCGCCGCTAGGACCACGATGCTATCGTTGAGAGCCACGCCTACTAAGCCCAGCGTACCCAAAATGGTGTTGAAGCTGATGGGGAAGCCAAATACCCAGGTCGAGCCCAGACCGAGCCCGATCGACAGCAGCCCAATAGTTCCCAACAATCCTGCGAGGAGTACATTTCCAAAGGCCAAGATCAACGTCGCCAAGGTCAATGTCAGCAAGATGGGCAGATAGTTCTGTAACGAGCGGATCGCTTGCCCATCCTCCTCCGCATCCCCGCCGGCTTCGAGCCGATACCCCGGCAATTCGTCCACCTTGGACTGAACCTGTTGTCGCACGAACTCGGCTACCTCAATGGGCAAGGCTTCGTTGGTCACATAACCCGAAATGATATTACACCGTAGGCCGTCCTTGCGGGTGATTCCCTGCGACTCGGGGGTCAACCAGAGATCACCAAGGACTCCAAGCGGAATCCAGTCGGAGCCTTGACTCACCAAGTTGGTCGAGGCGAGCTCGCGCAGACTCTCCCGCTGGTCATCCGCCCAGCGAACGCGAACCGGTAGTTCCTCAACCCCTTCGAGAATCGAGCCCCCAGTGTAGCCCTCCGTGTTCCCTTGCAGCTGCTTCGCAATGTCGGCCGGCTCCAGTCCGACCAAACGCGTTTCTTCCTCCCGAGCGCGGACGATCACTTTCGGTTCGCCCCGTTGCATACTGGTCTGGCAATGCAAAACCTGGGGATGTTCTTGGAGTCGCCGACGAACCCGTTCACCCAAGTTCTGTAGAGTGCTCAAGGCTGGACCGTAGATCCGGAACTCAACCGGGGCCTCTACGGGGGGACCTTGCGCAAACTGATTGACGACAATCTGAGCCTCCGGAAACTGCTGATCCAACTCCTCCTGAAGGTCTCGAATCAGAGACTTGACCTGGGCTTTATCCTGGGTGACCAGGATCGCTTGGGCATAATGGTGCGACTGATCTTTGTTCATAATCAGGTTGTAATATACCGAAGGCGCCGAGCCCCCAATCAGCCAGTAGACATGCTCGATCTCCGGATGCCGCCGTACGACCGTCTCGATGCGCTTGGCCATCTTTTCGGTCTGGGCGACCGAGGTTGTACTCGGCAGCCAGACTTGAGCCTGAAACATATTGCGATCTACACGTGGGAAGAATTGGCTGCCAAGCTCAGAGGCCAACAGAAATCCCATGACCGCGGGGCTGACGGCCACCAGTGCGGCCCAGGCAGGACGCTTAAATGCAAACATTAGTATCTTTCGATAATTTGTTTCGATTCCCTCCCCCTTGAGTCCATACCGCCACCAGTGTCGACGTCGATTTGCCTCGGCTCCAACCGATGCGTTCGCGCAGGCCGTCGTGTTCCTCGGGACCAAGTAACGTCCAGCCAGTGCAGCGATCACTGTCAGCGCCAAGAAAAACGAGCTACCCACCGCCAGCACGACGCTGCCGCCAATCGAACCGACGAAATCGCCGATGTTGCCCGGCAGCAACAGGATTGGGGCAAAGGCAAAGAGTGTCGTGAGGGTAGAGGCAAACAGCGGCGCGGCCAGATGATTCAGGGTTGCCTGGACAGCTTGGGAACCCTGAATCCCAGCAGTCCGACGCTGCTGTACTTCATCGACCACCACAATCGCATTATCGATCAATAACCCAAGCGCAATGATCATCCCGAAGATCGACATTTGATGGAGTGACCCACCGCCGATCAAAATGAGAAACAAGGTGAGTCCACTTACGAGTGGCAGAGCTGAACCAACAATAAGCGCACTCCGTCCTCCCATTAGCACCAAGATTACCAGCACGATCACCCCTGCGCCGGCAAGCAGATTGCTAACTAGCGCACGAAGCCGCTCACTCGTGTAAGCATCTTGAATAAACACCGTCTCCAATGCGATTCCTGCGCCGAGACGCTTACGAAAATTCTGAACGATTACTTCTACATGCGCGGACCAATGGTCGACTCGATAGCCGGGCTTCATCCGGGCCGCCACAAACACGCCACGATAGCCATCGACGAGTCCAATCTCTTCGGGAGGCGTCTTCCATTGCCGCTGAACCTCGGCAATGTCTCCCACACGAGTGAGGGTGTTCGACGACGACGTCTGAACAGGAATCTGAAGGATGCGATCCATTGCATCGAGCTCGCCGGCAACCTCGATGCCGAGATCCCGTGCTTGGCCTCGTATGAGTCCCGCTGGTTGTTTGGCGTCGGCGGCCTGGATCCGAGCTGCCACCTCCCTCGGATCTAGCCCTAGCGCCACTGCTTGTTCGGGATGTAGCCGGACTAACATTTCTTCATGCGGTTCACCATAGGTCCGTACAATCTCGGTCCCCGGCACATTCCGCAGATGGTCAGCCAAATTCTCACTCAAGCGGTCGAGAATACCCAGCGGAGCGGGCCCGTCGAATTCCCACCGAAAAGCGACAATCATGGTGTAGGCCACCGCCCCGCGAAGATCATCAAATTGCGGTGTGTGAACCCCAGGCGGCAGCGGAACGGCCGACAGCTTGTCGCGAATCTTACTAAATACCGCTTCATTGGTTGCGGAGGTGATCGAATCCGCCAACTCGATTGCGATGATCGATACTCCTTGACGACTCGTCGATTTGACCTCGTGAATTTCCGCGATTTCTTGAAGGACTTCTTCCAGTTTCTTGGTCACCAGCCCTTCCACGCGCTCGGCGTCCGCACCAGGGAACGTCGTCACCACCAAGGGATTACGGTTCGTGATCCGTGGATCCTCTAGCCGCGGCAAGCTATTCAACCCAGATATTCCGGCGACCAGTAACATGAGGATGGTTAACCAGAGCAAATAGCCGTTGCGATAGAACATGCCACCTATCGGTGCCATCATGATCACTCCTCCGGTTGCTTGGGCTGCTGGGCAAGCCGTACGTGTAGGCCGGGCACCAAGCGCTGAATGCCAGCGCTCACAACTCGCTCGCGCAGCTGGAGTGCGCCGCGGACATAGACTCGATCGAGCTGGGTGTGCAGGAGTTCGAGTTCGCGGCGTTCAATCCGGTGAGTGGGCCCCAAACGCCGCTCCGTCGTCCTTCGATCCTCAGACCGGAGAGGTACGGGAACATAACACGACCACAACCCACGTTCGCTCGCGGTTAATGCTTCCACCGGCAACCAGGCCCCGCGAATGGGCTGTAGTTGGTCATGCTGCAACACAGCCAGTTCCCCACTGCGTAGCACTCGGCCCGCGGAATCCAGCCGAAACAGCACTTCCACGGTACGGGTCGTCGGATTCAGATCTGGCCGGATCGTCTGGAGCTTCGCGGAATAGGAATCATCGCGAACCTGAATGGAAACCGTTTCCCCAGGAGTCATCTCCGCAGCAGTTGAGGCGGCAATACCAATGCGGGCTTCGGGTCGGTCCATCTCGAAAAGTGTAAAGACCGGATCGCCGGCACGGATTACCGCCCCCTCATCGAGAACTCGCTCCCCGATCACTCCTGAGAAAGGGGCATACAAGACCGACTTGTCTAAATCGACCTCGACTGCTTGCAGCTCGGCATGGATCTGCGCGACATTCGCTCTCTGTAGGGTCTTTCGTTCTTCGCGTGGCCCATTCCGCAACTCTTGAAGGCGAGCTTGGGCCGCTTTATGAGCTCGTTGAGCGGATCGCTCTGCATAGAAAGTTTGGTCATACGCTTCACGACCGATGGCTTTCTCCGAAAGCAGCTTGCGATTCCGTGCAACATTGATGCGGGCGAGAGCCAGTTGAGCCTGTAACCGCTGACTTTCCGCTTCTTGGTAGGCGATCACCTCGTCTCGCTCCCCGTTCTCCAATTCCGCGAACACTGCCCGCGCCCCGTCGAGTCGGGCAGCGACCTGGATACGGCGAACTTGCAGACGGGTCGTATCGAGACGAGCAACGGGCTGCCCCGCTCGGACCTTCTCACCTTCATCGCAAAGAATCGCTTCGATCCGGCCATCGAGCTCAAAGCTTAAACGACTTTGCCGCGCGGGTTCGATCCGTCCGGTCCATTCGCTGGCCACTGCAAACTGATCCTGGAACACCACCGGAACCGTGGGAACCACCAGTGACTGGCTCACGGTCGGCTCTTGAAGGGTTGGGGTACGCCTCCAAGGTGCCTGCCAACCCACCACCCCAATCCCCAGAATCAGCACGACCCCGATGAGCAACCAACCATGCCAATTCCGAGACCAGCCATCCTTGCCGGAGGGGATCGCGGACGATTGGAAGAGGATCCTTAGCAGCGACATGGTTTCTCCTTTCAGGAGGCTCGGTCGGCAAGATGCTTCGAAACAAGCTGATCCAACTGGGTATGCAACAGAGCACGACAACTTTCTAACAGTCGTTCTGCCAACGGGCCATCTGGCAGAGCTCGGGCCAGGGATAGACCACCGACACAGGTCGCGAGCATGGCCAAAAGCATCTCCTCGGCCCGATTGGCAGGGACCGCTAAGTGATCAGCAAGCTCTTGGACGCGAAGCCGAAGATAGCTTGCCAGCCGCTCCGCCGGCGCTGTCCCCGCCCGAGCAACCTCTGGAAGCAATGCGGGCAACGGGCAACCACGTTCGATCGTGGCGAGATGTTGTGGACTCAGGTAACGATCAATGACCTGATGTAAATAGTTTGGGTCGTTGGGATCCAAACCCTGATTGAGCAGCTGGAAGCTGGCAAACAGAGAGGATTCGAGCATGTGGGCAAAGAGATCTTCTTTCGACTCGAAATGGGCGTAAAACCCTCCCTTGGTCATTCCAGCCTCACTCATGACCGTGCCGACACCACCACCTACATAACCCAACCGGCGAAAAACCGCCCCTGCGGCCTCAAGGATCTTGGCCCGGGTTTGTTCCTTGTGCCCCTCGGGATATCGCATCGCAAGCACCTCCTTCTATTGAAGTACGTCCGTACTTCAACCTTTTATATTCCATTCGTACTGCAATATCAACTAAAAAAATGGTCGTGTTGCCCGGGCTCGAAGACTCGAAGGACGTAGGCCAGAGACCGATTTCGACAAGGGACTGTGTGAAATCCGGAAGTGTTTGCGAAATGCGGGAGGAACGAAATGGGCCGAAGCCGCCCGAGAAGGGGCAGCTTCGTTGCAACGCTCACTCAGTCAATAAATTCGATGGTCAGCGGATAGCGCCAAACCTTGCCTTCGTTGGCTTTGATCCCAGCCATCAACGGGAAGATCACGATCACCGCACCTAGTGCGATCAACAACGGAATGCCGATCACCAAGATACACAAGAATGCGCTGATAATGGCGTAGACGGTTGCGGAGATCAGCCAGTTGGTGGCGTTTTTACCATGCACATCCAGTTCTGGGAAATCGTCTCGCTTGAGTTGCCAAATTACCACCGGCGAGATGAAGCCGATCAAAGGGAGAGCAAGCCCCATCAGTGAGGACAAGTGGAGAAACATGGCCCAGCGGCGGTATTCACGGTCTTGGCGTCCAGGGTCGATTCCGGGCTCCTGCTCCTCATACAATGTCGGCGGTACTTCGGGGGCCGGCGTGGTGAAGTGGGGAGGTGGAGTTGGAGGGGGTAGCGAAGGAATACTGGTTCGGCTTGGGCTAGATCGTGTGGGCTCTGCCGGAGCATTGAGCAGGCGATTCTTCGCTAGGGCATACTCATCATCATTGATAGCACCTTGCTGGCGGAGTTGATGCAGTCGTTGCAATTCTTCAACCAGTGACATGATCCTTGACCTCCGGCAATGAGTCGAATGCAAATGGCACATCCGGTTATTCACCAGATGCAGCAATCTATTTCCAGGATTAGCCGGAAATCCCTGAAAAGCGTTGGGTGGATGAAACGGGGTAGTCGAAGTGGTGAGGTCGAGAACGAAGACAAAGTGTGAAGCCGTGGCGTGCTGGGTTGGTGCAAACTAGAAATGACAACAAAGAGAGCCTCGGGCTAGATACTGACCCGAGGCTCTTACCGTTTTGCGGCTGCGCTGACAGCAGCCCGTCAGCGGCGATCAGATCAGCCGCACCTGGTTACCACCATTGTCCACAGGACCACCTCCTTTCGCGAAGAACCCCCCGACCGAATCTGGCACCAGCTAGGATTCGGGCGGGCTCTCGCCCGTCGAGCCACGTTACTCGACCCACGCTCTTATCCTAGCCGCGCGAAAAGTTGCGAGCAAGTACCACAGCGAGGCGGCCGTGGATTTCCGGCCATGCAAGCGGTGCGGCTAGTGCCTTTGCTGTGGTCACCAAAGTGGGCATCTCAGGTAAATCTGCACTGGCAGGCGCGCCCCTCCAGCGGCACAATAGCCAAGCGGAAGCCCTATTTCGTTTCACCGCTGAGCGAGGTTGAGCATCATGTTGAATACCATTGCACTGGCCGGCGTCCTGGCGTTATTGACCGCCCAAGAAGGCTCGCTGAGTTTGAGCCAACCACGGATTACCTTTGGCGAACTTGGACCAACCCGTCCCAACACCAAACTGCTTCCGGGCGACATTTTCTTTGTCGCCTTCGACATTCAAAACATCTCCCTCAATCCTGAAGGCAAATTTGGCTTTAGCGTCGGTATGGAAGTGCGGGATAAGGACGGCAAACCGGTCTTTGAGCAGAAACCGGTCCCCAAGTCCGAACCCGTACCCTTAGGCGGTACCACCTTACCTGCGAAAGCCTATCTAGCGATCCCGGTCGAACAGGATCCTGGAGTTTACACCTGTAAAATTACGGTGATCGATCAGGCGACCAAGGCGAGTGAATCGATCGAGCAGCAGTTCGAAGTGCTTCCAGCCGGCTTTGGTGTGGTCGGTGTCTATACCACTGCCGATCCGCAAGGATTTTACCCTGCTCCCCCGTTCGGCAAAGTGGGTGAGAATGTTTGGGTCCACTTTGGTGTCGTGGGCTTTCAGCGGGACCCCAATACCAAACAACCCAACTTTGAAGTCACAATGACCGTACTGGACGCCGGCGGTCAGCCTGTCGGCAAACCGACCAGCTACCCCGTGAATAAAGAAGTCGAAGAGAAGGAGCGGAACATCCAGTTGCGATTCTTCCTCCCAATGAATCGTCCTGGGAAGTTCAAATTGCAGCTTGATGCCAAGGATGGTCTATCTGGGAAAACCTCGACAGTGCTTTTGCCGGTGACGGTGGCTGGTAATAGTAACTAAGATAGTCGAAGTAGGTAGGTGGATGGCCGGTTGCATCGTCGATCGGCCAATTTAAGCCGATCGACCGCCCTCGGTCTCCCGTACTACGGTTGCATCGGCATCTGTCAATCTGAGAACTCAGCGTGAGGGATCTTATGAGTCAACTGGAAGAGCGAATCGCGCAATTCCGCAAGATGGCCGCCGATGATCCGGACAACGAACTTGGCCATTTTCGTTTGGGTCAGTTACTCATGGAGGCTGAACGCTACGAGGAAGCCGCGGCTTCCTTTCGTCGGACCCTCGAGCTGTATTCGGACTTTTCCAAATCGTTTCAACTACTCGGCGAGTGTCTGATTAAACTCGAGCAAAACACCGAAGCCACTGAGACGCTCACCCGGGGTTATGAGGTCGCCAATGCCCGTGGAGATAAAATGCCCCGGGATGCGATCGCTCGGTTATTGCGTCAACTGGGTGCCCCGGTTCCCGAACTTGAAGAATCGGTCGGTGGTCCCGTGGCTGGCGTGGGTGGCTTCCAGTGCCGAAATCCTAATTGCCGCGCCGGTGCAAATGCGGTGCAGCTCCCCGGGCCTCCGATTCCCGATGAGATTGGTCAACGCCTGCATGCTGAAGTGTGTGCCCAGTGCTGGGACAGTTGGTTCCGCGATTACAGCATCAAGGTGATCAACGAACTCCGCTTAGATCTTTCGAGTGATTTTGGCCAGCAGGAATATGATAAATACATGCGAGAATTTTTTGGGTTTGAAACGTCTTGAGCCCTCTCCCTTCTCTGATGGCGTCGTAATTCACAACACTCATGTCGAATTGTTATCTAGTCCAATATGGCTGGTCTGCCTATCTCGGCACCTTCCAGGCTTCGCCTGGATTCCACGGGGTACGCGATGAACGTGTGATTGTTGGGACAGCCCGCGGCCTGGAAGTCGGGATGATCCTCGCCTCTTCAGATGCTCCCATCGAGGGCACCATCGAGCGATCCCTGACGGCCAACGATGTGCAGCAAATGGAACAACTTCGCTATCGCCAGCGGGAACTTTGCAGCCAATATGAACGTCTCATCGCTGAAGCTTGTCTTGCGGTCCAACTCATCGATGTGGAATGCCTCTATGATGAGCAGTCAATCGTACTGCTGGTCATTCCATTTAAGCAACCTGCCCAAGCAGTGTTGGATCGCTTGCTCGCGTCCATCCCAGAAGCGACCACCCAGCGGGTGTTCGTATTGGATTTGAGCGCGACAAAAACGACCAGTGGGTCCCGCCAAGCGTGTGGGTCTTCGGGATGCGACCAAAGCAAAGGAAGCTGCGGCAGTTGTGTCCCGGGTGCCTCGGGGTGTGCTACGGGGGGGTGCAGCCGCCAATCCATTCGCCAACCTGATGAACTCACCGACTATTTCGCCAGGCTTCGACAGCAGATGGAACAACGCCTACCACTGAACTGACCGCTAAAAACTGTCTTTCCGGAAAATGCGTGAAAAGTGATTGACGGTCTTGTTATCACTCCTTAGGGTATACCTACCCTATACGTCCTAACCCTCCCCGATACAAGCCGTCGCACGGTTTGCCCACCCTCCCCGCCCGTGTTGAACTTACCTTCAGAACTTACACAAGGGTTGTATTTCCACCCCCACCTGTTCAACGTACGATCCACACAATCATGATTGAAGGAGGTTGAACTCATGCAACCCATCCAAGGGACTTGGCACGATGACCCGGCACACTTCCGACGACCCAACCGACGTGCTTTCATGTATGTCGGCCTGATTGGAGGGCTCGGCCTTTCCCTCGACGAGTTCTTTCGCATCGAAGCCCGAGCGGACCAAAAGTTCTATGAGAGCAAGGAAGGCACCGCCAAGTCGGTCATTCACATTTTCCTCCCTGGCGGCATCGCCCATCAAGACACCTTCGACCCCAAGCCGTATGCTCCTATCGAATACCGCGGCGAACTCGGCGTCGCGAAGAGCAAGCTCGACGGAGTCTTGTTCAGCGAGCTCCTGCCCAAGACCGCCCAGGTCGCTGATCAGCTGACCATCTGCCGCTCCATGACCCATGGAGAGGCAGCCCACGAACGTGGAACTCACAACATGTTCACCGGCTACAAGCCGAGCCCCGCTCTGCAGTACCCCAGCTTCGGTAGCGTGGTATCGCACGAGTTCGGCCCGCGCAACAACCTACCCCCGTACGTATGCATTCCGAACCAGCCAAACACCTACGCCGGCTCCGGCTACCTGTCCTCGGCCTACGCCCCGTTTAGCCTCGGAAGCGACCCTGCTTCCAAGGGCTTCCGCGTACAGGACCTCGACCTTCCCAAGGGAATTGACGAAACCCGTTTCGCCGACCGCCGGGATCTGCTTGCCTCGGTCAACGAGCACTTTGCCAAGCGCGAAAAGGCCGACAACCTGGCCGCGATGGACACCTTCTACCAACGGGCCTACAGACTGATCAGCTCGACCGCAGCCCGTGAGGCGTTCAATATCGACGCCGAGCCCGACCAGGTGCGTGACATGTATGGGCGCCACCAGGCTGGCCAACGCATGCTCATGGCCCGACGCCTGGTTGGCGCTGGCGTGCGCTTTGTCTCGCTGACCTACGGCGGTTGGGACATGCACAACAACATCAAGGACGGCATGCGGCGAAGCTTGCCGGCTTTCGACCAGGCCTATGCCGCCCTGATCCGCGACCTGAGCGACCGTGGCCTCTTGGAGACGACCTTGGTCATGGTTTCCTCCGAGTTCGGCCGCACCCCGAAGATCAACCGCACTGCCGGCCGCGACCACTGGCCCAAGGTGTTCAGCGTTGTGCTGGCCGGCGGCGGCATCAAAGCCGGACAGGTCCACGGGGCAAGCGATGCGACCGCGACCGAACCGGAATCCGATCCGCTCAGCGTCGAAGATCTGGCCATGACCGTCTACCACTGCCTTGGCATTCACGGCGACAAGGAGCTGATGGCCCCTGGGGCTCGCCCGATCGAGATCGTCGATGGTGGGAAGGTTCGCAAAGAACTCCTGGCCTGACTACCCTGCGCCACCACCTCCCTTGGCGTAGGCCGGGGAGGTCACGCCATACCGGCGAAACTACCCGCGGAATATCATCCCAGAACGTTGGACACCCACAGGTTTTTCTCATGCGAAGTGCCGCTATCTTCTACGCGGTCCTGGCCGCGTCGACCCTGGAGGCTGCTGACCCCCGTCTCAGTGTCATCGTCCCCCCCGGAGGACAACGCGGCAGCGAGGTCAATCTGACTTTCGCAGGCCGGAACTTAAATGACGTTGAAGAGATTCTCTGCTACTCCCCGGGGTTTCACTTCGCGGATGTCCGAAGCGACAAGGACAACCGGGTCCGAGCCAAACTCCGCATCGATCCTGAAGTCTCTCTGGGCGAACACTGCTTCCGTGTCCGCACCCGCACGGGCATCTCCGAGTTACAGACCTTCTGGGTTGGTGCCCTACCGACGTTGGAGGAGAAGGAACCGAACAATGAGTTCGACGCTCCTCAGCCGATCGACCCCAACGTCACTATCCACGGCGTAGTGCAGAGCGAAGACGTGGACTACTTCGTGGTCGAGGCCAAAAAGGGCGAACGACTCTCCGTCGAGATCGAAGGGATGCGGCTCGGAAACACCCTATTCGACCCCTACATTGCCGTTTTGGACGCAAAACGCTTTGAGTTGGCCACCTCCGACGACTCCCCCCTGCTCAAGCAGGATGGCATGCTGTCGCTGCTGGCTCCCGAGGACGGCCGTTATGTCATCCAGGTCCGCGAGAGTGCCTACGGCGGGAACGGCTCATCCCGTTACCGCCTACATGTGGGCAACTTCCCGCGTCCTACCGCCGTCTACCCCGCCGGCGGACCGGCCGGGCAGACCGTCGAGGTCCGACTCCTCGGCGACCCGCACGGTGAAGTGACGCGACGCATCGAGCTGCCGGTGCACCCACGGAACGACTTTGTTCTCACCCATCGTGATGACCACGGCCTGACCCCCTCGCCGCTACCCTTCCGGGTAAGCGACTTCCCCAATATCCTTGAGGTCGAGCCAAACCAGCAGCTGGATCAGGCCACTCCCGCCCCGGCCATTCCCGCAGCGTTCAACGGCATTCTGGCCAAGAAAGGTGACCTGGACCGCTTCCGCTTCTCGGCCAAAAAGGGGCAGAAGCTCGAGGTCCACTGCTTGGCCCGCTCGATCGGCTCGCCCATGGACCCCGTCCTTGATGTGCTCAACGCCGAGGGCAAGCGGTTGGCCGGCAACGATGATTCAAATGGCCTGGACAGCTACTTCCGTCTGACCATCCCCGCCGACGGCGAGTACATCGTCCAGGTGCGTGACCACCTCCGCCAAGGCGGCCCCGGGTACGTCTACCGCGTCGAGTTCGCCCCCATCGAACCTTCGGTGGTCCTGTCGATGCCCAAAATCGGCCGTAGAACCTCCCAGGTCCGCCAGACCATCCCGGTTCCACGCGGGAGCCGCTACGCCACTATGATCAATGTCCAGCGCAAGAACCTCGGCGGTGCCTTCAACCTCGAGTTCCTCCGCCTTCCGGACGGCTTGCGGGTCACCGCTCCCACCGTCGCGTCCAATCAGAACTCCGTCCCAGTGCTGTTCGAGGCAGACGCGGAAGCCGACCTGGCCGGCAAACTGGTGGAAGTCAAAGCCAGGCCGATCGACGGGAAGAATACCGTGCCCAGCCACTTCGCGCTGCCGGTACAACTCGTCGTCGGGAATCCAGGCAACTCCGTCTACCGCGAAACCATCGTCGACCGGGCGGCTGTCGCAGTCACCGACCAGGCCCCGTTCACCATCGAAATCATCGAGCCCAAAGTGCCCCTGGTTCGCAACGGTAGCATGAAGCTTCAGGTGCGCGTGCGGCGTCAAGAAGGCTTCAAGGGGGCAGTACGCCTCCGCATGCTGTATAACCCCCAGGGCGTCAGCTCCGCATCCTCGGTGAACATCCCGGCGGACAAGAACGATGCCGAATACCCGATGAACTCCTCGAGCAAGGCGCCGCTTGGCAAGTTTCCCATCGTGGTGCTAGGCAACGCCAACGTGAACGGCGGCGACCTGTACGTAGCTTCGCAAATGGTCGATCTGGTGATCGCTGAGCCCTTCGTCGCCATGCAACTCGAGCGTCTGGCCGTGACCCAGGGCGAGGCAGCCACCCTGGTAGCGAAGATTTCCCACCAGCACCCCTTCGAGGGTAAGGCCAGGGTCCGGTTGCTCGGCCTCCCGGCCAAGGTGACTACCCAGGAGTTCGAGTTCACCAAGGATACCGAGGAGCTCCGCTTCCCCATCCGAACCGAGGCGAAATCCCCGGAAGGTCGCCACAAGAACGTGTTCTGCCAGGTGTTCATCCCGCAGGCCGGTGCACAGATCGTCCACCGCAACGTCGGCTCGACCGAGCTGCGCATTGATAAGCCCCCGCCAATGGCCGACCAGCAGCCCAAGAAGGTCGCCAAGAAGAAGCCGGAACCGCCGGCCGCCAAGCCCCTGTCGCGGCTGGAGCAGCTCCGCAAACAGCAACGGGAACGTGAACAAGAAAAGACCGGCGGCAAGCAGTAAGCCCGATGCGATCATTCCAGGAAGAGAAACTGACCATGTACCAGCGACTCCTCATCCTCCCTGTACTGCTTGTGCTTCAATTCAGCGCACCCGCACGCGCTAGCAACCCCCTACGCGCGTTGGCGGTCTACCCACCCGACATCAACCTGGAGACTCGGCGCGACCGGCAATCGTTCCTCGTGCAGGCCACCTTTGCCGACGGCATCACTCGGGACGTCACCGCCGCTGCCGAGGCCCGCCTGGCCGATCCCACGCTGGCAGAACTTCATGGGAACATGCTCGCCCCCGCAGCCGACGGCAAAACGACGCTGAACATCACTTACGCCGGCAAGGCAATCACTGTCCCGGTCACCGTCCGCCAGGCAGACGCCGACCGACCGATCAGCTTCACCCTCGATGTGATGCCGGTTTTCATGAAAACCAGTTGTAATCAGGGCAGCTGTCACGGCGCTGCCCGCGGCAAGGACGGCTTCCGCCTTTCGCTCTTCGGATTCGACCCCGACGGAGATCACTACCGCCTCACCCGGGAGATCAACGGCCGCCGCATCAATCTAGCCTTGCCGCACGAGAGCCTGCTGATCGAGAAGGCCACCGGCAAGGTACCGCACACCGGTGGACAGCGGATCAAGGAGGGTGATGCTTACTACCAAACGCTGATCCGCTGGTTAGAGGCCCGGGCCCCCAAGGACCCCGGCGATGTAGCCACCCCGACCAGTCTGGAGGTCTACCCGCCGGCGGCCGTGCTCGACGGCAAGGGGACCACCCAGCAGCTGACCGTACGAGCGAAGTACTCCGACGGTACCGACCGCGACGTTACCGAGCTGGCCCTGTTCCTGAGCAACAACGACACCTCGGCGAAGATCGCCGACTCTGGCCTGGTCACCGCCGGCGAGCGAGGCGAGGCCTTTATCATGGCCCGCTTTGCCACTTTTACCGTTGGCGTGCCATTTATCGTGCTTCCCGAGGGGCTCGAGTTTGAGTTCCCCAAAACACCCGAATATAACTATATTGATACATTAGTCCATTCAAAGTTACGCAACCTGCGTATGGCCCCCTCCGGGGTGTGTAGCGATGAGGTATTCCTGCGGCGAGCCACGCTGGACATCACCGGCATGCTGCCTACCCCCGAGGAGTACGCACGGTTCCGGACGGATGCTGCGCCGGACAAGCGAGCCCGGCTGGTCGACGAGCTGCTTGGCCGCAAGGAATTCGCCGAGATGTGGGTGATGAAGTGGGCGGAGCTGCTGCAAATCCGCACGACCAATCAGGTCAGCAAGAAGTCGATGCTTCTCTATTTCAATTGGCTGCAGGACAAGATCGCTCGCAACGTCCAAGTCAACCAGTGGGTTGTCGAACTCCTTTCGGCCAACGGCGGCACCTTCCAGCAACCGGCCACCAACTACTACCAGAACGAACGCGACATCCTCAAGGTTACCGAGAACGTCGCTCAGGTATTTATGGGCATGCGGATCCAGTGCGCCCAGTGCCACAACCACCCATTCGATCGATGGACCATGGACGATTACTACGGCTTCGCTGCTTTCTTCTCCCAGATCGGCCGCAAGCGTGGCGAGGATCCGCGCGAGCTGATCGTCTATAACCGCGGTGGCGGCGAGGTAAACCACCCGGTCGGCAACCGTGTCATGAAGCCGAAGTTCCTCGGCGGCGACGTCCCAGAAGTCAAGGGCAAGGACCGCCGCGCAATCCTGGCAGGCTGGCTCGCCTCGCCGGACAACCCGTACTTCGCCCGCAACCTCGCCAACATCGTCTGGGCCCACTTCTTCGGACGAGGCATCATCCATGAAGTCGATGACATCCGCGTCAGCAACCCGCCCTCCAACGGTCCCCTACTCGACGCACTGGCCCAGCGGTTCACCGATTATGACTACGACTTTAAGAAGTTGGTCCGCGACATCTGCACCTCACGGACCTACCAGCTCGACACTGCGGTGAACGCATCGAATGCGAGCGACCAGAGCAATTTCGCCCGCGCCTATGTGCGGCGGATCCGGGCCGAGACCCTGCTCGACTGCCTCAGCCAGGTCACCGACACGAACAAAAAGTTCCCCGGCCTGCCTCTTGGCGCTCGCGCGGTGCAGATCGCCGATGGCAACGTGTCCACCTATTTCCTACGTACCTTCGGACGCGCCACGCGCGAGACCGTCTGCTCCTGTGAAGTAAAGATGGAGCCGACCCTCTCTCAGGCACTGCACCTGCTCAACGGCAATACCACCAATCAGCGGATCCGCCAGGGCGACCGCATCGGCAAGGCGCTTAAGGACAAGAAGTCGCCGCGGCAGATCACCGAGGAGCTGTTTATCCGCTGTCTGTGTCGCGAGCCGACCGAGCCCGAGTGGAAGCGGATCGAACAACACATCCGGACCGCCAAGGACCCCCGCGCGGCCCTGGAAGATGTGTTCTGGGCCGTGCTCAATACACGCGAATTTATGTTCAATCATTGATATTTTGGCCCTGTTCTGGGAGTCGATACCGATGCGATGGACCCTGCCGCTGGGATGCTGGATGCTAATCGCTGGGCTGGTCGATGCCGCGGACCAGCCAGCCAAACTCAATTACACCGACCACATCCTGCCTATCTTCCGGGACAAGTGCCTGGGCTGTCATAACCTTGACCGCGCCCGCGGGGGCCTAGACTTGAGCACCTACGTCGGCATGATGGAGGGGGGTGGCTCCGGCGAGGTGATCGTGCCCGGCGATCCCGAGGGCAGCCGGTTGTACAAGCTGACTGCCCACATCGAAGAGCCCAAAATGCCGCCCAAGGCTCCGATGATCGCCAAGGAGTCGGTGACCAAACTTCGTGACTGGATCAAGGCCGGCGCTCTGGAGAATGCCGGCAGCAAGGCCAGGATCAAGCCACGCAACGACCTGGCCATGGCCAAGGTCGGTCGTGGCAAGCCGGACGTTATCCCGATGCTCAAAGCCCCGCTGTCGCTCGACCCGGTGGTAGTCACCCCGCGACCAAATGCCGTCATTGCCCTGGCAGCCAGCCCGTGGGCGCCGCTAATCGCCGTCGGTGGGCAGAAGCAGATACTTTTATACCATGCCGACAGTTTGGAGCTGCTCGGTATCCTGCCCTTCCCTCCTGGGACCCCGCATGTGCTCAAGTTTAGCCGCAACGGCAGCCTGCTGTTGGCCGGCGGTGGCCGAGGCGGCCACTCTGGCAAAGTCGTGGTCTGGAAGGTCGAGAGCGGAGAACAGGTCCTCGAGGTCGGCCAGGAGACCGATGTGGTTCTGGCCGCAGACATTAGCCCCGACCACCGCCAGATCGCTTTGGGCGGCCCCAGCAAGGTCGTGCGCATCTACTCCGTCGAGAGTGGTGACAAACTACGCGAGATCCGCAAGCACACCGACTGGGTCACCGCCCTTTCTTACAGCCCCGACGGTGTCCTCCTGGCCAGTGGCGACCGCGCCAGCAATCTGTTCGTCTGGGAAGCCTTCTCAGGGAACGAGTTTTACACCCTGCAAGGCCACAAAGACCGGATCACGGACTTGGCCTGGCGCGACGACGCCAACATTCTGGCTAGCGGGAGCGAGGACGGCAGCATCCACCTTTGGGCGATGCAAAACGGCAACAAGGTGAAAAACTGGAACGCCCACCGAGGCGGCGTCCTCAGCATTGCCTACAGCCACGATGGTCGACTCGTCAGCGGCGGCCGCGACCACCAAGTCAAACTTTGGGACGGACAGGCTAAGCAGATTCGGGCCATCAAAGGTTCTTCGGACGCGGTGGTACAAACGGCCATCAGCCACGATGACCAGACCCTTCTGGCTGGCGACTGGAACGGGACACTCAAGGCCTGGGACGGGAAAACCGGCAAGGAGCGCGGCGCCTTGGCAACCAATCCGCCGAGCCTGAAAGCGGCCTTAAGTGAGGTGAAAAAACAACTCGACCAGATCAGGGTCGAGCTGCAGGCCGCGACCAAGCAACGAGAAACCCTCCAGTCAAAGCTGACGAGCCTGCAGAAGCAGCTCCACGCGGTCGAAAAGGGTGAGAAGAAAAACGCTAAAGCGATCGCCAATCTGCAAAAGCGACAGAAAACCCTCTCCGCCCAGCTGAGCCAGGTGAAGCAAGCGGTGTCCGAGTATCGACAAAAGATGGCCGCCCTGGAGCAACGCCGCCAACGGTACCAGACTTCCGCGACACTTGCCGTTGGCGACAACCGGGCGAGCCGATAGGATGAACATTTGGAACCCAGCATCGTCGTGAGACGATCGTGCACCAGCGAGGACACCATGGCACACAAGAAAGGACAAGGCTCCTCTCGCAATGGGCGAGACTCCAACGCCCAGAGGCTCGGGATCAAAGCCTACGGCGGAGAGCGAGTCACTACCGGCAGCATCCTCATCCGTCAACGTGGCACACGCTATCATCCGGGTCGGAATGTTAAGCGGGCTAAGGATGACACGCTCTTTGCCATGATCGATGGTGTCGTTACCTTCGAACTGAGTGGACGTCGGGTGGCAGTCTACACTCCCGAGGATCTCGAGCAGATCAACGCGAAGAAACGTGCCCTGATTGAGAAGATCTAGTTTGAGAAGAACTAGCTAAGTCGCAACGACCGGTCGGAGGCTCGACCAGTCGTTGCGTGAACAGGTTGCGTGAACAGGTTGCGTGGAGGTGGTAAAGTCACTTCTTTGTAAAGTCACTTCTTTGTGGCGGTTTGTTGCTTCGGCACGACCAGAACTTGGACCTCGCTCTCGATTTCATAACCAAGATTGAGTTGGACCTGGTACAGGGCACATTCCTTAATCGGGGCTTCCAATCGAACCATTTCGGGATCGACAAGGAGGTTGCGTTCGCGTAATGCCTTACTGATCTCCTGGGGTCCAACCGAGCCGTACAGATGGCCTTCTTCATTGGCAATGACATCAATCTTGACCGCCACTTGCTTGATCTGTTCGGCCAGAACCTTGAGGTCTGCGATGCGTGCTTCGCGGGCTTGTTGGACCTTGATTTTATACTTATCTAATAGTCGAAGATTATGTTCGGTTGGAACGATCGCCAGACCATTGGGTAGGAGATAGTTCCGAGCATAACCGGGGCGTACCTCGACCACCTGTCCTTGCCGACCCAAGAAGGCAACATCCTCAATCAGCACCAGCTGCATCCCACCGTGGGATCCTTTTCTGGTCTGGTTGCGTTTTTTCACCTTTTTGGTCTTAGGATCTTGCTTTGTCTGTGCTGGCATCGTTCAAACCTCAAGGGTGCACGTACGCACCACCTAGCAGGGGGCCTAGATGGTCTGGTTCGAGAGTATCAGAACGGAATCTCATCATCGCTACCATGGGGCTCATCCCCGCGCGAGCCGGGATCATCCGTAAAATCCGCATCCGCATCGCGGGATTGACTCGATACACTGGCGTTGGCGTTTGCCGAAGCAAATCCGCGCGAACGGTTTCCGGCCTCCCCATCGAGGGGGCGTGGGTCGAGAAACTGAACGGAGTCGGCAATGATCTTATGTTTGGAGCGTTTCTGGCCATCTTGCTCCCAGCGATCGAGCACCAACTTGCCTTCCAAGCAAATCTGCGAGCCCTTGCGTAGGCTCTGCATGACTTGATCCACGAGTCTCGAGGAGTCAGGCCGTCCGAACACATCGACATCAATAAACATGGGGTCATCTTCCCACTGACCCGTTTGCTTATTTTTCCGGTTGTTGGAGACTGCGAACCCAAAGGACACAATTCGGACCGCAGAGGTCGGTCGGGTACGTTCCTCGGGATCGCGAGTCAGGCGTCCAATAAGAATCACCTTGTTAAAATTGGCCATCGAGGGACTCCTGGGCTGAAGGGACGTCAGGTTACCTTCAATCTTATCGGTTGAGACGAACCGCTACCTCCACCCAGTATACAGATGTCCTATATACGACCACAAGGTCGGTAAGGATTACTCCCCACTTGCCGCTTCCGCGGCTGCCTTAGCGGGTGCCTCCGCCGGTGCCTCGGCAGGTGCCTCCGCCGGTGCCTCGGCCGGTGACTGAACCGGGGCAGATGCTTTAGGAGCCGGCTCGGCTTGATCTTTTTGTGCCGACTCATTGTCGCTACGCGTGGCAGGCGTTTCCCCACGATCCCGCTCGGACCGCTCGCTGCGGTCGCTTCGTTCCCGCGAACGACGATCGTCCCCACCTCCAAAACCCGCATCACTTGGATCATCGGCCATGATCCGCAGGGCGAGTTCCCGATCATCGTTGGCAACCGCCAGCAACTTGTCCACCCATTTGGGATGGATCCGCAGAATCAATTGACGAACCACCGACTCGGTGAGTCGAATGTCTCCTTCCAAATCCGGCAAATGTTCCGAATCCATTTTGAAATACATTAAATAGTAGAAGCCTTTCTTGAGATTGCCGATCGGATATATCAGTCGGCGTTCATCCCACACGCGGCTGGCCAGGATCTCGGCGTGATACTTCTCTACCATGCCGTGCAACAATTCGCGTGCGCTGTCAGCATCGCTGGCGCCACGGGAGGTGTCCATCAAAAATAGCGATTCATAGGTACACAGCGGCATAACTCGCCCTTTACCCTGCTCTTCGGGGAATGGATCCGGGGTTTCGCTTATTCGGGTACATCTTTGGCGGGGCTCGCCTGGTTGGGCTTTTTCGGTTGGTCGGGTCCGGCATTGACGCGATTCATGCACGCAGCCATGCCATCCTGCAACCAAACCAACACCCCTTGGGCGGCTTGCGCGAGGGCTTCGGCAATCACCTCGCGTTCACTCGGTTTGAATTTCCCGAGCACATGCCCAACCGCATCGTTACTGGGAGCACCCACGCCAATCCGCAGTCGTGGATACTCGATGGTGCCGAGTTGTTCCTGGATATTACGCAGGCCGTTCTGCCCACCATGCGTGCCTTGCGAACGGACGCGTAATTTGCCCAGAGGCAGGTTTATATCGTCACAAACAATCAACAAATCACTTAACGATAGTTTATAAAAATCGATCAACTGCCGTACTGAACGCCCACTGAGATTCATGAACGTCTGCGGCTTGACCAGCAGGATGGCTTCGGAGCCATCACGCCACTCGGCCACCTCGGACTGAAACTTATTCCGGAATGCCGCAACGCTTGGGGCAGCGGCGAGATAGTCCACAAGATCAAAGCCGACATTATGGCGAGTGCCGGCATATTGCTTGCCAGGATTGCCCAAGCCCACCACGACCTTCATTCGGCTGCCTCCTCGGCCTGGAATTGACGCAGGCAGGCAGGTTTATTCCTCTTCTTTATCCTTCTTGCCGCGGGCCATCACCTCAGGTTCGGTATCGGTTGACTCTTCCGCGCTCTCACCACGGGGCAAAGCCACTTGCACCACGACCAAATCGGGGTCGTCCAGGACACGAACGCCCTCGGGTAAGGTCAGCTCCTTGACATGGATGGCCTGACCTTTTTGTAAATTGCTGATATCCACGACAATCCCGTCGGGCTGTGCGATCGCAGGGCATTCCACATGCAACTCGTGCATGGCCACATCCAGAATGCCATCGGCGCCAACGCCGGGGGCCTCGCCTTTGGTGATCACGGGCGCTCGAATTTCAATCCGTTCATGCGCCGAGATGCGTAGAAAATCGACATGGAGCATTTCCGTGCCGAGGTGATTCCACTGCAGTTCCCGGATCACCACCTTTTCCGTCTCACCATTCGTGACCAGATCGAATACCCGGGAGTGATGTCGAATGGCAGATTCGATCTCTTCGTTGAGTACGCTGACCGAACGTGGGGTCTGTTGGTGGCCATAGATAATCGCGGGAAGACGCCCTTGTTCGCGGAGCCGTTGAGCAGCTCGTGTTCCCAGTTGCGCGCGTGTTTCTGCTTGTAAGGTGAACGACTCCGACGCCATTGCTCCGACGCTCCCTGAACCGCGCTGGTCCGGTCAATCGATTTACCCGGGATAATCGCGGAAAAAGTAAAATGGGATTATGGCAATTGATGCCCGTTGCGACAAGGGCGTTCGCACGGGAAAATCTGGCGCCCCCCCACACGGACCATGGCTCAGCGGAGGGGTTCTTCGGTCCTCCCGGAACCCGTCTACTCACAACCTCGGTGCAACGCTTACAGCTGGGAGATAGGGGTTCGTCTACGCGGCGGGTCCCACCAACGAGCGTTCCTGACCACGAGGCTTAAGGTGCTCGCAGACTTGGCGACAGCAAGTGAGGTCGCGCAACATCGATTCGAGTAACAGTGCGACGGTGTCTGAATCTTCGACCCACTCAAGGCGTTGCCGCGTCGCTTCAAGATGTTGGAGCAAATCACGCAACCAAACGAGATGATGCTCGCGTGGACGCATCGGCGTAACTCCTATGTATTCGTTCTTCGCGGAAGTCCCCCGTACCTGGAAGTGCAAAGTCAGTGCCAAGGAGCAGCTGCGCGAAAAAATCCCGCGGACACCGTGCAAGCGTGGAAGTACGGGGGCTAGGGACAATGTAGCATCGCTGATATTCTATATAATCATTTCTGTATGTAATCTTTTCTCCTGTTCACGTAATGCTTACAAGCTTTGACCCGATCTGCACACGCCAGCGCCAACGATTGTCGCGATCGTGGGAACTGGGCAGTCGAGGTTGGCGAGTAGATTCCGCTTGACGCCACCTGTCAAACCTGAGACTGATGGAAGTAGAACTTCATGCATGATTGACTGGCTTGATACCGGGAAAATGTCCAACAGCGGAAGCCATTGGCGAAGCTCGCCAGGTGTCCGGGCGTGGAAAGGTGGCGATGGCCATGATGCATTTCTCATGTGATCTGTGTGGCCGGGACTTGAGTGGGAAGGAAGTCGCTCGTTATGTCGTCCGCATGGAAGTGTTCCCCGCACAACCGGCCGAAGCCGAAGTGCTAAACGACCCGGACCACGATCCACTCGAGACAATGCATGCGATGCTTTCCGATCTGAGCGAGGAAGAATTGAATGCTCCGGTGCCAACACCGGTATATACCCAGCTTCGTTATGATTTGTGTGGTAAATGCCATGCACGCTTTGTGCGCAACCCGCTTCGACGCGATGCAACGCAAAAACTGAACTTTAGTGAAAATTGACCGCCTTGAGTTGCCCTTCCTTCCGTTCTGCCAACGTGCTATCCCTCCGGCCATCCGGTGAAATTAGTTGGCCAGCCCAGCTATGGCTCAGGGAGGGTCCATGCATGCGACCGAAGGTGATGATCTTTAGTCTGTGGTTTCTGGCGACGACATCTACGTTGGCTGCCCAGCAACCGCCCCGTTTTCAATTCCAGACCGGTCAAATCCTGGTCTATCAAGTCGAACAATCTACCGAAATTGTCGAAGTTCTTCCTCAAGAGGATCAGCCAGAACCACTCAAGCTTACCTCCACCGCGCGGCTGGCATTGACGAAATACTGGACAGTCGATCAGGTCACTGATGATGGTGTGGCGACCCTGACCATGTCCGTGCAGGCCATCCGCATGGAGCACCAGCAACCGGGCGAGGAACCACTGGTGTTTGATTCAACCGACTCGAATGCCCAACAACCCGAGATGAAGCAACAAGTCGCGACATATCTGGGTAAACCATTGACGCGGATTCGTTTGGATCCTCGGGGGAGGCTTGTGGAGGTGCTCGAGAGCAAGTTTGGTCCGGGTAGCCGGCTCACCGCTGATCTGCCCTTCCGCGTGGTCTGGCCGGAACAGGCGCTGGCGAAGGGGATGTCCTGGAACCGAAATTACGCGATCCGGCTTGATCCACCCTTAGGCGCAGGCGAGTCCTACCCCGCCACGCAGACCTACACGCTCCAGAATAGCCGTGATGCCTCCATCGTCATTGATCTGCTCACTCAACTGCCGCGACAACCCGAGATCGTGACCGAGCGGATTCCACTCTTACCCTTGCAACCCAAAGGCCGAATCACTTTTGATCGGAAGCATGGCCGGTACACCGGCTGCGATCTGAAGGTTAAACGGGAACTAGATCATCACCAGGGGCAGGGAAGTCGCTATCACTTCCAAACCCACCTGGTAGAACGGTTGACCGAGGTGCGCTGATCCTCCGTCCAAGTGTCCCTGGGACTCCCTGCCATTCGTAGATCCCACATGCGTTCTAGGGACTCGAGCGGGGGAACCGGCGACTTTGCCCCAGCGGCCAACATTTTCCTCCTGACTTCATGCCACCTTCACTTCCATAATGGGGTTAAGAGCAGAAGTGCGCTCTCATGACGTCACCACCTAAAGGAACTGCTGCTGATGAAGAAACTCGTATTTCTCGGCCTGGTCGGATGGCTGGCGGTTGCGCCGGTTCAGGCCGCCGATAGCGTGATTGAGCGGATGAAAAAAGACCTCGCCTTTTTGGCAAGCGCTGACTGCGAAGGCCGTGGCGTCGAGACCGAGGGAATCGACAAGGCCGCCAGCTATATTGTGGCCAGCTTTAAAGAATTTGGACTGGCTCCTGGCGGAGTCGATGGCAGCTATTTTCAACCGTTCACGTTGACTGGTCGTTCACGTCTAGGGAAAGACAATGCCTTGATTCTGGAAGGGCCTGGTGAACGTAAATTGATCCTCGCTCAAGGTCAGGATTACCAGGTTTCAGGCCTGTCCGCTTCAGGGGAGGCCAGTGGTGATTTAGTTTTCGTCGGTCACGGGATCACGACGGAAAACGGTGACTATGACGACTATGCGGAAATCGATGTCAAGGACAAGGTGGTCGTCATCCTTCGCAAGACACCACGACCGGATGCTGAGGACAATCCTTTCCCGCGGGCCCAGGCCTACTCTCCCCTTTTGTATAAATTGTCAAACGCGATCAAGCATGGCGCTTCTGGAGTGATCTTTGTCAGTGACGCCGCCACCGCCCAAAAGAACGACCCGTTGATGGCCTTCCGGTACGCACGGGGCACCTCGCCGTCGGCATTCCCGGTGCTGCACATGAAACGCAGCCTGCTCGATCAATTGTTCGCCATCACCAGTGGTGACTCCCTGGAGGGAGTCGAAGCCAAAATCAATGAAACACTCAAGCCCCGATCCCAGGCGTTGGAAGGCGTCCGGGCTCGCTTGCGAGCGAGCATCGAACGCAAGAATCTCTCGGCCAAGAATGTCATCGGGGTGCTCGAGGGTAAAGGGCCCCAAAAGGATGAGATTGTGATCATTGGCTCGCATTACGACCATCTGGGTCGTGGTGAGGTGGGCAGCCTGGCGCGTGGAGATGACCGGCGGCTCATCCACTATGGTGCCGATGACAATGGATCCGGCACCACCGGGATGCTCGAGTTAGCCCGTCGCTTTGGATCCATGCCTAACCGCCAAGGTCGGACGTTGGTATTCATGGCGTTTAGCGCTGAGGAACGTGGACTGCTCGGCTCACGCCACTACGTCGAGAATCCCCTGTTCCCGCTCGACAAGACGGTGACCATGATCAACCTAGACATGGTTGGTCGATTAAACAATAATCAGCTTGAGATTGGCGGAACGGGCACTGCCGCTGAATTCGATCAGCTCGTTGACACCTTGAATCAAGAGTTCAATTTTACCATCAAGAAGTCGGCCGGTGGCTTGGGACCGAGCGATCACGCTTCGTTCTATCCCAAAAACATTCCGGTGTTCTTCTTCTTCACGGGCCTGCACGAGAACTATCACCGGCCGACCGATACTCCGGACCGAATCAACTATGAGGGGATGATCCGGATTATCGATATGGTGGAGGAGATTGCTCAAAAAGTCTCGTCGGCTCCCGAAGCGCCGGAATATCGTTCGGTTCGGGGGGGACTCAATCCTCGTCGCAATCGTCCCCGAGGTCCAACCCTGGGCTTTATGCCAGGGAACTACGATGAATCGCAGGAGAAAGGACTACCGGTTGCGGGGATCAGCAAAGAGGGTCCTGCGGAAAAGGCAGGCCTCAAAGAGGGTGATATTATCGTCGCGATCAACAATAAGCCGGTGACCAACATCGGTACCTACATGACTGCCATGGCCGGTGAGACTCCCGGGAAGGAGCTCGAAGTGACGATCTTACGCGCGGGCAAGAAGTTGAAGCTCAAGGCGACCCCACGCTAAGCAACAGAAGAAAACAATCATCTCCTGGGACCAAACTGCGAGAAGCAAACCAAGCAGCCTTCGCTTGGTTTGCTTCTGCTCTTTTCCAGATGCTTAAGCTCGCAACGATGCAATTGGTTCGCCTCCGACTTGACTCAGCTGCTTGTAGCGACCAGCGTGGAAATAGTTTAGTTTCTGATCATCGAGTCCCAACATGTCCATGATGGTCACATGCAAGTCGCGAATGGGATGCACCTCCTCGACAGCTTGCTGGCCAATCTCATCGGTGGCCCCAATCGCCTGGCCCGCACGGACACCACCCCCAGCCAGCCAAACCACGGTGCCCTTGGCGTTGTGGTCTCGGCCATAGGCAATACCCCCTTGGCGTATGCCGTTATCGGGTGAACGGCCAAATTCTCCACACCAAATGACCAGCGTCTCATCGAGCATGCCTCGGCGACGCAGGTCGGTCAGCAAGCCCGCGATCGGTTTGTCAATCGTCTGGATACGACGACGATGCGATCGTTCCAGGTAATCGTGCGAGTCCCAACCTCCGCTATAGATTTGCACAAACCGGACCCCCTGTTCCACCAATCGGCGGGCCAGTAGGCAACGGCGACCAAACTCATCGGTCATCGGTTGGTCGAGGCCATAGAGCGCTCGGGTGCGGGGATCTTCCCGCTCCAGGTCGATGATTTCTGGCACTTGCATCTGCATCCGAAAGGCCAACTCGTAGTTCGCCATACGCGTCGCCAAATCTGCCTGACGTGGATGGTCGGACGCTTGCAGGCTGTTCAGTGTCGAGAGTAGATCGAGATTCTTCCGCTGTTGCGCCTGGGTCATGGTGGAGGGCACCAGATCCAGGATCGGTGATCCGGCGGACCGTAGGGGCGTTCCTTGGAAATGTGCGGGCAAGAAGCCGTTTGACCAATTGGCCGCGCCACCTTGTGGGTAGACAACCTCGGGCAGCACAATAAATCCTGGCAGATTTTGATTCAGCGTGCCGAGTCCGTAGTTGGTCCAGGCTCCGAGCGCGGGGTCGCCACCAAATGGATTGCCGGTATTCAGGTGATACATCGCAGTCGGATGGTTGACAGAGTCGCACTGCAGCCCATGATAGACGCAAAGTTCATCGGCCACCTTGGCGAGATGACCAAAGTGCTCGCACATCCAAATGCCAGCCTCACCTTCTTGGCGAAAGCGGAATGGGCTCTTGACGTAGTAACGCTTGCCAGAGGCCATGGCAGAGGCAAATTTGTCCTTTCGCTGGAATTCTTTGAGATGGAGTTGATCGAGTTTCGGCTTCGGATCAAAGGTATCCAGATGGCTAGGACCTCCGGCCATCATGAGGAAGATACAGGCTTTGGCTTTGGCGTGATGATGACCCGGTTTGGCTGTATGCGGCTGAACCGCCGCTTCCTCAGCCTGGATGAGAGCGTTGAACGCCACGGTGCCCAGTGAAGCGCCAAGCCCGTAAAGAAACTCTCGACGGTTGCTCAATTCCAACATGGCACTGGCCTCTCGACTCAATCAACATTTACAAACGCATGACTGTTGTATAGTACAAGACAAATATCTGCCAGTGCTCGGGTTTGCGGCTCAAGATCGGCATCGCTGCGATCGGGAATATGATTCTGATGGATATCCAGCAGTTCTTGCCATCGGAACTTTAACCCCGTCATCTCCTCGATCATTTCTCGGTGGACAAATGGCGGCAATGTCGGCTGCTCGGCGGGATGTTGCTGATGGTACTGGGTCATGACTTTGAGATGATCCAGACAGGCAGCAAGTTCCTCGCTGCGTGGTTCGCGCTGCAGCATCCGCTGGTATAGGGAACGGATCTGAGTTTCAGAATCCATACTCTGACGCGTAAGGTCGAAGGCCAACGCGACCGCTCGCTGACGGCTACTGCGGCTATTGAACAACGCAAATACTTGTGGCGTGATCATAGCGGTGTCCCGCCGTTCACAAGAAATGTCTGGATTGGGCTGGTCGAATACCTCAAGCAATGGATCACGTAGCGTGCGGATTTTGAGCGCGTAAATGGTACGACGATGGCGTTGTTGGGGCGTTGGCGAAGGCTGGTAAGCCAGTCCAACACTACCCATGACGTGTCGAGGCTGCATAGCCACCTCGGGATGAATCTCGGGCCGGATGGGGATGCCACCTAGGGCCGGGTTAAGCTCGCCACTAACGGCCAACATCGCATCACGCAGCTCTTCAGCGGCCAAACGACGGCCTGGATAAGCAGCAAGCAGTCGATGGTTGGGATCGACCTTCGCTCGGTGATCGGGATCAACGACCCGGCCGCTGCGCTGATACGCGGCCGAAGTCATGATGAAGCGATGCAGTCGCTTGATTGACCAGCCATGCTCGACAAACCAGGTCGCCAGATAATCGAGAAGCGCAGGATGACTGGGACGTGCTCCCATCTTGCCAAAGTTATTTGGATTGGCAGCCAGCCCTCGGCCAAAATGCTGTTGCCAGATCCGATTGACGATCACGCGGGCTGTCAGGGGATTGTCCGCCGAGGCAATCCAGCGGGCTAAAGCGAGACGGCGGCCATCGCGTCCCGACGTGATCGATGCCACCTTTTGGGTTGCCGGCGCCAGGGTGGACACCAAACTCAAGGCGCCTGGACCAACGGTTTGGGTAGGCGCTTCGAGAGAGCCGCCCTGGAGAATGGTAATGCGTTGGACCTCTCCCTCACGGTGCTTAGGCATTGGATGGAAGGGTTGATTGGATCGATAGGTGTGGGGCGGGCCATTGTACAGGCTGAAGGCAAATGGACGGAACAATTCCGCTTCATGGGCCAAGTGTTGTTGGCGCTTTCCCGCGACTTTCTTGAGTCCCAAGTTGGCCTCGGCCTTTTCCTCGGAGGTCGCATTCGCTGGCAGCACCAACTCGACACCCTTGAGCTTGCGAAGTTTTGCGATCCGGGCCCGACCCGTCGTGAGATGGTGGGTGTTTTCCACGGGAAGAAAGGGCGCCGGCCGATCGGCAAACTGTACGGGTGCAAATACCGCTTGGAGGCGATAGTAGTCGCGTGTCGGCAGGGGATCGAACTTGTGGTCGTGGCACTTGCAGCAGCTCATGCCCGACGCTAAGAAGGTCACCCCGACGGCATTGGTGACATCATCCAGCCATTGTTGCCGCGTAACGGCCTGCACGCTCATGGCCGTATGTTCGAACGGTCCCATTCGTAAAAAACCCACGGCGATCAGCATCTCCGGATCGGCCGCATCGAGCTCATCCCCGGCGAGTTGCTCGATGATAAACCGGTCAAACGGCTTGTCCTGATTAAACGAGCGGATGACATAGTCACGATAACGCCATGCGTGTGGTCGCAGATGATCGTTCGAGAAACCATCAGAGTCGGCATAGCGCACCACATCGAGCCAATGACGGGCAGCTTGCTCCCCATAATGCGGGCTGACGAGTAAACGTTCGATCCAGCGTAAATATGCGTCCGGGCGGTCATCCTCCAGAAAAGCGGTGAGCTGAGCGGGGGTTGGGGGCAGCCCGGTGAGATCGAACACAGCTCGACGAAATAGGGTGCGTGGCTCGGCCGGTCCCGCGGCAACCAGTCCAACTTGCTTTAGCTTGGCAGCGAGAAAGGCATCGATCGGATGGAGGGCACCTGTGTTCGTTGGCGGGGTAGGACTCTCGATCGGACGGTAGGCCCAAAGGTCTGCAGGATCATACCGCCGCTGCGTCCATTCGTCGGACTGACCGCCACTCGTGGGCACTTGGACACCTTGGCTAGGTGGAGGCTCCGCTCGAGCGGAGAGAGCGAACAGTAACGCGACCGCCAGGCCAGCGTTGAGGAAGCTAGCCGTCGAGATGGGTCTTGCTACGAGAGATCGGTCGCCACGTTGTCGCCAAAGGAGTCCGAACATGATCGCTTCTCATCGACGAAGGGCGTGAACGGGGTAGAAGTCGGAAGGAAAACAAACGATCTAAATAGCGTACCCCTCTCAGGGTTCCATCGTCAACGACCGCGAATCACAATTGGAAAAAACGCAACCCGATCGAGGGTGTGCTCATCCCAAGTCCGCGACCACGTCAGAAACCCAAGGGATGGGAGTGACCGAACAAAGAGCGATGATCTGCAGAGCCAGGCTCAAGCTCCGGCTCAACCGGTCTATCTCAGCCACCCTTGCTCAGATTGACAAAACGTTGCCAGGCGACTCCCGTTTGTGCAAGCCTAGCATTTCCTTGTGGCTGCCATCCGCCCCTGGCAATCCCATCCCAAGCGCAGACTCTAGCTCGCGTCGCGCGGGCGAACGGTACGGAGAAAGAGTTCTTCCAGGGTCTCATCATCACGTTCCAAGCCACGAATCACGACCCCAGTATTGTCAGCAAGTTGAAAGAAGGCTTGCGTAACAAACCCAGCTGGGACCACCACCCGCCAGTCTTCAGCATCAAGAGCATGCAGCACGGTCACTCCTTCGGATTGTAACTCTTCGCGAAACGCCGCAAGGTCCCCCTCAAGCTGAAGGCGATAACGATCTTGACGCCGAGCACACAATTCGGGAACAGTTCCGTTGCCTCGGACTTGACCTGCATAGAGGATCACCACCCGTTCGCAGACCGTTTCCACATCTGCCAGGAGATGCGTAGACAGAACAAAGGACTTCCCATGATCGCGGCCGAGTTCAAGCAGCAGACGCAGCATGGCATCGCGACCGGCTGGATCGAGTCCAGAGGTCGGTTCATCGAGTAACAACAAAGGGGGATCGTGCACTAAGGCTTGGGCCAGCTTGGCGCGTTGCTTCATTCCCGTCGAGTAATCCTCTACCGGACGATATCGTGCATCTTCGAGCTCGACGTAAGTGAGCACCTCATGAGCTCGACGTTGTGCCTGCTTGCGCGGCATGCCACAGAGTTCACCAGCAAGCGTCACATAGTCGACCCCCTTCAAGCCCGGGATCAAGGCATCGGCTTCGGGCATAAAGCCAATCTGTTGCCGCAACGACCAATTCGCGCCATCGAGGCGTCCACTGGTTAGGGGTTGGTTGAGGACCCGGCCTTGACCAGTCGTGGGTGTGATAAGCCCCATAAGAATCTTGAGCAACGAGGACTTGCCGGCACCGTTGGGACCCAACAGTCCAATCGGGCCTGGGGGCAAGCGCAAATCAATCTCTTTTAATGCATGAAACGTTCCATAGAACAAATTGAGGCCAATCAGTTCGATCAAACAAGGGTTTTCGTCACGCATCATCGCGATCCGCAAGCTGGCTTGAGATGGATGGGATGGTTGGAGCCTACCGTCCTTTCGATCCTATCGATTGAGTGAGATCACGCCAGCTAAAGATGGTCTCATCCTGTTGGCACAGCGGCGATCTCCCCCTTTGACCAACTGATGGGTGCACGAACAATTCCATCGAACCTCGGCTTTCCCGCAACACGCTTTCCTCTTGGACAAGGATCCATAGGGGTTTGCAATGAAATGCATCGACGATCAAGCGGCGATCTAGACTAGTGGGCCATCTTGATTGAGGTGACGACCTGGGCTCGGACGGACCAGGGCCAGCCATCGGTGAACGTCACACAAGGAGCAACCAAATCCAGACACAACCTCACTCAGTGGGGGGCGCGTTGGGCACGGGTGGATTCCTCCTGAGCGGCGGGTGGAAACCCGCATGTGCGTTGGGCTCAGGCGCCTCGGACCAAGGCACAGTGGAAGCCCAACCTTGCAGACGCGGGTTTTTCGACCGACGGCTGTCAAACGCACATGCCGGTTCCCACCCGCCGCTCGGAACAGGCACGCGTGCTGTGCGAATCGCATCCACCACCGGATTGTCTCGGGTTGTCGCTTGCCGCTGGACCTGTTTACTCTCGCCGCGGTTTGTCCGGCTAAGTTCGGGTGGCACACTCGGCCGCCACCCTTATGAAGGTGCTCGACTAAGTAGAAGGTTCTCGACTCGCGGGCTCACCACATCAAAAGGCGATTCCCTGAGATCCTGTTTGGCAATCTTGGCTGTGAAGAAGCAGACGTCTTGATTACACATCCTAATAACAATGAAATATCCAGTGCTGCACTGCATGCGATTGCATGGTCGCTCATTGGAGCAGATCAACGGGTGAGCTGGTTCACCAGCTTTAGTGCCTCAGGATGCTCAGGCGCATAGATCAACAACTCCTGAGCATAGCGAAGGGCAAGTTGGCTTTGGTCTGTCGCAAGGGCTTCCTCGATCGCCTGAGTGCTGGCCAACACAAAGCTACGCACTAATTCTGGATGCCTCGGTTGCAGTGACAACGCTGCTTGCAAATGCGCGACTGCCTGTGCAGGGGTTTCGGCCAGACGCCCAAGCCAGATCCAAATATCGACTTGGTCTGGATTGCTGTGAGCGAGGCATTGTAATTGGGTCAATGCCCCTCGGATGCGTCCGGCATGAGCCATCGAAACAGCTCTTTCAATCTGCTTCGATAATGGTAACGCTTGAGATGATTTGCGCTGCTCCACCGTGGTGTCACGCAACCCTACCGATTCGATGTCATCGTGCAGCGTATCCGAGATGGCAGCGTGTTCGACGATGGTATCGAGAGCCCCGAGAAAAGCCGGCCCAAAATGCACACTATCAAGTGCATCCAGGAGGGCTTCACCGGTTTGGTATCGGTCTTCCGGTCGTCGTGCCATCATCTTGACGACCACCGTGGACAGACTTTGCGGGACATGAGGAGCAATCTCGTGAGGTGGGACCAGAGTCGCGATGTTGTGTTTCAGTAGCACTTCTTGAATCGAACGCCCGGGGAACGGCAATCGTTCGGTTAAGGCCTCATAGAGAGTTGCACCCAGGGCATAAATGTCACTGCGATGGTCTAATTCCGTGGAGCGTCGGGCTTGCTCCGGGGCCATGTAGGCTGCGGTGCCTGCCAGCTCCGAGCCAATATGGAAGCGGGGATCCTCATCTGGTTGATGCAATAGTGCGGCTAAACCGAGATCTGCGATTTTGACTCCCCCTTGGCGAGTCAGCAGAAGATTGGCCGGTTTGATGTCGCGGTGGATGATTCCGTGCTGCCACGCCTCGATGAGTCCAAGGGTACACTGCCGAGCGATCTCCACGACCCGGTCGGGCCGCATCGGCCCAGACTGGCGGAGGAGCTCCAAGAGGTTGAGCCCATCAACATATTCGGTTGCTAAATAAGGTGATGGCTGGTTGTCAAAATCCCACAATCGCAGAATATTAGGATGGTTCAAACGAGCGAGCAGGCGTGCTTCCCGTTGAAACTGGTCCCAGATTTCCGGACGCGCTTCGACCCGCATCAACTTCAATGCGACCGGAATGTCAAGTTTGGTATGGGTGGCCCGATATACCAGGGCTGAACTGCCCTGGCCCAATTGTCCTGTGAGCAGGTATTTTCCGAAGGTGGCCCCAATCGAAAGAGAGCCGCGCCCGCTGGCATCCCCGCTCTCTAAACGTGGTGAACAAGTGGTTGAGTCCATCGGAGTTACGCCCTAGAAATAATTCATCGCTCCAGTCGAGACAAGCCTAGGTTAAAAACTTTGCTTTGCAAAAAACTTTTTTCCAAGGTGCGTTCACACTCAATATTCATTTTATCTATATAATAACTGATCGCATCCCCCGATCGCGCTTCGTATACCCGCAAAGCTGCTCCACCGAAGGGGCACTGCTCCGTGCAGTGGATCCGATGTGAAAGGTTAGGCAACGTGTGAGCGGAGGGATAAAACGAAACGTATTTTGGTTGTTCTAATAGAAAAGTGCTTTGTCTCACCCAAAGGCCGGTAACAGTCCGCTGAGGTACAGAACGAAAAGGGTGATCGCGATCCCCATTAGAAGCCCAAACATCCACCATAAGATCCGCATCGTGATCATGAGGGGCGTCGAGCGTGCTGGGACCACCGGTTGCGTGGACGGACGAGGGTGAGTCCGTTCGAGATTCAAATTATCGGTCGAGGGCGTACCGCCGTCTTCTTCATCGACCAATACCCATGGTGAATCTTCGCAAAAGCTCGGGTCCTCGCCCGATTGTGGCTGCGAGCTTGACGTGGGCAGATGCGAACCCGATAGCCCTTCGACCAGAAACCAATCGGTGGGATCATGGTGGTCGATATTATCTAACGTCTGTATCAATACATCAGCGTTTGAAAAGCGTTGCTCCACATCCTTGGCCATCAGCTTGCGTACCACACCCAGTACGCCGGCCGGAACTTCGGGACGTAGCTTGTCGACAGCGATCGGCTCTTCGGTTCCATGACGTAAAATCTTCTCCAACGAGGTGCCCCCGGGGAAGGGAACCTGCCCAGTCAGGAGAAAATAGAATGTACAGCCCAGGCTATATAGGTCGGAACGAGGATCCAACTTGGACGCATCACGAGCCTGTTCTGGCGCAATGTAGTCGGGAGTGCCAATAATCCCAGGGGACTGGGCGACCACCGTATCCGGAGAGCCACCGCTTGCTGAGCCTGAGCCAGACGCGACGTCCGGTTCCACCATGCGAGCGAGTCCAAAATCGAGGATTTTCAGGATCGCGTTGCCACTGCCAATCCGTCCCGTCACCGGCTGGAGAAGTAGGTTGGAAGGCTTGATGTCCCGATGCACCATGCCCGCATCATGGGCGAATTGCAGTCCTAGCGCGGCTTGGCGGAGCAACGCACACGCTTGCGAGATGGGTAGTGGACCGTTGGTTTTCACAAGATCGAACAGATTGGGTCCATCGACATATTCCATCACGAGATAGCAGCGACCGTCCTGTTCATTCGCATCAAAGGCGACCACGATGTTGGGGTGATGGAGTTTCGCGGTGGCATGAATTTCACGTTGAAACAGGTCGCGAGCACGACTGGTTCGGGTGACTTTGGAAGAGAGAATCTTCAACGCGACCAGCCGGCCCATCGTGCGGTGACGTGCCTTGAACACTCGGCCCATGCCGCCGCGACCGATTTGATCGAGAATCTCATATTGGCCCAGTAAAAAACCCTGCGTTCGGCCCGCTAGCAAGCGTTCCGCTTGGAAGCGAGTGAGCACACCAAGTTCCACCATTTTGCGTGCGATTACTCGACCACGGCTGGTATCGGGCAAGGCAGGTAGAATACGTTCGAATTGCTCCGGAGCTAACAAGCCGCTGGCGCGCACCGCGGATAGAAATTGATCGCGATCTAACGAGGAGGCAGAGGCAGTCATAACTTTCCCCGAATCACGGTGCTTACCGTGATCGCCTTGCAGCTGCACGGCAGCGCCTCGATACGAGTAACCATGAAGCGGTGGGATTGCAACAGCGCGGCGACGATCTGACCGAGTTTCCTTTTTAGCTCGCACAATGCTCAGCATGCTACACTGCCCCAGCTCGTAGCATCAACAAGCCAAGCAAAACCGTAGGAAGCGGATATTCCCCGGACCGACCAATCGTGAGGCTCAATTGCTTGGTCCGGCTGCTACGACCCCATTTCCTAGAGAAGACGATCCAGCCATGGTAAACACACGCGAAATATCGGTGAGATCACCTGCGAACCGCTCCTTTGTCCTAGAAAGTTGATCGATTGCTGGTGGGAATCTCCATTAGGAATCTTCATTAGAGTGGGCGAGCACCTGCATCGTTCCGCCTAATCCATCCAGCTCCGCGTGTGCATCATACCATATTTCTCCGAGGGATTGGTGTCGTCCCCAGTTACGCCGTCGTCTAAAGTAAACTACTCACCAAGAATGACGACAGTTTCGTTTGCGAACAAAGGATGGATCGTGAGTCAGCACGTGCGGCCACTCCTCTGGCTTCTCCTGGTGCTTCTCCCTGCGGGTTGTGGCACGGCCTCTCCAGGTCCCATCTATCTTGGGCATCTGCTCCCGGCACATTCTCAAGAGGCCGAACTGCAGGGGCTTCAACAAGGTCTGAAACAACTCCAGCAGGAGGAAGCGAGTCTGCCGGAAGGCCGCGAGCTTCTGGTGATCCATGCAGAACAAGGTCGGACGGCGGAGAGCATCCAAGCTCAGGCTGTTCGGCTAGTGGTGATTAACCAGGTCCAAGGGCTGGTCGGCGGCCTGGAACCCGATGCCGCCAGCGCAATCGCGCGGGTAGCGGAAGCCGAGCAAGTCCTTGCGATCTGTCTGGCAGGAAGTGTCGAAAACGCTTCACAAGGGTGGGTGCTGCCACTGGGAATTGCCCCAGCAGAGCGAGGGCGACATCTTGCCGAGTATGCCCAGAAGGAGTTGAAGGCCCATCGTCCAGTGCTGGTTAAGGCCGACAACACTCCTCCAACCGAGCGGATGGTCGGTGC
Organism: uncultured Alcaligenaceae bacterium; assembly: GCA_964410665.1. Classification (GTDB taxonomy): domain Bacteria; phylum Planctomycetota; class Planctomycetia; order Gemmatales; family Gemmataceae; genus CAYPIE01. The sequence goes on from CAYPIE010000007.1 coordinate 55,926, forward strand.
ATTTCAACAACACTTCCCCTCCTCCGATGCCTTCAGCGTCGTCACGCTAGGGGAAAAGCGGGAGGATCGCCGAGCTGAGCTGAAAACGATATTGCAGACGATCCAACCGGATCTGATCGTGCTTGCATGCTCGACCCCCACCTTTTCGGAGGGTCTGGATCTACTCATCCAGAGCAGTATCCCTGAAGACACGCCGATCATTGTGATGGGGCCTGAGACCGTCGGCGCGCAGCTGCTCGAGCGAACCTTGCCATCGAAGTTAGTCTTGTTCGCAACTGCTTTCAGTACTGAGGATCCTGCGGAAGAAGTACAAGCTTTTGTGCGCCGCTATACCGCCACGTTTGGGGAAGCCCCGAACGCAGCGGCCGCACTGGCCTATGATGCCGTACAAGTGTATGCCAGTTTGGTTGGCGAAGCGGGCAGTGTACGATCCGAAAAGGTACGTGCTCTCCTGCGTGAGCGGACCACGTTGCCAAGCTTCACCGGCACGTTGCATCTGGCGAGCAACGCGATTTGGCAACGGACAGTCTATATTGTTCGAGTGGTCGCAGGTCGCTTCCAACGCGAGAAAACGGTTCCAGCATCGCTGCAATGACTCTCACATTAAATCTTCTCCAAATTACCACCATTTCCCATTACATTCCGTTTAAAGTTGATTGGTGGTGGATTGGGATCATGTCCCTACTGGCATGGTCTCTCCCCGGATGTCGTGATGCAGTACGCATTGATGCAGGCGGAGCTTCATTTGTTTTTCCGGTCATGCTAAAATGGGTTCGTTGTTACGACTCTCAAAATAATGTCGAGGTGGATTACACGCCGACCGGTTCGGGCAATGGCGTTGCGCAGATGCTCGCAGGCCGATTGGCATTCGGCTGCACGGATGCTTTTTTGTCCGATCGTCTGCTCGCGGACGCGGAAGTGAAGCACCGGCGGATCCTGCATATCCCGCTTGTACTGGGAGCAGTGGTCCCCATTTACCACGTCCCCGAAGCTGGGCCGAAGCCATTACGATTCTCGGGTGAGGTGCTCGCTAGGATATTTACTGGCGACATCACGCGTTGGGACGACCCGGAGTTAAGCGCCCTGAATCCTAGCAGAGCTCTCCCCCATGCAGGGATTGCCGTGGTCAGTCGTAGCGATCCTAGCGGGACGACAGCGCTATTTACGGCGTACCTGCAACAATCGAGTCGTGCTTGGGCCACCCAAGTTGGTCAAGGGATGTCCGTCCCCTGGCCCGTTGGTGTGAGTCAACGTGGCAATTCAGGGGTAGCAGGGCAGGTTCGTCGAACACCCTACAGTATTGGTTTTGTTGAATTGCTTTATGCTCAACGGAACCAGCTGGCGGTTGGTGCGGTCGAAACCTATGACAGTGCCCAACGTAATCATGCCGCGCGGCAACAAATGGGGATGGACTTGCCCATGACAGCACGGTCCTTCCTCCTAGCCACACCCGCGACGGTGACGGCTGCTTGTCGCTCTGCCTTGCCAGAAATTCGCCTAAAGCATCGGGACTTACGCTTTCGCCTGCTCCGCAAGCCGGGCCCCGCTTATCCGATTGTCGGCGTCGATTGGGCAGTCCTCTATGCGCAGCAACCTTCGGAGATTGGCCAAGCACTCCAGCAATTCCTGCTCTGGGTTACTCGGCCGGACGGAGAAGCTCAGCAAATGGCGGCCGACCTCGGTTATACCCCCTTGCCAGCGGAATTGCTTCCTCTGATCGATGCCCAAATCGGTCAGATGACCTGGCAATAGCCAACGGAACTCTCCAGATCATGGCCAGTGTGCAATCGCCTCCCCGGTCTCGTTCTCCCCGGCCTGCCTCCAGTGATCGCTGGTTTCGCCGACTTAGTTTGGTTGCCGGCTGGAGTGTGATCGGACTGAGTGTCAGTCTGTTGGCGGTGCTGATCTGGTACTCCTTGCCGATGCTCGATCAGATCCGCGACTTTTTCACCACCGAAAGGTTCGACCCCCGGATCGGGCAGTATGGGGCCCTTGCGTATATCTACGGGACTTTGATCACCGCCGCATTGGCCATGGTGTTGGCAGTGCCTTTGGGCATTGGTTCAGCCACTTACTTGGCCGAAATCGCTCCGAGTTGGTTACGCCGTTCGGGTGCCTCTTTGATCGAATTACTGGCCGCCATACCCAGTGTGGTTTATGGCTTTTGGGGGCTCTTTTTTCTCGCCCCAGGGCTACAGTGGATCGCCGATCAGCTGGGTGGCCCGAATACGGGAGGAGCGGGCATCCTTTCTGCTGGGCTGATCTTGGCCATCATGATTGTCCCGTTCATTACTGCGATAAGCTTTGATGTGTGTCGCTCGGTACCGAACGCCTATCGCGAGGCGGCATTGGCCTTGGGCGCAACCCGCTGGCAGATGATCCGTACGAGCGTCATACCGACGGCCCGACCCGGGATCATGGCCGCGTGCTTTCTGGCACTTGGGCGCGCCCTAGGTGAAACCATGGCGGTGACCATGTTAATAGGCAATCGCGCCAGCCTGCCGGACTCCTGGCAATCGATTCTATTCCCCTTCTTTGAGCTCGGCGATTCGATCGCAAGCGTGATCGCCAATCAATTGAATGAAACCACCGACGAAACACATCGATCTGCATTGATATGCTTGGGGCTGATCCTATTCCTGGTAACGATGTTGGTGAACCTCGTCGCACGCCTATTTATCCACTGGCCCAGCTCAACTCGCGTGCGCGCGCAATCTAGCCCATCTCTGCAAAGCAGCCCCCCTTTCGATTCCACCCATCCAGCGCTTGCTGCAAGACCGGAAACAACGCAGTCAAGACCGAGCATTCGCCTCACAAGCTTGAAGGAGTATTCCGGAACCCAGCGCAGTGCTTCATGCATCGATTGGCTGATGACCAATGTGCTTATGCTAACATTTGCATTGGTAGTCATCCCTTTATTTCTGATCCTGGCCTACATTGTTTACCGAGGAGGCACCTCGCTCAACTTCGCCTTGTTCACAGCCCTCCCCGATCGAGGACTTGCCCATGCCCTGGTCGGCAGTCTGATGGTCGTCAGCCTTGGGACGTTGATGGCCGTCCCTCTGTCGGTGATGGCGGCGATTTTTCTCGCCGAATTTCGACCCAGCCGAATCGCCAGCATCATCCGCTTCACTGGAGAACTGCTTGCGGGAGTTCCCTCAATCATCATTGGCATTTTTGGCTATGTGTTGATCGTCCAGACCACGGGTTCATTTTCCGGGTTGGCCGGAGCGTTCGCGCTGGCAGTGATGATGGTGCCGATCGTCATGCGTTCATCAGAGGAATCGTTGAAATTGGTGCCCGCTGAGTTACGTCAAGCCAGTTATGCGCTTGGGGCTTCGCAATGGCAGACGGTGAGCCGCATCACCTTTCCCGCGGCTCTACCCGCCGTGATCACCGGCGTCGTGTTGGCCGTGGGACGCATTGTGGGAGAAACTGCCCCACTTCTACTGACCGCGTACGGGTCATTATTTTTCCCACGGTCGCCGTTGGATCGTACGCCGGTTTTGCCAAAATACATTTACGATTATTCTAGGAGTGGGATTCCCGCCTGGGAGGATCAAGCCTGGGCGGCCGCACTGATCTTGGTGACTTTTGTCATCGCCTTGAACATTAGCATCCGCTGCATTTCCGGACATCGATTGGTTCGAGTCCGGAGGATTACGGGTTGAAACGAGCAGATCATCACATAGATTATATATAATAGATTGTTTTGAATCTGCTCGGCGTTTGCTCGGGGCAAGCGTAGGCAAACCGACCCTGGACTCCCGGCACCCAAGGAATGTCTCCTTCGAACGGTCGAGCACCTATGTTTTGGCGACTCTTTCTAACCTATGTGTTGCTGATCGGCCTCGCTGTCATCTGGGCCGCCACCTTGCTGTTACACCGCATCGATGTGAGTGCGTACCCCGAGCTAGCCTACGAGGCCATCCTGGTGGGAAGTACCGTGATCGGGCTGTCGACGATTCCTGCATTTATCTTTGCACGTCGCTTTGTCCGCCCGTTGCATGAGCTCACAGAAGGAGCTCGGCAGATCGCGGGTGGCCACTACGGCCATCAGATTCAAACGGATGGGGTCGACGATGTCCAGACACTAGCTCAAACATTCAATGGAATGAGCCGAGAGTTGAACGCCCAATTCAAGCAGCTCGAGAATGATCGGCAACAGTTACGCACCGTGCTTGGAGGGATGATCGAGGGGGTGATCGCGATCGATGCCGAAGAACGCTTGCTCTTCGTCAACGATCGCGCGGCGAGATTGTTGGATTTCGATCCGACCACCGCCATCAGCCGAAAATTCTGGGAGGTGGTTCGCCATCCACCGATTCAGGAGCTGTTCGAGAAGAGTAAACAGTCGGTGGAACCGACGCGGCAAGAGCTCGATTGGATCGGTCCTGGCATGAAAAGTCTGGCCATCTACGTGGCACGGATGCCCGACTCCCCGCGCGCCGCGGTGATGGTGCTGCATGACATTACCGATCTAAAACGTCTTGAACGACTTCGGCAAGACTTTGTGGCCAATGTTTCACACGAGCTCAAAACGCCACTCTCGGTAATCCACGCAAGTATTGAAACGCTGTTGGATGGTGCCGTGGAAGATGAACAAGCACGCACCCCTTTTCTCGAGCAAATTGCCGAGCAAACCGAGCGACTGCACGCGTTGATTATCGATCTGTTGCATCTGGCACGGATCGAAGCGGGCGGCATGGAGCTCGATTTTCAGGCCGTACCGCTCGCCGTCGCGGTGGCCGATTGTATCGATCGTCATTACACTAAGGCCGAGAGCAATCAACAGAATCTCATCGCGAATCCCCCCGACGAACTTATCCATATCGGTTTAACCGTCTGGGCCGACGAAGAAGCCCTGGGACAAATACTAGACAACCTAGTCGATAACGCACTTAAATATACCCCGCCGGGTGGTACCATCCAAGTTCGCTGGTCAGCAGACGACACCCAGGTGCTCCTCGAGGTCGAAGACAACGGGATCGGCATTCCAGAACGAGATTTGCCGCGGATTTTCGAACGCTTTTATCGGGTGGATAAGGCACGTTCTCGAGAGGTCGGCGGAACTGGGCTGGGACTCGCCATCGTCAAACATCTTGTGCAAACCATGCAGGGAAGTATTCGGGTCAGCAGTCAGATCGGTCAGGGCACACGGTTCACGGTATGCCTGCCTCGTGCCCGCGATGTATGAATTGAAAAAATTCTTCCCCTTCTCCCAAAAAAACGATAGAACATTCACTATGTTCCGCGGAGGTCTGACTCGTGTCGCAGCTCTACTCGGAAATCATTACCCGACGTACCGATGGGGAGCGGTGGTGGTCGAACCTGAATGGCAATCCTGCAAAATTCGTCCTCGAGCAGGTAAGCTGCTGGGATGGCCCCCGCCGAGCTCTGTATGATATTAACCTGGTCATACCGGCTCAGTCGGTGGTCGCCCTGATCGGCCCGTCGGGATGTGGGAAGTCCACCATTCTGCGACTTCTGAATCGGATGAACGATTTGATTGATGGCGCGCAGCACACTGGAACGATTTGCCTGGACGGCCAGGATATCGATGCTCCGGAAATCAATTTGGTTGAACTACGCCGCCGAGTCGGTATGGTCTTCCAAAAGTCGAATCCTTTTCCCAAATCGGTGTATGAGAATGTTTGTTACGGTCCGCGGATGGCGGGGATCCGTGATCGAGCCCAGCTCGATTTTTTGGTGGAACGTTGCCTGAAACAAGCGTACTTATGGGGTGAGGTTCGCGAGTCACTGCATCAGTCCGCCCTCAATTTGTCAGGCGGGCAACAACAACGCCTGTGCATTGCTCGGGCGTTGGCCACTGATCCGGAGGTTCTCCTAATGGATGAACCTTGCTCAGCCCTCGATCCATCGTCAACGTCACATATTGAGGACCTGATCTTTGAGCTTAAGCATAATTATACAATTGTCATAGTTACACACAACATGCAACAGGCAGCTCGGATTTCCGACGTCACGGCGTTTTTCTGCCAAGGGCAGTTGATCGAGGCCGGTCCAACCAGCACGATATTTACAGGCCCAAAGCACAAGCAGACCGAAGATTATATCACGGGACGATTCGGCTAATTGGACGGCCAGACGACGAGCGACTCCGACGAATATTCGAGGCATGGTTGTCAAAGCATCTTGCGCGGGATCTGGAACTGGTTCATCGCAAAATCCTGACCCTCGCGGCTCGGGTCGAACAATCAATTACCCAATCGAACCACGCATTGCATCACCGGGATATTGTCTTGGCCCAGCATGTGATTGATCAGGATACTCAGATCGATGACCTCCAGAATCAGGTCTATGAAGAGTGTCTAAAAGTCATTGCGTTACATCAACCGGTGGCTTCGGATCTGCGTCGGATCGCCACCGTCTTTCTGATCTGTACCGATCTTGAGCGGATGGGTGATCTTGCCGCCGATATTTGCGAGCGTGCGATTACCCTCCCGTCTGAGGCATTCGACCCGATTCCAGACCGCATGCAAACGATGACGCAACTGGTGGCAAAGATGGTGCGGGACAGCCTGGATGCCTTTGTGCATTTGGATTCCGCTCTGGCGCGACGCGTCATTGTGACCGATGAAGCGGTCGATGAACATCATCAAGCGATTGCCGACGAATTGGGTGATCGATTATATCGCGATCCAGGACTCATCCGGCCGGGGCTCGCCCTTCATGCCACCGCCGAATACCTCGAGCGTATCGGCGATCATGCCACCAACATCGCCGAGAGTGTCATTTACCTGGTCGATGCTGAGGTCGTGCGGCATCGTGTACTGCAGCCGCCTGAGCTGAACCAAACCAGCTCTGGACCGCCTAAAAGTGAATTGCCATCCGATTGAACGTCATCATCGCTAGGTTGTGAGGCGGGCATGCTGCCTACAACGCATCCGGATGCACGAAGTCAGTGGTGGACGGGGAAGGTTCTCAACGTTGAGTTTCTTCTATCGGGGGTACCCGTCAACCACTGTTGTGACGGAGAGGAAGGGTTATGACCCAGCCACGCATCTTGCTGATCGAGGATGAGCGCGGGCTTGTCCAATCGTTAATGTGGTATTTTACCCGAGAAGGGTATGAAACCCATGTCGCTCATGATGGCACGGAAGGCCTGCGGAAAGCGCAAACCTTGTTGCCCGATGTCGTACTCTTGGATGTCATGCTCCCCGGGATGTCGGGGTTGGAAGTTTGTCGTGAACTTCGCTCCGGCGAACGCACACGTGACATCCCCATTGTGATGATTACGGCACGTGCCGAGGAAACCGACCAGGTCGAAGGTTTCTCGGTTGGCGCCGATGATTATGTTACCAAGCCGTTTTCGACCAAAGTGCTCCTTCAACGCATCCGGGCACTTCTGCGTCGCGTGGAGACCGGGAGTGATCCCGCCGATGTGATCGAGCATGAAGGGGTTCGCATCGACCGGGTGCGGCACCGTGTGACAGTCCAGGATCGCATGATTGCGCTGACTCCCACCGAGTTCCGGTTACTCGAATGCATGTTGCGTCAACCCGGCCGTGCTTTCTCCCGGCATCAATTGATGGACGCCGCCATTGGTGAGGGTTCCATCGTCCTGGAACGGACCATTGATGTGCACATCAAAACGCTCCGCAAGAAACTCGCGGTCCAGGGCATGGAAGAGATCGAACTCATCGAAACCGTTCGAGGCGTTGGCTATCGCTTTCGTGAAGCCCGGGCCGAAACCGTCTAGCCTGGCTCCACGTGTATGGGGGCAGCAACTCGCTGCCCCACACACCGTGAGGATTCGCCGAGACAAGCGATATGATTCGCGAACATTCTGCGGCTCAACCACCTGGATGGCTCCACCTGCTCGGCCCAGGCATCTTGGTCGCTGCCACCGGGGTCGGAGCGGGTGATCTGGCTACTGCGAGTTTCACGGGCAGCCATTTAGGGACCAGCGTGCTCTGGGCTGTAGTGATCGGTGCCTTTCTAAAATATGTCCTCAACGAAGGGCTCGCTCGCTGGCAACTGGTTACCGGACTGACCTTTCTCGAAGGCATCGCCAAACGCTTGGGTCGGGTCATTGGTTGGCTTTTCCTGCCCTACTTGGTGGTCTGGTCCTTCTTCGTTGCCTCGGCTTTGATGAGCGCATGTGGGGTTACCCTGCAAGCCATGCTGCCGTTACCGGTTGATCCAGACACCGGGAAAATTATTTATGGGATCAGCGCCTCCTTGATCGGCCTTGTTTTGGTCCGTTGGGGTGGCTTTCGGCTATTCGAACGGATGATGAGCGTGTGTATCGCCGTGATGTTTGTCACCGTGATGGTGACTGCGTTCATGCTTTGGCCCGGAACCGGTCCAGTCTTGCGCGGCTTAGTCCTTCCCACCATTCCTTCGGTGGCGGGCACGGCTGGCGATCAGGTCAGCGGAATTACCTGGACCGCAGCGTTACTGGGTGGGGTCGGTGGCACCTTAACGATGCTTTGTTATGGCTATTGGATCCGCGAAGAAGGTCGCCGAGATCCCAGTGAATTACGAGTATGCCGGATCGATTTGGGGACGGGATACACGATGACCGCCTTGTTTGGCATCGGCATGGTGATCATTGGAAGCACCATTCCGGTGGAGGGCAGCGGCGCTAAGTTGATCACCCAATTGGCCAACCGACTCGGTGAACCACTTGGCGAACTCGGCCGCTGGGCATTTCTCCTCGGTGCGTTGGGGGCGGTCTTCAGTAGCCTGCTCGGTGTTTGGCAAGCGATTCCTTATCTGTTTGCCGATATTTGGCGAATTTTCATGCATTCTCCTACTCCGCTGCGGGACGTTCGCCGCCCACTCCGTGAAACCCGAGCCTATCGCTGGTACTTGCTTGGTTTAGGCACCATTCCGATCTTCGGCCTGTTCCTTCAATTCCGCGAAGTCCAAAAGCTCTATGGGGTGATCGGGGCCTCCATCATCCCCCTACTGGCTTTAGGATTGTTACTGCTGAATCGTCGGAAAGTGGATATGGGCTCACATGCCTATGGCTGGGCCAGCTGTCTGGTCCTTTTGGCCAGCTTGGGGTTGTTCGTGGGCATGGCCATCCTTCGCTTTCGCTAATTTGGTTGCCGTCTCAGGTGCTTTACCGGCTCACCATCGGATCAGTGCCGTTCCCCAGGCGAGCCCAGCACCGAAACCACTCAGGACCGCCAATTGTCCCGGTCCCAGACGGTCCTCGGCCAATGCCTCATCGAGTGCCAATGGGATTGAGCCGGCGGATGTGTTGCCATAGCGATCGAGGTTATTGAACAATTTCTGGCGGGGAATGTGCAGAACATCTATCGCCGCGTTGATAATACGAATATTGGCCTGATGAGGTATATAAAGATCGACATCATTGGGTGTGAGATGCACGTGATTGAGCACATCCTGAATGGTTTCACAGAGAATATCTACCGCCCAGCGGAACACTGCCCGACCGTCCATGATCATAAAATGGCGACCTTCAGCAAGCTGGCCCGGTGAAGGCGGAGTTCGACTGCCACAGGCGGGTCGGGACAGCAGAGGGCCTCCAGCGCCATCGGATCCCATGCTGTAACTGAGAATTCCCTGATCGGGTCGACCACGCGTTAGCAGGATTGCACCAGCACCATCACCAAAGAGTGGGTATGTCTTGATATCATTTGGATTGAGCACACGCGAGTTACAGTCACCCCCAACAATCAGGGCACATTCGCTCACCCCAGCAACGATATAAGCGGCTCCGGTGATCAAGGCGTACATGAAGCCAGCACAGGCAGCCTCCACCTCGATCGCAGGACCCGTCAAGCCCAGCCGATCTTGTACCAAACAAGCTGTGGATGGAAAGGAATAATCTGGAGTAAACGTAGCTAAGACCAGCAAGTCCACATCGCGCGGGTCCCGGCCAGTCTGGGCAAAACACCGTTCCGCCGCCTCAACGCACAAGTCGCTGGTGGCCTGATGCGCCAGAGCATGGCGACGCTCCAGGATGCCCGTTCGCTTGACAATCCAATCGGAGTCAAAGCCGAGGCGTGCGTGAAGATGGTCGTTGCTGATGACGGCATCCGGCACATAACTGCCACTGCCGAGTATACGCACGCCCATGAGCCGGCGACACCGTGGCCGAGGGGAGTGCAGACGTTCGCTGGCCGTATCCATCCCGCGATCTCTGCCTTCGAAGGGTTCCAAACTGAAGATCAGTCTAGGTGATCCGGTGCTGAACGGCCAGACGGAGTCGGCCGCGGAAGAGGCATCTCAAGGGGGAGGATCCAAGTGGAGTGAGCCTCCATGCTCGGCAATATCATCAACGGACTTTCCTTAGGACTTCGACCGCTCGTCGGAGTCGGGCTCGTCGTGGGCTGGATTCGTCGTTTTGGGAGGGAGTCCCTCCTCTGCAGTCGCGGGATCTTGGGAAGGAACACGACTTGTCTCGGGCGTTAACGTGTCCGCTTCAGGCGCTTGTGGCGGAGGACTTGCCACAGCTTTTTCTTCTTGAGATGCTGCAGATTCCAGCGAGGACACTGCCGGTTCATCGGGAGTTTCCGTCACTTCCAACTTCGCTTCGGCATCTGGTCGGCCGTCCTCCGCTTCTGTTCCATTAGACCTCGATGCGGTGCTTTCAGGAGCCGAAGTGGATTCGGCGGCTTCAACCTCAGGCGAAATGGAGTCGGTTGGCTGTTGGGGAGCGGTCGTCGTCGCTTCCAGCTCCTGAGTCGCAGATTCGGAGGGGTTCGTTGGTTCCTCCACCACAGGGGCGATTGATTGGGAAGCTTGTGAGGGGGCTTCCTCCCCAGGTTGGAGGATATGCGTGATCTCAACGTTGATAAACGGTTGGCGGTGACCCTTGAGCCGCTTGTAATTCTTACGGCGGCGATACTTCTGAATATAGGTCTTGGTACTCGGAAAACTGATGACTTCCGCCAAGACGCGCACGCCCTTCAACAGAGGTTGACCAATCTGGACCTGATCGCCGTCCACGGCCATCAGCACTCGATCGAGTTCCAGCCGCGAGCCGATGTCAACATCGTCGCGATAATCCAACCAAATCCGATTCCCAGGGCTCACCCGATACTGTCGTGAACCATCCTCAAAAATCGCGTACATCGATGCCACTCCACGCATTCGCTCCAATTCAAGATTGATACCATAGCAGTCACCTGGAATCGGGACCAGACCAAGTATCAAACTTCTGGATCACTTTGGCTCAAGAGCAGATCCCCCACCTTGAGCCAGCTGGCTGGGCTTCCAAGTGGCCGTCGTGTGTTCACCGTGAGCCGGTAGTAGTGATCAAAGCGGGATCGCTCCGCCCAGTCTGGCAACGCTCGTTCACGAAGTTGCGCAAACGCCTTCGCAAACCCCGGCATCGCTTGTGCTGACTGGGAGTCCCGGCTGGGAACCACGCAGCGCTGGCACACGGTACTGCCAAGCAATTGCACCCGGCCAAGGGTGAACTCCACAGGTTGATCGACCGGCCCGACCAACCGGTCCTCCCAGAATGGCTCAACTCCGTCAATTTCCAAATTCGCCCGAAAGCGACGACGAACCTCGTCCAACGACAAACGGAACCAATCCGCAACTGTCTGCAAGCTCGCGGTGCTGACCAGCGTCGGTCCAGGAGCATCACGATCATCTGGGAATCCACCTTCGCGGTTCTCGATCAGGTGAACGGGGTAGCCAAAGTATTCCCCGAACCAGTCCTGCAAAGCAGCACGCTGTGAATCGAGGTGAAATGGGGTGAACGCGCGGGCGTCCTGATCGCGGAGATAGAGCATCCCTTCGGGTGTGTAGATGGAGCGGAGGCGATGTACCCTGGGCTCATGTTTTCCATTGACGTAGTTGCCAGAGACGTCTGACAACGCATAGCGTCGGTCGTTCTCCAGGGCAGCATTCGGCAAGACTTTCACTTGGTCGAGCAGCACCGGATCGAATGATTTCACCGGATAGATGACAATTCGAGCTAATCTCGGAGCCAACCTGAGGATTCCTCTGCACAAAAGGATGCCTTTCGTCGATGACGAAAGCAGATGCAATCGGTTTGCCAGCTACCCTAACACCCGGGATTGACCAGGAAAGCCAGGTCGGTATAGTCGCTTCTGCAATCATAGCCGGTTACCGGCGAACCCGGAAAGGATGCCATGGTTCTTCGCGGCTTTCAGTACCTCATCTTGACACTTTTACTCCTCGGGATCTTCTTCGGGCTACCCTATATACCCGGATCTCATGCTCCGGCCGCGATCGGCCTGCAAACCGAGGAAGCCTCCGGGGCCATGTTTTTTCACACCTTTGATTATCTGGTCTTTTTCCTGATTGTCTTTGTGACTTACTGGAGCCTGCCCTGGTTACGAGCGCGCATCTGGCTGTTGGTTGGGGCAAGTTTCTACTTCTATTACCAGTGGAGTGAAACCCTGGCCTTTCTCGTGGCCAGCACCGCGACTTTGGACTATTTGCTTGGTCGGGTGATCGAACGCTCTCGTCGAGACGTCTGGCGTCGCTTCTACTTGATTTTTAGTCTGGTGATGAATCTGGGCATCCTTTGTTACTTCAAGTATGCCAACTTCTTTCTCGATTCGCTCAAAGAAGGACTGAGTCGCCATGGCTGGGGTGGGACTACCTTTGATGCCTTGGATGTGATCGTGCCTTTTGGCATTTCGTTTTACACCTTTGAAGCAATCAGCTATGTCGTGGATGTCTATCGAGGCAAAATCAAAGCTGAGCGACGGCTGTCGCACTTTTTGTTATTCATCTTATTTTTTCCTCACTTGGTGTCTGGACCGATCGTACGTGCCGGGGACTTTTTACCCCAGACCTACCGACCGAAGCGATTCAATTGGTTACGTATGAAGCTCGGTGTCGAGTTCTTTCTCTCGGGACTGATCAAGAAAATGGCTATTGCCGACCGCATGGCCTTGTTCTCCGACCCGGTTTTCGCCAATCCAAGTGACTTCTCAACGGGGGCTATTTGGCTCGGCGTGATCGCGTTTGCCATTCGCATTTACTGTGATTTCTCCGGCTACTCGGATATGGCGTTGGGCTCTGCTCATATGCTCGGCTACAAGCTCACGCTCAATTTTAATCTGCCTTATCTTTCCCGCAATGTAGCCGAGTTTTGGCGACGTTGGCATATTTCCTTGTCAACTTGGTTACGCGATTATCTCTTCATTCCCCTGGGTGGGAGTCGCGGGTCGCGATGGCAAACATATCGGAACTTATTTATTACAATGACCCTCGGCGGCCTTTGGCATGGTGCTAGTTGGACGTTTGTTATTTGGGGCATGCTTCATGGTGTGCTTCTAATCGTCCATCGCGTCTTTCGGGACTGGATCGAGCCGCGACCGATCCTACGTTGGCTATTGGAGACGCTCCCGGGAACCGTTGTGCGTATTGCTTTCACGTTTATCTGTGTCTCGCTTTGCTGGGTGTTTTTTCAGCCGTCGCTCGATACCGCGTTGACGATGTTTGAGCGAATGTTTTCCCCGGTGACGGGAGAGAGGCTTCATGAGCTGCATTACCGCAGCTTTTGGTACCTGTTTGGTGTGCTCGCTCTGGCCCATTATCTTGTGGCAAGCGGGGTGTGGCAAAAATGGTCGCCGAGAATCCCAGCCCCCCTCTTAGGGGCGTGCTATGCGTTTGGATTCAACGTAGCGATGCTCTTATCACCGTCCTCAGGGAAGGATTTCATTTACTTCCAGTTCTGAGTGAGACCCCTGTGAGCCATTCCCGACGTCGCGCCCGGCAGATCCTGGTCGCTGGACTTACCATCTTGGTGCTGACCCAATTAGGGCTCGGTACTTGGGTGGAGTTCAGTCCGCGATTGCGTGATCCCATGTTCGGCGACAAATTCATCAAGTTACAACGCCGCATCTCTGAGAAGCAGATCGAGCAGGAGCCGTTTAAGGTGATCATGCTAGGTAGCTCGCGTACCGGGTATGGTTTTCACGGCCAGCGGGTCGAAGCGATCCTCGAGTTCGCACTCGACCGTCCAGTCGTGGCATTTAACTTTGGGATACCCGCCTCTGGTCCGGTGACTCACCGGGTCTATCTGCAACGCCTTCTGGCTAAGGGAGTGGTGCCGGATCTGTTGTTGGTGGAGATCTTGCCAACGATGTTGGCGAACCAACTGCCCACTGGGCAACTTCCCCTCGAGAAACACTGGCTCTTCGCCGATCGCTTTTACCGGGAAGACCTCAAGTTGGCGATTCAGTATGGTTATGATCCAACCATGACTCGACGCACCTGGTGGGAAACCATCCTTACCCCGTGGTACGCCTTACGGTTTCCCCTCTTGGGTCGATTAACTCCAGGCTGGTTACCATTTCACCAGCGATACGATTGGAGCCGTGGTACCGATTGTTGTGGTTGGGGCACACCCCTCGATCAAAACATAACCCCTGAGAAGTATCAACAAGGGGTAGCCCGGGCTCATGGCGAATATGCACCGATCCTGGCCGATTTACATCTTGGTGGTCGAGCCGCGGCTGCTTTGGGTGATCTCCTTCGAGAATGCCACGAGCAGAAGATTCCTGTCGCCTTAGTACGCATGCCTGAGGGAACGGTTTTCGATGCTTGGTATTCTCAAGTGGTGCGCCAGCGAATCGACCGCTTTATTCACAACTATGCCATCAAGTATGATGCTTTGGTGATTGATGCAAGCAACTGGGTACCCGATCATGAGTTTACCGATGGTCATCATATGCTCCGGAGCGGAGCACAGCGGTTCTCGGATCGGCTGGGTCGAACCTTCGTTGAATCAGACATTTGTGATTTCGTTCCCCTCACCACGGCACGGCACGCCGGTCAGGATAGGTCAACCCCATGATGAGGATGCGAACCCATTCCCGCTGGCTTCGTTGTCGCTCGACGGTGATCTGTTGCCTGCTGACCTTGTTCATGACCCATCTTGGGCTGACCTTGAGTATGGAGACCGTAGCGCCAGCCTTACGTGACCCGGAATATGGCCGACGATTGCGAGGTCTATGGCGGAAACGCGATCAGTTCCCGCACCGGCCGTTGGTCCTGGTGCTGGGAAGTTCCCGCGCCGCCATGGGGATTCGTCCGGCAGTGATCGAGGAATATTCACCGCCATCTCGAGCACTTCAACCACTGGTCTACAACTTTGCCTTGATCGGCTCGGGGCCGATTCTCGAACTCCTCTGCCTACGACGCCTCCTGGACGATGGGGTGGTCCCCAACGCCATCCTTTTGGAAATGTGGCCTCCGTTCTTGGTGGACTCGGATGAGCATCGGATCGATCCGAACCGGGTGTATGCCGGCGATCTCGCCGTGCTACGTCGGTATCATGCCGAGTACACGATGATTGCCCGTAAGGTTCACTGGGCCCGCTGGACCCCGTGGTACACCCACCGGCATTATCTTATGAGTCAATTGCTCCCCGGGTGGGTGCCCTGGGCTTCACGGAAAAATACCGGCTGGATTGGACTTGATGATTGGGGTTGGCTCCCCGGCTTAACCGAACAGGCCGCAAATCAGCGTGCCAAACGCCTCGCGGGAGCCAGGGCCTTCTACGAACCGCTGTTGCAAGATTTCGCTGGCCCGGCCAAAACCGATCATGCCCTGCGCGAACTCTTGCATCTCTGTCGACTCCATGACATCCATGTCATACCAATGATATTGCCTGAGTCTAGTGAATTTCGTTCCTGGTATTCGCCGACCTGTCGTGCCAAATTCGCGCAATACCAGGAGCAACTCCGGAGCGAGTTCAATCTCCAATTCCTGGACTGCCGAACTTGGAGCAATGATCGTCACCTGATCGATGGTTTCCACTTGACCCAATCTGGAGCCGCTGAGTTCAGTGCTCGGCTTGCTCGGGAGGTACTTCCTCAGTTTGCCTTGACCGAGTGTTATCGAGGAACCCTTCGATGAGTGGTCCGGCTCTTCGCACGGAGCAGCGTCCTGGCGCACGGCTTCGAATCCGACGATTCCGACATGCCCGTCGCACCGTCTGTTTAGTCACCGGCTTGGTTCTATTCAGCCAGTTCGCTCTCAATGTAACCGTCGACACCATCCGCCCCGACCTCCGTGATCCGGAATATGGCTGCCGACTGGCCAACTTACGCGCGTTGCAGGAAGACAGTCCAGATCAGCCACTTCTGCTCATCCTCGGGAGTTCACGGACGCAAATGGGGCTTTGTCCTTCCGAGATTATTGAACATTTTCCCAAGGATCTCTCTGTTCCGATCGTGTTCAACTATGGGATCGCTGGCTGTGGTCCTTTACAACAATGGCTCGTTTTGCAACGGTTATTCGCCGCGGGCATTCGGCCGGCTTTTCTCATGGTCGAGGTTCTTCCACCCGTCCTCCATCAAGATGGTGATGGTGCCGACATGTTTCGAATCGCCCGATTGGGTTGGCAAGACTTAGGTTGGCTACGACCTTACTGCCAGAATCCTGAAGGAATGTTTGGAGACTGGTGTCGCGAACGTGTCTCGCCTTGGTTTGCACTCCGCTTTAATTTAATGAGCCGACTGTTGCCGAGCTGGCTTCCCTGGCAGCAACGCGTCGACTTCATGTGGCGAGATATGGATACGTTTGGCTGGCTGCCGTATCCCTGGGAGGACCCACCCCCCGAAAGGCGACAACAAGCCACCGAGCATGCACGCCAGGAATATCTTGCTCATTTGACCAACTATCATATTTCTCCCATCCCCGACCATGCTCTCAGGCAATTGCTCAAGGAATGTTCGAAGCGCGGCATCCCGGTCGCTCTGTACTGCATGCCGGAGGGACCGACGTTTCGCAGCTGGTATCCACAGGCTGCAGAAAACGCCTTGTACAACTACCTCGACCGACTCCAATCCGAGTATGGGGTGCGGATCTTCGATGCTCGCACCTGGCTAGCGGAAAAGGACTTTGCGGATAGTCACCACTTGCTTCGATGTGGAGCGTTGGCCTTCAGTGCACGCCTGGCCCGAAGCTGCTTAGGGCCCTGGCTCGCCGAAGATAGGCGCCGCTTGCGTCCTTTGCTAAAGTAATTGTGCTAAATTTCGATTGATCACGCACTCGAGCTACTGCATGAATGACTCGGTCTTTCAACGCTGTATCAATCCCCACTGCAACGGTACGGCGGATGTGACGGATACCGCGTTTATTTGTCCACGCTGTGGCGGGCTATTCGATGTCGCCTACGATTGGAACCGCCTGCCCGTTCCCACCAGTTTGCAAGCATTTGAGCAGAAATGGTCCGAACGGACCGATCCCCTCAATTTCAGTGGTGTTTGGCGGTTCCGGGAACTACTCCCGTTCGCCCCCCCCGAGAAAATCCTCACTATCGGAGAAGGCCAGACGATCCTGCAGCGCGCTGATCGATTGGCTGAGTACGTCGGTGTCCGTCCCGGGCAGTTATTTCTGCAATATGAGGGCATGAATCCCTCGGGAAGTTTTAAAGACAATGGCATGACCACCGCTTTTACGCATGCTCGGTTGGTCGGGGCACGCCGGGCTGCCTGTGCAAGTACCGGCAACACCAGCGCCTCGCTGGCCATCTTTTGCGCGGCAACCAATTTGATGCGTGGGATTATCTTCATCGGAAGCGGCAAGATTGCCTATGGCAAGTTGGCACAAGCTCTCGACCATGGCGTCCTCACGGTGCAGATTGCTGGGGATTTTGATGATGCTCTGCAACGGGTTCGCCAGGTCGCTTGCGAATTGGGCATCTACCTGGTCAATAGTATTAATCCCTTCCGACTCGAAGGACAAAAGTCGATCATGTATCGCGTCCTCGAAGCCCTCCGCTGGGAAGTACCGGACTGGATCATCGTTCCTGGGGGCAACCTTGGCAACGTCAGCAGCTTTGGCAAGGCATTTATCGAACTTTATGAGCTCGGTCTTATTCCCCGTCTCCCTCGGCTCGCAGTGATCAATGCCGAAGGGGCGAATACTTTTTACCAGCTGCATGATCGGCAACACCTCCGCTGGTCTGGGGGTGACATCAACTTCGCCCATGTTGATACGTATTACCAGGGACTGGATACGGAGAAAGTACGAGCATCAACCCTGGCCAGTGCGATTGAGATCAATCGACCGGTGAACCTGCCCAAGGCCTTGCGCGCGCTGGATCGCTGTGCGGGCCTGGTCCGCGAAGTCCATGATCAGGATATTCTCGATGCGAAGGCCAAGGTCGCTGCGGGAGGTTTGGGCTGCGAGCCTGCCTCTGGCGCAAGCGTAGCCGGAGCACGTCAGCTTCGCGCAGAGGGCATCATCGGTTCGGAGGACCGTGTTGTCTGCATCTTGACCGGCCATCAGCTCAAGGATCCGGATGTAACGGTCGCCTACCACAATGGCGATCAAGAGATGTTTGATCGGATATTGGGGAAACGGGGGGTACGCCGGGCGACCTATGCCAATCGCCCGGTCCAGGTGCCAAACAATCTTGAAGAGATCATCAAGGCAATTCAGCTCTATGCCTAACTCAATTGAAGAGTCCTTCGAAGCGATAATCGCTCACCTCGAGTCACTGCGGTCCGAACATCAAAGCAAGTCATACGGTCCAAACAAATCATCTTCATCATCACTCGCAGAATTCGAGCGTATAAACAAGAGCGTGAGTGTGTCCAGCGACAGCATACCATCGGGATGATTGTGCACCCCGCCACCCTGACCAACTCCGGGGGTGGCTCCCAAGCCACCAACTGCTTGATTGTTGACGATGGTGGAGCGAGTGAAGCTGGCTTGAGAGCCTGCCGAAATCGAGACGCCCCCACCCAAACCATTGCCACCGGTCAGACCCAAGCCGCCGTGTGCCTGATTGTTGATGAAGGTGCCGCGGCTGACCGTAACAACTCGCAATAACATTTCGAATCCTGACAACTTGTTGAGTCCTGGAGAGGTGAGTACTCCGATTCCCTGTCCCCCGCCCTGTCCCGTCCCGCCGGAGCCCATCGGACTGCCGATTCCACCCTGAACGTGGTTACCGAAGAAGGTGTTGAATTCGAGGGTAGCGATCACGCCCGAGAGTGCCGCAACCGCACCTCCAGTTGCTAGACCGCCGTTGCCCGTTGTTCCCCCGCCCATCCCGCCTGCTGCAAAGTTCCCTGAGAAGCTGTTACTCTCGAGAACGGCTTCGCCCCCTAAACACATCCCGACCGCGGCTCCTGCGGCTTCGCCTCCGTTCCCACCATCTTCAGCCCCGCTGCCGCCTAGGGCTAAATTCCCAACGAAGGAATTGCCCAGGAGAGTCAGTGATGCTGCGGAGTTGCCAAAGGGGGAGAAGTTCGTGCTCACGATCGCTCCGCCGATTGCCGCACCTCCAGATGCTTGCAAGCTACCGTCTAGAAGATCGGTCCCGGTCCCTCCGATGACCACGTTCCTCAAAAACTGGGTCGATTCCACTTCGAGCGTACCATGAAAGTTGGTGATTGCTCCCCCCATGGCGAATCCAGAAAATGGGAAAATACCCGGGAGCATGGTAAAACCAACGACCGACTGGGCAATATTGTCGCTGAACGAGCTGTCTTGGCTGCGTAACGTTGGCGGTTGGGTGGCGCCACCGTCTGGGGTCGGTCCCGAGTCACTCGTGATCGCTCCGCCTACCGCGATGGCCGTGCCGAATGAGCTGTTCTGGACATAGCGGGTCCGGATCAAGTTCAAGGTGCCACCAAACTCGTTGGCTATCGCTCCACCTGCAGAAGCGGTCAGGGCATCAGCCCGATTGCCTACCAACGCCACATCTTCGAGTGTGACGGTGGCTCCGAGACTATACAAACCGCCACCCCAGCCAAAACCTGTATCGACCGGAAAACTTGGGGCATCCGTTGCCAGATCGCGCATCACTCGAACTGGCGGGCAGCAGAAGTGATAATGGAATCCAAATATTTCTCTCAGATTCCACTGCCTAGCTATCTTATCAACTGATCATCGACGTCAAGGGATTACTGGATTTTCTTTGCTCTGCCCAATCCGTTCGGCTCATCCGATCTTGGGTGAAGCTTGGCTCAGCTCTGATCGGACCTTTATCCACTTCGATTGTGTCGACTCAAACAGGTACCTTGGCCGGCGCGGATCCAGCCGTCCTCCACGCGACCCGTCTGGTGACCAAGGAAGAACTCGTGCCTTAGCTGTGCGGAGACGAGCGACCGAGTCGCTTGAGCACCTCAGTTAGTGGTAAGGTGTTGAAAATGTCTTCTTTGCGAAGCCATGCACGCCGGGCAACATCGATGCCAAATCGGAAGTACGCAAGTTCTCCCGTGGAATGGGCATCGGGATTGATCACCAGCGGAATGCCCAAAGCGCGGGCCCGCTTACAATGCACCCAGTCTAGATCGAGCCGAGAGGGTTGTGCATTGATCTCGATCATCTTGCCGTGCTCTGCTGCGGTATGCAGGACTGCGTCGAGATCGACCTTGTAACCCTCGCGCTGCAGTAGCAGTCGTCCGGTGGCGTGCCCGAGCATGGTTGCCCGCGGGTGGGCCAGAGCCCGACATATCCGCTTCGTCATCTTGTCGATAGGCATGTCGAACATCGTATGCACACTCACAACCACGTAATCGAATTGCGCCAGGAGCTCATCCGCATAATCCAACGACCCATCGGGCAGGATGTCGCATTCGATCCCTTTTAAAATTCGCAGCTGTTTCCGCTGGGCATTCAACGCATCGATTTCTTCATGTTGCTGCCGTACCCGTTCCGGACTCAAGCCGCGTGCAACCGTCAGGGATTGCGAATGATCGCCGATCCCCAAATACTGGAGGCCTAATTGCTCGGCCGCCTCGGCCATCTCAGCGAGAGTATTCTTCCCATCTGAATACGTTGTATGATTATGAAACACTCCCTGGATATCGCTGGCTTCCACCAGAGTTGGCAAAGGACCTTGTTCCGCCAATTCGATTTCCCCGGTGTCTTCGCGCATCTCGGGCGGGATCCAGACCAAATTCAGGGCTGCATACACCTCCTCTTCGGAAGTACAAATCACCTTTCCGGTAGGCCCCGCCAGCTCATACTCGTTGAGCTTGAGATTACGCTCCTGGGCACGGTCGCGGAGCCGCTTATTGTGCTCGCGCGAACCCGTAAAATGTACAAGCGCGTAAGCAAAAGCAGTATCGGACACAATCCGCAGATCCGCATTGAGCACCACCCGACGGCTGCCCAGCGTCAACGCGGCGATGATGCTCGACTTGGTCTCGCCATGGCTCGTCACTTGGAGAACCTCCGGCAACTTCACAAAGGCGTCCATGATCGGCTGGGGGGCATCAGAACTCAATAGAATGTCGATATCTTTTGCTGTTTCGCGGCGTCGCCGCAAACTCCCACACAGTGCCGAGCGAATCACCCCTGGCAGAGCGCTCAACTGCTCTAGCAAGCGTTGTCCTAGCGGATAGGCCTGATCAAACCGAACCCGCATTCCGACTTCATCGATAAAGCGGATGCCGTCGAGAATCTTTTGCTGGGTTTTGCTGCCAAAGCCTTTGAGCTTGGCGACCACTCCTGAATCACACGCTTGACGCAAGCTTGTAATGTCTTGAATGCCCAACTCCTGCTGGAGCATGCGAATCTTCTTGGGACCAAGACCCGGAATACGAGTCATCTGCATCATCCCTTCGGGGATGCTCGCGCGGAGTTGTTCCAGATAGGGCAAACCTCCAGTTTGTACCAGAGTCGCAATCTTGTCACGGAGGGTTTCCCCGATCCCACGAATGCTTGCGAGTTTCCCCGCCGAAACCAGGTCGCTGAGATCTTCATGAAGCCCGAGGATGGTGCGGGCTCCATTCAGATAGGCATTGACCCGAAACGTGTTCTCACCCTGGAGTTCGAGCAACAGCCCGATTTCCTCCAGAGCTGCCGCGACTTGTTCCTTGGTCATGGGTTCTCTCGCAATCCAAAAGGATTTTCCAGCAGGATACTTCAGCTGTTCCCTGGACGGAATGTCGGCTGGTTGAGGCTTCGAATACGATATCCCTTCCATCAAGTAAGAACGATCGATAATCACAATGGGTTGTATTGGGGTGCGCGATCGACGGACCTCCGCCCTCGCGTGCTCCCAACGACCTCGATCTCACAAACAGCGATCCTTTGGCACACTCTCACCATGGTCAGTCGATCCAGAACAGCGCGGCTGGATTACTGTCTCACAGGAATGGTTCACTCTTGCTCGATTCTTATTGAGTGAACACGTAGGAATCCACACCGAAGCGGAAACTGGTTGATGATGATGTTCTATGATTTCGAATGGTCTGGCGGTTGATCCTCCTTCCCGTGACTCGACCAGCGGTTGATCGCGTTTACTGGAGTTCGCCATCGAAACTTCGTCCGGAGCCAATCCCTTCGCAGCGTGGGCCATCTATGGATGATTGTTTTGTATTTCGAACAATTGATGGCTTTCCAGGACCGAGTGAGTTCACAAACGGAGTGCGACACCCCGGGCAAGATGCGTGATCGCGTGCTCTCACTAGGGGTAGTGTTCATCCGCGAACTGGTTGTTTCGGTGGCCAAGGTCGGCTGCTATCCCGGGAACTCAATGACTTGGTCTCATCGACCAACACCAAGCGGCAATGCACCCGACCTCCGGAGGCAGATCCCCATGGCTGAACCCAGCAGTGAAGATCTGACAGTTGCCCTCGTCGCGGTTTTACAGGCACAAGGGATCGCTCGCTCCGACTCCTCAGGCCGGCTTGAATTCTGCCAGGACAACCTCAAGCAAGGATTTGGCACCATTGTCTTGACCGTAGTCGAACTGCTCCGCGAACTCCTCGAGCGGCAGACAATTCGTTATATGGAGTCCGGCACACTCGAAGACGCTCAGGCCGAAGCGCTTGGACAGACTTTTCTGCAACTTGCCGAACAGATCCAGGCTCTCAAGAAGCAATTTAAGATTACCGATGAACAATTAAACCTTGACTTGGGTCCTCTTCGGGAACTCCGATGATTCATGGATTGCGCTGATCTCATCCATTCAAGACGCCTTCTCTTTCCTCGAACATCTCCCACTGGGACTCCACCGTTCCAAAGTCGATCTGGATGACCTTCCGCCTTTTCGCCAATCGTCGGACCAGATGCCTCGTGGCGATCTTCACACATTTCACGTTGTCCGCTGCTTCAAGGGTCTGGTATCACAAATAAACTGCAATTTCTTCTCCAACGGGTGGATACGGTGATGCCAAATCGACTGATGATTGGATTCATCCTGGTATTTTGGCTGGGAACGTCCACTTGGTTTATTTACCGTGAGTATGCACAGTGGTGGTTATCAGATGGACCTCCACCGGTGCTGTTCGGGCTCGAGGAAGAAGCTCGCACGGTGGCTTTGCCGGTGAGTTGGAATGTGTATCTCAATGGCGAAGAAGTTGGTTATGCGGTCACCTCGACCCTCTATGACCGCAACCGCGATGCCTTTATGCTGGAAAACCATTTGTATGATTTCCTCATCCAGGTAAAGGTATTCCAGTTGGCGATTGCGATCAAAGTGCCAAAATTGATAACGCAATTATGGGTGAGCCGCGAACAGGGAAGTCTGCAAGAAGTGCAAGCAAACATCGACATTGAGATTGCCCTTGCCGCATTTCCACCGGTCAAAGTCACAAGTGAATTCACGGGGCTGGTCAAGAACGGTCAACTGACTTCCCAGGGACGGCTTGATTCAAGCCTCTTTCCATCCTTTCAAGCCGACTTGGAGCCCATGCCGATTTCCAGTGGTTCCGTCTTGGACCCATTGCATCCGCTGGATCGCTTGCCAGACATCTGGCCAGGACGCCGCTGGAGCCAACCGCAATTTAATCCGCTTGCTGAAGTCGTGTTGAATAGCATCCAGCAACTCCCGATCCCCGAGGTGATCAAGGGCTTGCCACGCCAGAAGCTCCTTCGCGCGGAAGTGTTGTCCCAGACTCAGTCCCTTGCATGGGGCGATGAACCCGTAGCGTGTTGGGTAATCGAATACACCAACGAAGATCATGATGTAGTCGCCCGAACATGGGTGGAAGCCGCCAGCGGCAAAGTTCTTCGCCAGGAAGCTCAAGACCAAACCCTTGGGGGCAACATGGTCCTACAGCGAAGGAAATGAAACAGGCATTCTCGGCCGGGATGATGCCACGCCTTGACCGAGGTACTGCACGCAGCGTGAAACCACGCTGTCGGCTTACAGGAGGGTGGTGTCGTGGCCCGGCCGGATTGCGGAAAAGCGGGTGCTATTCCACGACCTTGATGGTCACGGCTTCACTTTTGAGGGTCACTCGTGCAAACCCCTGTCGATCAACCTTGCGGTTGGGTGGAGGAGGCTTGATACCCGTTTGCAACTCGGCAGTAACCTTACACGAGCCCGCTTCGGTAAAGTACGCGCGTTTTTCGGCCATGCGGAAGCCAAATTGTAGAGATTCCAGTGAAATCTTGACGGACTGCCCAGGCTTCAGGGTTTCAACCGTCGGCAGGCGAAATTCCCGAGTAAAAATCTGCTGGGCGATCACCGTCACCGCCCCTGCGCCTTTCAACTTCAGCTCAAGACGAACTGGATCGCCTTTCTTCCATACCTGGACGTTCTGACGACTGCGGTTACGGAGTTGCAACGACCAGCCTACTTTGGGGGCGTTGGGTTTCCTCGGAACATCCTTGAGATATGCCATATACTGTTCCGCCGATTTGCCCATACGATCGAGCTTGATCGGTGCTTCATTCACGATCAGCTTGAGGGCAATTGGTAGCTCCTCATCGGCCATGATCGGCGCGATCATGGTGAACGACAGCAAACCTGCGATCCAACGCATTTGGAGACCTCCTGGACAAAAAGCGACCTTAACTATTCCGACGAGGGCGATGTACGCAAAGTTTGTTCCTCGTCCCGCAAGGGAGGGGAACCATGCCCTTGTCCCCCGGACAGGATGCCAATGGCAAAAACCAATGCCATTCCGATGAAGAACCAGCGATCAAATAGCAATCGATATGCCTCGAGGTTCTGAATGGATTCCACCAGTTCAGCGCGGCCAAGCTCGAGCGGCTCGCGATAGTGTTTCTGTCGTAAGGCTTCGGCTAATTCATCGCGACGCTGCTCGGCTTGAAGCTGCGAGTGCCGGAGCTCCGCCAGGGCCGCGCGGTTAGTGGTCGTCTCGGAGACGTCGAGTGAGCGTTGCAACAGCTGGAGCAATTGATCATTGAGATCCACACTCTCGTTGACCAGGTCATGTTGCAGTTGAGCGAGTCGGCGATCTTCATCCAAGGCAGACATCGATTCGGGGGGGCGATAGCCAAGCCAAATGGCGAGGGGCAAAGGAAGCATGAGGAGGATGGACACGCAGCGGACCCGGAAGGTCCGCGTCGGAGCACGCGTGAACAAGGGAATATAGCCGGTCGAAAGGCCCATCGAGCCAGCAAGGGCCAACCAGAAGGCTGGAATGTAGCCCAGAATTGTCAGCATCAGTTGCCTCAGGATCAATCACATGGCGGCCCGACGACCCGGATGGGCACGCTGCAGCTTACTTGGTTCGACACACGCCCCGCTGGTG
Organism: uncultured Alcaligenaceae bacterium; assembly: GCA_964410665.1. Lineage (GTDB taxonomy): Bacteria > Planctomycetota > Planctomycetia > Gemmatales > Gemmataceae > CAYPIE01. The sequence goes on from CAYPIE010000007.1 coordinate 81,335, forward strand.
GGGAAGAGTTTATTCGGCGAGCAGCGATTCTCCGGGTTGAATGCGGTACGCAGCCGGAGCATCATCCCCAGGTCTTCAGGGCTGAACAGTTTGGGCATGAAGTCAAGTTTCTCCACGCCAATGCCATGTTCTCCGGTAACACTACCTCCCAAAGCGATGCAGTGATCGAGAATTTCGTGACTTGCCGCGAGTACGCGGTCGATTTGCTGGGGATCACGTTCATCGAACAGTAGGATCGGGTGAATGTTGCCATCCCCGGCGTGGAACACATTGGCGATGCGCAACTCGTATTTGCGTCCAATCGCTTGGATCGTCCGCAGCATCTCGGGTAATTTGGTACGTGGCACCACACCATCTTGCGTGCAAAAGCTCGATGCCAGACGACCTATCGCTCCGAATGCCTGTTTCCGGGCTTTCCACAAGGCACCCCGTTGGGCAGCATTCTCTGCCCGCCGCACCTCTCGGGCTCCATTCTTCAGCGCAATCGCTTCAATCTGAGCCGCCTCTTCCTCTAAGCCGGCTTCCAAGCCATCGACCTCCATGATCAAAACGGCTTCCGCATCCAGCGGAAAACCAAAGCGAAATGCCGCCTCCACGGCTTGCAGGATTAAGGCATCGAGCATTTCCAGAGCCGCTGGCACGATCCCCGCACCGATGAGATCACTAATGGTATTGGTGGCGTCATCGACCGTTTCAAACACCCCCAAAAGGGTCCGGTGAGCCTCTGGAGTCCGGGTGATCCGGACCCACGCTTTGCTCACAATCCCGAAAGTTCCTTCCGAACCAACCATCACCCCGGTAAGGTCATACCCTGGCAAGTCTTCTACGCCACCCCCAGTGGCTACCACCGAGCCATCGGGTAAGACAAGTTCGAGTCCCAGCACGTGGTTGACGGTCACCCCGTATTTGAGAGTATGGGGGCCACCAGAATTCGTGGCCACATTGCCTCCAATGGTACATGCCCCTTGACTGGATGGATCCGGAGCAAAGTGATAGCCGTGCGGCAAAAGCTGTCGGGTCAGCCCAAGGTTGACCACCCCTGCTTCGACCACCGCATAGCCATCCCGATAGTTGACTTCCAGGATTCGCTTCATCCGTGCCAAGCTAATCAGCACGCCACCACCCACTGGAAGGCAGCCACCCGCCAGGCTTGTGCCCGCTCCGCGTGCCAAGAATGAAACGTTAAATTTATTACATAATTTAACAATTGATGCGATTTGGGCGGTAGTGTTGGGGAAAACCACATAATCGGGTTGGTTTTTCTCGATCGTGAACCCATCACACTCATACGCCATCAATTCGCACGGCGCGGTCAGCACGCCCGTAGGTCCAAGTAGAGCACGCAGCTGCTCGTGGAGCGACGACGGTGTCGGTGCAGCGGTGGAAGAACTCATAAGTTCGATGCATCCCTAAGAACCAGAACAAGGTTTTGTGTATTGTAACAGCCAGCCCATGCGCGGCCGAGCGGAAGCGCTGCTTGTCGGCGTGTCAGGAGGCCGCTAAAGTGAATGGTTGGATGCTTTTTAACATCTTGGCAAGGTTGCACAGCGGATGCCCGACTGGTTTGACTGGCCGACAGATCGAGCGAACTCGCCACGCTTCGACGCCTTCCTGAGAAGTCTGCGAAGCGGCGCTCTGGTCGCGTTTCCCGGGTACAGGCGTTGGCATGTCGCGGGCACCGCGAGCAATCCGGAGTCCTTCGGCAAATTGGTGCACCGCCTCCCCAAGCAGTCTCCCCAGATAGGCTGGTTGTTGCCACGCGACGCACTTGCCCAGGACGAATGGTTTGCCTGGTCTGCCGCGGCGAAACGACTCGCTCGCCGCTCATGGCCCGGACCGGTTTGCATTCGTTGGAACGGCCCGTTCCCAGAAAGTTCAAGCTTCGCGGTACCGGACTCGATTTGGGGGTATCTACGCCAGCAAGAAACCATTGGGTATCGTTGCCCCGGTGAAGTCGTTTGGCAGGAGCTTTGTCAGCGGCTCGGATCAGCGCTCATCACAGTCGATTATGATCCAACCATTGACCAGGAAGATATCCTTGATGGGATCGATTGGGTGTTGCACGACCCAACTCAAGCCATTCTCGGGCCTGAGACACGCGTGTTGATGAATGCGTCGATGTGGCAGATTGACCAACTCGGCCCGATTCCAGAGACGGCAATTCAACAACGGCTTGCCTTCTGGATTGGCTTTATTTGTACCGGTAACACCTGCCGTAGCCCCTTGGCGGCGGCGCTATGTGAGCAAAAACTCGCCAAGGCTTTGGCTTGTCCCCCGGCTGCCCTCCCCGAACATGGCTTTTGGATTTTTTCCGCGGGAGTGGCTGCTTATCCGGGAATGCCCGCCAGCTTCGAAGCGATCCAAGTAGCACAAGAGCGCGGCATCGATTTGGCAAATCATCGCAGCCAGATGGTCGACCCTACGCGGCTTCTTCATGCCGATCAGCTGCTCACCATGACCGCGAATCACCAGGCCGTTCTGCAGTCGTTATTCCCGCAAGTTCAGCTTCCCGTACAACCATTGTGCGGCGTCGAGGGGGATCTCGCTGACCCCATCGGCTCGGACCTCACGGTTTATCGTGCCTGTGCCGCAACCATGGATCGCCATTTGGACCGATTCCTGACGGAGTGGTTACGTTTATGAAAATCGCGGTGGGTAGTGATCATCGGGGCTTCCATATGAAACAGCGTATCTTGACGCTGTTGCCGACCCTTGGCCACACCGTGATCGATCTCGGGCCGGAAAATGCCTGTGCGGTCGATTATCCCGATTATGCATTGAAGGTCGCACAGGCCATTCACAATGGCACGGCTGATCGAGGCATCTTGATTTGTGGCACCGGCCTGGGAATGTGCATCGCTGCCAACAAAGTCGCACGTGTTCGCGCTGTGCCGTGCCATGATCTGGTGACCGCCGAAATCAGTCGAAGGCACAACGACGCCAACATCATTTGCTTGTCAGCGGACATGTTGAGTGACGAACAGGTCGATCCCATGATTCGCGTCTGGCTTGAGACCGCCTTTGAAGGTGGTCGCCACGCACGTCGAGTTGAAAAGATCGATCGCTACGAGCAAGAACAACAACTTTCTGCGGGTGGATAAGCTCCCGATCCCGGCTGCAAGAATCCTTTTAGAGAAAATTCTCCGTAAAAAGTTCCCTGGGCGAAAATTGTGCTAGATAGTTAGTACTCGTCCTCCACAGGCCATCGAACCCACTTTTGTTGCGGTGAATGGGAGAATTGCGCATGTTCCGCATGGATCTTCTCGATTATCCTGTGAATGCATATAATTATGTTCACTTTCACTACGGCACCGTGGGCGTGATTGTTGCCTGCATCATTGTTTTGATGTCAGTCATCACGGTGTTCTTCTGGCTCGACCGCCGTCGCTAAGGTGCTCCGTCGGGCACAGTTTGCGGCCAGATCCGTTGCCATTGTGCAACCCCAAGCGGTCGTTGCCATACCTCGTGCGAGGCTTTTGCGGCGACGCGCAGGCCGCCCGAGCCTGCGGTAAACCGCGGCCTTACGACCATGACACATTCGCCACTGCCGAGCCGGCGATCCCCATTTCGGGTAAAAAACGGCTCCGGCTGATTCCGCAACGCCTCCGCCAATGCCGAAGCATTGTCCTGGATTTTTCTCGACACTTCCGGCGTTTGCAGCCTAAATGTGGCCCGGGCCAGGAGCTGGACCAGATCCGCATTTCGCAACAACGCATCGGTACTACTCGGATATCCCTGGCGACTCTCCTCCAAGCCCAGCCCCGACAACTGTGCCCATGCTACGGGATTTTGATGGCTAAACAGAATCAAGGGAACGGGTACGTCCTGGATGTTCCAGGCAAATTTCTGATCCCGAAAGACTGTGTCCCAATTAATTCCATCCCCTGTCAACGCAACTAGATGTTCTCCCGCCAACGGTTCCAGCGCACACAACGCCCGCAGCACACGTCGTGCAGGATTGGCAACCGTCGGTAAAATGACAATCGACCGATCACCCGGTTGCATCGGCAGCTCATCCGCTAGCCTTTGCACCACATCGACCTCTTGTTCGTTGGGCTGAGCAAATCCACCGATGCTAAAGTCGATATCTTCGTATGTAAACCGAGCATCACAGGGAGCAAATTGCTCCCGCAAAACGGTGCTGAACTGATCGCCCAGATCAATGGAATAAGGATCATCTTCCCAGCGAAGTAATTTGACCCACGGCAAGGGGTTGATTTGTCGACTCAACCATTCACCTGAGCCTCCCGCCAGCCCACCCACGATGGGTGGGCAGGGCGGGCCCGAAAAGGTAAGGGAACGGAGCAATAAAGCCC
>CAYPIE010000007.1:85660-119532 GCA_964410665.1 uncultured Alcaligenaceae bacterium
GCTGGCCGGCCACATCTCGGTCTGAGTCCGCAGAAAATCCACCACCGCCACGGCCATCTGGCGATTGGTAAAACAAAACCGGAAGCTACGTCCTGGATAGATCTGCATCAGATCTTTCTCAAAACCGCCCGGGGGAATCCGCTTGGAGAACGCCTCTGCTTGGGTTAGGTTCACATCGTTGGCGGTAGCGGTAGTGAGCAACAACAGCGGCGGCTCCCCTCCTTTCCACACCGGTTGTTCGGCCAAGGCTATGGCCAGCTCGACCGCGCGGTCGGTCGAACCGCCACCAATGATTGCCAGAGGGGCTGGATTCCGTTTGGCCAACGCTGCCACCCAGTCGCGGTGTCCGAACTGACTGGTGAGCTTGTACCAGCGAATCCGGAGCTTACCGGTCCGATTCCGGCAGTGCAGCACCAGCTCCGCGGTCGAAGTCGTTTGGTCCGGGAACGCTTGGCTCTCCTCGAGCCAAACGTCGGGCAGCTGACGGCTGGCTTGCCGGGCTCCCGCGACAAAGCGTTCCCACCCGGTACTGTTGTTGGCTGTATGGATCCACGCCACTTCTTGGTCACCGCTGGGTACCGCCAGCGGCTCGGTTAAGCCGGTGCGAGGTTCCAGGGCCTGCCAGGTTAGGAAGACGAATCCCATTCCCACCATCGCCCATCCAAGCCAACGCATTGGCCTCCTCCAAAAGGAAATCGCTCAGGTTCTTGAAGCGTCTTCGGTTCATTCTAGTGGCCTGGGCAATGGACACCGCCCGGTGAACGCCGCACAATGAACCAGGGTGGGCAAAGGAATCTGAACAAAGGACACGCGCCATCATGTCTATGCCACTAAGCCTGGTCATCTTTGGGGCCTCAGGCGATCTCACCGCCCGGAAGCTCATCCCGGCGCTTTATCACCTCGCGATCAAGAAGCGCCTCCCCGACGACACCCGCATCGTGGGCGTGTCGCGGACCGAGTACTCGCATGACGCGTTTCGGGACCATCTCAAGCCGCGGACCCAACAAACTGCCGAGAAAGATGGGTTCTGGAGTGAAGAGGCCTGGCAGCAATTTGCCCGGCAAATCTTCTACGTCGCCACCGATGCCGCGGACCCAGCAGGCATTGAGCCTCTGGAACAACACCTTCGCTCGTTTGAAAACGGCAACCAAGGGCAGCGGCTGTATTACTTATCGGTGGCACCGGAACTGTATCCCACCATCGCTGCCAACCTTGGCGGCGCCGGCATGACCCGCGAACATGGTGGCTTCCGAAGGATGATCATTGAAAAGCCCTTTGGCCACGACCTCAAAAGCGCACGCGAACTCAACCGAGTCTTGCACCTCCATCTCCGCGAGGATCAGATTTATCGCATCGATCATTACCTCGGCAAAGAAACCGTCCAGAATATCTGTGTGTTTCGCTTTGCCAATACCTTGTTTGAACCCTTATGGAATTCTCAGTACATCGAGCATATCCAGATTACGGTCGCCGAGGATGGCGTGGTCGGACGACGCGGTCACTATTACGATCGCTCCGGCGTGCTACGAGACATGTTTCAATCCCACCTCTTGCAGGTCATGACCATGGTGACCATGGAAGCCCCCGCCCGCTTCCAGGCCGACGCCCTTCGCAATGAAAAGATGAAAGTCCTCGATGCCGTATCAATTCCTTCGCTCGATGAGGCCTGTCAATGTGTCGCCCTCGGTCAATACGCCGGGTATCTTCAGGAACCGGGGGTGCCGAGCGATTCGCATACGCCGACGTATGCCGCCATTCGACTTCAAGTCGAGAATGCTCGCTGGGCCAATGTGCCAATCTACCTCCGTTCAGGCAAGGCACTCCGCAGCCGCTACAGCGAGGTCATGATTCAATTTCATTGCCCGCGTCATCTCATGTTCCCACTCCCGCAAGGCGAGATTCTCCAGTGCAATCGCCTGACCATGGTGCTACAGCCTAATGAAGGAATCCGGTTGAACTTCCAGACCAAGGTTCCCGGTGCGAATGGGACCCAGCTGCAACCACGCGATCTGGCCTTTAGCTACCGGGAAGCTTACAAGGATGTGACGCTGCCAGAAGCGTATGAACGGCTGTTGCTCGATGCCATTCAGGGAGATGCTGCACTGTTTATGCGTTCTGATGAGATTGAGCGATCCTGGGAAATTATGGATCCGATCATCCAAGCCAGCGACCGCCCCGACGGTCCGAAACCTGAGTCGTATTCTCAAGGCAGCGATGGTCCAAGTACCGCCGATGCCCTGCTTGCACGCGATGGACGCAAGTGGCAAGCCCTACCCAGCTAAGAGCCCAGCGGAACAGAAACTCCCATGAACATACTTGCCATCGATGTCGGTACCTCGAGTGTCAAGGCTGGTATCCTGGATCAGGCCAGTGGTTCTCCCATCTCCCAGCCGTTGGCCAAGACGGAGTACCGACTGCATCATCCCTCTAACGACGCCGCCGAAATCGTACCAGGAGAACTCTGGCAGGCCGTAACTAGCGCCGCTCGCAAGGCGGTGGACCATGCACCCCCCGGCACTCCTATCGACGGCATTGGCTTGACGTGTCTGATGCCGGCTTTGGTATTACTCGATGCCCAGGACCAACCGTTGGTCCCAATATGGATCCACTTAGATCGACGCTCACGTACGGTAGCTCGTCGTGTGCTCAACGACGTCGGGGATGAGTTTCTCGCCAGCGTCGGCAACCGTCCGTTGCCCGGGGGGATTTCGGTACTTTGTTATGCTCGCCAGCTTGAGTTGGACCCTTCACTTCGCGGGAGAGTGCGACGATTTCTCCATATGCATGGTTGGCTGGCGTTTTGCCTGACCGGAGTCGCGGCGTTTGATCCGGCGAATGCCTCATTCACCGGAGTATGGAATACGATCACCGATCAGCAATGGTCGAGCCGCTGGTGTGACTATTTCCAGCTCGACCCCGCCTGCCTGCCCCCGGTCGTCTGTGGCACCACCACCCTGGGTGGGTTACGCCAAGACATCGCCCGTGATTGGAATGTCCCCGCAGGCATCCCTGTGAAACTCGGCACGGCGGATACCTCGTCGGCCATGCTCGCGGCCAAAATGGACGACCATAGTCTGCTCCATTCGGTCGGCACAACCCAGGTGTTAGCCCGGCTGGTCAAGAAACCGCGGCCAGACCCACGTCGGCTCACCCGCCACCTTGGCGTCGGCGATCACTTTATCTATGTCGCGCATAATCCAGTCGGGGGGGTTGCTTTAGACTTTTTGCATCAACTGTGTTTCCGCGAGCAATCCGCCCAGGAGTTCTTTGAGCAGTCGATTCCCCAGGCCCAATCGCGAACCACCGAGGTCCGCCTCAATCCCCCTTTCCTGGGCGGAGACCGGCTGGAAATTGAGCCGCGTTTGGCCTCATTCACCCATCTTACCTTGTCTACCGATCGACTCGATTTGCTCGCCGCGGTTCTCCAGGCTCTGCAAATCGGTCACCGTCAGGCGTTTGCTGCGCTTGACTGCCCATGGGAGGAGGTGCGCACGGTGTATCTCACCGGCGGAGGGGCGGAGGTCGTTCGTCATCTGATCCATGAATATGACTCCATGAATCTCCGTCCTATCAATCACGGGGCCATCACCGGGGTCACGCAACTGTTCGCGGATCGTCGAGAATCGCCCGCGTAGCTTACCGAATTTACCTCGGTTTCAGAAAAAACTGCTCTCCATTTGTCCTCAAGCTTCTGGTAGAGTCCTTCTCCGCATGAGCAATCCTGCCGGGGTGACCCGGAACAGCGGCACGAGGCCGCGAGGGAAGTGATTCGCACGAGGTCGTCCGTGGGTCGGATCACCTCGCGTTTCACCTCCGCACAGGATGGGGGACGACAGGGAGGTCGGATGTGACCCGTCAATGGCGCTTACGGCATAAGCTATTGCTCGGGTTCAGTCTCGTCCTTGCGAGCATGGCCTTACTCGTCGTCGGTGCTTGGTATGGACTCAATTCCTACACGCGCACCATGAACCTGGTCGACAAGAAAATTGTCGAACTCCACGATGCCTGGTCTTTTAAACAAACAATCGACGAACTTGGCCGCCCCGCCGATCAGATTGGCCCGGAAGTCGGGAACGAACTTAGCCGTTTGCACGCTGGCCTCCGGAAAGCTCGCAGCCAACTCCATCAGTACGAGATCGACCTCAAAGCCAGTCTGGAACGCCATCGAGAACCCTCCCCGGAAATGGAAAAAGGCTTGGTCGACGTCCTCCATCAACACCTTGATGATTACGAAAATGCTTTGAATGGCCTTCAAGAATTTCGGCCGCTTGAGCATAGTCAGGCGTTGATCGAAGACCCCGAGATCAAAGCTGTGCATCACCAACTGGTCCTTGATGTCAATCACTTACATATAGAAATTAATGAAACTCTTTTTGGCAGTATCGACAGGGCTCGAAAAAATCAACGCTGGAGTAAATGGGTGGTTGGGGTTGCTTGCGGGTATGGGGTCATTCTGCTACTGCTGTTGACCCAGCAATTCCGCAAGTGGGTATTCGGCCCCATCCGGTTGTTGCAGTCGGGGGTACAGGCGGTTGCCACTGGGCACTTCAACCAGCCGATCATCCTTCGCTCGGGTGATGAGCTCCAGGAGCTTGCCGACGCCTTCAACGATATGACCCGGCGACTGCGCGATATCTATCGAGATTTAGCCCAACAGGTGAATGAGCGTAGTCGACAGTTGGTTCGCTCCGAACGCATGGTGAGTGTTGGCTTCTTGGCAGCTGGGGTAGCGCATGAGATCAACAATCCTTTGGCTTCGATCGCCTTTTGTAGTGAGGCCCTCGATCGACGTCTGGAACCACTGGTCGAGCAGTTTCCCGAGGACAATGCTGTCATTCGTAAATATCTACAGATGATTCAACAAGAGGCTTTTCGCTGTAAGGAAATTACCAGCAAGCTCCTTGAATTTAGCCGCGTTGGTGAACGACGTCGCGAGCCCACTGAACTGACCGAGTTGATCCAAAGTGTTCTCGAGATCGCTCAGCACCTACAAAACTGTAAGGGTAAACAAATTCTGTTCCACCCGACCAGCCGGCTCTATGCCGCTGTGAATGGCCAGGACATCAAGTCGGTGGTTCTCAATCTGGTGGTCAACGCACTGGACAGTATGGAAGAGGGTGGGACCCTGACCATTACCTTGAGACCCCAGGGCCAACAGGCAGAGATGATTTTCACGGACACCGGCTGTGGTATGGAACCCGAGATGCTTGATAACATCTTCGAGCCATTTTTTACCCGCAGTCGGACCGGGAAAGGAACCGGGCTGGGATTGTTCATCAGTCATCAGATTATCGATCAGCATCATGGGAGCATCACTGCGACCAGTTTAGGTCCGAATCTTGGCAGCACCTTTGTGGTACGGATTCCCCAAGAGCAAGCCGATTATCGAAGCGAGCGCGCGATCGGGCAGGAACTTGCCTTCGAGACCACCGCATCGCCGGGCCATACCCGCGCCCCGGGAGCTGTGACCTCAGCCAAGTCACCCCCGCCTGATCCACGTATCCCGCGTCTCGAATCGCGACAGGATGGTCGAACGGAGGACGGTCTTGGCAACGCCGCCGCATAGTAGTTTGCGTATTCTGTTCGTCGATGATGAACAGTCGCTCCAGGAGTTTATGCACAACGAGTTGCCACGACTGGGGCATGAGGTCACGGTCTGTCCCAACGGCACCACCGCGCTCAAGGTGATGCAAAAGCAGACCTTTGATGCGGCCATCCTAGACCTGCGCATGCCGGATATGACCGGAATCCAGGTCCTCGAACATCTCAAGCAAATTGCTCCGGATACCGAAGCGGTGGTCATGACCGGGTATGCCAGTCGTGAAACCGCTGTCGAGGCCCTCCGCCTCGGTGCCTTCGACTACATCACCAAACCTTGCTCGCTTTCGGATATCGAGGGAATCCTGATCCGGATCCTCGAGAAACGCAAATTAAAATATTCGAACATTGCATTACGTTCTCGCGTGCAGGCCGCCGAAGGTGCGAGTCAGCTCATCGGCTCCTCTCCCGCCATGCATCCGGTGTTACGTCTGATCGCCACGGTCGCACCCACCGATTCAACAGTTCTCATCCTTGGCGAAACCGGGACCGGCAAGGATGTTGTGGCCCGAAGCATCTTTGAACAGAGCTTACGCCGCGATCACCCATTTGTTCCCGTGAACTGTGGAGCGCTGGCCGAACACCTGGTCGAAAGTGAATTGTTCGGGCACGTCAAGGGAGCGTTCACCGGGGCAGACAAGGATCACAAGGGTCTGTTCGAGGTGGCCAATGGCGGCACCCTTTTTCTTGACGAACTCGGGGAACTCAACAAGAACATTCAGGTCAAGCTGCTGCGTTTTCTCGAGTCGGGCGAAATTCGTCGTGTCGGTGACACCAAACCGTTTCGCACCGATGTGCGTGTGATCTGTGCCACAAACCGGGACCTGCGTCATCAAGTCGCCGCCGAGGACTTTCGCGAGGACCTGATGTATCGTTTGAATACATTCGAGATTCACCTGCCACCCCTGCGGGAGCGGACCTGTGACATCCCTGAACTGGCGCGGCATTTACTCGCCCGAGCTGCAAAACGCACCCCAGCGCAGGTTGCTGATCTTTTGACCGGCGATGCCATCGACGCACTTTGTGAATATGCTTGGCCTGGCAATGTTCGCGAGCTGGCCAACGCCATGGAGTATGCCTTCATTGTTGCCGGCGGCGGACCCATCGAACCCGCACATCTGCCTGGCTCGGTTCGTTCCGGACGCGGTCGGCCTATCGCGAATAGCTCTCCGAGCATGAGTCCTTCGACGGCAGCCCCACCCCCACCTCCGTCCGTGGCGATGCCAGCACGTACCTTGCGCGATATCGAGATGGAGCACATCCTTCGTGTCCTTGAAAAACACCAACGCAACAAGCAAGCAACTGCTGCCGAGCTCGGCATCAGTCTCAAGACGCTCTATAACAAGTTAAACCAATGGGAAGATGAACAACGCCGAAATGCAGGCTAGGAAGAGGAATGACGGGGCGAGCCGGTCCGGCTCGCCCCGAAGCTCACCAGTCAACGCGTTATTCAAATTCATCCGCATCGAAGCTGCCAAAATTCGAATTTTGACGCCGCAACTGATCGTTGGTGCCGATGCCTCCGCGGAGAATGGCCAGCTGTCCATTGCTCTGCAATAGATTCAGCTGGTCATCCCCAGCGCCCAAAAAGACGAACAACTCCTGCAGGTTCACGGTGTCGACACTGACCACATCCCGACCCGAGGTTGTCACGACGCCGATCGAATCAATCCTGCCTCCGCGGAGTGACACCTGGTTATCCCCTGCCCCGCCGAGTATGGCCAAGTTGACGGGTCCGGGCAAAACTTGGCCACCCAAAACACTCGGAGTGGATGGGCCACCCTCGATGGTGCTGTTGGATACCTCCACCGTTCCATTGACTGCCAAGGTTGTCAGGGCAGTACTTGCTCGCTGAAGCAGGCCTTGGAGGGATACCATCCCAAGCACTTCCGCTGCAACCACCGTTAGCAATGCGGTCCCTTGGGTGCTATCCAGGGTCAAGCTCTCCGAGCGCAGCTCTTGGAGTTGATCGGCCGAGTTCACCACGACCTCCGCCAGCCCACGATCACTGCGTACCGAGCTCCGATGGATCGCTACTGGACCGATGTCCCCTTCAACCGTGGCCACTTCCAGACGTGCAATACCACTTCGGCTGGTGATGGCCAAGTTCTCAGACGTGAGACCATCCAGATGGTTCTGAGCGTCCACCGTCACACGAGCATCCCCTGAGTTGCTCACCACGGTAACGCCCCTCAGTGAGACAACGCCGATATCGCCCAACAGGGTAACCCATTCGACCACCGCATCACTATCCACACTTGTGGCGGCCGAGTTGGTAAAGTCCACTGAACCAATGTGATCGGTTGCCCGGAAGAGATATTCGGCATCGTCGGTGTTGGCCGCCACCGTGGTACCATCCACGATTACCCGGTTGATCGAGCCAGCGAACGTACCTCCTGCCTGCACCAACATCCTGGCATCGGCATCGGGATCACCGAGACCGGTGCTGTTGATACTGGTGCCCCGGGATTCCACGAGTCCAATATCACGATTGGCCTGGATCACGATCTCCGCGTCGCGTGCGTTACTGGTGAACGTGCCATTCCCCACCACCGACACGCTGTCGATATCCGCATGGGAGAGGATCGACATGCGGGCAACCCCGCCGTCACTGACCAGACTCGTATTATCAATCCGGGCCTGGTGGATCGAGTACAGTGTCTCGAATGCCGGGCCCTCGGTAACGATCTCCAGGAAGGCATCCCCGAAGGTGTTGTTGAGGCTGGAATTACGAACTTCGGCAGAGTCGATGTTGCCGCCAAACGCTCGAATAGACAGCAACGAGAGTTCTCCGCTGTTGGTGAGTCGAGAGTCCAGAACCCGGGCACTGCCAATGGCCCCGGCTGCCGAGATGGTGGCTTCAGTGTTGCGAGCGGTCGATGTCAGTGTCACCCGTTCAAACACTGCATCGGTGATGTCACCCGCTACCGAATCAATGTCCGCCAAGGCATCACCCGCTCGCGAGGTGACTCGGGTGTCCACAATCGCCGCCGAGCCGATATCCCCAAAGGCCGAGATACTCACCTCGGCATCGCCAAAGTTATCGGTAGGATTGGTCGCATCGATGGCAGACTGACGGATCTCCGCCGAGCCGATCGCCCCATCGCGAGCCTCGATGTTGATCTCGGCATTGCCTGCCTTGCTGTTGATCGTCACCCCCGACACGATTACCTCACCAATGTCGCCCAGGCTCGAGACGATGTCGAGTTCCGGTCGAGCAATCGCCGGATCGGTACTGTTGCTGGTAATGGCAAGGTTGGTGATCTGGACCTTCTCGAGAGGACCATCCGCCTCGATGTCAATGAAGGCAAAGCTATTGTTGCTCAGGGCATTCACTTGACGCAATTCAACTTCTCCCACCCCTTCCCCAAGGAAGATTTCCAGGGTCCGTAGCTGGGAGTTCTCCACTGTGACTTTGTCTTGACCACCACGCAGGTCAAATTGGACCCGATCACGGAACTGGTTCGCATCGAATCCAGCGGCAAATTGCACCACGGTACCCGCCATGCCCACGATCTGGACATTGCTGGGCGCGATGCGTGCGAACAGCTCATCGGCGGTGACGTTCTGATTCGAGCGGATCAGCAAGTCATCCACGATTCCATCCGGGTCAAGTGCCACCAGTGACACCGTCACCGTGCCCGGGCTACCGACCGCGAGGGTTGGCACTGGCGTTGGTGTACCCAGTTGCGGCAACGGCTTGGCTCGTGTCACGACCATCCCTGCATTCGGATCGATGGTCGCCAGCGTCCCAACATAGGTGGCAAGATCCCTACGTAATTGGTCAATGACCGGGTTCGAGATGGGGGTGACCATCGCGTCCCCACTGTCATCGCCTCCATCGCCAGATTGGAGTTCGAAGTCGGTACCGCCACCGCCCCGAATGAGATCGGTCTCGGAACCACCAATCAAGGAGTCATTGCCCTTGTTCCCTTTGAGGGTATCCTCCCCACGACCACCGAACAGGCTATCGCTGCCACCACCGCCTAGCATACTGTCGTCGCCACGACCACCAAAGAGGATATCGTGACCGCCCTGACCTTTGACAATGTCGGCACCTGCGGCGTCAAAGGGGGTGTTCTCATCCGGGTCCGAACCGGCGCCTGGCAACGGGCTGGCGTTCTCGCTCGATTGCTCCAGTGGCACACCCGATTCGAACAACGGCCGCAACAGCGCACCATCGCCGAACAACACATCCTTGCCCGAGCCCCCAAGCACGCTGTCGGCATAGGCTTGTGGCTTCACCCCATCGACACTGGTATCGCGCACCGGTGAGGAGTAGCGGAATTGTACAATACCCCCCGGTTGCTCCGTTCTGAAAAGCGGCTCGATCACCCGCAGCACATCATCAATCGCCCGGTTGAGCCGTTGCGCGGCTTCATCCGTGCCCGGGGTGGTTTCCACAAGCGGCAGCACCTTCAGACCAAGATCACCGACCAGAATGTCATCTTGGTTGTCCCCTGCTAGGGTGTCATTGCCCACTCTCTGGTTGAATTGGCTCTCGAAGGCAATTTCGCTCAGCTGACTGGACATTGGGGCCTGCGACTGGAACTGCGTTCGCACATGCTCAGCAAGTTCGCGATCAAATAGGGTCTCCAGGACTGCAAGAGCGGCTTCGGTCGTATTATTATCGGGCTGGTCTGGTGTGAACACGCCCACCGCACCAACCCACGATCCTGCTGCGTTCAAGTACGGCATCACCACCACGGCATGATCGCCATAAATTAGATCACGACCACCATTACCGTTGGCTTGGTCATTAAACATGACCACGTCTTGGGCTTGAACAATCGTCGGAGTCCGGGAATTCTGTTGAGAATCCTGGATCAAGGCGAATTGCTGTGCGTGATTGGCCCCTTCGAGCACCAGCACGAGGTCGGTCAGAGCATATTGTGTCAGGCGTAAGCGCTCATAGAGGGCAGTCGCCTCGGTGGGGAAGTCATCCAGCTCCGGGGAACTTAACGGGGTGGCCGGAGTCAGCAAAATCGCATGATCTGCGTAGACGGTATCCGTGCCACTTCCCCCTTCAAGGACATCGTTGCCAATCTCTGCCGCTGCTGGGGTTGGGAGGTTGGCAACCCCGTAGTCCAGAAGGTCCGCGTTGCGTGAAAGAGTCTCCAGTCGATCGACGATCGCATCGATTGCGATTTGGATGTCCTGACGTGCTTCGTCAATTGGGCGGAGCACCACCGCTGCCGGGGCGAAGACTTCGAGATCATCGCCGATCACC
This sequence comes from uncultured Alcaligenaceae bacterium, assembly GCA_964410665.1. GTDB lineage: Bacteria > Planctomycetota > Planctomycetia > Gemmatales > Gemmataceae > CAYPIE01. Next base: position 96,489 of record CAYPIE010000007.1, read on the forward strand.
AGGTCATCCCCTCCGCCACCGGTCACCTCATCATTGCCTGATAGGACTTCTGCATGGCGAGATACGTCCGGGATCGCCGTAAGGTAGGCGACCACGTCTTGATCCGCTGGCGTCTTGAGGGCATCATCCAGAGCGATGGCCTGTAGTTCGGGAGTGACATTGACGAACGTATCCAACCGCGGGCGGGTAAACGCAACTTCACGCGGCCGGACTGCCATATCGGGGACAATCACACTGCCACCGAATGGCAGTGCCAGGAATCCACTTGTATCCTCGATCAGTCGGATGCCTTGAAGAATCTGCGGCAAGTCAGCAGTGTATTGAGCAAGCGCGGTGGCGTTGTCACCGATCACCAGGTCATTTTCGCTTCCTCCGCCAACGGTGTCATTGCCCCGCTGACCAATCACCACGTCCTCGTCTTGGCCCCCGTCCATGGAATCGTCGAAGCCGTCGCCCGGGATGCTCGCATCGTCACTCGCAAGATCCAACAGCAGCAAGCGCGTCGCCCAGGAACCATCGGGGTTGAGGATCCTCTCTCCTGTAGCACTGAACAACCCGGTCAAAACCACCATATCTGCCGACAGAATCTGGTTGGCCAAGTTGAGGTCTTCGATCGAATCGGTCCCACTGACGTCGATCGAGCCGATGACCCGCGCCGTTTCTTCCAGCGCGATGTCGCGGTGCCAGAAGCCATTGGAGTTCACCCGCGGTGTGCCATCGGCATTGAAGGCCCGAATGATCTCCCCATTATCCCCAATGAGGATATCGGGCTCGTCTCCGCCTGCCATCGTGTCGTTGCCCAGATCACCCGCCATCTCATCGTCATCTGCCCCACCGTCCATGAAATCGTCGCCACGTTGGCCACGCATGATATCTCGACCATCTTGACCGAACATGGTGTCATTGCCATAGGGCGTCGCATCACCATAGAACAAGAAGTCATCATCATCGAATCGGATGATCTCGCGAATGACATCCGGGAACGGATCAGGGTATCGCAGCCACTCGGGGGTGTTGAGGTCATCCGGTAACTGGGGAGTAATGATGGTACGCAGGATCTGGCCACTATCGCCGAGCATGACATCGGCATCAGCACCACCATCCATGTAGTCATTGCCATCGGCGCCAAAGCGGACATTGTGCCCACCCAGCATGTCATCTTCACCAGCGCCACCGAAGAGCGAATCATCACCCTGCTGGCCGTAGATAAAGTCATCGCCCTCCTGGCCAAAGATGGTATCGTTGCCGCCGCCATCATCTTCCTTGATGTCGATGGACTCGACCGGCTGATTCGCCGGGAACCGGCGATCGAATTTCCCATGGTCTCCAAGCAAGATGTCATGACGCAATCCACCTTCGATCAAGTCATCGGCGGTGCCGCCAAACACCGTATCGCGGCCTTCCTGGCCGAAGATGGTATCGTTGCCCCCGAGTAACTTCTTCGTCGTCATGACGCTGTCCAGGGTGGCTGGATCCGTGTCCATGTCAAGATAATCAACCCGGCCTTCATCCCCGAGGATCAGATCATCTCCATCGTTGCCGAACAGAGAATCGCCTTCAACACCGCCCAGGAGGGTATCGTTACCATCGTTCCCCTCGATGGTGTCCGTGCCACCTTGTTCGGAAACCGTATCTGTGGTCTCGATCAGAACCACCTGTCCCCCTAGCAAATGAACCAGGCCCTGGTCGCCGATGAGAATATCCGGTGCGGCATTCCCCTGGATCGAATCACCAGCGCTCCCCCCCAGAATGGTGTCCGAATCCTCATCCCCCATGATCAGGTCGGTACCACCCTCGAATGGGTGGGTTGTGGCAATCCGGTCCGGAGTGGCGGGGTCGCCATCAAGGTGATAGATCACCTCACCATTGTCCCCGAGGATGATATCCAAGCCGACATTCCCGTTGATCGTGTCGTCCTCAGCCCCACCTAGCAGTGTGTCGTTGCCGACATCACCGACAATGGTGTCTTGGCCACCGATCGAAGAATCCGTGGTCCGAATTTCGTCAACCTGGGCTGGATTACTATCAACGACATAATCGAGCAAGCCATTGTCACCGATGACCACATCACTACCGGAGTTGCCAAATAATGAGTCCCCGGCCGCGCCACCAAGGATAGTATCATCGCCCGCCTCCCCGATTACCGTGTCCGCACCACCAACCTCGGGATTGGTAGTAAAAATGAGCTCGATTTGGTTAGAGGCATTGCGTTTGATGTAGCCGTTATCCCCCAGGATCACATCGCTATCGCTGTTCCCCTGGAGATCATCGCCAGCCGCGCCGCCGAGCACCGTATCGTTACCTGCTCCCCCAGTAATCGAGTCGCTACCCCCAACTCCGGGTGCGATCGTGAAGATATCATTTGCTTCGTCGCTACCATCGTCGGCGACGACCTCACCGTTGTCACCAATCAGGATGTCCGCGGCGTTATCCGACCCTCCGGTGATCGTGTCATCGCCAGCCCCACCCAGGGCAATATCCCCCTGCGTATTACCATCGATGACATCATTGCCTCCATTCCCAGGATCGATGCTGGTGACCCGCTTCAGCACTTGGTTCGGATCGCGTTTGATCAGCACATGATCGCCCACCAAAACATCTTGACCGGCATCCCCGAGAAGGGTGTCCGCTGCGGTTCCCCCAATAACCGTATCATTCCCCGCTCCACCAAGCAGCGAGTCCGAGTCCCCCTTCGTGGGATCGGTCGTCTGGATGGTATTTGCCTCCATACTACCGTCGTCGAAGGCGACCAGGCCGTTGTCACCGAGCAGGATGTCAGCTGCGTCATCCGTCAATCCGCCATTGATGGTATCCTTGCCGCCTCCTCCCAACAGGATGTCTGCGTCGTTACTGCCAGTGATCTGATCATTGCCATCCTGGTCACTCGTCGCAGTTTCGACGCGTTTGACCTGAGAACCGTCCACGGTGACTTTGCCGTTGTCACCGATCACCACGTCGGTCCCGTGGTCACCCGCGATGAAGTCACCACCATCACCCCCCAGCAGGGTATCGTTCCCGCTGGCCCCGGTGATCTGATCCGAAGCTCCGGTGCCCGTGCTGGCGATGATCATTGTCGGGGTGATTTGCCCTTGATCACCCACGACGACATCGTTGCCACTACCACCGAAGCCGTCGCCGTTCAAGAGGTCACTACTGCCACCACCAAACAACACATCATTGCCGACACCCCCATAGAGGGAATCCGCACCCGAAGTACCGGTGGGGTCAGTCTGGGCATTGGTTAAGGATGTGACTGTCCCGTTATCTCCGAGTAAGACATCGTCTCCGATACCACCTTGGATTTGATCGGCAGCATCGTCCACCCCACTGGCCGAGCTACCCCCGATCAAGCGATCGTTGCCCGACCCACCTTGAAGGGTGTCGCTGCCCTGATTCCCTTCGAGGTAGTCGTCGTAAGTCGCCCCGGCTACTGTAGGAATGTCGAACAGGATCACCAGGTTCTCTGCGTCAAGGTCCCCGTCGCCGATGAGTAGATCCTCGCCTTCCTGACCATATAGTTGGTCATTGCCCGCACCTCCAATAACGGTATCATCGCCGTACATCCCCGGGAGGAGAATCACCGAACCGATGGTCCCGTTGTCGCCGATCAGGATGTCATTATCATTCCCACCGACTAATAAGTCGTTACCATCTGCGACATTCGCATCGGTCCCCCCACCGATCAGCGTGTCTGAGCCGACGCCGCCCGTGAGCTGATCGTTGCCTGCGCCACCTTCAAGTCGGTCGTTGCCCTCATTGCCAAACAGCCGGTCATCATCTCCCTGACCACGGACGATGTCATCGCCATCGTTACCTTCCATTTGATCGGCACCCTGGCCTCCCTCGAGGGTGTCGTTGCCGAGATGACCAAACATCCGATCGTTGCCACCCCCACCGTCGAGGGAATCCCCGGTGTCCCCTACATCCTGGCCGTCATTGTTCCCACCGTAGATGGCATCGTCGCCATTACCGCCACGCAGGGTGTCCCCACCAGCGTTCCCGAACAAGTTGTCACTACCCTCTCCGCCCAAGATGCTGTCGTTGCCTGCTCCGCCGCGGACGGTGTCCGTCCCGGCTCCCGCGTCAACGGTATCGCCGGCTTTCCCGGTGGTGATCTCATCGTCGCCACCGCCACCGTATACCTCGAGTGGAATGTCCAAGTCAGGGTGGACGGTCAGGATGTCGTCTTCATCATTGGTCTTGCCCAGGTCGGCATAAATGCTCGTGACTCCGGTAAGGATTTGGACGATACCAAAAGCTTCGACGACGATGGCGTTCGGCTCATCGCTGAGGTCCTCGCCAAGCACATCACCATCGTCGGGTTTGATAAAGCCATCCCCGTTCTTATCGATGGTCGGGGTCAGGACGCCATCACCGTCCAGGTCAACCTCCCCTCGGATCGTGACGACATCGGCAATGTCCATCGCACCCGGCTGACGAGCCCCGCTATTCGCTCCAGTGTGGAGGGTCACCCGGCCGTCCGCGTCGATGCTCGCCGGGATCGGATCAGGGAGCGGAGGACAAGATAGGCTAAAGTCAAACAGGGTTGCATCGATGATGGTGAAATCGGTGTCGACAATCGTGATCGTGAAGAACCGAAGATCGATCTCGATCTTCAGGTACGCTCGTAGGAATGCAGTCAGTGCCCCCTCGAGGTCGAAGATGCACTCTAGACCCCGCTGGGCATTGGCATGGACCTCATCGAGGTAGTACTTGCCATCTTCGTTGGGGTCGTTCCAGTTGGCATTGATGTCCGCACCTACACCTCCCTTCACCCCGGCCTTGGCCACCACTACATTGATTTCGGCACCCGCGGTGAACTCCATGAACAGTCCCACTTCGGGGACGTCGGTACCTCCTGGGGTGGTCGGGTCCCGGTCACCAAAGTAGATGCCATCAAAGAAATTCCCGGTTTGCAGACCCCGAGTGTCCAAGCCGACATAGAAGTCCGCGAAAGCACCGAAGGTCCCTCCAATCGTGGCAAACACCGGGAATGGGGGGATAATCGGCCCGAAGATCTGGTTAAACGTGAAGCTCGCTTCCAGCCGCGGGATATCCCAAGCGATCAAGTCGACCGGCTTGCCCAGTAATACGTTGACAATCATCGACGGATTATCGAGAAGCGGAAACTCGATCCCCAGCCCTGGGGTCCCCATCGCATCGCTGGTACCCGGTTTGCTGCGAAGCTGATCAAACGTCCCTTTTAAGCTGTTATTGCTGCCGTTGACCGAGTCGGGGCCAGTCTCTTCCATAAATGTGCCATCGCTCATCTCGGTGACGGTAAAGCCAGGGTCGAGCAGGGAGGTGCTCGCCGACGCGTTGATATTTTTGGGTACGTCGATGAGAATGAAGTCGCCGAAGTTGACTACAACTTCCTGGTCCGATACGCTCGTCCCCACGAAGGAGCTTACCGCGCTAAGCAGATCGATCACCGTGGCAACCGTATCTCCGCCATCGCCTAAGAGCCGGATCCCATCGGTAAAGGTGAAAGGCCCTTGCCCAACTAACTGGGATACCTCTGAGATCAGCGGTACCTCGGCGTTCAGGAACGCGAGAATGGGACGGATCGGCTCGATAAACCGGTCGAGCCCCTCGAGTACCTCGAGGACCGGGCCACTGAGGAAGCCTCCGATGTCGAGCGAGATATCATCGAGGCGGAAAACCTGGAGCTCCCCGCGGCCACCCCCCGAATCGATCGCGAAGTCCCAATCGACGCGAAGGTCTGCTCGAATCGATGGGAGGTTCGTGTTCAAACCTGCTCCGATCCCACCAACCCCTGCATTAAGCCGCAGGTCGACTTGAATATCGGCTTGGAAATTCGGCGTTACCTCCAGGGCAAGCAACTCCGCCAGCGGCACTTCGGTGTCTGTTCCCTTGCTGAGGTCCAAGTACAGCACCCCGGTGAACCCAGTGTCAGCCCCCCCAGGTGCCTCGGACAGCCCAAGCTTCAGGAAAAAGAGCGATACGTTCGCGGAGGTGTCCGGAGTAAGTTCGACCGTGAGTTTGAGCTCGAGCTCGGGATCGACCATGATGGAGTTATTCGGATCGCTGAGGTCGGGGGTCACCTCGGATGCCTCGTTGAGGATCAGTTTGATCCCCTCCTGCTTGTTGAGTTCAAGCGAGAATTCAACATCAAACTCGACCCCCAGATTAATTCCCCCTTCTCCTTCGGCGGTCAAGATCTTCAAGGCATCGAAACCGAGGTCAAAATCCACGGTTGTCGACTCGGAAACATAAAAGTGAAAATCGACGGTAATCGACGCATCCGGATCGGTTAAAAGCGAGAGGTCGTCGCCAAGTGTTACCGTCACTGGGATGTCGGTCGCCGCGGTCACGAGTTCGCTGGAGTTTGGCTTGGCTAGAATGTTCAGCCCGGTGACACCTCCAGAGCCTGGTCCAAGATACTTAAACAGCAGGTCCTGCACTGCCGTGGTGATCGCAGCCTCGTCCTTGAGGTTCTCATCGATGGCAGTCAGTTCGTCTTTTAAGGGGGTAAAGAACTCATCGCGGAAGCGCTCGATGAACATACCGAGATCATTCAACCCGTCGCCGATCAACGGGATCTTCTCCACCCCTCCCGTCTGCAGGCTGTTTTCCAGAAGTTTCAGCAGCTCATCAACGCCGTTGAGAATACTTGAGAGGTCGAGCTTGAGGTCAGAAAAGTCAAAGGTGGGGAAGTTGACGAGTTGGAAGCTGGAGAAATCGGTGACATCGGTCAGGGCCAGGGTCAGATTGGTATCGGATCCCCCGGCCAGTGGTGCGGTCACCTCGAGGTCGGCCTCGAAGCCACCCATCGGTGCACTAACCTTCAAGCTCTCGGTTAGGTCGTTGCCAGTGAGCTGCACGCGTTGATCACTGTCAACCGATCCACCGGCCTTGTCGAGCCCGATCCGGAAAGCAATCGGCCCCGCGTCCTCGTCGCTAGGATCTTCACTCAGTCGGACATAGCTGTCGGAGCCACCGAGGGTGGCCGTGATGCCCCCGAAGGATGCCTCGAGCGTGATCCCCTCGGCCTTGACCTGAAGATCGGCTTCGATGTCGCTGTCGGTGGTCAAGAAAAAGCCTGCTACCGGATCGGACAGACTCGCCAGGTCGACACCAAAGCCAAGGTTGAGCATCGCACCAACCTCGACCTCGAGGGTGCCCCCACTCTGTACCGAGGCGGGTAGCCCAAACAAGGAGGTCGCCGCGCTGAAATCCAGCGTCTGGTTCGGAATGGGTGCGGCAATCTGATAATTGAGGCGGAACTCCAGACTTTGCCCACTCGCATCGTCCACCAAACGGACATCGAAAAATGCTGGAAAAGCGGTACGGAGCCGATCCCCGAGCATAGTGAAGTCATCGGTCAAATCTGCGTCGGCGAGCGCGTCTTCGAAATCACTGACGGCTTGGGTAAACCCGTTGACAAAATCAATCAATTTTACAACATCCACCCGATCATCGGCGAGCGCGAGCGCTGCGATGAGTTGGTCGTGGAGATTGTCAAAAGTGCTCTTGGCGTCCCCGCTGAGATCAGCCGAAGCAGTCGCCAAGTCCGCGGCGACGGAGTCAAGCCCCGTCTTGTCTACGAGGGTGTCCAACCCCAATCCACGGAAGAAAAACTGCCCCAGCGACTCCGCGACTGGAAGACTCGTGCGTAAGTCGAAAAAGGCGGTCGTGAACGCCTCGACTCGCTCCGGAGTCACACCCGTGGTGTCGCCCAGGAACTCCTCCGCCTGGCTGCTGAAATAATTGATGGCACTGAGGATCTCGATCGGGATTTGCGGTCCGACCAACGCGTCCAGATCCAGGGTCCGAGGCAACCGAGTAACCACATCCTCGAGGTGATTCAACGCTTGGACCAGCCGTTCGGCGAGTTCCCCTTGACCAGCCGTATTCAGCTCCTCAAACAAGCTTGCCTGCCCCATCCCAGGAGGCATGATAAGAGCGTCACGAAGTTCCCCAATTCGCGAGGTGAGTGTGTTGCTTAAATCAGCCACCTCCGCTCGGAACGAAGCCAGGGCCGCCTCGATGTCATCGACCAGGCCGACTAAATCACGCACCGACTGGTTCACCAACGGAAGCGGTTGGGTGAATATTCCGAGCTCGGAATCCCGCAGGAAGTTTGCGACTGATTCTAGACTGTCGACTACGCTCCCGAGCGACAAGTCGCTGAGAGAATTGAGAAGAGCCTCGACATCGGGGTCAATCGATGGAGTACTAGGGGTCACCACGATGGGACTGTTGGCACTGAATCCAAGTTCCACATTGACCGTCGGTGCCATCGATTCACCGAGAGCCAGCAGCCCGTGAACGGTCGTCGGAAGCGTAACCTTCCCGGATGCTAAGAACTCTGGGGTGAGGACTCCGGAGGTAGCGTTTTCGGTGGCCGCAAAGCCGAGCTCTTCGGCCCCGGCGATGGAGATCGCCGGGATCGCACCTTGGAACACAAGTGCTTTATCGATGACCGTCACCGATAGGACATCGCCGAGGGTTCCCCCTTCATAGGGAGTACCGTTGTAAGCCGCCGGGAAGCTAATGCTGTCGAGCACGCCGTTGAGATCGCTGGCCAACTCGCCGCGCATCGCGTTGTCCATCGTATCGGCCTTGGCCAGCATCACGGTAATCGGGCTACCACCGGCAATGGCCACGCTAAACTCAGCATCCGCGTCGAGTTGTCCATTCGCCGGTGCACTCATCCCCGCCGTGATGGTCACGCCGGCAAGCTGAGGAGAAAACTCACTGAGAAGGATCCGCCCATCGGCTGCCGCGCCAGTGCCCGGGTCGGCCAACTTGAGGCTCCCACCCACGGTGAAGTCCGCACCGCCTCCGACAACTCCGACCTCAAGTAAGCCAAGTGAGCCACTGAGTTCGATGGCTTTTGCGTCAAACTGTAATGACGCGCTGATTTCCGACCCTTCCGTGAGAAAGGCACGCTTCAGGAGCGTGTCACCATGCAGCGGCGTTCCGGTAATGATCCCATCACCATCGCGGTCGCTGCCCAGAATCCCAAGCACAAATCCGAGCAAAGACGCAGGCATATCCGTCTCGGCTAAACTCTGGATGGCCAAGACAGACATCCCATCCGGGGTGGTGGTATCCTGAATCTGCAACCCAACATCTTCGCGAGCCAACGTGTTCGGGTCGTCCGGAATAATCGCAACGACCAGCTCCCCATCGGATACCCCGGCTGCCATCGCAGCGTTGTCGATTGCGTCGATGACCCCTCCGAGGGTCGCGGGCGTTAGCCCCTCGAAGTTGACTTGGAAATTGGTGCCATCGCGAAGGGTGAATTGCACCAGGTCGGCATTCCCGTCCGTCAGATCGATCTTGTCAGCGTTGGGTAAGCTCCCCAGGGTGGTCTCGGTGGTCGCCAGGAACCCGCCACCGATCGGGGATAGATCGAGTCCGGCTGTAAAGTTGGCGTTTACGGTCGTTGTTACTGTCGCGTCAGCTTTCCCGGTGAGCCCAAGGCTTCCCAGCATGCCGAGATCAAAGCCCTCGTTGATCATAAGCATGAGAGGTTCTGAAACCGTCTGCTCTAACTCGAACCCAAGCGTCAACAACCGCTCCGCTGGGGCGTACTCCAGACTAGCAGTGTTTGGACTCAGCAACGTATTGAGTTCGCTGGTCAGTTCTCCCAGGGTATCAAAGCGGAAAACAGCATTGCTCAACAGCCGCTCAAAGCCGAGTTGGAGGGTGCCCGCCTCGTTGGCACCGTAACGGAAGTTCAAACGGTCCCCTGAGGTGAGGGCTCGGAATGTGAGGTTGCTGGTTTCTGGATTGTCCGGATCTGTGAATGCCACCTCTACCTTGCCATCAAGACCTGCCGCCGTTAACCCCGCCTGCACTGAACTGAGAACTTCGGTGGGAGTCTTCGCGCCACCCTCGACCATCACATCGAAAGGCTCACTGACCGTGGGGGGTTCGGCTGTGGGGTTGGTCAAGATGATGGAGAAGTTGGCGACTTCGAGCGACTTCTCATCGGACACGTCGGGAAGTTGAGGCAGCGTGTATTCGCTGACCCCACGGATGTCGACGTCATAGAGGTCAGAAACGAACTCATCAAATACACCCGCGAAATCCGCGAAGGAGTTCAAGTCCTCAGTGACAAACGGGATGCCGTCCACCGGGTTCAGAGCACCGGAGACGGTCTGGAACGCGGAACCGACTTGCGTCAACAGCGCTCCTAGGTCTCCTGGAGTAATGTCCTTGAAATTGACCAGCCCGTCCGGCGCGTTGAATGCGATTTGAGGCACAGGTTCATTAAACACATCCGCGTCCGTGACGGTTAAGGTCCCGGTCGCGCTATAACCCGAGGAAAGGGTACCGGTTACTGGCAGCGTGACGTTTAGCGCGTCCGCACTCCCCATCGTGGTCGAGCTGGCCAGCGAATCGATGGGAGTGCCCAGAAGCTCAGTCACCGTTAGTCGATTATCGCCGCTGGGCTCGCTGATGGTCACCTCGACATCTGCGTTCAAGTTGACGCTGCCATCGGTCACCGAGGCATCGAGCAAGCCTAAGCGTACGGCAACGTCGAAGTTGTTGGCGAACGCTGCTTGTACTCCAGTTGTGAACGGGGATTCAAAATTGACAAAACTCGCTTCCCCTTGGGTCAACCCCGGTGTCCGGTCGTAACCAAGATCAAAGTCCAGCTGCAAGGAACTTTGCAGCGTGATCTCTCCGGTTGCACGGATCCCGAAACGATCCTCTATCTGTTCGCCTAACTCCAAGGGGAGGGTCTTCGCCAAGGAAGGAGCCCACTGAATGTCGATCTGGATAAGCGTGTCGGTGGATTCGTCGGTCGCAGTGAGCATCGGGATCCCATTCAAGCTGTCCGTCAGGCTCTGCGTATCCACCGCATCCATGTTTCCATCGTTATCGAGTTGCTCACGCACCAGTGCCACCAGTTCGGTCGAGATCGTCTCACCCGGGGCCACCAGTTTCCCCAGGGTCTCCCCGGCCAGTGGCACTCCCTGCGCAAATTCGCCAAGAGTGATGAGTTCGGTATCGGACCAGGTCACTAGCGACTCCAAGCCGCTGAGCAGTGCGGTCCGATCGAGCTCGGTCAGAGTCTGATTCGCAGGAGCTAGCCGGTCTTCAAGTGGCTCAAAGCGCAGCTTGCAGCGCTGAACTTGTCCTTTGATGGGTTTGCGGACTTCCTGGGTCAGTTTGGAAGGTTGTTGTGGAGTCACGGGGGTATCTCCAATTTCGTGCTATCAGGGGGAGGGAGGTTTACAGAATCCATCGAATGACCGTCCCGCAGGCGGTCGGTAGTGGTTGAGGGCGGGAATCGTCTGGAAGCAAACGAAATGACCGCTTCAACACAGGGAGTGTGTTGTTCCGTGTGCGGCGCGTAGCCGGACGAGTCCGCTACCCATGAGCTGGGTAGGGGTGCGACGCGCTGGCGGTCTGGTTACTGTCCGGGACCGAAGTCCAGCGGATGGAACGCAATAACTTTGGCAGGGCTGGAAGGGAAGTGTGCTGCTTTGCCAGCAAAGCGTACCCAGGCTGCCAAAGATTTCATAAAGAAATCTATATAGGATGGAATGGGTTCTACTTAGAAGGGTTCGTCCGTGAGGAGGTCAAGGCTGTTGCCTTAGGAGATCGAAATCCAAGAACATTCAGATCTCCACGTGCAAAAATCCGCTCAATAATTAGTTCACTTCTAAGCAATACCCACTGATAGCGTTCGAGTGTAGTAGCTCGAAACTCTTGTGTCAACCAAAAAAATTGGATTTTTCAGAATATTCTCCTATTCTGAACATAATTCTTTCGCAATACATGATAGAGTAACCAAGGTCGCATAAAATTTCTCGCATCGGCTGGCCAAAATCGCTAAGATTCCGTCCATGTTTGCGAATCAGTCTCCATTGACCGACATCGCGAGCTCGGAACTGGAGCGAGCATGCTTTTTGAACTAAGTCAGATCAATAAAACCTACGGCAACATTCGAGCCTTGCGTGGATTTTCGGTGGCAGTTCCACATGGCGCCATCGGACTTCTCGGCCCCAATGGCGCAGGAAAGACCACCCTTATCCGTGCGATCCTCGGACTCATTCGACCTGACAGCGGTTCGGGAAGCGTTCTTGATCTTGATATTGCGACGGAGCAACTCGCCATTCGCCAAGCAGTGGGCTTTGTTCCCGAAGACGAGTGCTTATTTCCGGGCGTTGTCGGCATTGAGTTTACCGCCTATGCCGGGGAACTGGCTGGAATGAACCGCAAAGATGCTCTGCAACGAGCCCATGAAGTCCTCGATTACACTGGTTTGGGGGAAGCGCGATACCGACGAGTGGAATCGTATTCCACCGGGATGAAACAACGAATCAAGCTTGCAGCCGCGATTGTGCATGATCCCAAGCTATTGATCCTGGATGAGCCAACCAATGGATTGGATCCGAAGGGACGCGATGAGGTGTTGGCCCTCACCCGAGACTTGTCGGTTGCCAAGGGGATGAGCCTGTTGTTCTCAAGCCACCTACTCCCGGATGTGGAATCGGTTTGTGACCACGTCATGGTGATGAGCAAGGGCCGCCTGATTGCCCAGGGCTCCTTGAGTGACCTCAAAGAACTCCATCAACAGACCTACGAAATCCGCGTCAAGCATAACCCAGCTGGATATGTCCAGGCGCTGCAAGCGGTGAATTGCCAGGCCACGCTGAACGAGGAGTTGATTGAGGCGCACTTCGCTGAAGGGCAAGACGCCCAATTACTCTGGCAGGTGGCGGTGCAACATGGGGAGCAGATTCGGCACCTCCGGCCCAAGCGGGGCACGCTCGAAGAAGTGTTTCTGAAAGCCGTTCGCGACGGCGAGTGAGGACCCAATGCCAATCTTCGATCAGGGCTACCAGCACTGGCACGGAACCACAAGAGGGCATTTCTGGCGTTTTTTGGCCATTAGTCGCCAGGGCGTGCGTTCGAAGCTCAAAGGAGGCTTTACCCGGCTGATTATGATCGCAGCCTGGCTTCCGGCGATCGCCCTCGTCAGCTTGATGGCCGTCTGGGGGCTCGTCGAGCAACAGGCCGAGGTTGTGCAACCGATCTTGCGTGTCATCAGCCTTCCTCCGGAGGTCTCCACCGATCCGATCGCTTATCGTCAAGCCATCTGGACGATCTGCTACTCCTATTTTTTTTCGATTCAGACCTTTGTCGCCATGATCCTCGTAGTGATCCTCGGACCGGGTTTGATCAGTCAGGACCTGCGCTTTAACGCCTTGCCGCTCTATCTCTCTCGCCCCATCACCCGGACGGATTATTTTCTTGGAAAATTCGGGGTCATCGCGCTCGGTCTCGGATCCGTTGTGGTCATCCCCACGATTGCAGCTTACGGGATGGGTCTGCTCTTTAGCCTTGATCCCACGGTCATTGTGGATACCCTACCCATCTTTCTTGGGGCCTTGGCGTTTGCCAGCGTCATTGTCTTGAGCACCGGAACCCTCATCTTAGGACTCTCTTCGCTTTCGCGGAGTTCACGCTATGTCGCTGCCTTCTGGATCGGCATCTGGTTTGTGAGCTCAGCGGTGGCAAGTGCGCTTTCGACCCAACATGTTGTTCAAACCCAGCTCGAATACTCCAGGGCACAGACTGAGCTCCAGCGAGCCTTTCAGCCGGGTATCTTCGGCAATCGACCGAACGCTCCAGATCCCAATCTTCTGGAACGAATCCGTCAAGCCGATGCTGCTCGCATCGAAGCTTACCGAAATAACCCGTGGCAAATGGTTTCTTTCACCGGTAACCTTGATCGGATCAAGGCGGTGTTGTTGGACACGAATAGTGCCTGGGATCAATTCGCCAAGATCGGTAGTTTCGCCAACCGACCGGGATCGCTCGTTGGCGAGGAACCGTTCTTTATCACCACGTTGAAAGGGCCCCAGTATCCGTGGTATTGGTCGGGCGGCATTCTCCTCGGTCTGATGGGAGCTTCGATATGGATCATGCACCGGCGGGTGCGGTCGCTCGACCGCCTCAAGTAACGAAGGCGGTCGACCAAGAAACCGTTGTTCGCTTCGATGGTGTCTCCAAGTGGTATGGCAATGTCATCGGGCTCAATAAGCTCACATTGGATATTGCCCCGGGTGTTACCGGGTTGCTCGGTCCCAACGGCGCCGGCAAATCGACACTGTTGCAGCTTGCGACCGGACAACTCAAGCCCAGTCAGGGTGAAGTCACGCTGTTCGGTCAAGCCCCTTGGAACAACCCGACTGTGATCCGCTGGGTGGGCTTGTGTCCAGAACAAGATGCTTTTTATGAGTGGATGTCTGGTTATGATTTTATTTACACCTGTGCCCGTCTGACCGGCTTCAGCCGTGGCCAAGCGAAGGACGCCACCGAACAGGCCTTCCGACAGGTTCGACTCACCGAGCACATGCACCGAAGAGTTGGCGCTTACTCCAAAGGGATGCGACAACGGACCAAGCTCGCCCAAGCTCTGGTACACCAACCCGACGTACTGTTCCTTGACGAACCGTTTACCGGAACAGATCCGGTCGCCCGTCGGGAGTTAATGGATATTGTCATCGAGCTGGCCGACCAAGGACATAGTGTCGTGCTCTCAAGCCACGTGCTCTATGAAGTGCAGTCGCTTACCAGCTACATCGTCTTGCTCAATCGGGGCCGCCTGGTCGCCATGGGCCACATTCGCCAGATCCGCGATCTGATCGACAAACACCCGCACCGGATTGTCTTGGTTTGTCCTGAGCCGCGATCGCTTGCAGCGCAGCTAGTCCTCTGGGACGGTGTACAAGGAATCGAACTCGATCTCGCCAATCACAGCATTGTGGTCGAAACCTTGACTCCCGACGCGTTCTACACTGCCTTACCCAGGCTTGCCAGCGAAGGTGCGATTCGTATCGACGAAGTTTACTCTGAAGATGATAACTTGGAAGCCGTCTTTCGATACCTGGTGAGCTGATGAGCGAATTAACGGCCAATCAACATCCGAAGCAATCAACCGCCCTCACTGGAATCGGCCTAGGCGGTACACTTGCGGCACTTTGGACGCTGTTTCTCCTGACTCTGCGGCAGCATTCGCGTGGCCGACGTCTGTTACTTGTCGTGTTCCTGTTTTTGCTCCCTGCGGGGATCGCAGTTCTCATCCGATCGGTCTCCGACCGTCCACCTTCGGTGCGCGAGCTCGAGGAAGTCTTAATCTTCTCGTTTATGCCCTACGTCCTCATCCCACTCTCTGCACTCCTCTACGCCTCAAATATGATCCAAGACGAGATCGAAGAACAAACACTAACTTATTTACTGATTCGTCCGATTCCTCGCTGGGCCCTTTATCTAACCAAGCTTCTAGCGACATGGTTGCTGACGGCGACCGTGGCCTCCCTTTTCACGATGATTGCCTTCCTGGCGATTTATGGGAATCGTGAGGGCTTTCCCCAGGAGGAATTGTTCACTCGAGCGGCCTGGACAGTGCTCATCTTTATCATTGCTCTGTCCACCTACAATGCCATCTTTGGCCTCATTAGCCTGTTCACCAGCCGTACCCTGGTCGCCGGGATCGCGTATCTCATCATCTTCGAAGGGATCCTCGCCAATCAAGCGTTTTTCATCCGACAGTTATCGGTGATGTATTACGTGCGCGTACTCAGCTTGCGATGGGTGGGCCTGAGCAATACCGACTGGTCGATCGACCTCGAAGCACCTAACGCGACCAGCGCAGACACCTGTCTGAGTGTTCTTCTAGGTGTTGCGCTACTGGCGGCCGTGGTCTCCAGTTTCCTGTTCAGTCGATCGGAATTCCGAGTCAAAACCCCCGAAGGTAGTTAAGGTCGTTGGTCCGCTTGGCGGTCAAGTCCAGCCAGGGACCGCGTCCGCTGGGGCTCGGCTTGGAAGGCCCTCGCCCTGCAGTTCGGAAGAAATGCTCTAAGCGATGGATCCAGACGGCTTCTCCGCGACCGTGGGAACTTGCAAAAACGAGGGTTCCTCATTGGACAGTAATTTGGCGATGAACTTACCATCTTCGATGTTTTCCAACACTGCTTTGATTACCACCGTCAACGGGATTGCCAGGATCATTCCCACGATGCCCCAGAGGAACCCCCAAAAAGCGAGCGATAGGATGACCACTAGTGGGCTTAAATTGACCCGCTGGCTGGTCATGCGCGGTTCCGTCCAATAACCCAAAAACGTTTGAATCACCGTCAACACGGTCAGCACGGCGAGAGCGTAGGGAAAACTTTGAAATTGGACGAGTGCTAAAAGACTCGGGAAAATCACCGCTGCAATCGCGCCCAGGTATGGGATAAAATTCACCAAAAAGGTGAGCACCCCCCAGAGTAGTGCAAATTCCACGTTAAATAGTGCTAATACGATCCCGGATAACAGGCCAGTAAGAAAACTGATAAACGTTTTCACGTAGATATACTCAGATATCGACGAATTGATCTGTCTGATGGTTTCCATTACCTGTGTCGTACGTTCAGGGTTGAAGGCTGAGCGGATTCGATTGGGAAAACTGGTCCGCTCCAATAAAATGAATACAAGATATACTAAAACCACGAATAGCTGACTCGACAGGTCCAAGAGATTGTTCAGCAAAGCCCGCAGGGGCAATAAATTCGGGTCGAATTCTAGACGACCCGTTCGCGTATTCACTTGCGGGCTCGCGGTCGGTACATCGGGAGTCTGCGAACTGGGCTGGGGAACCGCAGGATCCTCAGTACGTCCATTTCCCTCCGGCGACTGCCCCTTTGACTCGAACGAATCATCCTCCCCTTGGAAGGTATTTTCTAAGATTTTCTTACCGACGACAGGGACTTGATCGAGCACCTTTGTAAAGTTCTTACGGTAGGTTGGAAGATTCACGGATAAATCCTCCAAACTGACCCGAATCGCCACTCCAAGTGACAACCCCATCAGGACCAAGAGGCCTACGATAGCGCCATAGGCATAGACGGACCGTATCCCGTGTTCAAGGAGCCAGTGATAGATGGGCAACATCAAGTACACCAAAAACGCAGCGATCAAGATCTGTTGAAGGAGTAAGGAAAAAAAATCAAACACCCAAACCATCAGTACAAAACCCAACAGCCCCAGAACAAAGCGATTGAGGCGTCGATCACTGATCAACGGGGCATTTGAGGGAGGTGGCGTGGCCGTTTCGGGTGCCGGGGGATCGTTGTTTGGCTGCACAGCGCTCACTCCTCGTTGGCGGTGGTACGACCGAGAGCGACATCAAATTCGCTGAGTAGAGGCGTTAACATCGCGCTTATAGTAAAGCCAAATGCGGCGGCGATCACCAGGAATGGCACCAAAGGATCGGTCGATTCTTCCGATCCCGGCTTGGCAATCAGGATGTTCGTCACACAGTAAAACATCGCTAAGGGACACAGCCAGCTGGCCAGGGTCAATGCCGGGGAGGGTCGATCCGCACTCAACACCCACCACAATCCGCCAATCCCCAAGCCTAAGAAGGCCAGAAAACTAATCCATTGATTGGCAAAACTGCCCCCATTAATGACGATCAGATAGATGACGATCAGGGTACCCACCGACAGGAAAAATACCGTGCCGAGTGTGTTGGCAATCGCCAAGCGGGAACTGGCATTCCGCAGTGCGACGTGAATGCCCAGCGTCAAGGCGAAGGCTAACAAGATCAGCACCCCACCGAGTACACATACCATCGAACCAAAGTTGCTGACCAAGGCAGTCGTCCAGTTCGCGTCGGCGGGCGTGTTGGTCAACACGCCGCTCAAAGCATAGAATATGGTCAATAGGATCGGTGGTAGCAGGAATTCTTTGGTGTTGTACAGCACCCCTCCGATCTTGCCAAACACGAACTCCCGAGGCGTTAGATCGGTCACCAGCAGCAAATCGAGTGAGCGACCATCCCGTTCGGAGGTGATCGCGGTGACAGCCTGAGCGGCGACCAACAATAATGACAGGATCATCACCGGGACCAAACCGTACGCCGCGACAAACGCTGGGCGGGTTGTCAACAAATCCACTGCAAAGTATACGATTAAAGCCAACACCACCGCATAGGCGACCTTGACCAGGATCGGGCGTTTACCGTATGCCTGGGTGAGGATCTCACGCCACAAAATGGGATTTTCCCATACGGTGCGCAACTCACCCGGTGCTGCATGGGCTTTTTCCCGTTCGATTTGTTCTTGCTCCGCTTCACTGGGCTGATCCCTCTGCATGATCGGCTCACCGGAGGGATTCCAGACGCGTAACCGGGCTACTCCGATACCGTTCAGCAGCATGCTCCAGCCCAACATCACCAGGCAAAAGCCATAAGCCGGGGCAAGCCCACTTGATCGTTGCGGAGGTTCAAGCACCGTCTGCATGGCCCGAAACGGATCGAGCCAAGCACTGACTGTTACCCAATCGATTCCTGGAATCACCCGTCCCAAGAGCCCAATGCCTTGGACGACACATAAATAAAGGACGAGGACTAACACGGCTAAAGCGAGCGACTGAAACGTTCGTTCTCGCCATAGAGCAATTAACCCACCCAGGGAACCTGCCGCTAGGGCGGTGGCAGCCATGACCAGTGCCGCCTGACCCACCTGCCAGGCGGAGATCCCTCCTAACAGCAGCAACATACTTAAAACCGGCAAGGTGACGAGAAACAGGATCAAGATTGGAAGTAAGCTCCCCAGCATCTTGCCCAACACGATCTCATAGTCACGCATATCGGTAAGCAACAACAGCACAAAGGTCCGTCGGTCTTTTTCTTGGGCCACGGCATTGGCTGCCGACAAGGCGGCGAAAAATAGCAATAACGTTAATTCCACAAAGGCAATGATCTGGAAGAGTAATAGGCCAAACTGGGCGGTTTCCCCCAATGTGGCGTTCGCCTGAAAACCGACGCCAGCCTGCCAGGCCGTGATGCCAAGCACCAGTAACAGTACTAGCACAGCCATGCGGGTCAAAAAATGTCCATCACGACGCGGAACCGTGACCAGCTCCCGCATGAAAATAGGGCCTAGCACACCTGCTCCCTTTCTGAGCAAAACAATGCTGAGGGTTGACTATTGAGGCTACGCCAGGGTGCACCCCGAAGTTCGACCGACGCGGAAGTCCACGCCAATCCGGGTTCAGCGCAGCGAACCCAGTTCTGCGGTCGCGCTTCTCTGAATACAATAAACCGATTCACCCTCGATCCGGCAAAGGGGCACCATGCGAGCGATCGTACTGGTTTTAAACGGTTGTAATATCAATGGCCTTGGTCCGTACGGCAATGAATGGATTGCCACGCCGTGTCTGGACCGCTTGGCCAGTGAATCTGTCATCTTTGATCATCACTTTACCGATCATCTCGACCCCGCCGTGGTGCGACAAGCTTGGCGGAGTGGACGATATCATCCCAGCTTGCCGACCGAAACGCCGTCGGTGCACATGGAGCCAGATCTGATCGATACCCTCGGTACCGTGGGTGTTAAACGAATCCTAATCCGCGAGTCCAATGTTGACGATGCGTTCGCCCAGGGTTGGGATCAGATCATCATCGTCGAACCCCAACCTGAGCAGACGCCCCGCGTCGCCTTCCATGGCGTGGTGGAAAGGACCTTACAAAGTCTAGCCGACACTCCAGACTTCTTGGTTTGGCTCGAACTGGATCGACTACTGCCGCCATGGGATGTGCCCTTGGACCGCTTTGAAGCCTATTATGCTCCCTTACCCGAAGAGTTACCCCAGGGCGAAGAGATTCCACCATTTGAGCTTCCGCCGCCTTGCGACAATCCCGAACCCGCCGAGTTCGACCGAAATGACCGCGATGCTTGGGACTGGCTACATGCCTCGTTCGCCGCGGTGGTGACGGAACTAGATGAAGAGATTGGTGAATTCATGAAGTTGTTTGCTTCGTTGGGACACGATCGCGATGCCCTTTGGGTTTGGACTGCGGACGTCGGCTACCCATTGGCGGAGCATGGCTACCTTGGACTGCTTCAGCCTTGGCCGCACGCGGAGGCGGTTCATGTCCCATTCCTGGTTCGATTACCGGAGGCCGCGAATCAGGGGAGTCGGGTCCCCGTGTTGACGCAATCGGTCGACCTGGCTCCCACGCTGCTCGAAGCGTTCCAGACCTCTGCTCCCGAGCCAACGATGCATGGACAAAGTCTTTGGCCTCTTTTATTTGGCGAATCGAGGACAATCAGAGAATTTGCGTTGTTTACTGGCTCCAGTGCGGATTTACAAGTGTGGGGCATCCGCAGCGAAGAATGGTCATGGATGGTTCCACTGCCAGTCTGTCCGGGAAGCGATTCCCTCGCCGATGATCGCGACCGTTTTCGGCTGTACCGTAAGCCCGACGATCGCTGGGAAGTCAACGATCTGCATAGTCATCTCCTAGACTGGTGTGAGCGCGTCGAGCAAATGCTTACCGACTGGCTACCAACATTGTGGCACCGGGAAGGCACGTGCTGGCCGCAATTGCCTGCGGAAGACGCGGATCTTTCAGAGGATGGCGAGACTGAAGAAAAGCGCTAGGCCGGAAGTGTCTCAAACGTCTAGGTATTTCATGTAAACTACATAGATTATTCATGGTTCTCGTACTTGTCGCCCTAGTCAATTTCTCTAACCAGATCATAGCGGATTCCAAGCGAGCATTTTCTGCAGACAACTGCTCGATCAGCTGTCCGCGTTCAAAGCTCGCGATCTTCCGCCCCTTCGGGCCTCTCTGACATCGACGTCGATGTCCTATCCCGATGGGTCGGAGGACCGGAACGATCAACGCAATCTGGATCGACAATCCACCATTCTTTGCTTTGTTAAGCCGGTCGCGGTCCCGACCTGGACCGTGCTTCTATTGCTTCGTGCGGTTGTCGGTGATCGATCCGCTCCCTCGAATGTTTGCAGAGGATTGTTCCCTGATCGACACCGGAGACTGCCATGCTCAGGAAGTTCAGGAAGTAGTTTAGGAGTGGGGCAACGATTCATGACATGCAGCGACCCAAGCGACGTGCGTTGCCGTTCAGTCAGTTACGTTTGGAAAACTTGGAAGATCGAGTCACGCCAGCCACCGCCGTCTTTCAACAAGGGGTAAACGGCTATGAAGCAACCCAGGATACGGCCCTCTATTCCGTCGAGCCCGATAACGCCTTCGGCACCGAAGTGGCCATCAGCGTCGACTAACAGGATGTTGGCGGCATCCGCCAAGGCTTGTTACACTTTGACGAACTCTTCGAAGACGATGCTGACCCGATCCCCTTTGGTTCGACCATCAACTCCGCCTCGCTCACCGTTCGGGTTTTCAACGAGAGTAACTCCGCGGCCCTGATCAGTGCTTATCCGATGCTGGTCGATTGGGGCCAGTAGACCGCCACTTGGAATTCCTTTGGCGACATCGGTGGTGTCCAGACGGTCGAAGGTGAAAGCGCCCTGTTCCCAGACGATGTGCTGTTCGACTCAAGAATCGGCTTTCAGACCTTTGACGTGACCAGCTCCGTTCAGGCTTGGGCCTTGGGCGAAGCGAACTTCGGCTGGTTGTTCGAATCCGGTTCGACCAACGGCTGGGATTTTGACAGCTCCGAGGGCGCTTCATCGACGGCCCCGCAACTATCCGTCGACTTTGACCCGCCCGCGGCCGATCAAGCCGGTGAGTTCCGCCTGCTCGAATTGGAGCCGGTGATCACCGAGGGTAACAGCGGCACGAGCACCATCGACATCCCAGTGACCCGCAGCGGTGGCCTGACCGGGACTGCTAACGTCGAGTACACCGTCACCGCTGGTACCGCTGACAGCGATGACTTCGTCGAAGATAGCGGCACCGTGGTCTTCACCGGTAACGAGACCATCCAGACCATCACCGTGACCGTCAACGGCGACGTGGAACTCGAGGGCTTCGAAACCGTCATCGTCACCTTGACCAACAGCGACATCGGTACCATCACCACCGGTTTCGACGTGGCCACCCTAACCATCGCTGATGATGATGCCCTGATCAATGAAGTGCTCGCGAACATCAGCACGGTCGAAGGGAACACCACCGACGAGACCGACCGCGAGTACGTTGAGCTCATCGGCACCCCAGATGCCAGCCTGGACGGCTACTACTTCGCCGTCCTGGAAGGTGAGGAAGAAGAAGGCGGCGGCAATGGCGTCGCCGTTGGCCTGGCCGACTTCGTCGTCGACTAGTCAGGTCTTTCCTTCGGCAGCAACGGCCTGCTGGTCATTACCCCAACCAACTGGATCTACACCGCCGCTCCGGAGACCACTGTCGTAGCGACTGCGGCGCTGGACGGGACCGGGGGTGTGCTGGAAGACCGTTCACAGACCTACACGCTGATCCGTAGTCCGGAAGCGATTGTACAGGGCACGGACTACGACACCGTCGGGCTTTATGAGAACGATACGTCGTTGGCATTGGGCAACGACGGCATCTACATCATCGATGGGCTCCCTGATGGTGCCCAGCTGGTCGACAGCGTCGGTGTCGTCGAGGGCGGCGGCGGCGACCGCGACCGCACCCTCACCTTCGAAGCTCCAGGGGCACGGATCCACCAGCCCCGCGGCAACGATGGTAACGTCACCCCCGACGCCGTCACTCGCCGTGAGGGGAATCTGGCTCCCAATAGCATTGGTGCCTGGTACAACGGCGAAATCGAAACCGCCGAGTTGCCGTTGCAATACACCACCCGTCAGAACGGGCAGTTTGTCAACCAAAGCATCCCCGCCGGTGCACAAATTACCCCGGGCGCTTCGAACACCTTGCGGACCGTCACCTTCGAGATGACAAGCATCAGTGTCGATGAACCCGCCGATGCTCCGACGACGGTCACCCTCACCGTCCATCGCGTGAATGGCGACGAGGATGCCATCGCGGTCGATTTTGCGACTGCCGACGGGACGGCCACTGCCGGTGAAGACTACACTGCCACCAGCGGTACTCTTACCTTCGCGGCGGGTGCTGCAAACAATTCGCAGACCTTCACCGTGGAAATCCTGAACGATATGGTTGCCGAAGGCTTTGAGACCTTCTTTGTCAACCTGAGCAACCCCACCATTCCCTTCCTGTTCACGGACAGCACGGCCACCATCACCATCAATGATGCCGATGTCGAAGTCCGCAGCTTCCAAGATTCGGATGAAATCGGTGGCTACGATG
>CAYPIE010000007.1:119632-120959 GCA_964410665.1 uncultured Alcaligenaceae bacterium
GATGTCACCCTCAACGGTGTGCAACCCACGCTGTCGTTCGGCACCACCACCACCTTATCAGTCGATCAAGAAGTGAGCACCCTGGTGGGTCTGGATAGCCGTCCCGCGGAAGTCCTGATTCGCTTCGATGACCTGTTCGGCGAAGCGGATGAGCAGGTTCCCGAAGGTGCCCAGATCTTGGGTGGCTTTTTGAGCGTGAACGTGTTCAACGCGACCTCCCCTTCCGCGGTGGTGAATCTGTACCGCATGCAGCAAGACTGGGATGAGTCCGCCAGCTGGGCGAATCCGCAAGGCGGAGCGGGCAATACCATCGTCAATGGGGTCACTCCCGATGGGTTTGAGGCGGCAGCTGCAGCCGAGGCATTTGTCCTCAATCCGGCTCAGGGTGGTCAGGTCGATATCCCTCTGGACTTGGATACCATCCAGGCCTGGGCCAACGCTGCCGACCCGAACTATGGCTGGGTGATCAAGTCGGATTCCCCCGACGATTGGAACTTTGACAGCTCCGACGCCTTTCTAGCAGAGGTCCGCCCGCAGTTGACCCTGTTGTTTACCCCACCCGAGGGCGAGGGTACCTTCCGCTTTTCCCAAGAAAGCTACACGGTCAATGAAAATGGCAGTGTCAGCATTGATGTGCTGCGTGTGGGCGGGAGTGCCGGGGAAGTCACCCTCAACTACGAGGTGACGCCTGGGACGGGTAGCCTGGACGATATCAGCAGCCCAGCAACCGGCACCGTGAGCTTTGCCGACGGACAGCTGTTCGCCACCATCACCATCGATGCCAACGATGATGCCGACCTGGAGATCAACGAAACGTTGAACCTGGCCTTGACCGGGACTGCGACCATTGATCGGGGCGATGCAACCCTGACTATCCGCGATAACGATTTCCTGACCGATCCGGATAGTCCGCTACTGTTGCTCAACGAACTGTTCACCAACTCCCCAGGGAATGACCCGCCCCACGAATACATCGAGCTGGTGGGCACCCCGGAGATCGGACTGGGAAGCCTGTACTTCTTGGGCATCGACGGGGACCGTCAGTTCTCCCAGGGTGCTTCCGACCTGGTGGCGGACTTGGGCACGTTTGCCAACGGCACCTCGGGCCTAACCGTGATCAATTCCAGCCAATCACCGTTCCGGATTCCTGATGGAGTGACCACGGTCGATATCTTCTTGCTCAGTACGGACAACCCCAATGAACGACGGACGCTGCAGAATAACTCGGGGACCTTCGTTCTGCTTTACAGCCCCGAACGCGAGATTTCGCTGGATCAGATCGACTACGACTGGAACAACGACGGTACCCTGGAATTGCCCGATGGGG
>CAYPIE010000008.1:0-120883 GCA_964410665.1 uncultured Alcaligenaceae bacterium
CCGTGAAAATCCGCACTGCCACGCCAGCCAGCCGTCGGCATGCCCTCACGCTTCTTGCGATCGGAAACCTTGCCGCGGCAAACATGAAAGCCGGTCGTACCCAAGCAGGGCTTCAACGCGCCGAGGAGGCCCTCCAGCTCACCGTGGAGAAGTATGGCTCGGATCACTCCGCTGTCGACGAAGCGAAGGCAGTGGTGTGCCGCTACAGTCTAGCGGCCGGGGAGCCCGATCGGGGGCTTCCGTATCTGTCCGAATTCGTCCGTACCCTTGAAACGCAATTCCAAAAGGCAGATGGCGGCTCCCCACAGCGAATCTCGCAACTTGCTGTCGACGGTCAACGGCTCGTGAAATACGGGCAGTTCGCGGAAGCTGAAAAGATCCTTCGCTGGTGTTTTGACTATATGCAAAAAACGCAGCCCGATCATTGGTTTACATTCTTCATCATGTACGCGATTGGCAAGGCGGTGAAGGGTCAAGGCAACTACGACGCCGCCGAGCCACTGCTGCTTGAGGGATACCACGGAATGAAGGCTCGCGGGGGTGCGATCCCAGCCGGTGCGCTCGTCATTCCACAGGCCCTTGACGACTTGATCGACCTTTACCAGGCAATGAACCGTCCCGATGAGGTGACCAAGTACCAGGAGTTGCGCGCTTTGGTAGAACGATGAGGCCGAAAGCCACGGTCGAATCGGGGTTTTGGGCACTGTTAAACTCATCTGAGTTTATTGTCAATCATGAAGCTTGTGTCCTATTCTTGGATGGTTTGTTCAAGACGATGGCGAGGGGATCCGTCCTCACCGGATCTCCTCCGCCGCGGG
The DNA here is from genome assembly GCA_964410665.1 of uncultured Alcaligenaceae bacterium. Taxonomy (GTDB): domain Bacteria; phylum Planctomycetota; class Planctomycetia; order Gemmatales; family Gemmataceae; genus CAYPIE01. The sequence goes on from CAYPIE010000008.1 coordinate 819, forward strand.
TGAAGCGCATTACAAACTGGAGATCTGCTCGTGTCCGCTGCTTCCCTACTTGGACTGCGCTGGTGCAGAATCACGATTGTTGCCATTGGGATCATCTTTGCCTGGATCCCAGAGCTTCTCGCTCAAGGGGTCGATCAGCCCATCGATACACCGGCCATACCCGCCCGAAGCATCGACGATCAACACCCTTTTCGTATTCTTGTGTGGCAGTACCAAACAGAGGCTGGTCAGGATGCTGCGCTGTATCAGCGCGTGAACCTTCAAGGCTGGCACATTGATTATGGTGCTAGCCAACAAGCCAAGGCCCATTGGGGGCGTGAACGCGGGTGGCCGTATTACGTCGACCACGCAGCCGGCAAGGGAATTCTCCATCTGACCCCCCGCTCTGGGCTTAAGAAGATTCCTCGGGACGGCACTCCTTCGCCACGCCCATGGTCATTTTTTGCCCCGGCAACACTCGCTGAACTTAAAACCCGACTCGATCGGAACGTACCACCCGTCATCAATGGCCCCGTGCTTGCGATTGCGCTGGATGATGAAGTCTCTTTGGGGACGTTTAATTCACCGTTAGAAGTGGACTTCGCACCCGCCGCCATCGCCGCTTTCCAGGGCTGGTTGGTCAGACGTTACGGGAGCACTCAGCAACTTCGTTCCCGCTGGCGGGTTGCGGGGGATGAGCCGCTACGTCCGCTCCCGTTTGAACAAGTTCGTCGCCAGATTGATGCGCAGCCGCCCAGCCAATGGCGGCTTGCCCGATGGCTTGACTTCCGAGCTTTCATGGATCACACCCAGGCGTCGGTGTTCACCCAACTCGTCCGGCATACCAATCAACTGGCACCGGGGGTACCCGTGGGGGTAGTAGGCGGACAACAACCTTCGGCCTACGGAGGGTTTGATTACGCAAAACTCCGACACGCCGTCCAATGGATGGAGGCCTATGATATCGGCGGCACCAACGAAATCTTACGTAGCTTTTGGGCAGCCCCCCCTCGGCGGCCGTGGATGCAAACCTACTTCCTCTCGGGGAACCTGCAAGCCGATAAGTGGTTCTTATGGTACTACCTAGCCCATGGTTGCCGTTCGGTCATCGCTTGGCCGGAGATCCAGAGTCAGCCGTGGTTTGACGCGACCAAGATCCATCCTCAGGTGGAACGGCTCGCCGAGACATTTCAGCAGGTGCAGTCCGATGCTCTAGGGGTACTCACCCACCCGGACACCGAGCCGCTTTTTTCGCCGATCGCCATCCTCTACTCCCATCCGAGCATCCAAGTGGGCTGGGCCATCGACGCTTCGGCGCATGGCAAAACTTGGCCGCGGCGATCGTCGAGTATCGACAACGCTTGTCTTTCTAGTGGCAAAAATCGTGTCGCTTGGACGCGGCTCCTCGAGGACCTTGGCCACCAGGCGAGATATATCGATCCCACCGAGCTTCTCGACGGTGTATTGACCAAAGCCAAGATCAAAGTCCTGATCCTGCCGCAGGCGTTTGCACTCAGTCAAAGCGAGTGCCGTGCAATCCGCACGTTTGTCGACCATGGAGGTGCAGTGGTTGCCGATTACGGAACTGCAATCACCGATGAGCATGGCAATGGCTATCCTCGTTCGCCACTCGACTCCCTGTTCGGCATTGATCGGTCACGCGATCGTGGCTGGTTCGACGGCAAGCGTCGTTACGAGATCAACGGCGAACGGTTCAACCGTCCACTTGTTGAACGGTTGGTCCAATCGGCTACCCTCAAGCATAACGGCTTGACGGTGGTTGAGCGAGGCTTGCAGACAACCGTCTATGCGAGTACATTTGCCCGTGGGCACTCGCTGTTCATCAATTCCTCCCCCACGGCGTATGTGGATCCGCAACAGCGAGCCGGGCGATTTGGGGACACCTGGCGAGCACTGCTGGGTGACTGGCTGTCCAAGCGTGAGGTTTTCCCACTCGTCGAGTTGTCGCAAGCGAGCGGTGGCCGTCATGGGGTCGAGGTGTTGCCGTATCGTACTTCCTCGGGCGACGAGGTCTGGGCCATCGTCACCAATCCTACTCGTCAAGCGGCGGTCGATGGGCCAGGGAAAGGCCTGGAGCTCAAAGGAGACTCCATCCAGCTGCGTGTCGAGCCAGGTCCAGGGATCACCGGCTTCAAGGATTTACGCACCGGAAAAACCATCGGCTTCGAATGGAATCTACCGGTCGATGAGGCCTTGGTGCTGAAGGTCCTACGGGAATAGCCGAGGTTCACATCCTGGCCACACCACACACACCACGTACACTGCAAGTACCTACTTCGATGGCAGCGGGCTCCTATCTTGACATGCCTCCGTCACGGGCTCTGGTAACAAGCTGGAGTAAATTCAGGAATTAGACCCATGAACCGGTTCGAATCGCGATCCTTCCGAGCACTGCTTGTGGCCATTGGGTGTCTCGGTCACATCGGGGTGGCACAAGCCGCTTCGCCCCATATCGTCCTCATCGTCACTGATGACCTGGGCTGGATGGATCTGCACTGTCAGGGTAACCAGCGTCTCAAGACTCCCCGACTCGATCAGCTCGCCCGGCAAGGGATCCGGTTCACCAACGCCTACGCCGCGGCACCGGTCTGCTCGCCAACACGCGCCGCACTGATGACCGGTCAAGCTCCGGCGCGGCTGCATATTACCCAACACGGCAAGGATGGAGCCGCCTTTTGGCCCGAAGACCGTAAGGTGCAACCGCCAGCCGCACGGCATGTGTTGCCCCTACCGCGTGTGACCATCGCCGAACGTCTCAAGCAAGCCGGCTATGCAACGGGCTTCTTCGGCAAATGGCACCTGTCTGGCTCCGAAGCCAAGTTCTGGCCAGAACACCAAGGCTTCGATGTCAACATCGGTGGCTGCGGCTTCGGTGGTCCCCCGACCTATTTCGACCCATACCGAATCCCAGCACTCAAGCCACGTCAACAAGGCGAATACTTGACCGACCGGCTCGCCGATGAGGCAATCGCATTTATGATGGACTACAATAGAAAACCGATGCTAGTTTGTCTATGGACTTATAACCCCCACTACCCGTTCGAGGCGCCGGCGGAACTGATTGCTGGTTACCGGGGAAAACAAGGACCTGGCCTCAAGAATCCGATCTATGCTGCCCAGATCGAAGCGACCGACCGCGCGATCGGTCGGGTCCTTGATGCCATTGACCAGTTGGGCATCAGCGAGAACACGCTGGTCATCTTCACCAGCGATAATGGCGGTTGGTCCGGAGCAACTGATAACCGTCCGTTGCGTTCCGGCAAAGGCGATTTGTACGAAGGCGGACTGCGTGTGCCACTGATCCTACGTTGGCCGGAGCTGATCACCTCGAAGGGCTCGATCCGCCCTGGCAGCGTCATCGATACACCCGTCATCAGCATGGATCTTAGTGCCACCATCCTCGACGCTGCGAAGATTGAACAGCGAGGCGAGGAGACGCTCGATGGATTGTCCTTACGCCCACTCCTTGAAGGCTCCTCCCTCAAGCGTGAACACCTTTTCTTCCACTATCCCCATTACGCTTGGCACAAGAGCAATCGTCCCGGCGGTGCAATACGATCAGGATTATATAAACTAATACGTCGATATGAAGATGATTCCCTCGAACTGTTCGACCTGGCCAAGGACCTTGGCGAACAACAGAACCTCGCCGCAGATAAGCCGCGGCTGACAGCGACACTGAATGCACGACTCAGCCGCTGGCTCGAGGAGACCGCGGCTCAGATGCCGACTCCGGTCAAATGAACCAAGATCACACGTAACGCATCGCAGGCTACAGCTGCCCGCCGTGAACCCGCGAAGAATGTTCCTCGACCAGGTAGGCAGGTGTCGGACGGCAAAGAAAGCGAACCGGGTGTGGTAGCGATCGCATGGTCTGCAGACGGGCGATTCGCACAGCTCACTGCACCTCTGCACATGAAATCGATGAAGAGTTTGGCGAAAACGATGAAGCGATTGGCTGTGCGAAGGCATGACGATCAAGGAGGCTTTTCTGATGGCCGGGGCTGATCCGCAACTCGAGTTGCTGTTTTCCTTCTACGAGAAGCTACACCGAAAAGCACCAGGTAGCGAGGAATCCACACGGAAGGCGCTTTCTCTGTTGGACGGGCTGCCGTTGATGCCCCGTATCGTCGAATTCGGATGCGGTTCTGGGGCAGCATCGCTGCTGCTTGCCAGAGCCAGCAAAGGTAGTGTCACGGCGGTGGACATCCACCAACCATTCCTCGACCGACTGGATCTTCTTGCTTATCGGGAAGGATTGGCAGATCGGATCACTACCTTCCAAGCGGACATGGCGGAACCGCCATTCCCAGATCACTCGTTCGATTTGGTTTGGTCCGAGGGAGCCATCTACAACGTCGGTGTTGAGCAAGGTCTGAAGCGTTGGCGACGATTGCTGGACACCGGTGGCTTCGTTGCCTTTACCGAGGTCACTTGGCTCAGTGACAAGCCACCGCAGAAAGCAGTGGATTTCTGGGCGACCGAGTACCCAGCGATGACTAACATCGAGGACAATCAGACCAAAGTGCAGTCGTCGGGCTTCGAGCCGTTAGGCTCTTTTCCACTGCCGGCCTCGGATTGGGAGCACTATTACCTTCCCTTGCAAGAGCGTCTTTTGACTTTTCGGTCGAAGCACTCCAATGATGCTGAAGCACAGCAGTTCTGCGACAGTTTGCAGAGTGAGATCGACGTGTGGCGTGAGTACGGCAGCAGCTTTGGCTATATGTTCTTTCTGGGAAGGGCCGTTTGAGCGGCTCCCGGGCTTCCCACCTCAATGATGAGGGTCGTCGCTTCGACAGCGAAATACCCTCCTACTCAGCCCCATCCTCTACCAGATCGTTCGCGACCGCATCTACCACTCGTGCTTCCGGTCATCGTTGTACGGACAGTCCTGCAGGCTTATCATTCTTATCATTTCATTACTGCTTGGTTTTTTGCACCGGTTAAGCGCCCCACTACGACTAGGACGCTTTTCGATTTTCCCGCAATTCGATGATACACTGAGCGAGCGATGTGGAATCGGGCGGATATCACGAAACCCACCATGATGACGAGGAGTGAAGGAATGGTTCGATGGCTTGGATTGCCGTGGTTGCTTTATGCTGCTTGGGGCGGGATGGTTCCCGATGCTGCACAAGCACAGGGACTACCTCCTGACCGTATTTTGGACGCCTATGTCGAACTGGACAAAACCGGTGAATGGCGAGCCGATCGCAACTACATACGAACAAATCAGGATTCGACCTGGAAAGCCCGCATGCGTACCCTGCAGCAGTTGGTCGCCGCTGGAGAGGGATCCATCCCGGCACTGCTGAAAGTATTGAAAAGCGGCAACGATTCGGATCGTGTGTTTGCAGCGCAGACGCTCGGTTATCTCGCCCCGAAAGTTCCGCTCGCACCGTTGCTTGAGGCCGCCCAGAACGACCCAGTGGCTGCCGTTCGGTTGTATGCCGTCGACGCGGTGGGAATGCAAGGGGGGAAGGATCACGCCGATACGTTCAAGCCGTTGTTGCAGAGCGAGCGCAACCGTGATGTCAAAAAGCATCTGAATTATGCCATCCAACGTGGGAAAACCGGTTTGGATCCCCGAGTGGTGGAGACCTTGTTGCGTTGGGATCCCAACACCATGGGACCGCCGAAGCTCGGTAAACCGGCCCCCGACTTCACTCTGCAGACAGTGGATGGGAAAGCGATTTCCCTGTCGGATTATCGGGACAAGCGGGCCGTCGTTCTGGTCTTTGTCTACGGTGATACCTGACCTGTTTGCCACGGGCAACTGGCGCAGTTGCGTCAATCACTTGCAGACATCCGCCAAGCGGGAGCTGAGTTAATCGCCGTCGATCCTCATGAAGCATGGTCGGCAAAGTATATGCTCAAAGAAACGGGCATAGATACCTCGGAGATTAATTACCCTCTCTTGATCGACCCGAGTTTGACGGTGAGTGCCACCTATGGGGTTGCCTTTGGCATGCGCATTCATGTCGAGGTCAGCAACCGGCCAGCTACCTTTATCATTGATAAACAAGGAGTGTTGCGTTACGCAAGACTCGGCACGAATTTCTCCGATCGGCCTAAGCCAGCCGAGATCATTGAGCAGCTGGGCAAACTCCCCAAGTAGCTTGTTCAGAATGCACTGGCAAGCTGGTTTACAAAAGCACGCCGAACATGGCATCGCTGCGGCAATTGCCGGGTGGTTGGTGGTTTCGATCCCAAGAACACCACCCCCGGCATACCAATGGATCAATGAGCACCTTTCGGATAACAACCGAGATAAACAGAGAGGATAAACTCGATGCGATATGGAGCGATCCTATTTGCACTCGCGATCTGGGCCCCAACCGCCTATGGCGACGACAATTGGCCTCAGTTCCGCGGGCCCAACGCCGCTGGCATCGCCAAGGATGACCAGAGCTTGCCCACTGTGTGGAGCAAAACCGAAAACGTGCGCTGGGTCCGCGACCTCCCCGGCGCGGGGCATTCTGGACCGATCGTCTGGGACGACAAGGTCTTTGTTACCACCGTGGTGAGTGAGCAGGAGAATACCAAGCCGAAAAAGGGGCTCTATCTCGGTCGAGGCGTACGTACTCCCGCCAAGGGGATACATCAATGGATGCTATACTGCTTCGACCGCTCCAGTGGCAAAACCCTGTGGAAACGCGAAGTGCATCAGGGCGAACCGAAAGTTCCCCGTCACCCAAAGAGCACGTATGCCTCAGAGACCCCAGTCACCGATGGGGAACGCGTTTACGCCTTGTTTGGTGACCTCGGACTGTACTGTCTGGATCTGGAAGGCAATCTGCTTTGGTCGCATCGGATCGAGCCAAAAAAGACCTTTTTCGACTACGGAGCGGCCGCCTCACCCATCGCGCATGATGGACAGGTCATCTTCGTCTACGACAACCAAGATCAGTCCTATATCACCGCCCTGGACGGCAAAACCGGCAAGCAACGCTGGCAGACCCTTCGGGATGAAGATAGTACCTGGGCCACCCCCTATGTGTGGCAAAACAAGCTTCGCACGGAAATCATCGTTCCCGGGAAAAAGAAGAATCGCTCCTACGATCTAGCCGGCAATCTGCTCTGGGAGTTTGCCGGCCGCATGTCCAACCTGGTCATCCCATCACCGTTCGCGGCACACGGCATGGTGTACATCACCAGCGGCTATATTGGCGACCGCCACCGACCGGTGTTCGCTGTCAAGCCGGGGGCATCGGGGGATATTAGCCCTGAGGAAGATGGGGAGTTCACCGACAATGACTACATTGCTTGGTATCGACCGCGATCCGGGCCCTACAACCCTTCACCGATCGTTTACGGTGACTACTACTATACCCTCCACGACCGTGGCTTCTTGACCTGTCACGACGCCAAGACTGGGGAGGAAGTATATGGACGGGAACGTTTCGCGGGCGGGGCAACCTTTACCGCTTCACCGTGGGCTTACAACGGCAAACTCTTCTTTCTCAGCGAAGATGGTGTCACCTATGTCATCGAGGCTGGGAAAAAATTCGCCGTTCAACACGAGAACCGCCTTGATGAATTGTGCCTATCCAGCCCGGCGGTCAGTCAAGGGCATGTATTCATCCGGACTGCTTCGAAACTCTATTGCATCGGGGAATAGTCCGAGCAACCCGACGCTACTAACAAAGGACCCTGGCGAAACAGAGGCTTTGCTTCGCCAGGCTCATGCATCTCCGATTCTAAGGACAGGAACTACGCAGCTTCACTAACAGCTGGTTTAGGCCCAGGGTAACTGTGCTGCGGAGACCACTGCGAGCACCTGCCCAGACTCACTCGGACGAAGCGGTACCATTGACCGCGGAAAACCAATACTGGGTTGACCATGACCCTATTTCGGCGTTGCTTCCCCGTGCGGGTAGATGTACTTGCTGTTGTCGTCGGTGGACACCTTGTTGGTCGAACCGTCCTTGAGAGTATAAAGGTACAACTTGCCTCCAGCATGATACACAATCGCGGACTGGTCGTTGGTCCAGCGTGGGTAAGCAAACCATACCGGCTTGCCTGCCTCGTTAGCGAACGGGCGGGCGTTGCGGATGGTCCGCTCGTCCGCATCGAAGTCGGCGCCGTACAGGGTGCGGCCGCTCATCTGGTACTGGAAACCCTTCTGATACTCGAAACAGACTTGCTTTTCGTCGCCAGAGATGCTGATGCGGTCCAGAATCCCGGCCTCGCCCAGCTTACAATCAATCGATATGAACAGTATTCGATCCGGGACTAAACCTGTTCCCCATGAACCATCGCAACCCTGGGTTTTCTCTCGTCTTTTGGAGAATCGTCGCTCACCGGACCACGGCACTGAGCTTCGAGGTAAGATCCGCATTCTAGCCAAAGATCGATAGCATCGATCGCCGAAAAGCACATGTGGAGATTACTCCCTGTCAAGAAGCCCGTGGTGGGGGTTGGCGCTCCATGAATTGTGCTCTTCCTGGATGCAACAACCCTAGGAGAACAGGCATGGCTTCCACGCATCCTGCAACCAGAAGCACCCAAGAACTATTGACCCGCGCAAAGGACGTCCTTGCTTACGGCGGTGTGTATAGTGTGATCGAGCATCCAGTCGAGTACCCCGGCGGCACTTTCCCGCTGTTCGCAGATGCTGCTGAGGGTTGCTGGATGCGTGATACCAGTGGGAAATGGTATATCGATTGGAAGAATGGTTGGGGGACGGTCGTATTGGGACACCGTCGAGCGGAGGTCGAAGCAGCAATTGCCGCGCAATTCCCGGCTGGACCCAAGCTCTCGCTGATGCACCCGTTCGAGGTTGAGGTCGCTGAGCAGATCCGGGCCATGGTCCCTTGTGCAGAACAGGTCGCTTTTGGCAAGAATGGGTCGGATGCAACACTTGCCGCGGTGCGCATAGCCCGGGCGTATACACGCCGTGATGTGATCTTGCAGTGTGGCTATCATGGGTTCCACGACTGGTATAAGGGCCTGCAACGCTCTTGCGAGGGGATCCCATGTGCCGTGCGACAGTTTACTGTCAGCTTTCCGTATAACGACCTAGACACGTTGGAGAAGCTTTTTCAGCAGTACCAAGGACGTGTGGCCGCGGTGATGATGGAACCCTCGATCGTTTCTGAGCCGAAACCGGGTTATCTGGAATCGGTCAGGAGCTTGGCGCACCGTCAGGGAGCGTTACTTATCTTTGATGAGGTTGTCACCGGCTTTCGGGTGGCGCGTGGGGGTGGTCAAGAAGCGTATGGAGTGGTGCCCGACTTAGCCTGCCTGGGCAAGGCGTTGTCGAATGGTATGCCCTTGTCGGCAGTGGTCGGACGGCGAGACGTGATGCGAGTGCTGCCACGCACCGGCTATATGATGACTTATCAAGGCGAGACCCTGTCGCTGGCCGCCGCTCGTACTACTGTCGCGTTCCACCAGACCCATCCGGTCGTAGAGCACCTATACCACGTTGGTACCCAAATCCGCGAGCGGTTTACCTCCGATGCCCGTGACTTTGGCATCCCTTGTGGACTGGTCGGTCCGCCAGCACGCCTCTGCTTCGAGTTCACGGCGGTCGGCGGATTGTCGCCCCAAGGTCTGTTGACGCTGTTTGTTCAAGAGTGTCTCAAGCACGGCGTCCTGACCGAAGGAAGACTGTTTCCCTCTTTTGCCCACAACGACGAGGCCGTGGAGAGGAGCTCCACAGCGTTTCGAAAAGCTCTCGCGGTGGTCAAAGCAGCGATCGATACAGGTAGGCTCGAGCGATTCCTCCATCTCCCCGTGGAACCGCGGTTTTATGCAGTCCGCGAGAAAACCCGAAACGTGTGGCAGACGGTGTTCGACAGCAATTACTATCGGGATAACAATCCCGACATGCAGGATCGGGAGTTGTACGTTCTGGTACACTACCTCCAATACGGTGGCCAGGAGGGCCGCAGTCCCCACCCCTTGTTTGATAGCCAGTACTACCTGGCAACCTACCCCGACGTCCGTGCAACAGACGCCAACCCACTTCTCCACTATCTGCAGCGTGGCGGTTTCGAGGGCCGCAAGCCTCACCCCTTGTTCGATAGCCAGTACTACCTCTCGACCAACCCCGACGTTCGGGAAACGGGGATCAACCCTCTGGTACACTACCTTCAGTATGGCGGCTCCGAAGGCCGCAACCCACACCCCATCTTCGACACCAAGTACTATCTTGACAACCACCCGGAGGTTCGAGAAGAGAACATCAACCCTTTGGTACACTACCTTCAATACGGTTCGTGGAAAGGCTACGACCCTCATCCGTTATTCGATAGTCAGTATTATCTAGCGACCAACCCGGATGTCCGGGAAGCGGGGATCAACCCTCTGGTGCATTACCTACAGTATGGTGGCCAAGAGGGCCGCAACCCACACCCCTTCCTAGATATTCAGAACTACCTGAACCATCACCCGGATGCTCGTGATGCGCGGATGAATCCACTCGTTCACTACCTCACCGTGGAACAAAAACACCTCGACACATTGCTGACTCGGCTGTACTGGCAACAGCACCATACCGAACCGAGGCAGGAACACCTTCTACGCTGGGCCTCTCTGATTGCTTGCGGGTTCGCATCGCTCGATCAGCTTGAAGCAATCGTCTACCCAACCGAAGCCCATCGAGCGATGCCGGATCCAATCGAGGTAGTGAACAATCTCGCCAGCAAAGTGCCATCCGATCACCGTCCCTGGCTCTGACATACCTAGCGAGAGAAACCAATCGATCCATTTACGCTAGAGTAAACGATCTTGGTCATCGTCTTGCGAGCGGGTTCGCATGCTGAACTGCTCAACTGGCGTCCAACCGACAACTATAGCAGTAAGCCCTCGTGATTCATTACTCTTGGTGACCTCATGGGATATCGACCAGAAATCCAAAGTCACCTTGTGGTCAAGCCGTTTTGCAGAATCCTGAAAGGCCGTGGCACAAGGTGGTTGTTCGGCATCATGCTCCTTTTTCTCGCCGTGGCTGGCGTGGTTGATCAGCTAGGCAGACGGGATCGGCCGCACTCTCGCAATCCGGGCGGTCGACCGCCAACTCCTGGTCTGGATACAGAACAGAACAGGATGGAGCTGCTCAAAGAGTTACAGCACGCTCAACTCTGGGTCGAACCGTCCACTGCCCCTCGAAACCAGGACTGGCCCCAATTCCGCGGCCCCTTACGAGACGGGGTGGTTCGCGGCGTGAACCTCGTACCCGACTGGTCAGTACGGAAGCCTCAGATCCTCTGGCAGCAACCATGCGGTCGCGGCTTTTCCTCGGTAAGCGTTGCAGACGGTCGGGTGGTAATTCTGGATCGGCCCAAAGGCGAGAACTGCGAGCGAATCGTTTGCTTCGATGCCACTTCTGGAGATCAGCTGTGGGCCCTCAGTTACCCTGCCAACTATGCCAAGCTTCCTGGGACCGGGCCAAACGCCGGACCGCTGGCCACCCCGACGGTGTACGACGGCCGACTTTATGCCGTCGGGGCGCTGGGGCGATTGACTTGTCTGGAACTGGACCCTAAGGGTGACCGCCCGACGGTCGCTTGGGAGCACGACCTGATCGAGACGTTCGACGGCGACTTACCTGATTGGGGGATGGCTGCTTCTCCCTTAGTAGTCGACGATCTGGTCATCGTACAGCCTGGTGGTTCTCGGGGCAGCATCGCTGCCTTCGACCGGTTGACCGGAGCGTTGTGCTGGGCGTCGCTCGATGATGGCAACGGCTACACCTCGCCAATGCTGGCCGAAGCCGGTGGTGTCCGGCAAGTGATCGCGCTAACGGGAGGACGATTAGTCGGTCTCCGCCTAGAGACTGGCGAATTCCTCTGGCATTACGTTTGGCGAACCAGTATGGCACTGCCTCAGGTCAGCGGGCATTACGTATTTATCACCTGTGAACACGGCGAAGAATATGGTTGTGCGTTGGTGAAACTCCAATCCGCCGACAACACCGTGAAGGTACGCCAAGTCTTTGCGTGTGGTGGCAAGTTGCTGGCGAGTCACATTAGTACCCCGGTCATTAAAGACGGCTATGTCTACGGTTTTCATGGCAGCATCAGCCATCAGCGCGGGGCAAAACTCACCTGTGTGGACCTGTGCGACCCGAGCGGACCACGCTGGCAAACTGACGAAATCGTCAACGGTCAGTTGCTTCGCTTCGGCGACCTATTAGTCGTGCAAACTCAAGACGGACACCTGTTCCTCGTTGAAGCTACCCCCGTGGGATTTCGCTTACTCGGGGAAATGCGTGGGCTGCTAGACGGCAGACAGGCCTGGGCCCCACCAGCCGCGGCTGGGAACCGTATTTACTTGCGGGACCATGAAAAGGTTGTCTGCGTCGAGCTACCGGTGACCAACCCATGATCCGCCGTGGCCTTCTCGGTCGCCTGCAACGATTCCCGACAAAGCATCACCAGATTGGCGTTGGGTGGATCAGATGGCGATAGCCACCGTAGCTTTCGAGCGGGTGGTAATATTGACACCCTTCGAAGGTGTAGTGAGTGACCTGACTATAACGGGTGCGCGTCCAGTCAAACCGCGGCAATCCTCCGTGGATGAGATTCGCGGCCCAAACCACCGCCAACCCTTTCCGGATGGTGGCGTGCTTGGCAGCTAAGCCGCTGCGATCGATCATTGTCTGAACCAAGTCTTCATACGCCTCATAGTACTTCCGACCCGGCTGAGGCGAAAAATCTTCGCAGCGAATCACGGGTAGTTTGTGACTGTGCGGATAGTAGACCAAGGTCCCGTTCAACTCGTCCATCTCCTCCAAAGCAACCCAAACCCCACACATAAAATGCGGCGGATCGGTTGCGAAATGAATGGAGTCTGAATGGATGCGCATCTCCGGACCGAAACGACGACTCAGCGTTTGAAAAGGTAACGGCTTGCGGCCATAGACCTGGCGGAGCAAGCGAAGGACCTTCGGCGCGCGAGCTATCGATCGGATCGCTCGACTCTCCCGCCAACCATCCTGCCAGCAAGCAGACAGGGTGGTGTTGGACAGTTCTGACCGGGCATCCATATCGACGCGTACTTGGTCGATTAGCTGTTCAGGAATTTCGGGATCGAACACTAGAACACCGAGATCTTGGAATCGCTCGCACATGGCCTCGGACAACACCGGTTTGTCCGAACAGATGGGAGCGATCAATGGACGTAGAAGTGAGGAAAGACTGGGTAGACCAGAGAAAGGAGTGCCCATCGCGCATACCCTTTGGCAAGCTGTAAATCACCGCGGAGCTACTGAGTCGCAGTTCCTCCTTTCCATCGGAAAACGCGATGAACTGACTTGATAAAAGGGACCTGGCTTAACACAAATGGAGGCCGCGCAGCGGTAGAGGATGACTCACCATCCAGCATTGTTTCAGGCTAAAATATTTATTGATTATTAGATTATTTAATCTCGTTTGTCTTCCATCCGACTCCTGGACACTTGAGGGGACTTTCCGTGGGGACCGCGATGTCGCTGTAGAATACCGAGAGGACGAATCGCTCGGACAGCATTTCCATATTTTGTTTGACATCCCACCGACACCTTCGGTATCTTCGCATGAAGAGAGGTGTGAGCCCGTACGCCCCCCATCATCACACAATTCTCGCAACCTCAATTTACCCCCTCTTCCCGTCGAGATTCACCGACTCGCACCACACCTCCAAAATGGAGTCGAAGAGGGTATGAGCAGTTACAATAAGAATCGCTCCACGCGTTTGCGGACGGAGACGCTCGAAGACCGGGTTGTCCCCGCGGGGCTACTGGGAGAATACTTCAACAATCCCGACCTGAGTGACCCCGCCGGAACGCGCGTCGACGCCCAGGTCGATTTTGATGACAACGACTTCGGCAACGGCCCCCCGGGAACCAGCGTCACCGCCGACGACACCTACTCGGAACGCTGGACTGGCTGGGTTAAAATCGATTCGCCTGGGACCTGGACTTTCTCCACTGTCAGCAACGACGGGGTACGCCTCTGGGTCAACAACCAACCACTCATCGACAATTGGGAGCAGCACACCGCTACCGTCGATCAGGGCTCCATCCAGCTCGAGGCCGGCTGGCATCCGCTCCGCCTCGAACACTTCCAGCAAAACGGCACTGTCGTCATCCAGCTCCGCTTCGCCGGACCAGACCAGCCGGAAGTGGTCATCCCGACGACTCACCTGTCACCCACCGACCCCAATGATGGGACGCCGGTGGCGAATGCAGGTCCGGACCGCTCGGTGGAAGTCGGTAACCCTGCTACTCTATCCGGCTCGGGAATCGACAACGATGGCTCGATTGTGTCGTACTCCTGGCAACAGATCTCGGGGCCAAACCAGGCGACCCTGGAGAATGACGACACCGCCGAGGTAGACCTCTTCGGTTTGGCATCGGGCACCTATACGCTCGAGCTGACCGTCACCGATGACGATGGACAGACCGACAGCGACACCGTGGACCTGTTTGCCTATGAGGCGTCGGGGGATACCCAGATCAGCGGCGAGTTAAAGGTCTGGCATGCGACCACTCTGACCTTCGACGGCCCCGAACTGGAAGAAGCGTCCGGTCCAAACCCGTTCTTGGATTATCGACTGTCGGTCGAGTTTGTAGGCCCGAGCGGACAGCGCTACCAAGTTCCGGGCTATTTTGCTGCCAACGGTGATGCTGGCAACACCCACGCCACCAAAGGCAACAAATGGCGCGTGAACTTTGCCGCCGACGAAGCCGGTGAGTGGTCCTATGTGGCATCGTTCCGTACCGGTTCGAACGTTGCCATCGATCTCGATGCCAACGCCGGAACACCGACCGCCTTCGATGGAACCAACGGTGCATTCACCATCGCCCAAAGCGACAAGACCGGTGACGACTTCCGCGCACCAGACAAGGGCCTGATCAAAAACCGCGGCGACTTTTACCTCACCTACGCCAGCGGCGATCCGTTTGTCAAGATCGGCCCGGACATCCCTGAAAACTTTTTCGGCTACGAAGGCTTCGACAACACCCCCAACGCTGGCCACGACTTCGACGGCCATGTCGGCGACTGGAACCCGGGCGACCCCGACTGGGACAGCGACGATGCCGACAATGTCGCCGACGACGGCCGCGGCATCATCGGCGCCATCAACTACATCGCCGAACAGGGCGGCAACTCCATCTACTTCCTGCCCATGAACATCGGCGGCGACGGTAAGGACACCTTCCCGACCATCGCCGAGCAGAACAAGACCCGCTACGACGTCAGCAAGCTCGACCAGTGGGAGGTCGTCTTCGCCCACGCCCAGAGCAAGGGAGTCTTGCTCCACTTCGTCCTCGCCGAGACCGAATCGGGCAACGAGAACTACCACGACAACGGCAACCTCGGTACCCAGCGAAAGCTGTACTACCGTGAGTTAATCGCCCGCTTCGGCCACCACCCGGGCATTCAGTTTAACCTCGGCGAAGAGAACGACTACGGTGCCACCAAGCACCGCCAGTTCGCCTCCTACCTCAAGGCCGTCGACCCGTACGACCACCCCGTCACCACCCACACCAAGGGCGGTCAGTACGACAACTTCTACAATCCGCTATTGGGCAACGGCGACATCGACATGACCAGCTTCCAGGGTGGCAACAGTCGGACGTCGATGGCCAACCTGATCAGCGACTGGCGTGAACGCTCCGATGATGCAGGGGTCCGCTGGGCGATTAGCTTCGATGAGCCCCAGAAGATCGAGAACGATAAGAATGACGAGGCCAAGGGCTACCCCCATGGTCGACGTGACAAGATGTGGCCAGCGCTTATGTCGGGTGGAGGCGGCTTTGAGTGGTATGTCCAGCAAGATGGTGGCGGCCACTCCTTCGATCAGCAGATCGACGATTTCTCCATGATGGACGTCGCCCTGCAGTGGATGGGTCACGCGCGAACCTTCTTGACCGGACTACCACTGTTGGAGATGTCCCCGAACCATAGCCTCGGAGATTCGGGCGCAGGTGATAACACCTACGTGTTGCAACAAACCGGCGAAACCTATGCCATGTACAACGACCGCAATGGCGAGGATTGGACCCTCGATCTCACCGGCGTCAACGGCGAGTTCGAAGTGCGTTGGTTTGACCCACGCTATGGTGGCGGCATGCAAACCGGCACGGTCACCAGCGTCACGGGTGGCTCGATCGTCTCGCTTGGCGATGCGCCGAATACCCTCAGTAATGACTGGGCAGCCGTTGTCAAACTAGTTAATGCCGACGTCGACATGCGTGAACCCGACAATCCGGGATCTACCGTCCGTGGGCTCCGCTACAACTATTTCGAAGGTACCTGGGACAACCTACCTGACTTTGACGGTATGAACCCGACCGGCACCGGTCTGGTCAACAACTTCGACATGACACCTCGGCAACAAGATGACGCCTTCGGTTTCCGCTTTACCGGGTACATCAACGTGCCTGCCGATGGCATGTACACCTTCTTCACCAACAGTGATGATGGCAGCCGGGTGTACATTGGTGACCAGATGGTGGTCAACAATGATGGCTTGCACTCCGCCCAGGAAGCATCCGGGTCAATCGGTCTGAAGGCCGGTATGCACGCGATTAAGGTGGATTACTTTGATAGGTCTGGCAGTGAATTCTTGGAGGTCCGCTGGCAGAGCAACGGGCTTGCGAAGCAGCGGATCACCGACGGGGTACTGGCCACTGAAGCACCCACCACGGGGATTATTGAGGGCTCGATATGGGTCGATGAAAATGGCGATGGTGTGTTCGACGCTGGCGAACAGCCCCAGGCTGGAGTCACCGTCTATCTCGACCTAAATGGCAACAGCCAGCGCGACAGCAACGAGCCAAGCCAAACAACCGCCGATGGCACGTATACGTTTACCGGGCTAGCACCCGGCAGCTACATTGTCGCGCAAGAGGTGCCTGTTGGGTTCACCCAGACCTTCCCAACGTCAGATGTCCGCGAGGTCGTCGGGACTGAACGGGTAGCTGCTGGTTTGGATTCGCCACTCTTTGTAACCGCACCTCCGGGAGATCAAGACCGGCTGTTCATCCTCGAGAAGGCCAGTGGCCAGGTGAAGATTCTCAACCTCGCCGATGGTTCGATCAACCCCTCGCCGTTCCTGACCATCACCGACCTCTCCACGGATAGTGAACAGGGACTGCTGGGCTTGGCCTTCGACCCCAACTATGACACAAATGGCTACTTCTACGTCAGTTACACAGATGCGACGGGAACTGCCGTCAAGTCACGCTTCCAAGTGTCTCAGACAAACCCGGACATCGCCGACCCAACCAGTGAGTTGATCTTGCTCAAGATTCCTCAGCCGCAGGCCAACCATAACGGTGGCTGGCTCGGCTTCGGACCAGACGGTTACCTCTACCTCAGTAGCGGTGACGGGGGTGGCAGCAATGACCAGGGCACTGGGCATACCGACGGCATCGGCAACGCTCAGGACATCACCGACAACCTGTTGGGCAAGATGCTCCGCATCGACGTGCGAGGCGATGACTTCCCCAACGATCCGGATCGGAACTATGCGATTCCAGCCGACAATCCCTTCGTTGGGATTACCGGGGATGATGAAATCTGGTCCTATGGGCTTCGCAACCCATGGCGAGCAAGCTTCGACCGAGTCACCGGTGACCTGTATATCGGCGATGTCGGCCAGGGGGCCCGCGAAGAGATCGACTTCCAGCCTGCCAACGTTGGCGGTGCCAACTATGGCTGGCGCTTCCGCGAAGGAGACATCCAGACTCCGGGCGGTGTCGGTGGGCCTGAACCGGCCGACTACGTCGCATCCCTGTACTCCTACAGCCATGGGTCAGGTGCGTTCCAAGGTCGCTCAGTGACTGGAGGCTATGTCTACCGTGGTCCGATCCAGGCACTCCAAGGGAAGTACTTCTTCGCGGACTTTGTCAGCTCACGCATCTGGTCCATCGAGCACGATGGCTCCAACGTCACCGAACTGCTGGACTGGACCGCTGCCCTGACCCCGGACGTCAATGAGATTAACAACATTGCCTCGTTTGGTGAAGACGCCGCGGGTAATTTGTATATTGTGGACTTCGGTGGCGAGATCTTCCGGATTGTGCCGACCGGGTCGGTCAGTGTGCACGGCGTGACCCTAAGCGAAGGGGAGACGGTGAGTGGCTTGAACTTCGGCAACGAGCCGGAGGCTGTAGCCCAGACCGCCACTGTAGGCTTCGACACCGCCTCGGCAGAAATCGACGAGTCGGTGGGCAACGTTACTACGAATGTCACCTTGACCACTAGCGACGGGGCGGCACTGCAAAACGACCTCACCGTCGAAGTCCAGGTTGTCGGCGGAACCGCGGGTGACGATGACTACCAACTCAACACCACCACGGTCACCTTCCTGGCCGGCACCTTAAGCGGGGCGACCTCGCCGGTCACGCTCGCCATCAACGATGATGCAAACGATGAGCCCGACGAGACCGTCGTCCTCGGCTTGACCAACCCCACCGGCGGCCAGGTCGGCACACCCGCCCAGTACACCCTGACGATCCTGGACAACGACGAAGCCGAAGTGCAGACCGCCACTGTAGGCTTCGACACCGCCTCGGCAGAAGTCGACGAGTCGGTGGGCAACGTTACTACGAATGTCACCTTGACCACTAGCGACGGGGCGGCACTGCAAAACGACCTCACCGTCGAAGTCCAGGTTGTCGGCGGAACCGCGGGTGACGATGACTACCAACTCAACACCACCACGGTCACCTTCCTGGCCGGCACCTTAAGCGGGGCGACCTCGCCGGTCACGCTCGCCATCAACGATGATGCAAACGATGAGCCCGACGAGACCGTCGTCCTCGGCTTGACCAACCCCACCGGCGGCCAGGTCGGCACACCCGCCCAGTATACGCTAACAATCCTGGACAATGACGAAAGTGACCCGCCCCCGACCCAGCAGCCGTTCGACATCGCTCCTGTGCTTCGTGACGGCACTCGCATCCAGGCCGAAAACTTCGACCGTGGCGGCCAGGGGATCGCCTATAGCGACTCGGATGTAAGTAATAACGGGGGAGAGTATCGACCCGATGAAGGGGTCGATATCCAGTCCACCACGGACACCGGTGGCGGGTTCAACATCAGTTGGATCGAGGACGGGGAGTACCTGGAATACACGCTGGCCGAGATAGAAGCTGGGGTGTATGACATCCTCGCCCGTGTCGCGGCGAGTGGAAACAACCCGGGGGATCTTCGATTGCTGATCGGGGATGGCCCCGATGGTACCAACTTCACCGAGCTGGGTACCTTTGACATCGAGTCGACCGGGGGGGCGCAGCAATGGGTCACACTCACCCTTGAGAATATCGACCTGAGCCCACTTACAGGCCAGAACAAAATGCTGCGTTTGGAGTCGATCGGTGGATCATTCAATATCAACTGGATCGAGCTTGTGACTTCCGTGAACGAAGCACCGACTGTTAACGCCGGGGCTGACACCTCAATCACCTTGCCAACAAATACCGTCAACCTCACCGGAAGTGTCAGCGACGATGGCTTGCCAAATGATGGTTTGCTGAGCACGGTGTGGACGGTTGAATCTGGAGCAGGTACGGTCACCTTTGCGGATGCCAACGCCATCAATACCTCCGCTAGGTTCAATGCTCCCGGAGTGTACACCTTGCGGCTCACCGCGGATGATGGTGATCAGCAGGCCTTCGACGAGGTGGTGATTACGGTCAACCGCGAGCAAGTGTCTGGTGTCATCGGTGAGACCGGCACGATCACTATCGATGAGCAAAGCGATAGCGATGAGTGGCACAAGGTGGAATTCACCAACACCTTCGTCAACCCGATCGTTATGGTCGGCCCGCCGAGCTTTACCGGGCCCCAACCCACCACCGTCCGAGTGCGCAACGTCACTCCGACCGGCTTCGAGTTCCAGCTTGATGAGTGGGAGTACTTGGACGGCTTCCACCTGTCCGAAACCCTCGGTTGGCTGGTGGTAGAGGCGGGCACACATACGCTTGCCGATGGAACGGTGATCCATGCCGCGGCTCATTCGGTCGATCACAATTGGACCCCAGTCAGCATGAACGGGGCGTTCGGCTCCAACCCAGTCGTTCTGACCCAGGTCGCCTCGGTGAACGAGAACATCGCCGTTACTACGCGAGCGCGAAACGTTAGTGCGGATGGTGTCGAGCTGCGGCTCCAGGAACAAGAACTGTTTGACCGTGGTAGCGAGAAACCACACGTTGCAGAGACCGTCAACCTGATCGCCATCGAAACGGGCTCGGGCTCGAATAACGGCCTGTCGTTCCTCGCCTCGACCACTCCGGATGAAGTAAGGCACAGGAACTATAACATTGAGTTCAGTGCAACTCTGTCTAGCCCGATCCTCTTTGCGGCCATGCAAACCACTGATGGAGGTGACCCAGCAACTCTACGTTACCGCAGGCTCGATGGTGATGGCGCCACCATCTTTATCCAGGAGGATCGGTCACTCGACCGAGAGACTTGGCACACCACAGAGGTGGTGGGCTACCTTGCCTTTGGTGGTGCGGGCACCTTGATCGGACAAACAGGCTCTCGCGAGTCATTTCAGCCCGATCCTAGCTCTGCGAACCTGCTAAGCATCGACGCGACTAGCTTTGACCGCAACACGTCCCAGGGTAACCACACGTGGACTCAGGTCGATGATCGGGATGCGATCGGGGGCAGCGCGATGCTTGCCGGACCTGATACCGATACGAACAATAACACCGGCTTTGTGTCCAACAGCCCAAGGCTGGACTACCGGGTCAACTTTGTCACTCCGGGCATCTACTACGTCTGGATACTGGGCCGGGCCGATACGACATCGCCCTCAGGAATGAACGATTCGGTCCACGTCGGGCTTGACGGCAAGGCGGTGGACACCGCGGACCGGATCAGCGGTTTTGGCAACAGCTTCGGCTGGTCGCGTTCGACTATGGATGGTTCGATGGCGACCGTGGAAGTGGCCGAGTCGGGCGTGCGGACGCTCAACGTGTGGATGCGTGAGGATGGATTTGTCTTTGACAAGATCGTCCTCACCACCGACCCAGACTTCATCCCTAGCGGCGAAGGGCCGGACGAGAGCTCTCGGGCTTGATGATATTTCGCCACGACTCGAGGCGGTCCGCAACGCGAGCCGCCCCGAGTAGCTTCGTCGACGGTTTTGTCACCATCCCCTGCAAGCACACCCAATACCACATGCCCCGATCGGCGAACCGGGGGGCATGCTGACTGGGCCGGGCACAGTGACCGATTTTGGGTCTTCTTCAAACCGGTCGATGAGGCGAACCGCCCAGCGAACGTGAGCGAGAAGTGCCTCATCATCGGTTTTCGGCAGACGACGAAGCCGCATCTTCAAGCGAGCCAACTTGAGGCTCGCAATGGCGCGAACTTGCGTATGGGCCCCGTCGTTGGCGGCCAACTGCATCAGATGACTCAAGATCACTTTGTCGACCGCGCGGCCGATGGCATCATGGAAGCGGTCATCGCTCGGCTTTCGCCAGGTTCGTTCTATCAATCGATCGATCACCTTGCCAAGGCCGGGTTGGTCGGGGTTGCGTGCCGCTTGCTCCACCAGGCGGGCACAGCGTTGTGGGTGAAGGATCAGCCCAACGCTGTGGTCGGCTGAACTCTCCGCCATCGCCACCGGATCGAGGGTTGGTCCGGTCTTCCCGGAGAAGACTTCGCGGTTATTGGGATAACCCAGTGCCCGCGGGGGAATCAGTCGGAGGATGCGTTCGGGTAGGGCTAAGGTGCCTGGGTCGATCGTCTTCAACAACGCATTCAGCGCCCGAGTCTGGACATCCGCTGGTACCGGCATGACTGGGGAATTCACTTCGCCGCGGACGGCGTAGACATATTCCACCCCGCCAAGCACCTTGACCGCAGCTTCGGTCTGGTAGCGATGCAATAAGTACACCGGAACCAGCCGTTCCTCGAGGAGTGTTAGGGGTATTCCCGGGGCGATCGCTCGAGCGTCAAAAGTGTCAAGCGCCCGCTGCCGAACCTGCATGATGCGTTGCAACTCGGCAATTGGATCCTTGCCATTGTCCCAGAGGTGAGCAGCCGGGTGAGCTCCACCGGCGGGCCGGGCGTCCTGGTCACTGATGAATACTAGGCCTCGCTTGTGAGCCTCGAAGAGAATCTCTGGAAGGTACTCGCGTGCAACGGCACCCTCGGGTACTTGCGAATAGCCGTACTGAATCGCCACCTTGTCCCACGCACCGACACCCACTTCATAGGCTTTGCTCAGGTCGATCGAACCATCGTTCTTGAGACCAAGATATGGGTGGGGGTAGTCCATAACCGAAGCGTTTCCAGTGGTGCTCGCGGCAAAGTTGTGAGCCAGACCCAGCGTATGTCCAACCTCGTGGGCGGACAACTGGCGTAACCGCGCCAAGGCCATTGCCTTGGCCTCCGGGGCTTCGTCCCGGCCGTCAAACGGTGCGGTGAGCCCTTGAGCAATGAGCATGTCCTGGCGGACCCGGAGCGAGCCGAGGCTGACATGGCCCTTGATGATCTCGCCGGTACGCGGGTCGACTACGCTCGCTCCGTACGACCAACCGCGGGTCGAGCGGTGCACCCACTGGATGATGTTATAGCGCACGTCCATCGGGTCAGCCCCTTCGGGGAGTAGCTCGACCCGGAAGCCATCCTTGAACCCGGCCTCCGTGAAGGCCTTGGCCCACCACCGCGCACCACTGAGCAGGGCCTCACGGATCGGTTCCGGTGCCCCACGGTCAAGGTAGTACATCAGCGGGGTGTCCTTGGTGAGTCGGTGCCGGGTGATCAACTTCTGGTCGATCGGCTCATCAAGTGACGCGGCATAGTCTCTGAACTGAATTGAGAAGAAGCCGCACCCCGGGTGAAACCGCCGCGGCGTGTATCCCGCCGCAGGGAGCTTCACGAATGAGTGACGCTGGTGCACGGTGACAGAGTCGGCCGTGGGGGTGACCGTCTGTAAATATCTTCCTTTGGGCCTGCCCTTGAAGGTGAGAATCGCCTCGATCTCGGTGTTGTTCGGGAACGACTTGGTACGCCCAAGGTAGATTGCCGACCGAGCCGCGTCCACGGAGTAGTCGCCCTCGCCGCTGCGCCTTAGGGCGTCGCTCACCCCATGCCCATCCCGCAATGCGAAGTCCGTTGCATCGACGAGTACGGCCTCCCCTTCGACGGCTTTAACCTTGAATCCAGATAGAACGGAGCGTGCAAACGATTCCTCCACCGCTTGACGCTCGTCGGGGTTGTCGGTGACAGCCCGGTAGCGGGTATTGTGCTCGACCAGCAAGACTTTTGGCCCGATCCGCAGGAAGGAGACGACATGGGTGTCGCTGAGTTGGCCACGGTCCAGGCCGATGTCATTGGAACCGACACCGCGGGGCAAGGAGGTCTGATAGAGAAACTCCTGTTGCCACCGATCAATCGCCAGCCATAATCGACCTTTGTCCTCGTCCCAGTACAGGTCGAAGTAGCCGGGCATCTTTTGCATGCCTTTGGTGAACGATGCGATGGTTGGGGTAGAGTCGGTGAGCGGTTCATTTGCGCAGATGTGAGCGGACATGAAATCGGGCGTGGCCATGACAAGCCCGACCGCAATAATGAGTCGATGCATACAAACGCTTCTCCGAATGGAAATGGTTCCAGTCCGTCGGGCACGCCTTGCCCCTATCACGAAGAATGTACCCGGAATTGGCGAGGCGATCACCTGAATCGCCCTCAGGGGATCAGGGAGATTGTAATGCGATTGTCTGGCTGCGAACACGAATTCCTAGAGCGAATCGCAGTGACTGGTACGTGGAGTGTGGTGCATCGGCCGAGGGTCTTCCGAGCGACGGGTGTTGGCTGCGCCCGGGCAACACCGGGGGCTACTCTCGTTGACTTGGATCTTGAAGAAAGGAAGGCTATGCGTATCGCCATCACTGGAGCCACCGGATTCATCGGCCGCTACATCGTCGACCATTTGGCCGGGCAAGGACACCTATTACGCTGTTGGTACCGACCCCACAGCGACCGCAGCGGTTTCGACCGCGTCAACGCACTCGAATGGGTCGAAGGCGACTTGAGCGATGGCTCCAGCGCCCGTAGCCTGGTGCAGGGTTGTGACGCCGTAGTGCATGCCGCGCTGTTCCGGCCCAGTGCAGGGTTCCGAGGTGCCGAGGGCGACTTAATCGAGTTCGTTCAGAAGAATGTGGTCGGCAGCCTGGAACTCATTGAGGCGGCTCGCAAGGCAGGAGTGGGCCGGTTCATCTTTATTTCCACCTGTGCGGTGCACGAGAAAATCCTCGACGACCGCCCGCTTGATGAAGCCCATCCGCTCTGGGCAACCAGCCACTACGGTGCACACAAGGCGGCCATCGAAAAGTTTGTGCACAGCTATGGCCTTGGCGATGGCTACCCCATTTGCGCCCTACGCCCCACCGGCGTATATGGGATCGCCCAGCCAATCCAGGCGAGCAAGTGGTACGACCTGGTCGCAGCCATCGTCCGCGGCGAGCCCGTCGAATGTCGCCGTGGCGGCAAAGAAGTCCATGCCGCCGATGTGGCCAAAGCCGTCGGGATCCTGTTGACGGCGGATGGGATCACTGGCGAAGCCTACAACTGTTACGACCGCTACATCTCTGAGTTTGATGTGGCGACTCTAGCCAAGGACCTGTCCGGGAGTTGTAGCCCGATCGACGGTGGGGCAAAGCAGCCCAAGCACCAGATCGTCACCGACAAGATCCAGGCCTTGGGTATGCGCTTTGGAAGCGACGAATTAGTTAGGCAGACCGTGGAAGACATGGTCGATGCGCTAAGGCGACAAACATGAAAGCACGAGGCTTCGGTTTCCAGCGATCCTAATACATGTAAATATAAAAACTATTAATTATATTTTCCTCACCACGCCCGCCCATCGACCGCTTCCAGGGGAGGAATGTCAGCCTCCGGGATGGCCAGCTGGATTGTACGGGCCACGCCCGGTCGGCGAGTGATGAGCTTAAGCTCATGGAGCCGCACGATCATGCTGTGGACCGAGGAAGGTGTTACACCGAAGAACTGCACCATCTCGGTTTCGCAGGGACTCTGGCGATGGAGTTTGCGGTATAAGTGGATGAATGCCAGGAACTGCCCCTGACGATGGGTAAACCGTGCCTTCCTCTGACTGCCGATGGAACTCTGGTTCGCTCCAGGTGAAGGCTGCTCTGCTGAGCGTCCTTGGGACGTCGGGGCTGGTGGGGAGCTCGGAAGACGACCCGGTCGGGCGGATTCACGCATGGGATCTTCCTCGGTTTAGCGCGGCAACCCGGCTCGATCGAGCGGATTCACGCATGGGATCTTCCTCAGTTTAGCGCGGCAACCCGGCTCGATCGAGCTCCCCCTGCAAACTCCGCTTGCTACGGTGGCGTTGTCGTAACGCACGGATCCGCTGGCTGAACTCGTCTTGCCTGCCGCGGTGGCGGGCAAGTTCGTCGAGTTCCTTAAGCCGCCGCGTGGCATCTTCGTACCCCTTCGGCTTCCGCGATTCGATCGCCAGCTCCACCTGCTGCCACAGTTCTTCCTCTCGGCCAGCCAGCTGGTCGAGCTCCAGAGCCCGTGCCGCAACTTGAGCACGAACTCGCTGGGCCTCCGCAGCAGCGGCCTGGCCTTCTTTTTCCTCCCTGAGGCGGTCCCACTGCTCAAGCAATTCCTCAACCGTCCGACGCGGCCTGGCCTTTCGACCACGGTCTTCTCGATTCCGTTGCTCGGCCTGATGGTCGCGGAAACGCCGTTGCAGTTCCCCGGCTAGTGTCGCCCCCTCCCCCTGCAGCAACCCCACTACCACTTGGTCCAGTTCTTCGCGCGACAGTTTGGCGACCCAGACAGCCAATTCTGCCCGCTCTGAGCTCATCGAGGGTTGCTCCGAGACTGCCACCGCAACCTGAAGCAGCTCTGGTTCCAGCCCGAAGAACTCGACAAAGGCTCGCTGCGGGGCGGACAACTGCTGTAAACGCGGGGGTACCGGCGGCTCCAGCGTGGTCTCGTCAACCTGGTCACTTTGCACTCCGATCAGCCAGCCTAGGTACAAACAGCGGAAATCGCCCGCGACCAGCTCCGAACGCAAAGGCAACAGAGCGTCCAACAAGCCATCCTCCGCTTCAAGGGCGATATCCCAGTCCTCGTAATTGAGGGAGAAGTCGAGAATGATGTGTTCCTGAGTTGACCACGCCTCGATCCCATGTACGACCTCGTACGGCTGCACCGTGGCCAGCGAGAAGGAATTGGCCGGCAAGCGTAACATCAGCCGTCGACTTCCCCAATTTGCTTGATACAGATGAGCATCGAAGTATTGCTCCATCAGCCGGGCAGGGTCGCCCCTGAAGTCACCGTAGTGGTATACGTTGACCATCTTGGTCGGGGAGATCGTGGCCCGCGAAGTTATCGAACGCAATGTGAGCATCGCCTCCGGATCCAGCCGCTGGTCGATGGCCCGGAACTCGTAGTACTGATATTCGCTCATTCCATCCCCTGCAAAAAGTCAAGGGAACTGCCCTTACTCTCTTCGTCCACCAGGACGATCATTTTGTCAAGGGGTAGCGCAATTCGGTATTCCCGCAGCTCGTTTGCTTTCGCCTGGTTCGATCCAGGTGGTCTGATAAAGAACCGTCTTGCAGTTGAGGATGGCGGAACACAAACATGGCGTGAACGGTTGGTTATCAGTGTGGCTGCTAAGATAGCGAACAATATGTGGTCGCAGGCCCCGGCATTCGTCTGGCTCGACGAACCCAAAGAATCTTTGCTGGGTCTCTGCTTCAAGCCCCCTCCGAGCTCGGGAGGTGCGACGGACGCAGGCAGATGTAGATGCCCGGGAAACCGGTCCGTGCACGAGGTCAAAACGACATGCGGGACCACCCATGGAATCCACGTTGACGCGGAACTGAGCAATCCGGAGATCCCTTCGGGGAATAGTACACAAAGGGTGTGTGCACGGATCCCCGCGGTGTATGCCATGCCCCAACATCCGTTCGTTTGGGTTATCCGAGTCCTCGCCCGTCACAGACCCCCGTTCATCCAGTGCCACTCCGCTCTGACACCGAAAGAAACCCCAAAGCCAAACCACATTCGATCTACACATTCGTCCCATCAAGCATGATAAACTAAGTGCGTTCAGGATTCGTTCCCCGGACATCGTGCCGTTCCTGGACATCCATGCTTCAGCAGTTTTCGAGGAGTCGCCAACATGAGTCACCATCTAGAGATCGAAGAAATCGACAAGGTTACCATCGTGCATTTCATGGATACCAAGGTGACCGACCCCAACACGATCGAGTTAATCGGTGAACAACTCTTTCGACTGGTCGACGATCTCGGCAAAGCATTCTTACTACTGAACTTCCGCAAGGTAGAGTTTATGTCGAGCGCGACCGTCGGCAAATTAATGTCTTTACATACAAAAGTTCAAGCGATTCCTGGCAAAGTGGTCTTGTGTGGCATTTCCAGTAAGATTCAAGAATTATTTGATATAATGAGTTTAGAACAGTTGATTGAGATCTATCCCAATGAACAGGCCGCATTGCAGGCGTTCTGATGGGTGGCTCTACACGGTCAGGGCCCATCTTCCGAACGACTGGTGGGAGCCCGCCGTGGGAAACGTATCAACGCGGGAGTCTGGCGATTGCTGGGCCGTTCCGTCAGCCGGCCCCGCTCTTTCACAACTGAGCGGCAGGTGTGAACCCGCCGAGGAGTACGCTGAGTGACAGCCGGGGCTCATCCACCAAGCTATGTCCCCTGGCGAATGTCCCTGCTCGGCACGACCATGATCGATCCGCCGTTTGGACTCGGGGTCTTCTGCGGAAGTCCGCGCAACGCTCGGCGGGTTCACACCCACCGCTCAGTAAGAAGATATGCTCGGAGGGCTGGCTCATGCCCAACGTTACACGCATCTCCCCGTGGACCACAAGACACCCTCCAGAAGGTTGTCCGTCTCCTATGGACGCTATCGCACGTTTTTCTAACAAGAGGGAAGTTGCTTATCTCGATTGGCGGACATCACTCAGGAGTAACTTCCCATGACAAACGACCGACGCACTTTTCTCGTGAGCTCTGCGACCGCTGCGGGCGTATGGCTCTCCTCCGGATCGATGCTGCCGGCCGAAGAAGCCAAGGCCACTGCCAAGGCGAATCCCCGCCGCCCGAATCCGATTGCCGTTTCAACTTACTCGTTTTGGCGTTTTCGGGGTGAGCGGACCAAGATTGAGGATTGCATCGACCTGGCGGCAGAGATGGGTTTTGACGCCGTTGAGATCCTAGAGATCCAGATGCACAAGAAAGATAATGCTTACCTGCAATCACTGAAGCGGCGTGCTTTCGTCGCTGGACTGAGCCTTTGCGGCATGTCCACCCACCAAGACTTCGTTTCTCCCAGTGCCGAAAAACGTAAGGCCAATGTCGAAAAGACCATCGCCAGCATCGAGTTGGCCTACAAGCTGGGTATTCCCACCATCCGGGTCAACACCGGCCGCTGGGGCACCAGTGGCAACTTCGACGAGCTGATGAAAAACCGAGGCATCGAACCACCGATCAAAGGGTATACCGATGAAGATGCATTTCCCTGGGTGATCGACGCCTTCAAAGCCTGCTTGCCAACAGCCGAGCGCTGTGGCGTCACCTTGGGGTTAGAGAACCACTGGGGACTTGGCCTTACCCCAGAAGGGGTGCTCCGGATCGTCGACGCCATCGACTCACCGTGGTTGCGTGTCACCATGGATACGGGCAACTTTTTGGAAGACCCGTACGCCAGGCTGGAGAAACTCGCCCCGAAGACGGTCTTCGTTCAAGCAAAGACCTATTACGGTGGAGGCACCTGGTATACCCTCGACCTGGATTATGAGCGGATTGCCCAGATCCTTCGCGACCATCAGTACCACGGCTTTGTGTCGCTGGAATTCGAGGGCAAGGAAGATGCCAAGACCGCGATCCCAAAAAGTCTGGCGTTATTACGCAAAGCATTTGCGAGTTAGGGCACCCTGCCGTGGAACAGGTACTCGCGGCCGACAACCATCATGCCGAACCCCATTGGACTCACACCCGCCGTTCGAAACATGGGACGATGCCAAACCGTAGGGCACATGGTTGCTGACCTAGGTAAAATCGTCTATCCTCAAGCGTCGATCTATTCCATCGACGCTTGAGGACCATCGTACGCCCTCCTTCCCCTTCGTCCCCTCTGTGGATGGTGCGGATCTGCCCGCTTCACGGCTGATCCACCAGTCACACCTTTCGAACGGAGTCACGCTCATGCGTACCCCACTGGTTTCACGCCGCGAATTCTTGGGCACGGCGGCCGGGATTGCCTTGCCGACGATGATTACCAGCTCGGCGTTCGGGAAAGACAAGAGTCCCAACGAGCGCATCAACCTCGGGTTCATTGGTGTTGGCACCATGGGTCGGGGTCACCTTGGTTCATTCCTTGGTATGGATGATGTCCGCGTCCTCGCCGTGTGCGATGTGGTCGCCGAACGACGCGACCACGCGATGAAGATGGTTCAGGACCGCTATGGTGAGAAGCGAAAGGCGGATGCCGCCAGCTGCCAAGCAACCGGGGATTTCCGGCACATCCTCGACAACAAGGCCATCGATGCCGTGGTGATCAGTACTCCTGACCACTGGCATGCCATCCCGTGCGTCCTGGCCGCAGCGGTAGGTAAACACATCTATTGCGAAAAGCCGCTGACCCACAACATCGACGAAGGCAAAAAGCTGGTCGCGGCCGTCCGCCAGAATAAAGTGGTTTTCCAGACCGGCTCGCAGCAACGGAACGGATTTGGTGGAAAATTCCGCTACGCCGTGGATCTGATCCGGGCTGGACGGATCGGCAAGATCAAGACCATCCGTATCGGCGTTGGTGCACCCGCGGTGGCGTGTGACCTGCCAGAACAACCGGTTCCCGCGGGCACCGACTGGGAACGCTGGTTGGGCCCGGCCCCACTTCGGCCATACAACGAAATCCTCTGTCCCAAGGGGGTCCACCGCCACTTCCCAGCGTGGCGAAAGTACCGTGAATACGCTGGGGGTGGGCTGGCCGACATGGGTGCGCACCACTTCGACATCGCCCAGTGGGCTTTGGGTATGGACCGGTCCGGGCCCGTCAAGGTAGAACCTCCTGAGGGGAGTGCGATCAAGGGTCTGAAATTTACTTATGCTGATGGCGTGGTGATGTTCCACGGCGGGCCCACCGACTGCCTATTCGAGGGCACCGAAGGCACCATCGCCGTTAGCCGCGGCAGCTTTAAGATCACCCCCGAGGATCTGGTATCGCCCAACGACGATATCCAGATGCAAAATCGTAATCACCGCCGCGAATGGCTCGAGTGTCTCCGTAGCGGCCAAGACCCCGCGTGTCCGGCCGAGGTGGGACACCGCTCCGCGTCGATCTGTCACCTGGCGAATATCGGCTATCGCCTGCGCCGACCGCTGACCTGGGATCCGAAAGCAGAACGATTCCACGATGACCAAGAAGCCAACGCTCTGCTTAGCCGTGAAGGCCGCGGCGAATGGAAGTTGTGAGGCCTGCCTTGGCCAGTCTTGCAGGGAGTCCGAGCGATGAATCGCACTCCCTCAGCGCTGCCGATTCGGCCCTTGTGGCTGATGACTCACCTTGTCGCGGCCGGCAAGCCGGACCAGATCAGGGAGATCGTATAACTCCAACGCAGCGTGCACGGTCGCTTCCAGTTCCCCGCTGGGAATGGGTTCACCGACCAGCGATGTCCAATCGTGCATGCCACCCTCGAGGGTGACCGAAGCGAATAACTCCGGTCGTAGTGCCGCGGCATGCATGGCCACTACCCCCGAGTCCCCGACAGCGATAAGCGGAATCGGGCTTGGGGTTTGGTTCTTCGCCGCGTTCACGCTCGCCAAATAGGTGGCCGCGAACAGGTCGTCGACGCGGATGCCGACCAGCGGGCGGCCCAGCAGGTAGGCCAGGTAAAAGGCTTTCCAGTTGCCCAGCCGTGGATCACGCCGGCCAGATGTTGTTTCGCCCTGCCCAGGCAGATCCACCGAGAAAACGGTTATCCCTTGACGCGTAAGTCGTTCGATGGGACCGCCAACCGCTGCATCACCACCTTTACCATCATCGTGCAGGTACAGGCAGGTTTCCCCGTTCGGATTCGACGGTCGGAAGGCCAGCACTGGCAGCAGAGCGTCTGCTTCAGTCTTGAGGACGAACTTCTCGATGGCATAGCCATCCCGCTCTACCTCGCCAACTCGCCTCCAGGTGGGTAGGTGTTTCTCGTTGTCTTCGCGGAGTCCGAGTTTCTCGCGAATCCGAGTTCGCAGTCGGTCCTCGGGTGTCGTCTTCCATAATGCTCTTCGCCGCTTCACCAATTCCGCCGCATGCGCGGCGTTCAAATCGAACACCGACTGCTCATCCTTCAACCCGAGCACCTGGCCCGACTCGGTACAGCGTAATTCCTTCTCCGTACGCACCGGCAGCTCGACCGGAGCCACGGGTCGGTCTCGCCCGAGGAGCCAGCGTTGCAGCCAGTAAGTGATGGTGGCCAGATTCTGTGGCTGAACGCCGTGTTTCCCCTCGACCTCAACCAGATCGACCCGCTCCGGGAAGCCGAGCTTGGCATAGAACCGCTTGGCCTGACGGAACGTCTCCCAAGTGCCGCGGATCGCGAAAAAGTCGTCGGTGGTCGAGCTAATCAGTGTCGGCTTGGGTGCACGTAACAGGACATAGTCGGGTTGATCGAGCCCAAAGCCGAGCTGGTCATAGATATTCTGTTCCGCGTCCTGCGGACCGATGGTCTCGATTAGCCGCCGGAAGTTGGTCAGATAGCACGACGGCGCTGCGCAAGCCACTCGGTCATCCAGGGCCATGGTGTAGCTGGTGAGGGTACCACCCCCGGAGCAACCGGTCATGCCGATACGCTTGGGATCAACCTCCGGGCGGCTCACCAGATAATCGATCGAGCGCATCGCGTCCCAGATGCGGTAGCGGGCCGTGTTGCGGCCGACCAGGATGGAACCGACCCCGACAGCAAAGTGCTCCGTGGTAGTCGAGCGGAACCTCGGCTGTCCCTGCTCATCGAGAATCTGGGAGCGTTCGCCTTGACCGATCGGGTCGAAACAAAGTACGGCCATGCCGTGTCGGGCCAACATGATGCCGAAACGCTGGTTGTAGTCAGCAGCTTTGGCCGTGCGGCTATGGCCGCTGGAGACGACAACCCCAGGGAACGGCCCATCGCCATCGGGCAAATAAAGGTTTGCGGTGATATGATGTCGGGGCAGACTCTCGTAAATCACCTTCTCAATGCGATAGCCATCGGCATCGATGGTTCCGACCGTGCGTGAGTTCAATGGCCCCGGTGCGGGGAAACCGCCGAGTTGCCGCACGAAGAACTCTCGGAGCCGCTTCTGGTAAGCCCGGAGATCCGCGGGAGTCTTGAGCCTTGCATAGGCTTCGAGCCGGCGATCGAGTGCGGCATAGGCCTGTTGCTGCAGGCGATGGTAGAGGTTCGCGGTTGTTCGCTCTGCATCGGTCAAGCAACGCAGGTCCTCGGCGCAGACAGCCGTCGTTGCGAGCAGGGTCAGGAGGATCGTCGGTGTACGCATAGTGCGAAGAGCTCCACGAGGACCAGGGGTGCGGAGGCAAGGCGAATCTCGGGATATTATTCAATAAAATTTTATATATTAATTTAAACGCTCTTGAATCTGGTGTGTCAGTCGTTCCACCATCTCCGGATGAGCCTCGACCAAGTTCTTCGACTCTTTTTCCGGAGAAGTGTGGTCGTATAGCTCGGCATAACCATCCTTGTGCAGAATGAACCGGTGCGTCTTGGTCCGGATCGTCCGGGCCTTCCCCTGATACGCAAACGCCGGATGGCCAGAAGCGTTCGGGTCATCCAACGCCGGGCGGAGCGACACCCCATCGACAAAATCTGGCTGCGGGAGCCTGGTTAGTTCACACAGGGTCGGGAAAAGGTCTAACGTTTCCACCATGACGTCAGTCGGCTTACCCGGTTGTTTGATCCCAGGATAGGAGACGATCAGCGGTGAGCGCAACGATTCTTCGAACAACGTATGCTTACCCCATACGCCATGTTCACCCAGGTGCCAGCCATGATCGCCCCACAGAATCACAATCGTGTTCGCAGCGGCACCCGTTTTCTGCAAACGTTCTAACAGTTTGCCGACCTGGGCATCGGCGTAGCTCACGCACGCGGCATAGTGTTGACGCACCTTCATTGCGAATTCCGCGTCGTGGTTTGGATTGCGACCCCAGCGGTGGTACTTCATGAACTCACCCGAGCGGTGCCAGGTGGTCCGCCAAGTCGGCTTGTTCGGGTGGGGGATCGCCGGCAAGTCTGCGTCAAGGTAGGGTTTCAAGTATTTCGCTGGAGCACCAAATGGGAGATGTGGTCGCAGAATCCCGACAACCAAGAAGAAGGGGTGGTCAGGATCGGCCGCGAGGTGGTCAAGTTGTCGCATCGCCTCAGGGATGGTGACGCCATCGGGGTAGATAGCATCTGAACCCTCCACTGCCTGGAAGACATCCATCGCGCCAGCTTTGACGCGGATTTCGCCGTTGGCCAAGCCGTGCATCCAGCCGCGTGGGTGCTTCCAGGCCCCCGCCGGTAACAAATGCCGGTCCCAAGAATCCGGCATCTCTGGGCGAGAGTCATCGTCCCAATTTTTCCCGCCACGGCCGCCGGGGTGATGCGATACCTTGCCGACCGAGACCGTGGTGTAGCCATGCTGGCGGAACCACGCCGGCATGCTCGGTGGCAGAGCATCGGGGTTCGCTCGCATCGTTGCCGCACGTTGAAAGAGGGCTCCGTTGCCGGTCCCACCATAACGGCCCGTTAACAGCGTGTAACGCGAAGCGCCGCAGGTCGGAGCTTGGACATAGTGATGGTGGAACAGGCGCCCCATTGCTGCCAACCGATCAATATTGGGCGAATGGATGTAGGAGACACCGTAGCAAGCCAGCTCAGGCCGCAGGTCATCGACGCAGATGAGAAGCACATTGGGCTTGGTGTCGGCCGTCGACGGTGACGGTCCCGAAACGATAACGGCAACCGCCATGGCTAGTCGCAATAGGCTTTTCATAAGTGTGACGCTATTCGGTATCAAGGATGGAAACCCCCGTGGGGTGAGGCTGCGAACTCCGCTCGAAGTCAGCGACGGTCAGCATACCATCAATTCACCGACGGAGACCAGTGACTGTCCCAACAGGCACACCGACATTCACTCGGAGAAGTGATCGGATATGAATCGTCAATGGAGGCAACCCACCCAAAGCTGGTTGGGTGGGTGTTGACAGGTTCGCAACCGCTTGAGACTTACTCCCCAAAGTCCGGGTCGGCATTCCGATCGAACGGCAGTTCATCGAGATGTTCGATATACTCGAAGGGATCAAACGGCAGGGCCTTGACATCGAACGGTGGCTTGCTCAACGCTTTGATCTCTGGGGTAGCATTGGCAATCCCGGTCCATGGAATACCGTGACGTTCCTTCAAATCGGGATACTTTTTCTTCCACAGTTCATGTCGCAAACGCATCCGGTTGAACGGGGTCTTGAGGTGGATCAGGTTGACCAGCATCGGCGATTTCTCACGCGGGTCGGCGGGTAGGAAATAGTAGCCCGCGCCAATACCGCTCGCTTCCCCGACAGGATCGGGTGAGATCCAGTGCCGCTTGTAACTTCCCTTGACCGTGGCCCCCAACTTGGGTCCTGCGTAAACGAACACGTGATCGCGACGGCTGTGTGTATCTCCGTTGAACAGCAGAGCAGTTTGGTCGATGCCGTCGATGATGCGATCGGTGGGGATGGCATCGGAGGCCCCGCCCAAACGGGCAAAGGTGGTGAACAGATCAGTCTCGTGGATAATGTCACCGACGATCTGCCCTTGTTGGATGACACCAGGCCACCACGCTTGCGCCGGTACCCGTACCCCCCCTTCAAGAAAATCGCCTTTCCCGCCCCGGAAGATCGTCTCGGCAAAACCACACCCCGGCGGCGGGTTGTGGGCCATCGGGCCGTTGTCGGCCATACAGATCACGAGGGTATTTTCGGCGATGCCAAGTTCTTTGAGCTTGGTCATCACCTTCCCGACAAACGGATCCACGTTCCCCTGCAAACCGTCCTGGAGTAAACTCCGTGCCGCAGAAACCTTGTTCGGGCTGGGCAGAAACGAGGCCATGTTCGGCCAGTTGGCCACATAAAACGGCTTCTTCGCTTTGGCGTTGCGCTCGATGAAGTCCAAGGTGCGGCGTTGCGCCTCAGCATCCATCTTCAGATAAGTGTCGTGGCTATTGTCACCCCACTGACGGGCGGCTTCTCCCTTCTTCCCCTCGACAACCATGGCCCACCCTTTGGTGATAAAGGTATCGTCGAGTTTGTAAGGGTTTTTGGGCAACATGTCCTCATAGAGCCCCATCGTCGCGTTGACCGCTTCGCCTTTCCGCGTCCACAGAGACAGGATCTGGTTGTAGCCAGTGAAAAACGCCTCGTCGAAGCCCTGGTTATGGGCGTAGCTCTCTTCAATGTCGCCCAGATGCCACTTGCCGTGGAAAGCGGTGGCATAACCAGCCTGGGATAACACCTCGGCCATCGTCACCTCGGATGCTCGCAGACCATGCGATTCTCGTAGCATACCGATGTTGTACATGGCGTTGCGGACAGGATGTCGCCCAGTCATGCACGCCGCTCGACTCGGCGTGCACCCGACCTCGGTGTACATGCGAGTGAACAGGATACCCTCGCGGGCCATGCGGTTCAGGTTCGGGGTGTTCAAACCGCGGACTTTTTGGATCGCCGGGATGCCCACGTCCCCATAGGCGGTGTCGTCCCACATGATGTGCACAATGTTCGGCGGCGTCCCATACTTCTGGCGTAACTCGGCCAGCTTGGCGTCAAGTGCCTGGTCCTCGACCTTCCACTTCTTCCCGTTTTGTGCTTCGAGAATGTAATATTCCGCATCATGAACGATCTTGTTCGGGGCAACACCCCGTGGAGGCTGGTTGGAGGCACTGCGGTTGGCCGATGCAAGCTCGGTCGATTGCCCGGTTTCACTGGCTCCGGCAGGAGCAAACATTTGGTTTTGAACGAAGAAGCCTGCTCCAGCGCCGCAGACCAAAGCACCGAGCATCATCAGGGGAGTTCGTTGTCGCATACCGGGATTCTCCTTCAGGATGTGGACGTACTGAGCCCATTGATACAACATGGTGATAGGACCCAACATCAAAAACCCGCAAAAGCGCTTCGACCTGTGCTGGCTCGCACCCGAGAATTCATGAACGATGGCTGGAGTGACCCTGCAATCGACGGGTAGTTTTCTCGTTCACCAGATCTTCGAGGACCTCGAGGAATTGGTGGTCGCTGCAAAGCAATGGAATCTGGATTTCCGTCAACTTGACCGAGGCCCCTTTCGCGGCGAACTGCTGCAGATTGGCACGCCTTCGCTGATGTTCGCTCGGGCCCAGTTCGACCGTACTCTGCATCAGCGAGGCGATGCTCCCCGCGGTTTCCGGACCATTGCCATACCGGCATCGACCGAACTCCTCCTCGACTGGCGAGGCTACCAAGTCCGCAGCAACGACTTGTTGGTTTTCCCCAAAGGACGGGATCTCGACAGCGTGTCGCAACCCGACTTTGATATGTTTGTGTATTCCGTTCCCGAAAATCGGCTCGCATCGGCTGGGGCACGACTGGGTGTGCCCGATATCGTCGAACACTTGGATTCTGTCAACTTCCTCAAGTGTTGCCCGTGCTGTCTTCAACAACTCCGTCGAACACTGGACCAACTGTGCCGCCAGCTCAACGCCCGGCCAACTCTCTTTAAGAACCAAGCGTTCATCGATGAATTGGAGGACAGTTTCTTCACCCAGCTCGTCCGAGCGATCTTCCCCGCGCGACAAGCCATCCCCGCATCACGATTGCGTGACTTTGGCTTACAACGCGCAGAAGCTTATTTGGAGAAGCATGCCGGCGATCCCCCGACGGTGGCGGACTTGTGCGCGGCCGCCGGCGTCAGCGAACGGACCTTGGAATACGCCTTCCGTGAACGGTTCGGTTTGACCCCCAAAGCCTACCTTCGTGCCTATCGCCTCAACCGTGTCCGCACCGACCTTCTCCGTGCTGATTGGCTCGCCACGACGGTGGCAGGAATCGCGAACCGCTGGGGGTTCTGGCATATCGGACAGTTCGCCCGCGATTATCGGATGATGTTTGGCGAGAATCCTTCGGCAACCTTGCGGCGACATCCCGGGTAGATGACGATGAGTATTCAGTTGATACCCATGACGCAGACCGTCTTGGCAGGTTCATTCGGTTTGCGATGATGCGCGTTGAAGCTTCCTCACAGCAAAAATCGAGTGCAATTTTTTTTATTTTTGGAGTCCTTCAATGTTATGGACCCTATGGGATCGATGGACCGTCGTCGTTCTGGCCTTGAGCCTGAGCGTCGCCGAGGCCAGAGCAGGCGAGTGGCTGTTCGTGTCACTTCTGGAAGCAAAGAAGATTGTTACCTTCGAGCGTGAGCCCGGGACCGGAAAACTCACCCGCCGGCACGAAACCGATTGTCCCGCCGAACCGGCCTGCCTCAGTGCCTCGCCCGACCGCAAGAGTTTGCTTGTCTCGCTCCGTTCGACCGGACAACTGGCCAGCTTTCGCATCAACCCAGCCTCCGGGCGGCTTACCTTGGTCAGTGTGGTCGAGGGAGGGGCAGATCCCGCTTACTTGTTACCCGATCACACCGGCCGATTTCTTCTGACCGCCTACTACGTTGCCAATAAAGTAACGGTGCATCGGTTGGCTCGCGACGGTTCCATCAGTAGGTCGCCCGTGCAGACCGTAAACACCGCACCCAGGGCCCACGGTATCGTCCTAGACACCAAAAACCGCTTTGCCTTCGTCCCACACACTTCGCCCAACCAGATCTACCAATTTCGCTTTGACCAGGACACCGGACGCTTGACAGCGAATACCCCACCGTTTGTACGCACACTGGCGGGCACCGGGCCGCGGCACATCGCCCTGCACCCATCGGACCGCTTTGCCTATGTCAGTAACGAGGCCGGGGATAGCCTGAGCGTGTTCTCCCTCGATCGCGAGTCCGGTACGCTCGAACCCATCCAAACCCTTGGCACCATCCCGGAGGAGTTCGACGGTGCCAAGAACACCACCGCCCGCTGCGAGATTACTCCCGATGGCCGTTTCGTGTATGTCGCGAACCGTGGCCACGACAGTATCGCCGGATATGCGACGAACGCAGAGACCGGACGCGTGACGGCCCTCGGCCAAACCCCGACCGAGAAGACGCCGCGATCATTCACCATCACACCCAGCGGGCGTTTCCTTTATGCCGCGGGCCAAGGCAGTGGTCGCATGGCGGCGTTTCGCATCAAGCCAGATGGGCGTCTGAACCGCTTTGCCACCTACGATGTGGGTCCCATCGCCTGGTGGGCCTTGGCGATCAACACACCCGGCAGTTGAGGGTCAAGCCATTCTGATCAATATCAATAATTTTTCATAAATCTAGTTACGTTGGGATAGATCGGGAAGCCACACCACCCCTAGATCAATGAGGATGTCTTAGGGGGACTCGCAAACCAAAGTCGAACAGTACCGGGGATCGCTATAATGCAGCATCAATTCGTTGGGTTCGCCACTTTGTTGCTCCTCACCATGGTCTCCCCCAGCAGTGCTGCTGCGGAGCCAATCGACATCGGTAGTCGCCGCGAACTATTCGTTGATCAGCATTTGATCGACCAAATGATGGGTGTACGCCAAGTGATACATCGGCCACAGCCTCGCGAAGTCGCTATCGTGCATGACCAACCGTGGGAAGGGAACACCTGTATTTATCACACGGTGTTTCAGGATGGCGACCGCTATCGCATGTACTACCGCGGCTCCCAACACACTCCCGGCCAGCCCTCCACGCATCAGGTCGTCTGTTATGCCGAAAGCAAAGACGGGATCCACTGGACCAAGCCAGACCTGGGGCTGGTTGCATTCCATGGGTCCACCAAGAACAACATCATTTGGAACGGGATCGGCAAACACAACTTTGCTCCCTTCAAAGACCGTAATCCTGGTTGCCAACCCAAAGCGCGCTACAAGGCTATCGCGGGCACTCGGGGCGAAGGGGGGCTGTTTGCCTTCCAATCGGCCGATGGCATCCACTGGTCGTTGATGCACGACCGGCCGGTCATCATCGAAGGAGACTTTGATTCGCAGAATCTGGCCTTCTGGGATCCCCGACGTAGTTGCTACGTCGATTACCATCGCAAAGGACGCCGCGGCAAACGTGACATCATGACCTGCACCTCGCTCGACTTCCTGCACTGGACAAAGCCGGAGTTTCTCGACTATCCGGGTGCCCCCGCGGAACACCTTTACGTCAACCAGATTCAGCCCTACGTTCGCGCACCCCACATCTACCTGGGTTTCCCGAAACGCTTCCTTCCGGGTCGGAAATCCCCGATCGGCCACCCGTTGCCGGGGCTTTCCGACACCCTGTTGATGAGCAGCCGTGACGGCAAAACCTTCCACCGCTGGCAAGCTGCCTTCGTCCGGCCCGGGCTGCAACCCGACCGCTGGGTTTGCCGTAATAACATGGTGGCCTGGGGGTTGGTCGAGACGGCCTCTCCGCTGGACCATGCCCCGAATGAACTGTCGCTGTATGTGGTCGAGGGCTACTACCAGGGCAAAAGCTGCCAAGTTCGACGGCACAGCCTACGCATGGACGGCTTTGTCTCGGTCTCGGCGGACGACCGGGGAGGCTCCCTCCTGACCAAGCCCCTGGTGTTTGATGGCAACCAGTTACAGGTCAACCTGTCCACCTCGGCAGCCGGTGGGTTACGCGTGGAAATACAGGACCCAAACGGCACACCACTGCCCGGTTTCTCGCTCGCGGATTGCCCCGAAATCTTTGGCGATGCCCTCGCTCGAACCGTCGTCTGGAAGCGACAAGCCGATCTTGCCACCCTTATAGGAAAGCCGGTGAGGCTACACTTTGAACTCAAAGACGCCGACCTGTATGCGTTTCAATTCACCCGGGGAGAGTGAACGATGAGGCGAATCATGGCAGTCCTGCTGCTCACTTGCTGGATCTCTTCTGTCGTACAAGCCGAGGATTCCCCCGAATTGGAATTGGTCGAGTGTCGACGGATTTGGGATAAAGCACCCCACAACGCCTTCACCGATCTGATTCGATTCAAGGGCTGCTGGTACTGCGTATTCCGCGAGGGCAAGGGGCATGTGTCCCCCGATGGTGCATTACGGGTCATCACCTCCAAAGACCGCCGAACCTGGGCTTCGGCCGCGCGGCTTGAGTCGTCGACCTCGGACCTACGCGATGCCAAGATCACGGTCACTCCCGATGGCCAACTTATGCTTGCTGGTGCCGAGGCCCTCCACCAGCCGGTGACGCACAAACATCAATCGCTCGTCTGGTTTTCGTCTGATGGCCGCTCCTGGAGCAAACGGCACGAAGTCGGCGAGCGCGACGACTGGCTCTGGCGGATCACTTGGCACCAGGGAAAGGCGTACGGTTTCGCTTATGGCTGTCGCAATGATCAACGTGGACTTCGTTTGTATCGTAGCTCCGACGGGAAGGCGTTCAACCCACTGATTGACAAGGTCGATGTCGAAGGGACTTATCCCAACGAAACGTCGATGGTATTCGCTCCCGATCATAGCTGCTATTGCCTGTTACGCCAGGATGGGGAGCCCAAGTCTGGCTTCCTCGGCAGGTCTCGGCCACCCTATACCAAATGGACCTGGAAGAAGCTCGGCGTCCGCATCGGGGGTCCCCACTTGATCCGCTTGCCCGATGGCCGACTGCTGGCCGCGGTCCGATTGTATAACGCACCCGTGCGAACTTCGCTTTGTTGGCTCGATCCCAAGCAAGGAACGCTGACCGAGGCCCTGAAGCTGCCCTCTGGCGGCGACACCAGCTATGCAGGCCTGGTCTGGCATGACGGGCTGCTGTGGGTCAGCTATTATTCATCGCATGAAGGCAAGACGGCGATTTATCTAGCCAAGGTGAGGGTCCAAGGTTGACGACAACTCACTGCGGACGCACACACCATCCTTGAGACTGTCATGCCGCCCGCACGGCCGGCATGACAGTCTCAGGTTTTTTCCAGTAAACCGGTTTCCCGTTCGGTGTCACTCCGTTTAAAGTGAATGTTGCTCTCCCCCTGGTGACGAGTCAGAGATTCCACGCGTACACCAAATGACTGGGACGCCGTGGCAACGAACCGTTCCTGGCTGTATGGACCCCACCGAAATGCTTACGGAGCGATCACGTGTGGCAGTGCTTACTCCTGCTGATAGCCAGTCTCCTGCTCACAACCTGGTCGCCAATCCGCAGCCGGGCCGCAGAACCGTTCGCCTTCTTCGAGTCACGCATTCGCCCAGTGCTGATCGAGCACTGCTATAAGTGCCATAATTCGGCCAAACGGACTGACAGCGGACTAGCTTTAGATCACCGTAAGGCCATGCTCCGGGGAGGTGACACTGGCCCGATCATCGTCCCCGGCAAACCCGCCCAGAGTCGCCTGCTGACGATCTTACGCCATGAGGTCCAGGGTTTTGAAATGCCCAAAGAGGGACCCAGGCTGGATGACCGCATCATCGCCGACTTCGAGAAGTGGATCGCCTCCGGAGCCCCTGATCCACGTGATACGCCTCCTTCGGCCGCGGAGGTCACCGCGGCCACCTCGTGGAATGCTGTGCTCAAACGCCGCATGCAGTGGTGGAGTTTTCAGCCGATTGCCGAGCCCCAGCCCCCGAAAGTCGATGATCCTGCGTGGATGGAGAACCCAATTGACCGCTTCATCCAAATCAACCTGCAGGAAAACCAGTTATCACCCAGTCAAACGGCCGACGCGGCCACGCTGGTTCGCCGGCTGTACTTCAACTTGGTAGGGCTGCCCCCCAAAGCCGAGGAAGCCGCAGGCTGGACCAAGCGGCTCGCGCAGGTGAGTGGCCCCAAGCGGGAAGTGGTACTAGCCAAACTGGTCGATCAACTTCTGGATAGTCCGCGCTTCGGCGAGCGTTGGGCCCGGCACTGGATGGACTGGATTCGCTACGCCGAGTCCCACGGCAGCGAGGGGGACCCGCGGATCGACAACGCCTGGGTTTACCGCGACTACCTCATCCGTGCCTTGAATGCCGATGTCCCCTACGACCAGCTCATCCGTGAGCACCTCGCCGGCGACCTGCTCGAAAAGCCTCGCATCAACCAAAAACTCGGCATCAACGAGTCCGTCATCGGCACAGCGCACTGGCGGATGGTGTTCCACGGCTTCGCGCCCACCGATGCCCTCGATGAGAAGGTCCGGTTCACCGATGACCAGATCAATGCCTTTTCGAAAGCCTTTCTGGGACTGACCGTCTCCTGTGCACGCTGCCACGATCACAAATTCGATGCCATCTCCCAAGCAGACTACTACGCCCTGTTTGGCATCCTGAGCTCGTGTCGCCCCGGACGCCAGGTGATCGACCTTCCCGAACGGGTGAACCGCCACCGCGCTAAGCTTGAAGCCCTCAAGACGAAGATTCAGAAGGCAATCGCTGACGACTGGCTCACCTCTGTGGAAGCAAACGGCCAGCGCATGCCTGAGAAGTGGCAGAACCAATTACAGCACTACCAACCGCCTAGTGCGGAACAGAAACCCGTTCAGCACTGGGACCTGAGCCAGGAGCAGGACTATGCCACCTGGTTTCGCCATGGAGCTGGATTGCCCAAACGCCCCCAGGCTGCTGGATCATTTGCGCTTGCCCTGAAAGGAGATGCCGCCCTGACAGGGATCTTTCCTGCGGGTGTCTACTCCCACGAACTCACCCCCAAACATCCTGCCCGGCTGACTTCCTCAAATATCCTTCTCGGCGACAACCTGGAGCTGTGGGTCCACGCCCGCGGCAACGGGAGCTCCACCCTACGCTACGTTGTTCAAGACTACCCAAGAGACGGCACGGTCTACCCCGTCAAAAACCTGTCAAAGGAGTGGCGCTGGCAACGCTTCGACCTGTCCTACTGGAGTGGAGACACCATCCACATTGAGTTGACCACCGCAAAGGACGCTCCCCTACTGGTCAAGGACCAACCCCGCTCCTGGTTCGGTGTCCGCCAGGTCATGATCCTGCCCAAGGGAGAACGACCTCCGGCCGAACACCTCGAACTGCTCGCCCCTCTCGCCAATGCGGCGAAAGCCAACCCAGCGACTTCCCCAGAAGAGGCAACGGACCTGTTTCAGTCGGTGATCATCACCACAATCAAGCGGTGGCGGGATCGCAGTCTGACGGATGCTCAAGCCCTGCTGCTCGACGCCTGCCTGCAAGAGGGCCTCCTGCCCAACCAGCTCGAAGCGCTCCCTACAGCTGCCCCATTGATCCGCAACTATCGCCGCCTGGAGGCCGACGTCCCTGTACCGACCCGGGTCCCAGCCTTGGACGAAACCGTCGGCCATGACCACCCGTTGTTCATTCGCGGCGACCACCACAAGCCCGGTGATACGGTCCCCCGGCGATTCCTGGAGGCGATCGACCCCACCCCCTATAAGACACGCTTGAGTGGCCGCCTCGAACTGGCCGAGGACCTGCTCCGCGATGACAACCCATTCACCCGCCGGGTCATCGTCAACCGAGTTTGGCACCACCTGTTTGGCCGAGGCATCGTTGCGACGCCTGACAAC
The DNA here is from genome assembly GCA_964410665.1 of uncultured Alcaligenaceae bacterium. Classification (GTDB taxonomy): domain Bacteria; phylum Planctomycetota; class Planctomycetia; order Gemmatales; family Gemmataceae; genus CAYPIE01. Next base: position 44,426 of record CAYPIE010000008.1, read on the forward strand.
TTCGGCCGGCTCGGCGCGAAGCCGACGCACCCAGAATTACTCGACTGGTTGGCCAACCAGTTTGTTGCCGATGGCTGGTCGCTCAAGGAGCTGATCCGCCAGATCGTGCTGTCACAAACCTGGCAGCGTTCGTCGATCCCCTCCGTGGCAGCAAGAGAGCGCGATCCGGACAACCAACTGTGGTCACACGCCGAAGTCCGCCGGCTCGAGGCCGAGGCCATCCGCGACGCTCTGTTGACAGTCTCTGGACGCCTCGAGCACCGACTCAGTGGTCCGCCCGTTGACGGCGATATGCCGCGGCGAAGTATCTACGTCCGAGTCATCCGCAACAACCTCGATCCGTTCCTGCGCTCATTCGACTTCCCCGAACCGTTTAGCACCGTGGGCCGCCGCGATGTCACCAACGTTCCGGCCCAGTCGCTCACCCTGCTGAACGACCCGCGAGTCGCGGACTACGCCGCGGGCTGGGCGAGTTGGGTCCTTGAGGACCCCTCGCTGAAGTCCACCACCGAACGCATCCGCGCCATGTTCCTGATCGGTTTCGGCCGGCCTGCCACCCCCACCGAAGTCATCCGCACCTCCCGCTACTTGTCCGACACACGACAACGTCAACGCGCCCAGCGGCAACAGATCGCTGAGCTCGAAGCACAGCTCGTCCAGCAACGCAAAAACCTCAACAAGCTCCTCGCGCCGGCCCGTCGACGTCTCATGGCCGCGACCAAGCAGGCGTCTCCTACTCCCGACCGATTCGCCCCGGAGCCCATCGCACGCTGGGATTTTGCTGCCGGCCTAACCGACAGCATCGGTCAGGCAGATGGCACTCTCCAAGGGAGTGCCCTGGTCAAGAACGGTGCCCTGGTCGTCCACAACAGGGGATATGTACTCACCAAACCCCTTCAGCAAACCCTCAAGGCGAAAACCCTCGAAGCCTGGGTCCAACTCGACACGCTGGACCAGCGGGGAGGCGGGGTGATCTCGGTTCAAACCCCCGACGGCAACGTTTTTGATGCCATCGTCTTCGGTGAACAGGAACCCGGCCGTTGGATGCCCGGCAGCAACTTCTTCAAGCGGACCGAGTCGTTCGAAGGACAACCGGAGACGGTGGCGGCCGACCGTCCGGTGCACATTGCCATCGCCTACCATGCCGATGGTCGCATCGTCGGCTACCGCGACGGGAAACCCTACGGCAAGGCGTACCACAGCGCCGGCCCGCACACCTTCCCGGCCGGCCAGGCGGTGGTCGGCTTCGGCATCCGCCACCTCCCGGCCGGAGGAAACCGGATGCTCCGCGGGCGGATCCTCAAGGCCCAGTTGTACGACCGGGCCCTGTCCCCGGATGAGGTCGCCACCAGCGCTGCGGCGGCCCCCAAGGTGATTTCCGAGAAACAGATCCTGGCCGAGCTGACCCTCGAGCAGCGTCAGAGAGTCGCGCATCGACGACGCGAGCTACAGCGATGCAAAGACAAGTTGTCCGCGCTAGGACCGCCGTCACCCGCCAACGCACAAGCCGTATGGGCTGAGCTTGCCCGGGCCTTGTTTACCTTCAAGGAGTTCATCTATGTCCGCTAAGCCGACGCGACGCCAAATCCTGCAGACCTGCTCGACCGGCTTCGGCGCCGTCGCCCTCTCTGGACTGATGAGCAGCTGGGCCGCCGCGACGCCCCACTTCCGCCCGCGGGCCCGGCACGTCATCTTCTGCTTCATGTCCGGCGGCGTATCGCAGGTTGACTCTTTTGACCCCAAGCTCAAGCTCAAGCAACTCAACGGCCGGCCGATGCCAGTCAAGGTCGAGCGGACCCAGTTCAACAACAACGGCAACGTCATGGCCAGCCCGTTCCGCTTCGTTCGTTCTGGCAAAAGCGGGCTACCGGTGAGCGATATCTTTCCCTGGATCGCCGGCGTTGCGGATGAGTTGGCCGTCATTCGTTCGATGACCACCAGCGTCAACGAGCACGCCCAGGGCAACTTCTTCATGCACTCCGGCTTCCCATTTATGGGCCACCCTAGCGCCGGCGCCTGGTGCGCATATGGCCTGGGCAGCGCGAACGACAACCTGCCCGGCTACGTCGTGCTGCAGAGCGGCAACGCCGTTGCACCGCACGGAGGAGTGTCACTTTTTAGCAACGGCTTCTTACCCGCCCAGCATCAGGGTTCCATCTTCAAAGCCGACCGGCCTGACGCGGTTCGCAACATCCAACCGCTCGGCCTCCGCGGAGATCAGCGACGACGGCTCGACTTTGCGCGGTCGTTCGACCAGACGTTTCTGCAAGCATCCGCGGGGGATGACCAGGTCGAGGCCGCCATTCGCAACTATGAGACCGCCTTCCGCATGCAGTCGGCAGTCCCCGAGCTGTGCGACATCTCCGGCGAGTCCGAGCAAACCCGCCGCCTCTACGGCCTGGACTCGACCGACCGCGAGAAGGCCGCCTATGCTCGCCAGTGCCTGCTGGCTCGACGACTGGTCGAGCGAGGGGTCCGCTTCATCGAGCTCAGCTGCCTGACCAAGGGGATCGGCGCCGGTGGCGCCGCGAATCCCTGGGACCAACACGGCGAACTCAAGAAGGGCCACAGCGCCATGGCCTTCCAGGTCGACCAGCCAATTGGTGCTTTGGTTAAAGACCTGAAAATGCGCGGATTACTCGATGAAACATTAGTAGTCTGGGCCGGCGAGTTTGGCCGCACCCCCTTCTCCCAGGGTAGCAATGGCCGCGACCACAATCCCTTCGGCTTTAGTGTTTGGCTGGCGGGTGGGGGTGTGAAAGGGGGCACTGCCTACGGAGCCACGGACGAGCTAGGCTACCACGCGGTCGAGAATATCGCCACGGTCTATGACCTGTGGGCCACCGTGTTGTACCTGTTGGGGATCGATCACGAGAAGCTGACCTACCGACACGCAGGTCGCGACTTCCGTCTCACCGATGTGTTCGGCAACGTTCTCCACCCGGTAATCGCCTGAGGTCCGGTAACGCGGGAGCCGCAAGGAGTATTCATGCGAATAGTCCTTGCGGTTTCACCCGATGGTTCGGATTCGCGGAATACCCGGTCTGTGGCCGGGACATCCTACGCGTCTACCATCTCGCCAACAGACCTGTCTCGCATCATGCCCTTGAACGCCTGCAGCCACTCCTCGAAGCCCCCGGCACCCGTCATTACAAATAAATAAATATAATATTTATATGTCAAATAATGTATTGTAACTATTTCTTGGATGGAGGCATCACCTTGGTGCTCATCGCCCGGAACGGGATCGACCAGAGGAAGTGCGTCTGTAGATAGCGTCGTTTGCCATACGCATCGACATACCATACAGGCTTCGGTGGACCGACCGGCTCACGGAGAATCGGCCCGATCGATAAGTTCAAGGGCAAGGTGTTGGTCTGCCATTTGGGCAGATCCGGACGGGCCGAGCGTAATCCGACCGTGGCCCGGGCGTGGCACGACATGCACGAGGAACTCTGCTGGAATCCATGCTCGATCTGCGTGTTTGCCAGGATGTTTGGATTCCCCTCGGCATCGTTGAACGCCGTTTGCGTGCCACGAAGGCGCATCGTCTGCCACTTGGTGCTTCGGGTCTCATTGCGGATTCCCTCGCGACCCGAGGGTGGATTTACTCCGCGGGTGGTGGTGTCGACGGAATACTGCTCGGCGGTGCGTTCAAAGTCCACGTGCTCAAAATCACACCAGAACCAGTTTGGCAGGTCGCGGGTGATGATGTGCAGAGCGCTGAGTCCCCACAGTTGTTCCCCGCCGTCACGACTCTTCACGGTGCGCCAGTGGTAGCGCGGCTTATCCGTCTCCTTGATACGGACCCAGCGGGCCTTCACCTCCTGAGCGTTGCGCGGGAAGACAAGTTCCTCGCCCGTGCGGAAACGCGCTTCGAGCCCCTCGATGCTATAGATCCCCTGGTCGCGGATGTAGTCGAACGTACCGCGGTTCATGCGGACTTCTACGCCACCCACGCCACCGTCCTCGACCGGATCAAACTTACCCGGAGGTCGGCCAGCATTGACCAGAAATTCGAGGCCCTTGCCAGGGTAGGGCTCAAACACCTTCGGTTGCACCTGGTCGCGGGGTAATTGGTTCCATGCCACCGGCTTGACGCCGCGATCCCGATAGACTTCACTCTGATTCGGTGGGACGTAGATCACGCCGGCCCGTCCACCGTTGGCCATGGCCCAGGTTTCCCAGACCACTGGGCGATTCGGGTCATATTGCTTAAGCGTCGGTTTGTTTGGGTCGGGGAAGCCGGCCACACCGAGCTTGGCCTGACGGTTGAGCGCCAGAAACAATTGCCAGGCGTGCTCGGATGGGTTATTCATCGCCAGTGCCGTATCGCGGTCGCGGCCGCCCGGCAATGGGGGGTTCGTGTTCTTTGCAGCCGACTCTTGGGCAGGGGTTCCTGGCGGGTAGAAGACCCCGCCGATCGCCAGTAGGCCTGCCAGGGCTGCGATCGTGTTTCGCTTGAACATACCAGTCTCCCAAGCAACAAAGCCGGTCTCGAACGCCAACGCCGACGTCCAGGATTCCGTGGTGTAGTTTAACCGAGATCGTCCACTTTGAGTGCCACAAGTCTCGACTGTGGCTGCCTTTGTGTAGTCAACCAACTGTACCAGTAAGATCGACTCGCCACGTCGATCTGCTTCCAGGTGTTTCCCGTCCAGATGCTTCGGTGAGGAAAAACGACCATCAACCTGTTGACTCGTCAGCCCGCTCGCATATTGTTGACAGTACGCTGATGGCATGTTCCCAGGCACGCGTTCCCCTCCTTCGCCAACCCATTCATCGGATCGGTTTCGGGGAACCAGCCCACCCATGAGGCGTTGGACCCGGGCAGCCCACCACGGGGAACGCCTGCCCCTAGCAGAGGCTCTTTCAATGGCCACTTTTATTGCGTTAATTTCCGAAACGGACAAGGGCGTGACCCAGTTTCAAAACACCGTTTCCCGTGCCAAGACATTTGTCGACGCCGCCGCCAAGCATGGCGCCCAAATCAAAGGGCAGTATTGGACTATGGGCGGCTATGATGGGGTGCTGATCTTTGAGGCTCCCGACGATGAGACCGCTTCTGCTATCATGTGCCGGCTGTGCATGGATGGGGCAGTCCGCACCCAGACCCTGCGAGCGTTTGATGCCGCACAGATGGAGGGGATCCTGAAAAAGGCCGCCGGGTAGCACTTCGGTGACCCCTGCCCTGTTACGGATCTCGACATCCATGACAGGGCCCGTTGTCCAGTCCTCGATGAATGGGCAACGACATGGCTCAACCGGCACTTTTGCCCGATTGCCTTCGCCGGATTCGCTGGCCGCTGCACACGGACCTGGTAGCTCCATCCGCAACCGGTCATCCTCTCGATCGGTAGGGCTCTGTCTCAGGTGTCCCTGCTCACTTGTTTCTACAAAAGCAGAGCAGGCAAAACTCCGGACGTTGCCGGACGTTTCCCGCACGTTTTGGGGACTTACCCGTGAATGACTTTTTTTCCCCTGTCGGCGAGATAGCATAAGCGAGCAGTGGTGAAGGAGGCAAAATCGCCGTTTTTTTGCCCATTCGGGAAAAAAACCGCCATGAATTGCCTTTTTCGTTATATATATTTGTATAGCAGGGTTCCCGCAATCGATCTGCCCCCGTCGGAAAGGACCGTTCGCGTGGTTGCAACCCAGTTTGTGGTCAACTTTCCGGCGAATGGCTGCTGCGTAGTGAATTGCTTAAATCAATGGTGGGCTTTTTGATCAAACCAGGAAAAACTGCCATATTGCCTCGTGGCGTGTCATGGCAAAGTCCTATGGGGGATGGATCGGCCTAACCGGTTCCCTGATGGGATCGCCCAGAAGCATAGGGCATCCCTGTGGCTCCGAGGGCCCCCGCTGCCCCATCGACCTGATATGGAGCATTTCATGAAATCCGGCATCGGCACCACCCACTTCGGCAGCCGGCTGTTTGGCCCCGAGATGCTTGATGACCCCTACCCTATCTACCGGGAATTACGCGAAAACGACCCCGTTCACTGGGAGGAATCCTTGCAAACCTGGGTGCTCACCCGGTATTCGGATGTCTCCTCGGTCCTTAACGACAAACGCTTTTCGTCCAACCGTGTGTCCCAGGCCCGCGAACGCTTCCCGGATCCGGAATTGGCTCCGCTCTTCGACACCCTGGCACACCTCATGTTGCAACGCGATGAACCCGACCACGCCCGCCTGCGTGGGCTGATCCAGGCGGCATTCCTACGCACCTCCATCGAACAGTGGGAGCCCTCGATTCAGTCTCGAGTGCAGGCGTTGCTTGACACAGGACTCGCCAAAGGAAGCATGGATTTCATGCAAGAGTTTGCGGTCCCCTTACCCCTGCTCGTGATCTCGGAGATCGTCGGCATTCCCGCCCAGGACCGCCACCGAGTCAAAGCCTGGTGTGATGACTTCTCAAGAGTGGCCCTGAACTTCTACGCCCACATCACCCCTGAACAACTACGCCGCGGCCTCGACAGCGTCCTTGCCTTCCGTGAATACCTTCGCGGCAAGGTCGACCCCTTACGCGTCTCGCCGAGTAAAGACTTGTTGACCTCGTTAGTGCAGGCCGAGCACGAACACTCACGTTTGACGCTGGACGAGCTCCTCGCCAACGCTTTGTTGCTGATGAACGCCGGCAATGAGACGACAACCCAATTGTTAGGCAACGGGCTGGCCGCCTTGCTGCAGCACCCTGACCAGCTGCAAAAACTCCGTGATGATCGTTCGTTGATCCCCAACGCGGTGGAGGAGTTCCTCCGTTACGACAGCCCGGTTCAGTTCTTGGGCCGGGTCGCCAGCGAAGACGTCGAACTTCGAGAGAAGAAGATCCACCGTGGGCAGATCGTCTTGGTGATCATGGGGTCGGCTAACCGGGACCCGGAACAGTTTCCCGATCCAGATCGCCTCGACGTCACCCGCACTGGCAACAACCACCTCGCGTTCGGCCACGGCCGTCACTTCTGTGCCGGCTCAAATTTGGCTCGCCTCGAGGCTCGCCTGGCCTTCGGTACCATCCTCGATCGGCTAAAGACCATCGAACTGGAGACTACCGACTTGAAACGCCAGGACAACTTCAACCTCCGCGGCTTCCGCCACCTGCCCATCCGTATCGCCTCATGATCCCCACACTGTGCCTTTCGACATTTTGCGACGAGCGGGATCCGCAAGAGGAGATCGTTGGCGTGGATTTACGCTACACTGCTCTCAGGGGGAACCACCCAAGCCTGGTCGTGACGCCTCAAAGGGTGTCGTCGAATGACCGCCGCACAGCGACTCCTGATTCTGATGCCCCCCTTACCGGAGGCCTGTTGATATGCTGTATCCATCGATTCGCCTTGTCTTCCTCGTGGTGGCGATTTGTACGAGCTGGTCCGCTCGAGGGTCGGCGGATGAGGTCCCGCAGCCGACAACCAAGCCGAACGTCTTGTTCATCGCGGTCGATGACCTCCGGCCCGAACTCGGCTGTTACGGGGCGCGGGCCAAGACGCCGAACATCGATGCACTTGCCGCCTCGGGTCTGCAGTTCGACCGCGCTTACTGCAACCAGGCGGTCTGCGGCGCCAGCCGTACGTCGCTGATGACCGGCCTCTACCCCGAGTTCACCGGCGAGCGGACCTACCATGTTCAGGGCTGGCGCAAGCGCTGGCCGGACATCATCACCCTGAACCAGCACTTTAAGGCGAATGGTTACACCACCATCGGCCTCGGCAAGATCTACCACGGCTCCCGCGGGCCGGGGGTCGACCCGGACAACTGGACCGAGTGGGTCACCGTCGGTGGCAAAGGATACGCCACCGCGGCCAGCCGTAAAGCCAAGCAAGCCAACCCGCGCGGTCGCGGCCCAGCTACCGAAGTGGCAGATGTCTCCGATGATACGCATTTCGACGGCAACCGAGCGAAGGTGGGGGCAGCCCGCCTATACCAACTGGCCAACGCAGGCAAGCCTTTTTTTCTTGCGGTGGGTTTTACCAAGCCCCACCTTCCCTTTGTCGCACCGAAGAAGTATTGGGACTTCTATTCTCGTGACGCTTTTCCACTCCCCAGCAACCGCGGCGTACCACCTGGCTATCCAGCCTATGCCCGGAACGTCAACGCTGGCGAGCTGCGGGCCTACAGTGACGTGCCACGCGAGGGGACACCGGCAGACTTTCCTCAGGCCTTGAACCAACGGCTGATTCATGGCTATCACGCCTGCGTCAGCTACACCGACCGCAACATCGGGGTACTGCTCGATGCCCTGAACAACTCTGGAGCGGTGAAGAACACCATTGTCGTTCTCTGGGCCGACCACGGCTGGAAGCTTGGCGACCACACCAGCTGGTGCAAGCACACCAACTTCGAATGCGATACTCGGGTCCCGTTGATCATCCGCCACCCCAACATGGCTTCGGCCCGGGGCAAGACCAATGCGTTGACCGAACTGATCGACCTGTACCCCACCCTGTGCGAACTCTGTGGCCTCAACCCACCTGCGCACCTGCAGGGCAAAAGCCTGGTCCCGGTGCTGGAGGATCCGAGCACACTGCACCGTACGTTCGCTTACTCCTCCTACCCGCACGGCAGGGGCAAGCAGCAAAAGGGTGTCATGGGCCATTCGATCCGCACTGCCAAGTACCGCTATACCGAATGGTGGGAGAAGAAGAGCGACAAGACTATCGTCGCAGTCCTCACCGACCTAGAAGCCGATCCTGGCGAGACCACCGCGGTCAACGGCGAAACCCAGCTCAAGGACCGGCTCTCCCGCCAGCTCCGTAAACGTGTCCTGGGAGTACGGCAACGAAGCCAACAGCCGGACTGTAGCGTGCCAAGACGCTGACCGTATCGATCACTGAGATCGGTCAAGCGTAACGGGGAGTGAGCGTGAGTTTTGGGGACAATGGCGGTGAAATACGGGGGAAAAATCGGGTCAATTCGGGGTGGACTGCGGGTGTTTTACCGCCACCAATTCCAGCGGGAAAGTGCCGGGGCGATTGAGCTCCTCCTCCATCCGTTCTTGGAAAACGCGGACCGAGGCAGCTTGCCGACCGTAGCCGGAGCAGACGCCCTCCAGGCCGAGCTCTGGGCAGCCGTTGCACTCGCCGGCCTTGACCGCCCGCCGTTGGACTTGGAAGTAGCGATAGCAGAGCACCAGCGGCAGTAGCATGACCAGCACCAGCCACCACCAGGGGGTGGCCAGCAAAGCGAAGAGTAACGCCAGCCAAACACCAGTAGCGGCCCGCAACAGGTCCTTGGCCCAGCGTGGCCAGCGCTGGTACAGCCGAGGGTGGGAGGCAACCAAGAGAGGCCCGGCCAAGCTTAGAAAGGCGGCTAGGACGACGACAGCTCCGGGCCCCCGGCTGAGGATGCCGCACAGGGTCCCCAGCAGACCAGCGTACAGTAGCAGGCAGCTGCGGCAAACGTGCAACCTGCCGAAGCAAATGACGTTATGCCGAAAGCGATCACACAAAGGGCCGTGGGCAAATTGGAACCACCAAGTGTGCTGGTACCACAGCCGACGTTGCCACAGGCGGAAAGACCAACGGCGAAACCGCTTCAAAACTGACCACCCCGCTTGTCGAGGATCTGTGCAATCTCGTAGGCGATATTGCCCATTGCCCCGGTGGGAACATAGTGAATGATCGGCTTGATGACCACGGCGGTCCCATTGACGACGACCTGCGCATTCCCCTGGCCAGCGCCGGCCAGCTCATAGGTAATGTTGATGATGCCGTTGGCGCCTTGGCGTCCGGCCATGGTCATCATTTTGTCGATGGCTCGTTGGCGGGATTCATCCCCTAAAGCCGAGTAGGACTGTAATTCGCCGCCTGTAACCTGCTTACAGCTCATGGCGCAGTCCTGACCGAAGTCCTTGGCACGCACACTGATGCCCCAGACCATGCCTTTGTACTCAATGATCTCATAGCCATCAAAGCCCTCCGCACCGGTCAGAAGGATCCGACCGTCTTTGATTTCCGGTCGGGTGCCGGCACAGAGTTGTTCACGGTCCAGTTGCATCGTCGTCCTCGTGATAGCGATCGATATCGGGATGGTCGCGATCGAGTGGCGCGCCACAGACATTGCAGCGGGTCGCGTTCATAAGTTCCACCTGGACTACCTCATGGCACTTCGGACATCGATAGGATTTTCGCGACAGCGATGAACGGGCCCAAAGCAGGAGACCGAATGTAAGGATTGCCACGGCGATGAGGGCGTAGAAGAGCAAAATATAGAATCCTTGCATCTGCACGCCTCCAGAAGTGGTACCCGAGGAATCCGGTGAAACGCTTATGCTTGATATATCGAAGCCTACGTCATGGACTAGAGGTGTGACAGATTCGTGGGATCCGCGACTGATCCCTGAAGGATCAGAGGGGCAGCCGACCAGATCGGTTGACTCCGGCTTGGTCAGATGTGATAACTTTCATCATCACGACCAGGCCACTGAGTGATGTATCATGCGCGGCATGGCGAGCGGCTGCGGCCCCGGGTGGGACCTTCGATTGCCGGGACATCGAGTAGGAGCGAAATCGCTCTCTAGAGGGTCAACCGATGAGAAATCTTGACGTTCTCGCTTCTTGGCTACCCCGAACGAGGATTACCAGGATAGGCATTCTGTTGGGATGGTTACCTCTCCTGACAACCAACCCAACATTCGCCCAAGTGCCAACCACTGAGCATCCCCAGCGATTGGCCTATGACACCATTGACTATCCGGGTGGGACGTTTGCGTATTTCGAGGGCTGGGGGGTTCGCTTGCTTTCCAGCGATGCCGGCACCATCGCCTACGAGACCGTACCACCCCAGAGCGGAGGCGAGATGACCATTCGGGTGATGATCGGCTCGATTCCGCTCAATGATCAGCAGCAAGCACAGTTCATCGCCCGGGACCAGCAGCTGCTTCGGCAGACTGGCGCGAGACTTCAATGCATTGAACAAACAGACAACAAGACACCCCGAGGCTATCAAGCAAGCTGGCGTACACACCAGGGCCTCGTCATGGGCCAACCAACCATGTTTCGTCAGGTCTATCTTCGGGACCAACATGGCTTCATGGGGATCCATGCGACCGCCACCCCAGCAGGATATGTCAAGTATCCGCAAGCACTCGACATCTTGGTCAAGCAGACCGTATTCCGGCCATCCACCCTGAAAGCAGGTCTGGCAGGATTGTGGACCTTCGAGACCAGTAACGCCGCTCCGGGAGCACACGGCTCCCGTGACATCGTAACTGCCTTCTCGGGCCGGAAGCTCACGATTTATCCCAACGGGTTGTATGTCGACCGCCAGCGTTCCGGGGTCATCGCCCCGAACCTGCCTACCGACATCAGCCCAGTGCAGCAGAAGGCGGCCTTCGGTTGGGTCAGCACGGATCAGCAGACGGTCACGTTCCACGAGGCCAGCGGTAAAAAATGGTCGGCGACCTACCAACCCCGCGGGGACAATGCCCTGCTGCGTAGCGGCCGCATCGTCTTTATCAAGAAGTAGGGCACTATGTGTCCCGGGTTTGTCATGGATCATGCCGTCGTGACTCGACAGTCCGATGAGCTAAGTGCGGTTTGGAGCCTGTCCTGCTGGGATCTAGGCCTGGATGATCAGCGTCCCGATCTTTTTGCCGGTGTTGTTGCTCAGCGTGTGCCAGTCGGCGATGTTGGGAAATGCATCAAGAAACAGCTGGATAAAGCGTGACCAGTCGTCGGGATGTAAGGTGAGACACCCGTCCGAACCCCGGCTTGAGGAAAAGCCGTTATGCACATTGATGCCGACCGAGGTGGCTTTGCCCGGGTTGTCGCTGTCCACGGGAACTGATTGACGGGCATTGACCAACAGCCCGGCACGGATGTTCTGAGTTCGCACGACCAGATCCGCGGCGGTTCGCTTGGCCGCACCACCGCCCTTGTGAAAGCCGAGGTGCAACGGATAGCTTCCGTCAAGGACACGGCCCTTGACGGTCATGTCATCGGGATAGATCGAGCCGCGAAAGGTCCCTGTGAGGCCTCCGGACAGGCAAAAGCTCGACTCATACATCCCTTCGGCAGTCGCTTTCGTTGCTGTCCGGAAGTTGGTGTTGGTGGGAATTGTGCCCCCGTGACAGACCGTCAAGGTGATCGGCGCTACCGCCACCGGAGGTCGACCAGAGACCTGCACGAGTTTTTTCCAGGTCTTACCCAAGACATCAATGCGTTGATCCGGCGTCCGCAGACCCACCTGCTGGCGCTGGAAGTGGGTGATTGCCGTCACGGTACTGGACAGACTACCCAGCCGGGCGATCTTGCCATCGATCCCGTTGGGGTCGAATAAGGGGTTTTTCAGGTTTCTGGCGGCCAGGGCAAGGAGTTCTTGAATGGTCCAGACATCATTAAAGATGTTCCGGGCGCCGCTCTCATAACTGCCGACCGATGCCGAGATAAACTTTTGCATACGCTGGCTCTCACCCTGCGACGACCGAGGACCGCTACCCATTACCCAGAGTACAAAACCGCGGCCGGAGATGACGGGCCCACTCACCTTCAGCCGCAGCGGATCACCAGGGTTATGGACTTTGCGAGCCCAGATCGGACAGGATGGAAGCAACTTTTTTCCGAGGTCGATCAGCGCCTGAGCCGCTCAAGTTTCGCCAGCTCATCCTGGTCGAGCTTGTCATTGCCGTCACGATCGAGCTGCGTAAAGATGCGTAGAGCGTTCGGGTTGTTGGGCAGGCGTTCGCGGACCTCTTCGCGCGTGACCCAACCGTCGCCGTTGCCATCGAGGCGGCGGAACAGGCCGCCGGAGCCAAATCTGCCGGCCCCGCGGTCACCGCGGATGGCCTGGACCGATTCCCCGGGCTTGACCCCAGGAACGATGTACTCCACATACCCGAGGTGCATTTCATCGAAGGTTTGCGGGCCCCAGCGGACCCGACGATTCGGATCCGGGTTGGCAGGGTTGTCCGTACTGTTGTCGTACCAGGCGGTGAAACGGAGGGTGTCCCCAGCCTGGAGGCGGAGCGGTTCGGCCAGCCGATAGAGCAACTGCCAGTTGAAATCATAGCGTGGGATGTCGAGCAGGGTCTGGGCTCCCTTCTCGGTCAGCACCTCGTAACGTGCGGCTGTGCCCCGCAGGTGCATGTGCGGCAAAAAGCCGAGCACCTGGACATCATAAGGCAATCGCAGGCTGGCCATCTCCGGGTGGCGGTCGGCCCCGGGTGGAATGCTGATGCGAGAATTGGCGATGCCGGTCACCTTGACCTCGTGACGCGGCGGCTTCTTGGCGAAAACCAGCCCGATACGGGTGCGGTCCTGGGTGGGGGTGCCGTTGGGGGTGTAGTGCATCTGGAAGCGTAGCCGCGCGCCCTTCGGTAGGCGTTTCGCATAGCCTTCCGGGTAGATCAGTGTCGAGTTGCCCGGGACGTACACCCCCCAATACCCCGAGCGCTCACTCACCCGCCCGTTCTTGTCGCCTTGGACGAAGACCAGAACGTGGTGCACGACGCTCGGGTTGCCGGGACGGACCTCGATGGCCTGAACCCACTTGTCCTCGGGCAGGTCGGTTTCGACCACAATGTTCTTGTACGGCATGGTGCCCGTCGCCTTGACCTTTACCGGTCGGTCAAAGCCGAACACCGCGTCGGGCTTGCCGATCAGCCAGCCATCGGGGAACTTCCGGGGCAACGGGGCATTTTTGGGGTTCCCTTCCGGGGCGCCTGCCTCGATCCAGGCAAACAGGTCCTTGCGGTCCACGTCGGCCAGAGAGCGATCGTTGGCCCAGTGCGACACACCGCCGCTCGAGCCCTCTTTCGCCAGAAGTGGAGAGGCAAACCAAGGAGGCATAACGCCCCGCTCGACCACGTTGCGAATCATCCCAGCGTAGTCCTTGACCTGGTCGTAACGCTCCAACGCCATTGGAGCGATGCCGCCATCGCGGTGACATTCCACACAGTTGGCCTGAATAATCCGCGAGATGCGATTGTGAAAAGTCAGCTTGCTTGCCACCTGCTTCTTCGATCGGTCGGGATAAAACAGCTCACAGCCCGGGGAGGAGGTCGCGGCAACAGGAGGTGCCTGATCGGCCAGCACAGCGTCCAGTGCGTTGATCAAGAAACGCTGCCGCGGTGCGTCGTGGGCATAGGCCAGCCCGTACTGATCATCAACCGCTCCCCGATAGACCAGGGTCTGTGCGGCATCCAGGATAAAGACCTCGGTGGTTGTCTGAGCCCCCAGGAGCCGTGGGATCTCCATCTTAGCATCCTGGACATACGGACTGTGAAACCCATGCGACTGGATCGACGCTTGAATTGCCTCGAGTTTCTCGGACTCGTTTGGGTTGACGTAAAGGAAGCCGACATCCCGGTCGCGATAGGCCTTCTCGATCGTAGCCAACGCTGGGGCATAACGCAGACAGAGCGGACAGCCAGTCCCGGTCAGGGCCACGACCACGGCGCGGTGCTTCGCGGTAAAGTCGCTCAGCCGGTAGCGATTGCTAGTGATGTCGGTAAACGCATGGTCCGGAATCCGGCGGCCGATGCCATGTTCGCCTGGCTTGAGCAATTTGGGTCCCTGGCGAATCGCGGGCGGTACCTTGGAGGGATTCCCCTGAGCCGTTTCCTTGTTGGACGGAACATTCGAGGTAGGAGGGGCAGGATCGTTGAGAGCCCCTGCCGCGATGGCGGCACGGGCCTCCTCCAGCGTGATGGCATCGTCGCCGTTGCGATCCAGCCGGTTAAACAGTCTTGGCTGGGGCAGTTCGGCGGGCGTGACCTTACCGTCCCGGTTCCGATCGAGTTGACGAAACCGCTTGGTCAGAGGATCGCGGTCCTGGCCATGACTTAGCTGCCAGAAACCGACCAGCCCGGCAACGGCCAACCCGGCCACCAGCAAAAAACCTGAGGAGGCACCGATCTTCATCTTCGTTTGCTCCGGTTCACAAGGGCGGTTGCTTTTGAACTTAAACACCCGGCAGACGAATCGGTTTTGCCAACAACAGCATGAATCGACACCGGTTTGTCCGAACACGGCCTGCCCGAGGGATGGACGGACCTCAAGCCTCAGCGGAATCGCAGCTCCAGTTAAGGCTCAACACAAGCAAGCCGTGCTTTGTTACAGACGAGGTCGACGATGATCGGGTTCCTACTCATCCCGCTGCTCGGCTATCGCGGCTATTGCCAACACGAGGCTATGTTGACAGGATGCCCTCCACCCGGGCGATCAACCAGTATGCTGCCACCGAGCCGATGGCATAAGCGGGAGCAGCCTTCGACCAACCTGGCCAGGTGACCGGCACACTTCGTAGCCCCCAGGCCAGTAAAAGGACCATGACCACAAAGGCCAACTGGCCGATTTCGACACCGACATTAAAGAAGAGTAATGCGATCGGGATGTCATCGGAAGGTAAGCCGACCTCGGTCAGAGCCCCGGCGAAGCCGAGTCCGTGTAAGAGCCCGAAGACGAATGCCGCGACCCAGGGATGGTGACTGGTGAAGCCCGGGTGGCCCGCCCGAGCCCGCAGGATCTCCGAGCCCAAGAAGACGATGCTTAGGGCAATCGAAGCTTCGACAGGTCCCGGCGGCACATTCACAATCCCTGTCACGGCCAAACCGAGGGTGATGCTGTGGGCGACGGTGAAGGCGGTCACGGTTTTGATCAGGGCCCAGGTGCTTGGCACGATTAACAGCAACCCGAGCACGAATAAGAGGTGATCGAGTCCGAACAAAATATGCTCGATGCCAAGAATGGTGTAGGCCGAAGCGACTTCCAGCCAGGTGGGCGTTGCCTCGACAGTGAATGAAGTCTGAGAGGGATTGAGGCGTAGGGTCTGAGTGCGGCCACTGACCGATTCGAGCCGCACCAAGACATCGGTGTAGGTGGCGGACAGACCATCGATGGCAATGGTCTCGCCGACCAGTCCACCCGGACAACGGATTTTCCAGCGTTCGATATACGCGGCCCCGGAGAAATAGCTGATCCGCTCGCCGATGAGCTGACACCGTTCCGGGAGCTGGACGTAGAGTCCGAGTCGCAACGCGCCGCGGGCGGGGACTTTCCAGAGCACATCGAAGGACTCTGGACTCGTTTCGCGTATTTCGAGATAGGCTGGCCGCATCTCATGGGCCTGAGCCATGGTTGCCGCAAGCAGAGTTGCCGCGACGGCGAGGGTGGGTCGAAACCCGGTCATGGCGTCTCCTCGCGGGAGCCCGTCAGGTCGTCGGGCCAGTCGATCGTGACCGTGAATTCTTCGAGGAGTCGTTCATTAAACACCCGACGGTTTTCCAGACGCCGGTCGTGCTCCCATTCACGTTTGACCGCGGAGCGGACCTCCTTGAGAGTCGGGAGTCGTCCTTCCTGCCGGTCGGTCAACTGGATCAGGTGCAGGCCCAACCCGGAACGGACCGGGCCCTGCCAGTCCCCGAGGGTGAGCTTGTCCAAAGCACGGGAGAAACCCGTACCAAAGGTGCCGTCCACCTCCCGGCGCGAGGCCTGCTTGAAGGACGCGGGCAGCAGGCTCGGGTCCCCTTGAATGGTTTCTCCCGCGTCGGCCCGTTTGCGTTGCGCTGCGACATAAGCGGCCGGGTCGCCGCCATGCCGCTCGGGGTTGAAGTAGGCTTGTCGAAAGGTGTAGGCCGGTGACTCTCGAAACTCCTCCGCATGCTCGACGAGGTACGCGGCCAGATCTTCGTCTGTCGGCTCGGCCATGGACACGACATCGTCCGTGAGGAACTCGAGTTTTTGCCGAAGACGACGGCGAATGATAGTATCGTCTCGATCCAGGCCCATGGCCACCGCCTTGCGGTAGTAGGCCTCCTCCAAGACGAAGTCATCGACTAACCCTTGCAACTCCTTCGACGTGGGGGGGCGCTGCCAGGTCTTGGTAAAAACGTTCGCGAGTTGCTGGATCCGCCCTGGGTTGACGTTGATCTCTTCGCTGGCCGGCGCGGGCTCATCGGGGGATCCGAGCAGAGAATGCAGGGCAAATAGCCCTGCACCGATGATCATGAAGTGCAACAGTGGCTCACGTAGGAGCTTCTTCATCAGCGGAGTCCTTCGAACACAATCAGGCGATTCAGTCCTTCGGGGTATACCAGATCGGCGAGGTATACGCCCGCTCCTGGGTCGTCATCTTCGTGTCTTCGGGCATCTTGATGCCGAAGCGCAACGCCTCGTAGGCGGTCCAACGCGGGGTGGGGATCTCAAGGACCCGGGCGTAGTAGAAGGCCCGCTCTTTGGGATTAAACTCGGGATCGGTCCAGACCGCGATCAGCTCGGGGTCGCCGATGGTATTGGTCCAGGTGGCCTTGGCGACGTTGACGGTGTTGCCCACAGGCTTCTTGCAACGGCCGTCCTGGCCGATGGGCCGGCCATCAGAAACGGCGACGTCGTAGACCCGCTCTTTGGCCTTGCCATCGGCACCGACCCAGCCCTTGATGATCTGAATGCGGTCCAGGTTGCCACTCAGGGGGTCCTTCATAGCCGCGACCAGAAAGGTCGGCGCTTTACCCTCGGGACGTGGACGCAGGTCACCACCCATGGGGACCCCCTTGGTATAGCCCACCCGACCCGGCAACCGGCTCTGGGCATCCTCGGGGACGAACTCCCAACCGCCGAAGAAGCGGACCAGCATGCGTGGGCCGGTAGTCGCGTAGGTTTCTTTCCGCTTCATCGCGTCCCAGATCGCCTCGCGCGTGTTCTCGGAAGCCCACACTGCCGCGTATCCCGAAGAAGCCATCTGCCAGCCGTAGATTTTGCCGTTCTCACCGCCGAGTGTGACGTGGCCGGCACGTTCCGGGGAGGGCTCGACGCCGGAGTGTTTGCCGAAGAAGTTGTTCTCCTCGACCGCAGGCATCGAGGTGTGCGAGTCGGTACTGCCGATCTGGCCGTACTTGTACGGGTTGACGCCGAGCTTGTGCTCGAACTCCAGGCCGCGTTTCAGACCCGAACGGATGTACTCACCCGGGAGCATCTCCTTGCTCTTGGCCTGGCTCAGATCAAGGTTGCCCAGGTCCCAGGTCTCGTAGTCGGCGAACTCATCGTCGGGCGACAGGAACGGGTGAGCCTCACCGTCTCCCTTGATCTGGGTACTCTCGTAGAGCGGCTCCCAACGCTGACGATTCGCGGCGTACTCCTTGGTAATCGGCCCGCCGGACAGGGTTTCGATGTCGAACATCATGCCGTTGGACAGGTTGCCGTTGTGTGGGATCGCTAGCACCCGGCCACCGGTCTTGTCCTCGTAGGCGGCCAGGGCTTGCCACAGGTCCTCGGGGTCGGGACTATCGGCCAGCGTAAACGGCAGGACCCGACTCGCCCGGTCTGCCCCGTCGCGGAAGATCACCACACGGTGCAGGTTGTTGCCCTTGACCAGGGAGGTCCACTCGTAACCGATGAATGCCGTGAACTTACCCGGTTCGTTGTACTTCTCGGCCATCTTGACGCACTCGTCCCAGACCGGTCGCGACAGTTCAGGGTCATTGGTCGGAAAGGGAGACTTGCCCTGGGAAAACGCGTTGATCAGCTCCAGGGCGGCATCGACGGCGGCCTGTCCACCCTGGTTGATCCCCTGGTGCCAACGTCGGGTTTGTTCATCAACAAGAACTCTCGGGTCCCCCTTGCGGAGTAGGTCGAACACACCCATGCCGTCGGAGTGGTCGGCTATCACCACGAAGTCCAGCGGCCGGGACAGCCGGGCCCGGTAACCGGTTGAGGAGATGACTTCTTCACCACGGCAGAAGCGGTAAGCCGGCTCGAGGCCGAGCCGGTTGCCAAAGGTCCCGGCGTCCATCGACAGCCCGGTGTGCAGGTGGGTGTCCCCGAAGTAGACCTTGGTCGGGAAGGAGCGATTGGCGTAGGGCGAGAAGGTCAGCTTCGGCGCCTTCATCGCCTTCTTTTCCATGTAGGCGTCAGTTTGGGCCCGAACCATGGGGGGTAGGGACAAAACGATGGTGATTGCCACAAGGGTAGTTCTTAAGATCATGGAGAGGTTCTCGTTGGAAGAAGATCGACCGGACGTACACGACAGAAATAGCCCAGCACGTAGAGCGGGAGGTCTGCTCTTCTGGTTAGTTGCTGGGAGTGTACCAGATCGGCGAGGTGTAGGCCCGCTCCTGGGTGGTCATGGGGACCTCCTTCGGCATTTGGAGCCCGAACCGCAGGGCCTCATAGGCGGTCCACCGGGGCGTCGGGATCTCGATCACCCGGGCGTAGTAGAACGCCTTCTCACCCGGGTCGAAGTCTGGGTCTTGCCAGTATCCGATCAGCTCCGGATCGCCGATGGTGTTGGTCCAGGTTGCGTTGGCGACATCGACGGTGTTGCCGACCGGCTTTTTGCAGCGGCCGTCCGGGCCGATCGCCCGGCCGTCCGACACGGCCACGTCGTAAACCTGCTCGTGCGTCTTGCCCTCGGCGTCGAGCCAGCCCTTGATGATCTGGATGCGATCCAGGTTCCCACTGTAGGCGTCTTTAAGAGCGGCGACCAGGAATGTCGGCGATCTGCCTCCAGCTTCGCCGAAGAGGTCGCCGCCCATGGGGACGCCCTTCTCGTAGCCGACGTTCGCCGGGATGCGGGTGCGGGCATCCTCCGGGCTGAAGTCCCAGCCACCGAAGAAGCGGACCAGCATCCGCGGGCCAGTGGTGGCGTACGTCTCCTTCCGCTTCATCGCGTCGAAGATGGCCTCACGCGTGTTCTCCCGGGCCCACACCGCGGCGTAACCCGAAGCGGCCTGCTGCCAGCCGAGGATGTTGAGGTCCGGATCCTTCGGAGAGGAAATGACGATGTGCTCCCAACGCTCCGGTTCCGGCTCGACCCCCGAATGCTTGCCGAAGAAGTTGTTCTCCCCGACGGCGGGCAGGGCGGTGTGCGAGTCGGTGCTGCCGATCATCCCGAACTTAAACGGGTTGACGCCGAGTTTCTTCTCCAAGGCCAGTCCGGTCTTCAACGCCTCACGGGCGTACTCGAATTGGAGCATCTCTTTCTTCTTCAGTTCGGTGCCGTCGAGGTTGGCCCGGTCCCAGGTCTCGTAGTCAGCGAACTCATCGTTGGGGGACAGGAACGGGTGGGCCTCACCATCCCCCTTGATCTGGGTGACTTCGACGATCTTCTCGAATCGTGCCCGCATCTCAGCGGTCTTGCGATCCAGCGGGGTGCCGTCGAACTTCTCGACCGCGAACATGCGGCCGTTCGACAGATTGCCGTTGTGCGGGATGGCGATCACTTCCGCTCCAGTCGCCTCCTCGAATTCGGCCAGAGCCTGCCACAGGTCCTCAGGGTTTTGGCTGTCGAACTGCGAGAACGGCACCGTACGGTTGGCGACACTCGCATCGCCCCGAAAGACGACGTTTCGGTGCAGGTTAAAGCCACCGATGGCAGTCCACTCGTAGCCAATCAGTGCGGTGAAGCGCCCGGGCTCGTTGTACTCGTCGGCCAGGGCGGTGTAATTCCGCCAAGCGTTGCGGACCACCTTGTCGCTCTTGAACGGCGGGTCTTTTTTCTGCAGCGATGCGACGATCTCCATGGCGGCGTTGAAAATCTTGTCCCGGTCGTTGGACTTGATCATGTCGTACCAGCGTCGTCCCTCCTTGGTGGCCAGGATGGCTGGGTCACCGTTAAGCAATTGGGGCATCAGCCCGTACATCTCGGCATGGTCGGAGATAACGACAAAATCCAGCGGTCGCGACAGCCTGGCCCGGACGCCGGTGGTGGACACGACTTCGTCGCCGCGGGCGAAGCGGAAGGCGTCCTCCTGTCCCAGGCGGCACATCGTCCCAGCATCGACCGATACCGCGGTATGCAGGTGGGTGTCGCCGAAGAAAACCCGGGTCGGGTAGTTGCGGCCGGCGTAGGGAGAGAACTCGGCCTTGCCGAAGGCCCCGGCCACGCCTTCCTTCGTGGGGATGGCATCCTGTCCAGACACAACGGCGGGTAGGATCAAGGCCAACAACAGTGGCAACACACCAACACGATCCGAGGGAGAGGTAGGCATCTTGAGATTCCTTGGACAAACGATATTTATTGTGTCGTTCAGTGATCGGTGGGGAGAATGTATCTATCAATCGCCGCGGATTCCAGTCGGGAAAATTCCCAATCCGGCTTTTTCCGAATTATTCTCAGAGCCTCCCGATGGCCCCAGTCCTCCCAAGCCGTGAGGTCCATGGCGATCATCCCTGCCAGCTCCGGATGGCAACGTAATGCGGTGGCATAACCAGTCACGATTCGCTCACGAAGGTGTACATGTCCCTCGCTGCCATGCACCGATAGGGCTGCGATCACGGCGCGAAGTTCTGTTTCGGTGCGAGCGGGATTCCCCAGGTAACGACGTTCGATGATCGGGAGGGCCTGGGCCCCATTGAGTTCAATGAATGCAGTGGTCAAAGCCGCCAGATTGGTGCTCAAACCGAAACGTCCACAGTCGTGAAAAGACTTTTCGATCCAGGCACGGTCGATTGGATCTGCCTGCTGGGATAGCATTAAGATCGCCAGCGGCCGCCAGGTGAGGTACTCACGTTTTCGCAGGATACCATAGAGCCTTTGCTTCGCGACCGAGCAAGTTGCTCGTTGGATCAACGGATAGGGCGCGCGGCCTAGTTCCAGATAGGCCAGTTCAAAAATCGCTTGATTGGAATGTCCAAACAGGGACAAGAAATAGTTACACCGACGGATCCGCCCTTTGGCCCCATTCCAGTCCACCGCCTGCGCCAGAACGCGCCGCACCACAGCCTGGTACGCGCGATCGGCAATGCCGAGACTTACCCAATCGGTGCTGGGACTCTCGCGGAGCAACACCACCACCTGCTCGGGATGCACTTTAAGCTGTCGACGGGTTGCACTATCGATGAAGACGTCAATGTGTGAGTTCTTAAGTCCTCCTTTGAGCACCTTCAACGCTCGATAAGAAAACCGGTGCTCTGGATGTTCGCGGGCGAAGAGGACAACTTCGGCTTCGATGAGTCGATCGGCAGCCGTTTTGCTTGGCATGCTCACACAGACCGGACATGCGCCGGCCGCAGACACCGACCAAGCGAGAAGGCACACCAAGAACAGGATCGCGCCGAAATGTTTCGTAGGGGAACTTAGGGTACGATCGAGCAGCCCTGTCGGCTGGAGCAAGTTCCTGATCATCACGAACCTAATTGTGTATCCAGCAGGGATCACTCCAGCGACTTGGATTGGATGAGCCGGGATTCGTACACAGAGCTGCTATGCTACGCGGATTTCGCTCAGCTGCAAAGTCCCAGCCAGGCCAAAGCGAGTTTCCTGGTTGCTCAAGATCAATGCGCAAACGATGTTTCCCGCGTCGCAGAATCAAAGCGTGACTGCTAGCCAAGACATTCGCTTGAACCTCGGTTGTCAGCTACAATCGAGACGAGCGAGGTGACCGGGTCGATCCCCGAACATCACGACTCCGCTGAGAGAGAAGGAATGCGTCCGAATCGCCATCGACACTCGGAGAGTTGACCAAGGTGAGCATCCCGAAAACACCCTGGACCTTTGTCGTTCTGCTTGTCACAGCAACGGGAATGTGTGACGCCGCCGAACAGCAGCCGAACATCCTCTGGATCAACGCCGAAGACATGAGCCCGCATTTGGGCTGCTACGCCCACCCACTGGCGACCACGCCCAACATCGACCGCCTGGCTGCCCAGGGCATCGTTTATCGCAACGCCTTCGCCACTGCGCCGATTTGTTCGCCATCGCGAAGCTGTCTGGCCACCGGACTCTATGCCACCAGCTTGGGCACGCAGCATCTCCGCTGTGAGGTTGAGATTCCCGAGCGGGTCGTTCCCCTCGCCGTGCGGCTACGCCAGCTTGGCTACTTTTGTACGAACACGGGTAAATCGGACTACAATTTTCGCCCGGATGGTATCTGGAATGTGTGGAGCTCCAAGCCCGCTCCATGGCGAAAGCGGAAGCAAGGCCAACCGTTTTTCGCCTTCATGACGGTGGGTGAAACTCATGAGGGGCGGATCAACTTTCTCGAACGCTACCAGCAAGCCACCGTCAACTTGCCAGCCGAACAGCAGCACAAACCCGAGGAGGTGCAGGTGCCTCCGTTCTACCCCGATACACCAGAAGTGCGCGTCCTGTTCGCGCGGATGTACGATCTAACCACCGTGTTCGACCGCAAGGTCGGCGAAGTCCTCAGCTGGTTGAAGGAGGACGGTGATCTGGACAACACCATCGTGTTTGTCTTCGCCGACCACGGCAACGGCTTACCCCGCTATAAGCGCTGGCTCAACGACTCGGGGTTGCGGGTGCCGCTGGTGGTACATGTACCAGCCAAATACCAGCACCTGTGCCCCCATGCTCCGGGAACGCAGACTGCTCGACTGGTCAGCTTTGTCGACTTCCCCGCCACCGCACTGAGCCTCGCCGGAGCCGAGATCCCCCCCATTCTGCAGGGCCAGCCCTTCCTGGGCACAACGATCGCCGAGCCTCGCAAGTTCGTATATGGTGCCCGCAGCCGGGCTGATGATATGTTCGAGGTCTCCCGCAGCGTCTTCGACGGCCGATTTTTTTACGTGCGGCACTTTATGCCGCACCTGCCGTATATCCAGCCCAGCGTGATCTTCGACGACCGTAAGGACTCTTTCCGCATCCTGCGTCGGCTGCATCAGGCCAACCAGCTGAACGTGCATGCCAAGCGGCTCTGGACGCAGCGCAAGCCCGTCGAGGAGCTCTACGACCTCCAGAACGATCCCCATGAATTAACCAATCTAGCCAAAGCTCCCATGCATGCTGCCCGCAAGCAGGCACTGGCCCGCCAGCTTCGTCGCTGGATCCTGGAAGACCGCGACAGTGGTTTTTTGCCGGAAGCCGAGTACCAGATCCGTGCTGTCCGGGCCGGGCAGATGCCCTTTGACATCGTTCGGGATCCCGACCGGTTCGACCTGAAGGCGACCTTGGACGCGGCCTGGGGGGTCGGCGACCTTTCGGTGCCCGTTCAGGAGATTACGAGCCGGCTCGACCACCCTGAGGCGGGGGTGCGTTACTGGTCCGCGGTGGCCTTGCAGGCGCGGCAGGATGACGATGCAAAGACAGCAAACACACTCATCAAGGTCCTCGCAGATCGTTCACCTTCAGTGCAGATTGCCGCGGCGGAAGCGTTGATGGCATCCCACTCAAGGACTCCCGAACAGACCAAGAAGACTTTAGCGGTTTTGGGAGAAGTGGTGCAGGACGACCGTCCCTGGGTGGCCTTGCAGGCAGCCCGGGCGATTGCTCTGGTGGGTGAAAAGGCCAAGCCTCTCATCCCGATCATCCAACAGGTCATGGCGAAAAATCGCTCTCAGCCTGGATCGCCTCGGCCTTACAAGGACTTCAATTACGCCTCGTTCACCGGCTGGGCCCTGGAGACCGCACTGGCCGCGTGTGGAGGAACCGTACCGGAATAGCAGTGGCAAGGTGGCCGGCGAAGGAATGCGGCACTGGCAAAGGAGTGCAAACAATCGATGACCTCTCCCAACCTGTACTTGGATGACTGTGATGAAGAAGTTGTTGTGTTTGTTCTCAACGTGGTTGCTGTCGGCGGTGGTGGTGCATGCCGAGACCCCGCTGGATGCGTCGAATTCCTGGGCGTTCACCCTGCCGTCAGACCCGTTCAGCGACAAAGCCTTGCTGGATTTGCGTGGCCTCAACGAAGCTCAATCCGGTCAACACGGCTTCGTCCGCCTGAGCGAGGATGGCAACTACTTTGTCCGCGGCGACGGGAAGCCGCTCCGCCTGTGGATGGTGGGGACCGACGGGCACCGCTTTGAGCCCACAGCCATGAACCGACATGCCCGTTGGCTGGCCAAGCTCGGAGTGAACATGGCCCGCTTGCATGTAACTGTCTGCCAAAAGAAAGAAGGCTCGAACATCACCGACATCAATGAGCCGCTCATCGATGGGATGTTTCGCTTCATCAAAGCGGCCAAGGATAACGGCATCTATGTGTTAATCTCGCCGTTTTATGCTCACTTTGATGCTCCTGAAAGCTGGGGGCTGCCCGGTGGCAAGGTTGACATGGAAGGCTTGCTCTTTGTCGATCCTAAGTTGCAACAAGCCTATCGTCACTGGACCCGGGAGCTATACACTCGCAAAAACCCCTACACCGGTCTGGCCATTAAGGATGACCCGACCGTGGCAATGCTGCAAATTCACAATGAAGATTCCTTGTTTTTCTGGACTGCCCAGCAGCTTGGTGAGCATCACCGTCGCTTGCTTGCGAACCATTTCTCCGGCTGGTTGACCAACAAATATGGCTCGGTCGCCAAGGCATGGGCCGCTTGGGGTAATGGATACAAGGGTCGTGATCCTCTCGATGACCTCGCCAACGGTCGGGTGGCTTGTCTGCGGATTTATGAGCTGACCCTGGATGCCAAGGGCGCTTATGCCAAACGACTGAACGACACCGCGCAATTCTTGGCCGAGTTTCAGCGAGCGTTCTACGCCTCGATGGGCCGCTACCTCCGCGAGGAGCTCGGCTGTAAGCAACTCCTTAACGCCACCAACTGGCGAACCGCCAACGACCGCAAACTCAAAGCTCTGGAGCGTTACTCTTACTTAGCCTTGGACGTAGACGCGGAGAACGAATATGTCGGCTCCGATTATCAGCATCAGGGACCCAACGCGAACTACCGCATCGATCCTGGTCACTACCTGGTCAATGAGTCGGTCCTAAGCAAGCCGTATGAGATGTGCACCAATTTCCGTCAGGAGGAGGGCCATCCGTTTATTCTGACCGAAACCGCCTGGAAGAACCCCAACCGCTACCAGAGCGAAGGGCCCTTTCTGGTCGCGGCCTACCAAAGCCTTACCGGTATTGACGGTGTCGTGTGGTTTTCATGTCAGACGCCGCGGTACGAGACCGACCCGCTAAAGCGGTTCTGGCGAGTGGACGACCAGTTCTCGACCCACAAGTGGAACCATTGTTATCCGGCGATGATGGCCGGCTTTCCGGCCAATGCCTTGCTCTACCGCAAGGGCTATCTGAAACAAGCGGATCCGGTGGTGCGTGAGGTTCGCAGTCTCGAGGCAATTTTCAAGCGGACACCACCTCGGATTGATGATAACGAAGCTTATGGTGATCAGCGCAATCTGTCCGATTTACAAGCTGACTGGAAAGGGGAACCGGACGAGGTGAACCGAGCCGCTTTTCTGATCGGTCCGGTGTGCAGTCGCATGGGAGGCGATCCAAGTGCATCGTATGTGGCGGAACTATCACGCTGGTTTGATCCAGCAGCCGGCACCATCCAAAGCGCTACCGGGGAACTGCTCTGGGACTATCGACGTGAGTTGTGCAAGATGGATGCCCCCAAGGCTCAAGGGGTCACTGGCTTCCTGCGCCGCAACGGGGGCAAATTTCAACTGTCCGATGTAACCATTAAAAGCGATAACACCTACGCTACCGTGAATGTTGTAAGCCTCGATGACCGTGCGTTAACACAGTCCGAAATGGTACTCGTCCAGGTCATTACCGCCAATCGTCTGACCGGCTTCCAAACGAAACCTGCCACCTTCACCATCGGCAAAGGCAAGCAAGCTTATCGGGTCAACGGCGAGCAGATCGTGCGGGTCGGCAACCCACCGTTTCGTATTGCCAATACCCTGGTCACGGTAGAGATCAACAACCCGGGGCTGACGCAGGCGGTGGTGCTGGACATCAACGGGTATCCAAAATCCAAGCAACAAGTTCGGCAAGGACAGGTGACTCTGCCAAAAGATGCGATGTATGTCGTACTCAAACCTGGCAACTAATATTGGCCTCAAAGATCGGGTTTACCGGTGTGCGGTTCAGGTGTTGGCAGCAACTCCCTGAATCGCGCACTGCTGCCTTCCGAAACCTTTCGTGATGATGTACCCTAGGTTTGAGTTTGTGGACCATTTCGGAGAGGTGGTGGGGATCCCACGTACGATATTTAGGGTCCATTCTTGGTTACCGTACACTAATCGCCGGTGTCCGCTCCCAGCAACTAATTCGATCTGTGCCAGCATGCGATCCTTCCGTTGTTGGAGGTCGGCTGGTTGCACGGTCGCTAAGGCGATACCAAGAAAGTTGATCTCAACTTGGGGCGTTTTGACTCGAACTCGGCAGTCCAGGCTGACCCAGTAACCTGGGAAGCAATCTACAATAAAGTGGTTTTGCAGAACATGCACTCCGGCGACTCATGGAGTGATCGAACCATGCACTCACCTTATACAACTTCCAGCTAGGATCTAGTAGGTCGAGCTTAACGAGGCAAGTAAATAACCTACAGGCAATGAAGCTGAACGGATGCACGTCCATCATCTATGATTGGCTCGCCGACTGACGGAGGTTCGATCGTGCCGAATGAGGTCTCTCGCCCAAGAACTACTCCGGAAAAACTGCCGGATGAGGTGTGGGCACCACTGATCGTAGGTCTGCTCATCCTGATTCCTGGAGTGCTTAGTCTGGCGGTCGATCTGCCACTGTTGTTTCCCAGCCTCGGCCCCATTGTGTATCTTCAAGCAGCACAGCCCCAACTCAAGTCGGCGAGCTTCTACAACACCGTGGTAGGCCACCTGATCGGCTTAGGATTCGGTGTACTTTCCGTCTGGCTGTTCGGCGTCTCCGCCGATGTGTCAACGCTCACGGAGGGCCGATTGGGACCCGAGCGACTCTTTGCCGGGACCCTCGCGTTGAGTCTTACGTTACTTGCACAGATACTCCTTAACGCGAACCATCCTCCTGCAGCCTCGACAACACTCCTGATAGCCTTAGGTGGTTTTGGCCTCGATTGGCAACCCGTGGGCTGGATCGCGGTGGGGGTGCTGATTGTCGCCATCACCGGGGAAGGTGCCCGCCGTCTACGCCCGGTCGCGCGCTCGGCGGCCAAGCCAGGTCACCGTGACTAGGCATTCAGATTATCGAGCAACTCCCGCAGTAAGTCCGGGCCGGACTTTGGCGGCGGGTCATCGGGGTG
Source organism: uncultured Alcaligenaceae bacterium (assembly GCA_964410665.1). GTDB lineage: Bacteria > Planctomycetota > Planctomycetia > Gemmatales > Gemmataceae > CAYPIE01. The sequence continues at coordinate 72,289 of CAYPIE010000008.1, forward strand.
GGCCTCTGCCCATTCCGGGGCCAGGATCAGTGGCACCCAGCGTTCCAAGAAATACGGTGCGGGGGACACTTGCCAACGGGCTACGGCATTAAAGACTCGCAACGGTAAGCGTACACGTTCCACCTTATCGGAACCGAGTTGGCCACAGTACTTCGGAGGCGAAGTCACGAGATACTCCCGACAGGTGATCGGCCGTTCCGAGTAGATGGAGCAGGACTCTTCTTCTAAAAATGGGCATGCGATCCCTAGTCCGAAGTAGCTGCCAACTAGGTGATCATACTCTTCTTCACGAACTCCTTCAGTCCCCTGTAGGGTTTCTAAGAGTCCCGCCTGCGCTAAGCGGTCGCGTGCTTCAGAAAAACGTGCTCGAACGATCGATCGCCGCGGCTCGGGAAGTTTCTCGACCAGCTTGCCCACCCGACGCGATTCAACCTCGGAGATGGCAACCAAGTTCCGACAACAGGCACCGCACCCTGGCTTGCAGGAGATGAACGCCCCTGCTGCCTCCACCGCCCGGCAAGTCTCGCCAATAACCGCATCGGACAAAGCACGGGCCAGCGGCAGCAAGTCACTGACCCGGGTCGGGCCGGCCGGGATGGTGACCTCCGACTCCATACAGAAATCATCGCTCTCGATGGAGAAACGGACGTTTGCCAGTTTAGGCTGGTTCGTGGGTTGAGAGGACATGGCATCACTCTGGGAATCGAGGGAAGCAGATCATCTCACGGTATCACAGTCTGGAGGCAAAAGAGATATCCAAGCCTCCATGCAGTCAGAACAGGCCTCTGCGCCCTCTGACTCAAGCAACATTCCTCCTCGTGGGTGAAGTAGTGGCCAGAGTGCGAGCTTGAGTCTAGGATACCGCAGCAACCGTCCAAGAGCTTCTGGGCGATATCATTCTCTCACGCTGTAGCTCCAAAGCCGCGCGATGGCTATTAATACCTGGCTCCCCCATCGGCGAGGAAGCGCTGGCCGAACAGGCTCATTCTTGTCTTGAGGATCGTCATCGATCATGAAGTCGCACCGTAAGCCCAATCGACAGCTGCTCTCCGGAAGGGTGGCCTATGTCCTCCTGCTGGCGATGCTGGTCCTCACCGTACCTTGGTCGTTGGTGGCGCCGGCGTCTGCAACAGTCTGGGGGTTTCCAGGCTGGGCGTTCTATAGTCTGGCCATGACCGGTCTGTTTGCTCTGCTCCTGAGCCTCCTCCTTCCTTTCCTGTGGCAATCGCTTGCGAGCGAGGGTGACGACGATGCCTAGCTCGCGCAGTCTGCTAGATCCCGGTGGGCTGGTGTTGATTGGCAGTTATTTATTGACCCTTCTGCTGGTCGGCTGGGTTGCCCGACGCGCACGCAAAGAGAATAGCCCGAGCGACTTCTTCCTCGCCGGACGCAGTTTCGGGGTGTTCGTCCTGTTTCTGACCTTGTACGCGACTCAATACAGCGGCACCACATTAATCGGCTACGCCGGCACCGTCTATCGCCGCGGCTTTGTGTTTTTTGTGAGCGTGACCTTTTTCCTGGCCATCATCGCGGCCTACCTTCTGTTTGCTCCGCGACTATACCGCGACTCACGCCGACATGGGTTTGTCACGACCGGCGACTACCTGCAGTTTCGATACCAACATCTTCCGTTGACGGTGTTGACCACTTTCATATTCCTGGTGGCCCTGGCCTTCTACATCCTGGTGAATCTGAAGGCAATCGGCTATCTCGTCGAGACAGGCACGGGCGGCCGGATCCCATTCACCCCGGCCATTGTTGTCATGTCGCTGATTATGGTTACCTACGAGAGTCTCGGAGGCATGCGGAGTGTCGCTTGGACGGATGCCATCCAGGGAATCATCCTTTTGGCTGGTTGCCTGGGAGTGTTTGCCGTCGCGATGTGGTCTTACGGTGGGCCCGCCGCTTTGGCGATGACGCTCCAACAACAGCGGCCGGAGTTCTGGAATCCACCCGACGGCGTTGGCAAACGTCTCTGGCTCAGCACGATCATGCTGGTCTTCTTCAGCGTTGCGATCTATCCACACGCCATTCAACGAATTTACGCTGCCAAGAGCGAGGCAACGTTGAAGCGGTCATTCCAATGGATGCTCGCGATGCCGTTTTTGACAACCCTGCCGGTAATTCTCGTAGCCTTGATGGGTGCGGCCCAGTTTCCCGGGCTGGACCGGGATGGTAGTGAGCAGGTGTTGTTGTTTGTGCTCAATGACTTGGGTCAACAAGTTCCCGCGTTTCGGCCGCTGTTACTCTTGTTCTTGGCGGCGGGGTTGGCCGCCATTATGTCGACCGTCGATTCGGCCTTACTGGCACTCTCAGCCCTGTTTACTTCAGACATCTATGCACGCTTCCGGCCGGAGAGCGCGCTTGGGGAGTTGGCTTGGGCCGGCAAAGTGTTCTCCTGGCTGCTGATGGGAGTGATGGTCCTGCTAGCGTGTAACTTACCGCAGACTCTGTGGCGGCTCACCGAGCTGAAACTGGAAATCTTGTGTCAGGCTGCCCCGGCGATCTTTCTCGGGGTACACCTCCGCACACTGCCAGGTGCAGTCGTGTTCACTGGGGCGATCGCTGGACTGGCGGTTCTTCTCGGCTTGCAAGCGATCGCCGAAAGCACCGGGGACGCGACCTTTAGCCGGCCTGGGGGCTTCCATGCTGGGATTTGGGGGCTCACCGTGAATTTCCTGGTGATTTGCTGCTGGTCGGTCCGGCGGTTGGGTTGTCAGGATGCAACAAAATCTAGTCGCGGTTGATCATCTGGGCATGGCAAGCGATCCTGGAGTGGCTGCTGTTTTTTCTTCGCTCGAAGCAAGGTAAGCCATGAACATGCGATGGATAGTCCTCTCAGTAACCAGTATGATCCTCTCGTTTGCAACTCCCGGCCAGCGGTTGTCTGCTGCAGAAGAAGTTTGGCCGGGCTGGCTTGGCCCCAAACGGGACGGTTGGGTGCCGGGTTTTCAGCCGCCCCCAAGCTGGCCGAAGCGGCTCGAAAAAGCCTGGGAGGTCAAGGTCGGAACGGGTTACGGTTCCCCGCTCGTTGCGGGAGATCGCGTCTACCAACACGCGCGCCAGGGAGACCAGGAAGTCCTTTGGTGTCTCGACCGGAAGACGGGCAAAGTCCAATGGCGCCAAAGTTACCCTGCCCCATTCAAAATCGGACCCGGCGGTGAGCGGCATGGCAAGGGGCCCAAGTCATCACCGGTATTGGCCCAGGGCCGAGTGCTTACCCTGAGCATTCTTGGCGAGCTTCGCGCCTGGGACACGAGCTCCGGCAAGCTCTTGTGGCAGCGGGATTACGATGAACGCTTTGGCAAGAGTCGCCCTTTTTGGGGAGCCTCCACTTCGCCGATCGTCGAGGGGGATCGAGTGATCGTACATTTTGGTACCGATGAACGTGGAGCCCTGGTCGCCCTGGATCTGAACACTGGTGAAGAAATCTGGAGCCAGGGCAAGGACGGCCCGTCCTACTCTTCCCCTCTGGTGGTCACGCTGGACGGCGTTCGGCAGGTGGTCGAGTGGAACCACCGTGCCTTGGTCGGGGTCGATGTCGACACCGGCAAGCTCCTTTGGGAGTACCCGTTCCCGCATGTCGGAAGCGATCAGAATATGCCGACCCCGGTGGAGCACAACGGACGCATCCTTCTAGGCGGCGAGAACCGCGGCATCCATGGCCTGGAACCACAGAAAACCAACGGAGCCTGGACGGTGAAAGAACTCTGGCACCAAAAGGCTGTAGCGTTGGATATGAGCTCAGCAGTCATCAACGGTGACTTGCTCTACGGCTTTTCCCACTACGGCAGCGGTCGGCTGTTCTGCCTCGACCCAAGAACCGGAGAAGTGCGCTGGCAGGGTCCAGGGAGGACCGGCGAAAACGTCATGTTCTTATCGATCCCCGGTCATGTCGTGGCCCTCATCAACCGTGGCGAGTTACGAATCATCGAAGCTCGCGGCGACCACTATCAACAAATGGCTTCCTACCAAGTGGCCGAGGACTCGACCTGGGCTCCTCCTGTACTGCTCAAGAGCGGGATCTTGATCAAAGACCTCGATACCCTGTCTCTCTGGTCGTTCCCGAACACGCCTTCCAATCTTCCGTCCTCCGGCAACTGACAAAAGCTCATCCCTCTACCAGGGAACCCCGGGTTTGATCGAGTGGAGGAAGTTTGTGGGAAGCCGTTATCTCGTCCCAATGCAATCCGATCCTGGGCACCAAGAGGCTGGCCCTGGATTCGCCCCTTGGCCAGGCGGCTAGGCCAACCTCTGGTCATCATGCTTAAGCGTTGCCGTCCGAGTCGTCGGTCCACTAAACCATCGATACATCCCTGGGCGGAGCATAAACTCCGCCAGCGTGGAGGTGATCAGCCCCCCGACGATGACCGTGGCTACGGGGTAAAGAATTTCCTTGCCCGGCTCACGGCCGCCCAGGATCAGAGGGATCAAGCCAATCCCGGTGGTCAATGCAGTCATCAACACCGGAGCTAGCCGCTCGAGCGAGCCACGCAGAATCATGGCATCACCGAACGTCTCTCCCTCCTTGCGGATCAAGTGCAAGTAGTGCGACATCAACAGGATGCCGTTGCGTGTGGCGATGCCCCCCAGAGCGATAAACCCCACCTTGGCGGCGACCGAGAGTGTTTGTCCCGTCAAAGCCAGGGCCGCCACCCCGCCGACGAACGCTGCCGGCAAAGCCACCAGGACTTGCAGCACCAGTGTAATGTCGCGGAACAAGGAGAACAGCACCAGGCAAACCCCCACCAGGGCCACCGAACCGAGCAGATAAATCCGTTTCGTGGCTTCCTGTTCGGCCTCGAACTGGCCACCGTACTGGACGAAATAGCCCTCGGGCATCTCGACCTGTTCGTTCACCCGTCGCCGGATCTCGGCCACTACTCCACCGACATTGCCGGACTTGGTGTTGACCGAGATGGCAATCCGTCGGCGAACATTCTCGCGATTAATGGTGTTGGGGCCACCACCTTCATAAACATGAGCCACTTCGCCAAGCGGGATCTTGCCACCATCGGGAAGTTCAACCGTGAGTCGATGCAAGTTCGCCAGATCCACACGATAGGATTCTTCCAGGCGAATCAACAAATCGTAGCTACGCTGCCCCTCAAGGACGCGCGAGACCACGCGTCCATTGAGCGCAGTCTGGACAATATGCAACACATACTCAGGGGTGAGACCGTAAAACTTGAGGTCTTCTCGGTTTAACTCGACGCGTATTTGTGGCAGGATCGTTTGAGGTTCCACCACCACGGAAGCCAGCTCGGGCATGCCCTCGATGGCCCGCTCTATTTCTTCCCCTTTGCCGCGTAAACGATCCAGGTTGTCGCCGAAGATCTTGATGGCAATTTGCGCGGTTACCCCAGAGATCATATGGCTAATCAGATGCGCAAGCGGTTGCTCCACCTCGAACTGGATGCCCGGAACATCTGCCAACTCGGTACGTAGTCGCCCTAAGATCTCCTGACGGGACATGCCACTTTGAGGGTTTAAAGTAAGGATATACTCCGAGGTGTAAACTCCTTCGACGTGTTCATCGTCCTCCGCGCGACCGGTTCGGCGGAGGAAGGTGCGGATCGGAGCAGTCGGGCGTTGTTCAGTCTGTTGTAGGGCGCGGAAGCGTTCGTCGATGATGGCCCCGAGTCGATTCGACGTCTCGAGCGAGGCTCCTGGTGGCAGCAGCACATTGACTTGGGCGGCTCCCTCATCAAAAGGTGGCAAAAAATCCGAACCCAGCCGGGGCAACAGCCAACCGGCACCAGCCACCAGGAGCACCCAGACGCACACGCTCGACATGACCCCCCAACGACGGAGGCTTAGGCGGATCACCGGCGTCGCCAACGCCTTCAAACCTCGGAGCACGATCCCATCACGAGCTAGCCGCTGTGTTTTTTTCATGCCTCCGAGCAGGTAGTACGATAAGACCGGGGTCACCGTCAGGGACACCACGAGGGAAGCCAAAATCGATACGACATAGGCGACCCCCAAGGGAGTAAATAATCGTCCCTCCATGCCCGACAAGGCAAATAGCGGCAAGAAAACCAGAATTACCACCATGGTCCCAAAGACGATCGCCGTGCGGACCTCCAGGCTGGCCTCATAGACCACTCGCAGTGGGTTTCGAGGCGCCTCCAGGGCAGCATTCTCACGAAGCCGGCGAAAAATATTCTCGACATCGACAATCGCATCATCGACCAGCTCGCCCATCGCGATGGCAATCCCGCCCAAGGTCATGACATTAATCGATAAATCAAAAAAATCAAAAATCAAACCCGTTGTAAGTACCGAAAGCGGAATCGCCGTCAAGGTGATAAAAGTGGTGCGTAGGCTAAACAAAAAAACAAACAGGATTACCACGACGAGAATGGCTCCGTCACGAAGGGCTTCGGCGACATTCGCGATGCCTCGGTCAATAAAGTCCCGTTGTTGATACATAGCCGGGTTGATGCGAATATCCGCTGGGAGACCAGGCTGCAATTCGGTGATTGCTTGGGTCACCTCCTCGGTAAGCCCACGCGTATCCGCTTGTGGTTGCTTGAGGACGGTCAGGAGGACCCCCGGGTAATGACCGTTGACCGAGGTATCGCCACGCTTGGTTTGCGGTCCCTCGGTCACGGTCGCCACCTCCGCGACCGTAATGGATCGTTCTGGGGTCCGTTTCACGGTGAGGTTGCGGATGTCTTCCAGTGATTGGATGCGACCAAGGCCTCGGACCAGGTATTCTTTGGCTCCCTGATCCACATAGCCACCGGTGACGTTCAGGTTGCTTTGTTTCAGTGCTGCTTCCACTTCAACTAAGGTGACCCCGTAGGCGAGCAGTTGTTCGGGATTGACCAGCACCTGATACTGTTTGCGGCCACCACCCAGGGTAATGACCTGGGAAACCCCTGGTATGGCGAGCAAACGTGGCCGAATGGTCCAGTCGGCCAAGCTGCGAAGTTGCAAGGGAGGGGTTGCCGGCTGATCCCCTTCGGGCTCCGACCACATCCCGACAATCATGACCTGACCCAGGATCGAACTAATGGGGGCCATTAATGGTTTGACCCCAGGGGGTAGCCGATCTTGTGCCAAGCTTAGCCGTTCCTGGACAATCTGGCGAGCGTCGTAGATGGCGGCATCCCAACCGAACTCTACATAAATCACGGACAAGCCAATCCCCGACTGGCTGCGGACCGTCTCGACCCCTGTGGCACCATTTAGCGCCGTCTCGAGGGGAAAGGTGACCAGCGTTTCCACCTCTTCCGGAGCCATCCCAGGGGCTTCGGTCAAGACCACCACACGGGGACGAGTTAAATCAGGAAAGACATCAATCTTCAAGGACTGAGCGGTATAAGCGCCATAAGCAATTACAATAAGGGCAGCAAAGACGATGACGACACGATTTGACAGTGCGATCCTTAAGATAGGGTTGAGCATGACCAGGTCCTCAATGCATGTGTCCTGCATGAGGGTCTGCAAGGCCCCCACCGTGCTGCTGTTGCAATGCTAGGTTGAGTTGATAAGCGTTGTTTAACGCCACCCGCTGGCCAGGTATCAACGCCCCATCGTTGGCAATGACTACCTCACGTCCATCACGATACAAGACTTGGACGGAGCGTCGTTCAAGATGATCCTCATGCTCCGCGAAGACGAACGCCTCAGGGCCTTCGTTGGTAACTGCCCGAGCTGGCAGCACGATGACTCCCTCCCATTTCCGGGCGGGTACCAGAAGACGAGCTTGCTGGCCTGGCTTGAAACGCCAAGACAAGTAGTCCCCCCCATGCAGCCCGCTTCGCTGAGCGACCACTTCATTTTCCAACGGCAAGAAGAAGTCCACGGTTCGTGACTTGGCCGCAACCTTATTCCTGGTACGCAGGATGCGTAGGCCGTCCCGGATCAGTGGCTGTTCCTGGCGAACAACAAACTGAACCGATACGGGCCATTCCTCGCGGAGGGCTCGCTCGATGACCTCCGTTTCCTGTTCGAAAGCATGGCCACACACCAGCAAACGTCCATGATCAGCAAAACGAACGAGCGGATCGCCTGCTTTGACCAAACTCCCAGGATGGACACTCACCGATGAGACGGTGTAGACCACCTTAGGTTCTTCGGGGAACGCTGACGAGGGCACCGCAGCAATCTTGCCAATAGGGTGAGGTAGAGCAGGAGCCCGGATGGTTAACTCCTTTAGGATCGCGTTGCCTGATTTGACCTGCCAAAGCTGGGCATCATCGAGGCCATGGCTGTGCAAATCCTGTTCGTGAAGATCGCGACGAACCGCTAGTTTCTCTTGCTCGTACCGCAGCTTTAGCAGATTGGACTCGGGGATTGTGTCCGGGACAAGAGGTTTGATTCGATCCATTTCCGCCTGATTGACCTTGATTTGCTGGATAGTCTGAATCAATGCCGACTGGGTTTCGATCAGTTCTTCGTCAGTTATGCGAAGCTTGAACATCGCTTCACCAGGACGAATCGCTTGCCCAGGTCGAGCAAATACATTTAAAATGACCCCAGTAACATTCGCATTTAGCTCCCGATCGCTATGCCCTGCTATTTCGATGACTTCCCCCGGGATCGGTAGTTTCTGCCAGTAAGAACCCGCCTCAACCACGCCCATCTTCAGTTTGAGATTGGCTCTTGCCCGCTCAGAGAGCTCAAGCTCGTCCGGATCCGACGGATGTCCATGTTCATCCATTCCATCGGTATGATCATGCTCATCACGATCATGCTGATCAGCATGATCGTGATGAGCATGAACGTCATGTTGGTTGCTCGCCGCCCAGTCCCACTCGGGAAGCCACGGTTGCCAATAGTCACGCGTTAACCATGCGGTGAATCCCACCACGATGATAAAAAGCGGTGGGAGAACCCAAGGCAGTAACGCTCGAATGAGCCGCATCACTTTGTTCCTCACAAAGACCCTGCCTATCCCCTGGGAGTCAGGAGGCTTGGGTAGGTCAGAGAGGGATAAATTCCCAAGGTTACTTTAGACTCGGTAGACATGTCCTTTCGGCAGCAAATGTTATTGGGCACCATCTGCCGCCGATTGATTGACAAAGACGGGTAAACCTTGCCGTGGAGAGGGGCAGGCAGTTACCCGATTGGTACAACTCCGTTGTCGAGGTAGGTCAGGCTAGTGTTCTGTTGTTCCTGGAGGGTTCGCGAGGATATTGGCAATCAGTTTGCTTGCGAAGAAGCGGATTGTCTGAACAGATTATCAATATCGCCATTCAGCCAAGCAGGACTTCGAAAACGGCCAAGCTCCGCTAAACCGATACTCGTGCAAGCAATATCGTAGACTTGGCCAAATCCGCTTCGCAAGCCCAAGAATGAACTTCCCATGGCTACCCTAAAGGTTAAGCTTGGCATGGGAACTGAACCGTTGTGTCTACCGTTTAGGTCCATCGCCTACTGCTCCTACATAGCCGACGCCCATCTGTTGACCGACAAACACCACATTGTCGCCACGCCAGTGGATCTCGAAAAACTTGCTGCTCATGACTGGGTTGCCTTCTCCGTTGGGCTGATCGGTCCAGCGAGCTACTACCTTTTTGGTTGCCCGGTCAAATACCTCACCGGTGTCACACCAGGCAAATCGGCCATCGCGGCTAAAACAGATCCAACCATGCGTCTTCGCCGCCATAGGAACCGCCATCTTGAACTTTGGCGGCATCACGGTGTTGTCAAAGATATGTAACTCGCGATTGCCTTGATCGACCACCCATACCTCTTGCTCATCCGGCGTCAACCCAATGCCATGACAACGTGTCTTTCGCTCGGCAAGCTCTGGTCGGCCGACAATGTGAAGAATCTTCCCAGTCTGTAAATCACCCATTTCAAACCCGGGACCATAGCCCTTGCGATAGAGATGAGTATTGATGTACGCCCGTGTCTGAGATCCATTGATGGTGAGCGGCTGGATCACACCAATAATCGGTCCGACACGTTGGATGATGGTATCCGTGGAGGAATCAATCACTGAAAGCATATTATACTGCGTCGAACCCACATACACCCGGCGACCATCATGGCTGACAATAAGATTGTGTAAACCTCCTTTGGGCGCGACCTCAATCTGCTTTAAGGTTTTTCCAGTCGCGGCGTCGAGTACCTTCACATACTTGTTGCTGTTCCACCAGCCGCTGGGCACGTACAGCTTTTTGCCATCGGGAGTCACACCAATCCGGTCTGCTCCACCTTGGTCCGGTTCGTAGGAAACTTGCCAGAGAACTTTCTCAGTCCGCAAATCCAGACAAAGAAGTTGATCGTTGCCGTGGCTGATCCACATCTTGCCAGTCGCGGCACAGGCACAAGCGCCGCGTGTCCCGCCGAGTTGTGGCAATGGCAGGAAGCGGAGCAACTGATGCGAATTGTCGATGTCGTAGATGTAAATCCCCTTTTCCCCCGTCCCGCCTGCTCCATCTCGTGCCGTCACATACACCAAGCGACGAAGCTGTTCCTCCGCTCCAAGCCATGGAGTCAAGAACAGCACAAGCAGCAAGCTGACAAACCATCGGAGTTGCAACATGAGGATTCTCCTTAGGGTGGTCATTCGGGCGGGCGAGCTGGATGCGCCTGAGTTGGAGTGGTGAGCCCCTTCTCTAGGAATGCCACGAGGGCCTCGACCTCCGCTTCGCTCAGGTATAAGACTTCAAGTTCCGAATCGCGATGCTCATTTGCCTGATCGGTCACGCCACCAAAGTTATAGTGCTGGACTACTTGGGTCAGGGTTTGAAAGCGACCGTTATGCATATAAGGAGCCGTCCGCCCAACCTCGCGCAGTTGTGGGGTGCGGAACGCTCCCATGTCGCCGATCCGGTGCGTAACGGCGCGGCGGCCTTCATCGGGGGGTACCTCGGGATCGGCCGTGCCAATGTTGTGAAAACGCTGGTCGCTGAGGATGGCTCCGGTGTGACAGACCGAACAACGTGCCCGGCCAAAGAACAGTTGCATCCCCTGGAGTGGGGGTCCTGACAACGCGTCCCGATGACCCGCCAAATAGCGGTCAAAGGGAGTCTGCTTGGAAACAAGCGTCCGCTGATACGCGGCCAGCGCCTGAGCCACGCGCTCGGCAGTGGCTGGGCCGGCAAATGCCTTGACGAAGCGTTCCCGATACTCAGGAATCCGGTTCAGCTTCTCCAGCAGAGGCTTAAGCGACTGGTCCATTTCTTTTGGGTTTTGGATTGGATGGAGGGCCTGTTCTTCGAGCGTCGCCACACGGCCATCCCAGAACAACAAGTTGCTGTAACCGACATTGATCAGACTGGGCGTATGTCGGGATCCACGCTGGCCATCAATGCCGATGGCCAGACGTTTACCATCAGCGAATCCGTGGTTGGGGTGATGACAGGTCGCACAGGCAATCCGATTGTTGCGTGATAAACGCCCATCAAAAAACAAGACTCGCCCAAGGGCGACTTTTGTCTCGGTATTTGGGTTGTTTGCAGGCTGGATCACCGAGTCCAACACTGACGGTAAACGGCTGGTGCCCTGACCGTGGCTTAGTCGACCTGAGACGACACCAAGTCCGAGCAAAACGAGCGTAAGTCGAAGCAACGGTAATCGTCCCATGTGGGGATTTCTCCAGAATCCTCGATCCTCACCCCTCAGCCATCAGCACCCGCCGCGCATCCCCTCCTGAGCCGACTGCCCAATCAGATCACCACCATTCCACCATGGCGGCGGAGGACTCGCCAGTTCTTTCAGCCGTCGAGAGTCCGTCGCAGAAACTGCAATGCCTGCGACAATCCCGCCTTTGCCTGGGGTGAGAGTGGCGTACCAATTTCGAATTGGTACGCAGGGATACCGATTTGCCAAGCGCGAGGAGTCACCCCATAAAGGGTTTGAGCCAGGTACAACAGAATCGACGGCTTGGCGAAATGGGTGTGCGGAGCATCCGGCGGCTCCGCTTGCATTTGTGTGACTTTCAGTCCAGAGTCCGCATCAATCGACGCATCAACGAAATACACACGGTCTACCAGTGCAAGTTGGGCAGCGTGTTCTGGCAACAGTTGGTGGCTCGAAATGACCCGCACTTGGGGTAGCTCCCAGAGCACAATTGCTTCCGCAGCTCGTCGACCAACCGCATCATCTCCACGTAATTCCGAGCCATAGCCGAGGACCAGAATAGTCTCTGGCTGACTCACCGTTGTCGCTCAGCCACGACTCGACCATGGCAATCGACCAGTTGCACGATCAGCGGCATGGCTCCGATGGCATGCGTCGAACAGCTCAGACACGGGTCATAGGCACGGACACCTGCCTCAATGCGGTTCAGCACACCCTCCGGAATCTCCTTATCCCGGATGTAGTGCTGAGCAATCTGTGTAACCGTCCGGTTCATGGCTAAGTTGTTCTGCCCGGTAGCGATAATCAAGTTGACCCAGGTAAGCTGGCCATTGCTATCCACCTTGTAATGATGGAACAAAGTCCCACGTGGCGCCTCACTGATCCCGATTGCTTCTTGCCGATTGACACCTGCCTCGGCGCAAAGCCGCCCTTCGCCGAAGGAGGGATCATCGAGCGCCTGCTTTACCCGCTCGAGACTTGCCAAAATCTCAATGAGCCGCGCGTAATGATAGAAGAACGACCCCTGGGCAATCGGTCCGGCGAGTTGTCGATAGGTCTCGAGTTCCCGGTCGGCCTCGGGAGTGCCCATCCGCCGGCAGACATTGAGCCGTGCAAGCGGGCCAACTCGGTATAAACCATCGGGGTAGCCGTGCGGCTTGTAGTAAGGCGACTTGAGGTAGGACGATGGCTCCACCGCCTCACCGATCTTTTCAGGAATCTGTTCCGGGGGAAGGCGATCCTCAAGGATATTCCCCTTGGCATCACAGATGCGAACGCTACCATCGTGGTGATCCCACACATCATCAGGCCCCACCAGCCCCATAAACAGGGACGGGAAGGTCCCAAACGCGGCGGTCTCCCCAGGATATTGGTCGAGTAAGGCTTTGAAGCGGGTCAGTCCATCCAATGCAACTTGCTTGGCTTCGGGGATGCGTGCCCGTAGTGAAGCACGAGCAGATTCCGTCAAGGGCTCACGAACTCCGCCAGGGATCGCCCAGGCCGGATGTATCTTCCGCCCACCCAGCACTTCGATGATGTCCTGGCCAAACTGCCGCAAGCGGATCCCACCCCGGGCGAGCTCCGGGGAGGCTTCGAGGAGCCCGAATAGATTCCGCTTCGCCGGTTCGGTGTCAAAACCGAGGAACAAGTCGGGGCCACTAAGATGGAAAAAGCTCAAGGCATGCGACTGAATGATCTGGCCGAGATTCATCAGACGACGGAGTTGTTGGGCCCCTGGCGGCGGGTCCACACCAAGAATACCGTCCCCAGCACGGGCCGAGGCCAACAGGTGGCTGACCGGACAAATGCCACACACCCGAGCGGTCAAGGCAGGCATCTCCCAAAAGGGCCGACCGACACAAAAACGCTCGAAGCCGCGGAACTCGGTCACATGGAAGGTGGCATCGGACACCGCCCCGGCGTCATCCAATGCAACGGTGATTTTGGCATGGCCCTCGATTCGGGTGACCGGATCGATGACAATTTTCTTGCCCATCATGCCCCTCCGTAACTCATGGTAAGCGGCCGCTGCCTGCAGAGTGTCAAGAAGATCCAGAGGATCCCGGGCAGGCTGCTGAACGCCCAAAACCATCCCCCATTTGTACCGCCGACGATGGGAAAGAACACCGTTGCCGCGATCAGCACCAAGATACCCCCGGCTAACTCCCAACGCCAACCCACCAGTAGTCCGGTGAGAAAGATCAGATGAACGAGGTGCAGGCCCAGGACCTCCACGGCCGGCCATTCCCGAGGCGGTCGGATGAACCACTCGGACGTATGCTCCAGGAAAAAGGCTCCCCAGAAGAGCAACAGGCCCGCTGCCCACAATCGAGCCATCCAGCGGATCACGAATGTCAGGCGGGCGTCTCGTCTCAACTTCGCACCCTCGTCCTACTCTAGCCGAATTTCCGCTCAGCGACCTCGAGTTGCACCGGTCTGCCCTGAATGAGGGCTTCGACGGCTTGCCGAATCCGGTCCGCGGGTGGTGGGCAACCAGGTAAATAAACCTCCACGGGTACGACCTGATGCACCGGGTAGACCTGCTCGAGTAACGGCGGTACGACTTCCCCTTCAGGGACTTGGGCGTGGAGATCCCCTCGCTCGAGGTAGCTCGCCTTGATCACTTCCAGAGGTCGGCCTAGTGGGTTGCGCAAGGCCGTCACATTCCCGGTGACCGCACAGTCCCCAAACGCCACGATGGCCTTACTCCGCTGACGGACAATCTGGACCATTTCCAGATTGTCTTGGTTGGCCACCGCCCCCTCGATAAGGGTAACGTCCACCCCCTCGGGAAACACTTTGGTGTCGACCAACGGGCTATAAACGAGCTCGGCGAGCCCGGCGAGCTCCATCAGCCACTCATCCAGGTCCAGAAACGACATGTGACAGCCCGAACAACCACCGAGCCATACCGTCGCCAGTTTTACTCGCTCCATTCGCGTTTCTCCCGCGCCGCAATCAGTCGGATCAAACCGTTGCGGTCGTGCTCCATACTGCCCACCGAGGATCCCTGGCGGAACAGCGCTCCGACCGGGCAGGCCTGGACACATTTGCCACAGGAAGTACAACTGATGGCCTCCCCCCATGGCACATTCAGGTCGGCCGTCACCCAAGAGTGGGTGCCGCGACCAGCGATATCCCAGGTATGAGCACCCTCGATCGCATCACAGACACGCACACAACGGGTGCATAAAATACATCGGTTGTGGTCTAGGCCGAATCGCTCATGGGTCAGATCCACCGACCACTGGGGCGAAAGATAGTCAAAGCGGACATGGTCGACCCCCAAGGACGCGGCCAAGTCCTGCAATTCACAATGGCCGTTGACGACACACACCGAACAGATGTGATTCCGTTCGGCCATGAGTAGCTCCACTATCATCCGCCGATACACACTGAGTTCTTCACTCTGCGTCCGAACCTCCATCCCTTCGGTCGCTTTGGTACAGCAGGCGGGTAGTAGTCGCTTGCCCACGTGGACGAGGCAGAGCCGACAAGAACCGACTTCCTCCAGCCCGTCCAGATGGCACAGGGTGGGTAGCAAGATGCCATTCTCCGTCGCCACCTCCAGCAGGGTTGCCTCACCCGAGGTGCTGACGAGCCGTCCGTCCAAGTTTAAAGTTATTGCCGTCATGAGTTTCTCGGCTCAAGTCAATGGTAGTGCGCGACGGTGGTTCGCTAACCCAGTGGCGGAGGGATCCACCAGACGATTCGTATATTCTTCGCGGAAAAACCGCAGAGTACTTAACACGGGATTCGGAGCCGACTGACCCAAGCCACATAAACTGGTCGCTCCAACCATGCGGCAAAGCGATTCCAGTTGCTCCAAATCCGACGAAGTCGCTACCCCGGCACTGATACGACTTAATAAGCGGTGCATTTGAACCGTGCCCGCACGGCAAGGAATACATTTGCCACACGACTCATCCATGCAAAACTCCATGAAATAGCGTGCAACATCGACCAAATCCGTGCTCTCGTCCATGACAATCATGCCACCAGAACCCATGATCGAACCAAGCGACCGTAGAGACTCATAGTCGACGGGTCGGTCGAGCTCAGACGCGGGAATACAGCCCCCCGAAGGACCGCCGGTTTGCACCGCTTTGATCGCCTGGCCGTCGGGAGTCCCTCCACCAATCTCTTCCACAATCGTTCGCAGCGGCATGCCCATGGGTACCTCGACCAGCCCAGTGTTGCGAACTTTCCCCGCTAAGGCAAATACCTTGGTACCAGTGCTTGTGGGTGTACCAATGTTGGCGAACCACTCCGCACCGCGTGCTAATATGGCAGGCACATTGGCAAAGGTTTCAACGTTGTTGATCAAGGTCGGCTGTCCCCACAAGCCGACTTCCGAGGGATACGGAGGACGCGGGCGTGGCACACCCCGTCCGCCCTCGATCGAGGCGATTAAGGCGGTCTCCTCACCACACACAAACGCCCCGGCGCCGATGCGTAGATCGATGCGAAAATTAAAAGGCGTTTCAAAAATCTGACTACCAAGCAAGCCATGCTTCCGTGCCTGTTTGATTGCCTTCTCGAGCCGATGGACAGCTAACGGGTACTCACCACGGACATAAATAAACCCTTGGTTAGCGCCAACCGCGTAAGCCGCAATGGCCATCCCTTCGAGTACTCGGTGGGGGTCGCTCTCCAGGATCACCCGGTCCATAAACGCTCCCGGGTCCCCCTCATCTGCATTGCAGATGACATACTTCTGGCCAGGTGGCATCTTTGCGACCAGGCCCCATTTCACACCGGTGGGATAACCCGCCCCACCACGACCGCGTAGACCACTATGCTCCACCGTGGCAATCACATCCTCGGGTGTCCATTCTCGCAAGCATTGGTGAAGTGCGACATAGGCACCTGCGGCAATTGACGATTCAATCGCTTCCGGATTGATCACTCCGGTCTGTTCCAGAACGACCGAACTTTGTTTGCGGAAAAAGGGCGATTCCGGGTCGACGGGCTGGGCATCCGTCGGACCATCGAAAAGAGAAGCGACCAGAGAAGCGGCTTGGGTTGGTTGCAACTTGCCAAACATCGCTCCCGAAGGTTCGAGCCGGACCAGCGGCCCCTCACAGCAAAGCCTGAGACAACCCACCGGTCGTACCTCGACCTGGTCTTGGGCCCCGGCCGTCTCGACCGCCCGCTCGAGTGAATCCAACACGGTCAGCGAACCCGATGACGTACAGCTCGAGGCCACACAACAGCGGATTTGATATGGCCGTTGCTGGCGGCCCTGTTCGCCGATGGCTTTAAGTTCCGATAGGTTCACGGATGTCCCACTCCTCGGCACGTCGTTGTGTTTCCTCGACGCTGAGATGGCCAGTCACTGAGCCGTCGAGGATCCCCACCGGGGCCAGGCCACACGCCCCCACACAGCGGGCCGTGGCCAGAGAAATCTTCCCGTCCCCGCGCGTCTCCCCGGCTTTGACGCCCCAGATGGTTTCCAGTTGGGCCAGCAAGTCCGCGGCCCCTTTGACATAGCAAGCCGTTCCCATACAGATCGTGCAGGTATGCTCCCCGCGTGGTTTGAGCGAAAACAGGTGGTAAAAAGTGGCCACCCCGTACACCCGACTTGGGGGCAGCTTCAGTTCACGGGCAATCCAGCGTAGCCGATCGAGGCTCAGATAGCCAAACAGCTCCTGGGCCTTGTGCAGCACCTCAATCAGGGCGTCGGGCCGGTAATGATGACGCTTCAGGGTGGCGGTTAACAACAACCCACGCGGGTCACGGGTGGTTTCGGTGTTCGTTGCCATGGTGCGTTCCCACTACATTTCTGGTCGACATGGTCATGCTAGACCAAGGAACCCGCGCAGCAAGTCAGAGGAATCCGGTGCCGCGTGTAGGGAAAATCCTGATAGAAAGCGAGGAGTTCACCTGACGTGACACCGCCCCCTTTGGAACTAGGATAAGCCCCGGGTTTGATGGTCGATTGTTGGGGGAGACAGCATATGGCGGGATCGCAAGCAATTATCGATGGAAATGAGGCGGTCGCAAGGATGGCCTATGCTCTCAACGAAGTGATCGCCATCTATCCAATCACACCGGCCTCGCCCATGGGGGAATGGGCCGATCAATGGGCAAGCGCTGGCCAGCCGAATGCCTGGGGACTTGTCCCCGAAGTAGTCGAGATGCAGAGTGAAGCCGGGGCTTCCGGGGCAATGCATGGGTCGCTCCAAAGCGGGGCCCTCACCACCACCTTCACCGCCTCACAGGGCCTGTTGTTGATGATGCCGGTGATGTACAAGATCGCCGGCGAACTCACCCCGGCGGTAATTCATGTCGCCGCCCGCTCAGTTGCCGCTCATGCTCTGTCGATCTTCTGTGATCACTCTGACGTTATGGCGATGCGTCCGACTGGCTTTGCCCAACTGACCTCCGCTTCGGTTCAGGAGGCTGCCGACTTTGCGGTCATCGCCCAGGTTGCCAGTCTGGAGTCGCGAATCCCGTTTTTGCACTTTTTTGATGGTTTTCGCACTTCGCATGAGGTCCGTCGGGTCGATCTTCCCGACAGCAAAATCCTGCAGGCCATGGTCAACCCTGAATCGATTCGCGCTCACCGACAACGGGCCCTGACTCCCGACCGCCCTGTCATTCGCGGCACGGCCCAGAATCCCGATGTCTTCTTCCAAGCCCGTGAAGCGGTTAATCCCTTCTATCATGCCTGCCCCACCGTAGTCCAGGCGGTGATGGACCGTTTTGCTGAACATACTGGCCGACACTATCGGCTGTTTGACTATGTCGGTGCCCCCGATGCCGAGCGGGTCATCGTGGCCATGGGCTCGGCCCTCGAAACGATCGAGGAGACGGTCGATGCCTTGTGTCAACGTGGCGAGAAGGTCGGGCTGCTCAAGGTCCGGCTATATCTGCCGTTCTGTGTTGCCTCGTTCCTCAACGCCCTGCCCGCCACTACCCGGATGCTGGCCGTGCTCGATCGGACCAAGGAGCCAGGTGCCGTGGGAGAACCCTTGTATTTGCAACTGCTTGCTGCCCTGCATGAACGGCCAAGTCCCATACCCATCCCCCGGATCATCGGCGGACGTTATGGTTTGTCGTCGAAGGAGTTTACGCCAGCGATGGTCAAGGCAGTCTTCGAGGAATGCCGCCAGGACACGCCTCGGAATCACTTTACAGTAGGCATTCACGATGATGTGACCCATTCTAGCTTGCCCTATGACCCGCAGTTCTCGGCCGAACATCCTCAGACCACTCGAGCCATCTTCTGGGGACTTGGTTCCGATGGTACGGTCGGGGCGAACAAAAACTCGATCAAAATCATCGGCGATCATACCGACCTACATATCCAGGGCTACTTTGTGTATGACTCCAAAAAGTCTGGCTCGGTCACCGTCTCGCACCTACGTTTCGGCCCTCACCCGATTCGCTCGGAATATTTGATCGACAAGGCATCCTTCGTCGCCTGCCACCAGTTCCCGTTCCTTGAACAGCTCGATGTGCTCGATCCGGCCGTGGAGGGAGCGACGTTTTTGCTCAATAGTCCCTACGGACCGGATGAGGTCTGGGATCACCTTCCGAAGTCGATCCAACAACAAATTTTGGACAAACGTCTCAAGTTCTTTGTCATCGATGCATTTGGTCTGGCACGGGAGTTGGGACTGGGAAGACGAATTAACACCATTATGCAGATGTGCTTCTTTGCCTTGGCCGAGCTACTGCCGCAAGACAAGGCCGCCGACGCCGTCAAAAAAGCCATCGAAGCAACTTATGGCAAACGCGGTCCGGCCGTGGTTGCGCGGAATCATGCGGCGGTGGATATGGCCCTCAATCACTTGCACGAAGTAGCGCTGACCGGACGGGGGGTAAACGGTCCCGCTCGGTCAGTTCGCATTCCGTTGGATGCACCCGAGTTCGTCCGCACAGTCACGGCACCGCTGATTGCCCGGAAAGGGGACGATCTGCCCGTCAGTGCCTTGCCTCCCGATGGGACCTTTCCGACCGGCACTACCAAATGGGAAAAGCGGAACATCGCCGATATGATCCCGGAATGGGATCCGAACATTTGCATTCAATGTGGAAAGTGTGTCCTCGTTTGCCCACACGGGGTCATTCGTGGGAAGACCTATGAGGTCAGTGTCTTAGAGGACGCGCCCGAGGGCTTCCTGTCGACCAAAGCCCGCTGGCCAGGCATGGAGGGCCGAGGCTATACCCTGCAGGTGGCAGCGGAAGACTGTACCGGCTGCTCCGTCTGCGTCGAAGTCTGTCCGGTGAAAAACAAAAGCGAAGTTCGCCTCAAGGCGATCAATATGAAACCCGCTGCCACCCTGCTTGAGAAGGAACGCCGCAACTGGGACTTTTTCCTGAGCATTCCTGACCCCGCCAGGGATACGCTGCGGCTGAACAACGTCAAGGATGTCCAACTGGCCGAGCCCCTGTTCGAGTTCTCCGGAGCGTGTGCGGGCTGCGGCGAAACGCCATATGTCAAGCTGATGAGCCAGATGTTCGGCGATCGTGCCCTGGTGGCCAATGCAACTGGCTGTTCCTCGATTTATGGCGGGAATCTACCCACCACGCCCTGGAGCACCGATCGCCATGGCCGAGGACCGGCCTGGTCCAACTCGTTGTTTGAAAACAATGCCGAGTTTGGTCTGGGGATGCGTCTGGCGGTGGATAAACAAGCCGACCGTGCCCGCACCTTGCTACCTCGCTTTACCGACTCCCTGGGTGAGACCCTGATTCTAGACCTGTTGGGTGCCGATCAGTCGAGCGAAGCGGGACTCGCCGCGCAACGCGGCCGGGTCGCCGAGGTCAAACGCCAACTCGCCCATCGTACCGAGCCGGAAGCGCTGGAGCTGTTGGGCACCATCGATATGCTCGTCCGCAAGAATGTGTGGGTGATCGGGGGTGATGGCTGGGCCTACGATATTGGTTTCGGTGGACTGGACCATTTGTTGGCCTCAAGCTTCGATGTCAATGTGTTGCTGCTCGATACCGAGGTCTACTCCAACACCGGGGGGCAGATGTCCAAGGCGACGCCCCGTGGTGCAGTTGCCAAATTTGCCGCCGGCGGGAAACCAACGCCGAAAAAGGACTTGGCCATGATCGCCATGACCTATGGCAGTGCTTATGTCGCTCAGGTGGCGATGGGAGCCGACGACCGTCAAACCCTGCAAGCCTTTCAAGAGGCCGAGGCCTATCCCGGGCCCTCACTGATCATTGCTTACAGCCAGTGCATTGCCCACGGCTATGACTTGGCCCACGGCATGGACCAACAACGCGCTGCGGTCCGCTCCGGTCACTGGCCTCTGCTGCGTTACCATCCCGACCGTGTTCAGGAAGGACTGAACCCACTCGAACTTGACTCGAAGAAACCCGATTTATCCCTCCGTGACTATATCCGCAATGAAACCCGCTATACAATGCTCGCTCAGAGCGATCCGCGGGCTGCCGCCGAATTGCTCAAGCTCGCCAGTGAGGACGTCAAGTCTCGCCGACGCTTCTACGAGCATCTTGCCGCCATGCCGGTCGCTGATGGCCGCCACCAGGAGTCTGCTCGATGACTGATCTGTCGACTTCTTATTTGGGATTGAGACTACGCAATCCGGTTGTCTGCTCCTCATCACCCTTATGTGAACACCTTGGCCAACTCCAGGCCATGGACGAGGCGGGGGCGGGGGCGATTGTGCTGCACTCGCTGTTTGAGGAGCAAATCGAACGAGAATCCCTCGATCTAAACCAGTTTCTCGATTACGGCGCGGAAAGCTATGCCGAATCGCTCAGCTATCTACCGGACCTCGGCAGCTATCACCTCGGGCCGGATGGCTACTTGGACCATATTCAACGCGCCAAACAGCTGGTGAATATCCCGATCATTGCCAGTCTGAATGCCGAATCCTTTGGCGGGTGGACACGTTATGCACGCCTGATCCAAGAAGCTGGGGCTGATGCGTTGGAGCTCAATGTCTACCGCATCCCTACCGCTCGAGATCTGACCAGCTCCCAGATCGAACAAGAGCTCATCGAGATTGTTCGCGCTGTGGCCTCCGAAGTAGACATTCCTCTTGCCGTCAAACTTAGCCCCTTTTACACCGCCCCTGCGGCGCTTGCCGAGCAGCTTCATCAAGCCGGGGCCGCTGGACTGGTGTTGTTTAACCGCTTTTATCAACCCGACTTCGACATTGATGCCCTGGAGGTCAAGCCTGAACTCAAGCTAAGTCAACCTGGAGAACTGCTCTTACGTCTGCATTGGATCGCGATTCTCTTTGGCGAGGTCCCCACCGATTTGGCCGTCACCGGCGGGGTCCATTCCGAGCGTGAGTTGATCAAGGCGGTCATGGCTGGAGCAGCTGCAACTATGATGACCTCCGCCCTACTCGAGAATGGCATCGACCATATCCGTACGCTGCTCGAAGCGGTGCGCCTGTGGATGCAGGAACACCATTATGAATCGATTGAGCAGATGCGCGGCAGCATGAGCATGCGTCGGGTGAGCGATCCCTCTGCTTTTGAGCGGGGCAATTACCTCAAGGTATTGCGATCCTATCGACCCAGGTCCACGCTACCGGGCTGAGCGCGACCGCGGATTGGCAACCTTGTCCTGACTCGGGAACCTATCTAAAGGGGGGTGATTGCTTGATGTACGCTTAGGCTCAGACACCTCCCCGAGTCTACCCGAGTTCTGATCGAATCCTGCCAGGATTGTCTGCGTGGTGCTCAAACCCAAGAACTGCTGAGCAGCACGCAGACAATCCTGACAGCGAACAGGGCCAATGAGTTGCCCAAGAATGAGACACTCCTTACCGTTCCCGCCTAATCCCCCTGAAACGGGCGAAACCGGCCAACGTGAGCATCCCACAAGTAAATGTACCAAAATGGGGTGCGGTGCTTTAGCTCGGCATTTTTCCGCAAGTAGTTTTCGATCCGCGCGGCGGGATACTCCCAGCGCATGTTCTTGCCACGCGTGCGGAATTTCTCCTTATTGATCAGTATCCAGACCCGATCGTGTTTTGTAAGAACCTTTTGTAGCTTGGCGAGGCTACCAACGGCCTCGGCCCCGGCGTTGCGATCGATGAGCTTACCGTCGCGCAACATGACAAAGTCAAGCAAAATTGGGACGGACAGGTCGTAGTCGGCTCGGCCAATCTCCAGATATGCCGCATGAGGATGAGGTCCCGTGATCATCACTCGATCTCCAGAACGGAGATTCTGAGCCACGTACTGACACGCCCCCGTCGAGTCAGGCAGGATTTTCAAGGTGTACGTCCCAACGATCCGCCAGGGTGACCACGACATCAGCACAGTCAGGAAGAACAGTCCGCCAAGCCCTGCAACAAACATCCCTGGCCGATAGTAGCAAGGTCCTGCGACCCAGCTGGCCAGTCGGTAACTGACTCGACGGATTCCCTCCACCCCCAACAAGGCCCACAAAGGGAACAGGGCGTACAGATAACGCAGACTAGGGTGAGTCATGAGCAAGTTGGTCAAAACGACGCTGAACACCAACAGAACCACCAGGGCCAAATAGGTTCGGGGCCGATTCCGCCAGCGGTTCAGGAAATCCAGAGCCAGAAATAAGCTCAGGCTCAGATGCAGCCGCGAGTAGCCGATGAATAGGCTAAAAAGATGGAAAACTTGCCAGAAATGGGGCTTGATGGTGGCTTCATAATTCGGCGAGACCCCTTCCGTCCGGGTCAGACATAAAGTCTGAAAGGCCAGCCAATCGAGAAATATCCAGCCCATGGCGATGACCGCTGCCAAGGCGAGTCGCAAGTTTGCCCCCCAGCCCAGATCTCGGGCAAACAGCATGAACCCCAGGAGCAACCCAGGGGCGAGCACGATCGATATCTCCTGACTGAGCACCGTGATCAGAAACGCAACCACTGTCAAGTAGCGATAACTCTGACGTTGCTCAAGCACAAACCCTTTGCAGAAACAGTAGATGGTTAGCAGAACAAAAAACTGCTGCTGCTGATAAAAGCGAGCAACATGGGAGGTAAAGATCTCGAATGGGTGCAACGCCATCAACAGCATGGCACCCAAGCCAACAAAGTGGCTTCGGAAAAGTCGCACCCCCATCCAGTAAGTAAGCCAGACAGTCGCCACGCCAAAGAACACGCTGGGCAGCCTGAGCGCACGCAAGTTCTCTCCAAATAGCGCGACTATCCCCCCGGTAAGATAGTGATACGCCGGGCTTCGGGTGTAGTAGATTCCCTCGGGGACAAATGCCGGAGCCCCAGTACGGGCAATGGCGAGTACCGCTTGGACTGATGCATACTCATCATCATCTAATGGTTGAAACTCCAGATCCCTGGCACGTAGCCACCAAGACAGCACCAGGACGCCCAGAATCATCGCGTTCCAGGCTAACCCACGAAGCAAGCGTCGGGATCGGTGGATCTCCATGAGAGGCTGCCTTAGCTGGCGCCGCACAAGCGAGATGTGAAGGGCCGCCGCAACAACGATTCCAGTGAGTCCGAGCACAAGCGTCCATGGCCAGGTTTGATAGCTCCAGAGTGTCTCTTCACGTTCCCCGTAACTCATCTCCAACAAGGCCGCACAGGCAATCACGCACACCCCCACGGTAAGGGCTCCCAGGCATTGAGTCCCCCACCGCTCGGCTGCTTCATTGCCCCCCCACCAACCCCGGAGAAGCACCGACCCAGCTACCAAACCAACGGTTATCAGTCCCACTAGCACACCGACCCGGAGTCCGAATTGGCGATCCCCTACGGTGTTCCACTGTATCCCTCGATAGCGAAATCGAGGGACGCGGTTGGCCGAGGTGAGTGCGCAGCCATCATCCTGAACCGATTGCCAAGAAGCCTCGCGTGGCATGGATGGGCCCACCGCACATTGCCATTGCGAGTCACTACGCCAGAGGTGTTCTTCGCCATCAGTGCTCGTGACGAAGCCATCGACGGCAACCTTACTCGGCCAGTTAAGAGGGTCAACGCTCTGGGGCTCCGCCACGCGTAGCTCGAAGGTATTGGTTCCAGGTTTCAGCAAAGCGGTAACATCGTAACCATAGTAAGCCTGGGTGGCCCGATCCCGTTCCAGCGAGCGTAATGGAACACGTTCAGTGACCGGATCAGGCTTGTCGGGGGTTCGCCGCGTTCTATTCAGATCCCGTCGGGGTTCATAAGTTCCCGGGAGATCGCCTCGGTAGGTCTCTTGAGGCTTACGGGTACTCACGTTGATTGGACGGTCGCTCTCAAGTGGGTCATAGGTCGGATCGGCATGGCGTGGGGTGAGAAACTCATCCCCGACAAACATAGAACCGATCGAATCTGGATCGACGACTTCGGGGTGGCGAAAATCATCCCACGGACCGCAACAATTGATCACCCAGTTTCCCGAATCCAAGTTCGATGGGGATACGGTGGTTGGGGCAAGTCGTTGTCCATTGACGAAGGCCTCAAACGGACGATTTACCATGACCCGTAAACTGGCCTCTGTGATCCGGTCAGGGATGTCCCAAGTTGCCCGATACCAAACCACTGCCTCCGAGGGAGCTCCTGGAGCGGAAAGCCAGTGCCCGGTAAAGCCGCGTTGGTAGATGCGGGCATCAAACGCTCGGAAGGGAATGGCACCGGAAGAACGTTTCACCGCATGACGCCAACCTAAATCAAGATAGTTAGGATCGGTCCAGTACAGAGGCCCGATACCAGGCGGCACCGGCTCGGCGCGCCACTGCCGACCTGAGCGTAGGGGAATCACCTCCCCTGACCAGAGTTCAATCGCCCCATCGAGGCATAAACCTGGTTGCTGATGCCGTGCGGAGACCTTGACACAAACAACGTTTGCACCCGGTCGCAGGTACTCCTTTACATCGAGCCAGACTGGAAGCCGGGTATTGTCGTGGTCAACCCACTGATATTCACGGGGAAAATTCAATGCCAGAGCCGGCTGAGGCGAAGTAATCCGCTGTCCATATTCGCTGAGGCCGGTCTGGTAAGGTCGGGTCGGGCGGTAGAGGTAGATTTGTCCTACCGGGTTACTGTTGACCGTCAGATCAAACGCGTTGTCGGCAGCGACGACCACCCAGGCATGCTTGACCCGGCCTGGCAGATCGAGATGCAAGCGAAAGTATCCAGAGTAGGCGGTCGGATCGGGACTGGTGATCCAATCCCCTTGCATCCGGAAGGGGACGATGGGTCGGGTGGCCGCCCGGTGCCACTGGCAGGCGACATAGCCGATGGCGATCCCCCAGAGAACCACCACGACGAACAGCCGAAGCCCAATACCGGCACAGCGAGGCGTAGTGTTGCTGTGACAGCTCATGGTCGCTGCGACTCTAGATAGGCCTTGCGTGCGCCCACCGGATCGTTGCTCTCCAGGGTCGCGGCCAATCGATGGGCATGTGCCTCGGCGAGTACAGCCCGTTTCATCGGCGCCTGAAACGCTGCATAGACCTTATGGAGTTGCTCCACCCAGCAGTCCAACTCGGCATAGCGACCTGTGCGTAAGCAGACCAGTTGCATGGTGTAATTCGCCTTGAGATTGGTCGGTTCCGACTGCAGGACTTGATCGAGTGTCGCCGAGGCCAATGCATACTGCCCAGCGTTCAAGGCGTGGATCGCATCACGCAGCAAAGCTCGGCAAGCTTCGCGGCGGGCGGGAGGTCCTGCGCCAGGATCCTCCAAGATCAAGCGATAGCTCTGCCTAGCCTCATGCATTCGACCTGCGGCTTCCAGACGGTTCGCAGCATATAAGCGAGCCTCAGGAGTGGTCATCCCCAAGAGATAACCAAGCCGGCCGGTTTGCGCGACATACGAGGTATCATGTTCCAGAACGGGCATGTACTGGGTCGCCACTCTCAACTGAACCAGAGCCGCCGCATAACGCCCCTCATGGACAAGCTCACTCGCCCTACTCACGAGAACACCCGCTGCGAAGGGTAACGACCACGCCACCGCCACCAGCAGGGTGGCGATCGACAGCATCATCCGGAGCGAAGCGATGATACGCTCCCGGTGGCGGCGGCGATCCACCACACAAGCCGCCATCAGGATCAGGACGGTGCCGATTACCGCGGCAAACCAACCCTTGCAGCTGAACTGACAAAAACCCTCGGTGTACCCCAGCCAATCAAGTAGATCGATCATGTTGGCCATCTGCAAATCCCACGGGAGTGTATCCGGAATGCGGCAAACCATCAGCCGGCGCGGAGGATCCACAGGATAGACCGATTGCTTCAAAGGAGACTCGGCAAACTCTGCACTGGTACAGATGTCTCCCCCAAGCCAAGTCAGGTTTTCATGCTGCAATTGTAGCCAAGCTGCCTGGGCAGCAGTGTCAGGACACCACAAAGTGGCAAAGTAAGGATAGCTGAGCAAGAGCATCAACCAAGCCGCCACGCACCGGCACAGCCCGATGGACCATTCCCCTCGATGAAGCCTTAGACCCAGCACGACTACAGCCACAATCGGACAGAGAAGACGAAAGGAGCGTGCGACCGCAGGAGGTTCCATGGTGAGTTGGCCATCGGATTGCACTAGGGGGATCTCACCCCACGGGAGTATTCCCGCCGCCATCAAGAGCAGCAGTCCTCCGAATGCAGAGCCCAGACTCAACCAACGCGCAAGCATCATCACTCTGGCTTGTCCTCGAGGGCATGAGGAGTCCACGCCCCATCCTCAAGGACCATGGGAGGTTCGACCGGTCGATGATCCGACCTGGTCAAGGCCACACGATCCCCTGGCTCCAGGCTGTGGAAGCCATCGGTCAAGACGACCTCTCCCCCGCGGAGACCCGAGCGAATCTCAGCCCATGCCTCGCTGACCGTTCCCAAGACGACCTTCTGCGGACGATAGGTCGAGCCATCGACAATATAAACCAACGCCGAGCGGCCCGACTGGGCAAACACCGCTTCACGAGGAGCGGCTAATACCTCACGTTGGGGTTGGATCCGCACGAATCCGGTCATGCCCGGGAGCAGGGTGAGATCATTTGCTTCCAGTTCAATCCGCACCGCAAAAGTAGACGGCCACTCCGGGGCGCCCGAACCCAGCGGACGGATCGGTCGCGTGGCCTCTGGTCCACCCAGGTCATAGCTCACCTTCGGGGAAATCTTGGTGACATCACCCCGCAACGGCTGGTTAGGGAACGCCTCAAGATAGACCAACGCCGAGTCTCCCAGAGCAAATCGACCGACGGTGCTCTGATCCATGCGTGCCTCAAACCAAAGCCCGTGGGCTAACAGAAACGCGGGCTTGCCGGGATCTGGGTTATACTCTCCTTCATGAACCAGACAACGTTCCACAATGCCATCACAGGGAGCGAAGACCTTATAATCCTCCAGTTCGAGCTGTCGATGTTCCAACGCCAACCGAGCTTCTTCGAGTTTGCTCTCGGCAATGGAGACACTCTCACGCTGACCGGCCGAAGCAACCTTGACCGACCACTCCATCTCTCGGACCCGCGCCTTGGCGGAGATCACCTCCGCTTTCCCCATCAACAACTCCCGCCGGGATAACGACCCCCGAGCACTGAGTTCCTGGTCAATCCTGGCCAAAGATCTCTGGATGGCTGCCAGCTCACGGGCCGTTTGTAGGCGTAATTTGTCCCGTTCAGGTCGTTCTTGCTCAAGAATGTACGAAGAGCCCAACTTGGTCCGTTCGCGCTCGCCGATGGCCGTGGTAATCGCTGCATCCGCGGCAGCCACCTTTACCTTCGCGCGTCGATCATCCAACTCCACCAGGAGTTGCCCTTTCTTCACCCGATCGCCTTCCTCGACATGAACCCTCAAGATGCGACCCATGGTGACGATCGGCACTTGGATCGGCTCACTGGCCAGCATCCCCTCACCCTGCAACCGAGAGGTCATCACACAACGATGAATGGTTTGTCCGGTCACCGGAAAGGGATGACCAAGGGTGCGTGCAACTCCGCGATACCCAAACTTCGAGGTATATAGCCGGGTGATGGGATCGCGGTAGCGCGGCCAGACCACGACCGCAAGGAACACGCTGGAGAAGATCAGGCTCGCTAGCCCGATCGAGAGTAACAAGTGGTTCTCCCGCCCGTGCTGCCCAACGCCACGTCGAGCGTCTGACTCCGTATGGGCTCGCCGGCGAGTCGTCCGATCGGATCCTTGAACTGCGTCGGTGCGCGGACGGAGCCATCTCCAGAAAAGGAACCGCTGGTGCGAATCAGGATTGGGATGTTGATTCTCGGCAGGATCCATGCAGTCTGCTTTCGCCCTGGAATACCGCCTGGGGTCCCCAGTCAAGCCGGGGGTGCGATCATGGATGGCTCCCCCAACCGTGACTGGTTCGCAGGAATTTCACAAGAAGATTCCATCTTGGCCGGCGCTTTCCAAACTAGACCGAGGCAGCCAAGCTCGCTCGCAATTTGCAGCAAACGCCAACAACCCGCCGCGACCATCCCCAGTTCCCAGGGAAGCCAAGGGGCCAGCAGCAACACGAGCACGCCTTCCCGCACCCCCAAGCCCGCAGGGGCAAAGATGGCCAGGAAGCCGATCAGCCAGGCCAAGGCATTGGCCGCAATTGCGGCTAGCAACGGAACGTTTGCCTCTGGCGCGATCCCCTGGAGCACCAGCCAGAACGCCAAGCCATTGAACAAGCCTAACAGACTGTAGAGCACGAATACGCTGCCGGCAATCCGCGCGCGCGGCCGTACCTGTCCCAACAAGCAAAAGCGACGACTTACTCCTTGCAGCTTGTTGCAGAGCCAGTCCTGTTTCCGGGGAACCAGCGTCAACAGCACAACGACCGTTAGAAAACTGCTCAGGATCAACAACAGCACTGGCAAACGGACCGGTAAGTCCACTGCCAATCCGCAGATCAGCCCGCCAACAATGCCCAGGACAGCCCAGCTGCTCAGGGTCAAGGCCAATTCAAGCGCCATGGCTGCACCAACGATCAGACTCGGGATCCCTGCCCGGGTGCTCAGGACCATCCGTGATCCATAACTCCAAAGACTCCCAGGTAACCAGCGACACGCTTCCGCGCGAATCCACATCCGGGCTGCGAGTCGTGCCCCAATCGGCTGACCTACTGCGCGCAAGACACCACCCCAGGCTGCCGCGTTCAACAAACGATAGATCAGACACAGCATCCCCGCGAATGCCAACCAGCCCCATTCCATCTTGCCTACCGAACCAGCCAGCAGCGGTTCGAACAGCGGGATCGCCACCCGGCTAATCCCGATCAGAATCACCACTCCAAGCAGGATCCGCACCCACCACAGCCCATCAACCCCGAACCTCGATTGATCGCTCGTCCGCGGCATGCTTATCCTCCGGTCACGGGATGCCAGGCGGGGACCACTGCTGCCTTAGACGTCCTCCGCATCGTTTCCTGATGGCGATTGCTGAGCACATCCCCATAAAGGTTTTCTAAGTGGCGAGTGATCCGGTCCCAACAAAACTGCTCACGCGCGAACTCACGGCCTTGCTCCCCCAACCGGGCTCCCCATGCGGGATAATGGATCACCCGCAGAATGGCTTCGGCGAGTGCTTGTTCGTTTTTCTCCGGCACCAGCAGTCCGGTTCGCTCATGGACGACTGTGTCGGGGATGCCCCCCACCGCTGACGCCACAACTGGTTTCCCATAGGCATACGCTTCAATCGACCCGACCCCAAGTCCCTCGGTATCGCCGCGGCGATCATGAATCGCTGGATTGACCCAAACGTCACAGGCGGCGTATTCTTGAGCCAGCTGCTCTTTACTCACAAAGCCCAGAAACCTTACCACCTTGCTCAGTCCCAATGCCTGCGTCAAGCTTTCCAGGCCAGTCCGTTGATCCCCGTCGCCAGTAATTACCACCTCAACCCGACGGTGAGTCAGAATGTGGGGTACAGCCCGAAGCAAATACTCCAGCCCCTTCCGCTCAATCAGTCGACCCGTGAAGAGGATCCGAGGAAGCCGATCCGAGCTCGCGATTTTGGACAGCATCGGCTCCTCTCGTTCCGGCACCGTAGCGCCATAGGGGACCACAATTGCCTCACGACCACACAAATGATGCATCCGTTGGGCCGTGTCCGTACTGTTGGCCAAGAGCAAATCCCCTCGCTTGAGAGCATGGCGCAGCCAGGCCTTGATCCACCACTTTTTGCGGGCCATGGCTAGCTCTGCCCCATGACAGTTCAACACCAACGGCGCTTGGCATTTCCCAGCGATGACCGAACCAATCGTCGCATGCGGGAACGGCCAGTGGACATGGACTACGTCAAAGTGTTGCTCGTGGGCCAACGCCGCCGCCGCCGCCCGGCCACAGGCTACATAGGGCACCCCCAGGAGTTGCCGCCAACGCTTGGTAACCTTGTACGGAGCTCCCTCTTCGTGGGTGAGTGTTTCGAACCGGGCGGGAGCATAGCGGAACCGGCGCACCGGTACTCCATCAATGCGGTGATCCGCCATGCCCTTAAAGGCAGGGGCCAAAACGGTCACCTGATGCCCCCGCTGAAGGAGCCGCGCGACCGTCTCACGCAACCAAGGAACCGCATAATCGGCTTCGTGCCGCGGGTAAGTCGAGGCCACAACACAAATCCGCAGCGAGCTCATCGGAGCGTCTCCGAGCAGAAGGGGCGAGGGATCCACTGGTGCCAGCTGGGAGGATGACACCTAACGGATTTCCAGGTAAGTTGTCGCGATTGGTTGACAGCTAGAAGTCAATGATCCTTGGAGGCCCTGTGCGGTCAGGCCAGTATCATGGTCGATGGGAAGATTCCAGCTTTGGGCCAGTCCACCGCGGATCATCAGTTCACAGGCAAAGCCCAATGCCAACAGCGGTGACGCGGTAATGGCCAAAATTCCGCCCAACATCGTCAGCACCATTCCCACTGCACTGCTCAAACCCGTAAAGAGACCTGTGATCAGCAACAGAGAACCTATTCCCAGGTGGGCCATAGCCAGACTACCCATGAAGTGGGAAGGTCGCTCTCGAAACCGCTGCAGAAAACCCACGCTGAGCATGTCGTTTAAGCCACGCAAATACCGCTCAAAGCCGTACTTGCTCTTGCCATGACGACGAGGGTTGTGCTGAACCGGAATCTCGGCAGTACAGTAGCCAAGCATCGCGGCAATGCTCGGAATCATCCGGTGCAATTCCCCGTGGAGGGTCAGCTCGCGGGTGACCTCAGCGCGATAGCACTTATAGCCACAGTTGTGATCGTGCAACGCTACTCCACAAACCCGACTGAGCATCCAGTTGAAGACACGACTAGGAAATACCTTATGCCAGGGGTCACGCCGCACTTTCTTCCAGCCGCTGACAACGTCATACCCTTCGTCCAGCTTGGCCAGCATTGCCGGGATTTCGACCGGGTCGTCTTGGAGGTCGCCATCCATGGTGAAGACAATGTCCCCGGTGGCCGCACGAAAACCTGCCGTGAGGGCGGCTGCTTTGCCACGGTTATATCGAAAGCGGATGCCACGCACCCGAGCAGCTCGTGTCCCGGTGAGCCGCTCAATCTCTTCCCAGGACCCATCCTTGCTGCCGTCGTCGATAAAAATGATCTCCACCGTCCAGCCCAGGGGCGTATTGGCAATGATGCGATCACGCAGTTCACGAAGCGTCGCGATTTCATCCTTGATGGGGATGACAAAGCTCAAAATGCCGGTCGAAGTGCAGGCTTGGTTGGGCAGATCAGTCCGTAAGTCAAAATCGTGGACCGTCTCGGGCGTCAGTTGCGTCGTTGGCAGCGTCATCAGCGTGTTCCTGGCATCGGAAGGGTCCGTTTCGAGTACCACTTCATCACATGCAATGACTCAAGCAGACCGCGTGCCGAAACAGCCACCTCCAGCCGAAGTACCGGGGGAAGACCAAGAAACTCGCCAATCTCGCGAAAAAGTCGCTTTAGAAATGAATCATCACCAAACTGTTGCAAGTGTTTGCTCGCAAGTTGCGAATCAACTTCATCGACTTCGCAAACTGAGAGACTTCTTCGCATGACCCAAGCAGTGGAAGGGAAGCACCAGCGGCGTCCACACGATGGCTCCTCAACGATCGGCTTCTTGAAGTCCGTTGGTATATGCTTAACGCTTGCCCGGTGGTGGTGTCCGTCCAAGAGCAGACGTCACCTTCGCCAACTCTGCTTAGCGCTGATAACTGGCCAGGTCGATCTTATAGCGTTTCACTTTGCGATAGACCGTCGCTTGGCTTAAACCGAGCCGTTGCGACGCCGCACCAACATTGCCGCTGGACACCGCCAACGCATCCAGAATAGCCTGTCTTTCCAGTTGATCCACCCGAAGGGTGTCGGCGGCTTCTCCACGCTCTACGGGGGTTGACGCTGGCGGAATGACCGGACTGGACAGCGGCTCGGAGGCACGAGCCTGGCGAAATTCTTCCGCCAACGCTTCGGGGCCAATCTCCGGGCCAGGGCACAAGATTGCCAGTCGTTCGATGAGATTTTCCATCTGACGAATGTTGCCCGGCCAGTGATAGGCCTGCATCGCCTCCAGTGCCACTGGTGAAAAGGTAAGCGTCGTGCGGCGATAGCGCTTGGATGCTCGGTCCAGAAAATGCCGGGCCAGCGGGGCAATATCCTCGCACCGTTCACGCAGCGGCGGGAGGTGAATGGGCACCACGTTGAGCCGGTAGTAGAGGTCCTCGCGAAAATGCCCCTGCTTGACCCGCTCCAGCAAGTCACGGTTCGTGGCTGCGATCACTCTCGTATCGACTTGGATGGGTTGGCTGGACCCGACCCGTTGGACCGTACGTTCTTGCAGGAAGCGCAACAGCTTGGCCTGATGGCCGAGATCGAGCTCCCCGATTTCATCGAGGAACAACGTCCCATTGGCCGCCCGCTCACAAGCTCCGGGCTGCATCCGGTCTGCTCCGGTGAATGCTCCTTGTTCGTGACCGAACAGCAAGCTCTCGGCCAGCTCGCGCGGTAGTGCCGCCATGTTGAGTGGGACAAACGGCCCCTCCCGACGCGAACTCTGCTCATACACCGCGCGGGCTACCAGTTCCTTACCGGTGCCACTTTCGCCGAGAATCAGCACGGTCGCATCCGTCGGACCCACACTGCCGATTAATTGACTGATACGTTGCATGGCCGGACTGACGCCAATCATGCGAATCCCCGCTGGCGAAGTCGCCAGCAGTCCCGTCGCTTGATGTTCCCGCATCGCCTCGGTCACCAAGGAACGCAGGCGGCTTGGATCCGGCGGCTTTCGTAAAAAGTGACAAGCGCCAAGATGCATCGATTGCACAGCCAGGCTGATCGAGCCGTGTCCGGTGAGCATCACCACCTTGAGCCCCGGGGCCTTTGCACGTAACTGTCCGAGGAGTTCGAGCCCATCGAAATCGCCAAAACGAAGATCGAGAAACACCAGGGCAGGCTGTTGCTCGGCTAGTAGCTCCAGCAAGGTCCCCTTGTCGGGAGCCGTCCGGACTGGATACCCCCAGCTAGTAATCAGATGTTCGAGCAGTACCAGGACGCCCGGGTCGTCATCCGCGACCAGGATCGGTGCCGGACGGTCTCCTGCCACAGAATCTCTCCCAAAGGGTTGCTGATCCCTTCCTGGCTCGCTTGGGACTTCCTATGCTTCTCAACCGAATCGTAGTGCAAAGACAGAAAGCTTGCGCTCTCGAGAACACCCGGTCGGTCGCGAAAACTCAGGTCTTTTTTGCAATTTGTCGCCTGATTCTCAATTTGCGACTTGATTTGATGGATGTTTACCCAACCTACCCTCGTCTTGACCGGGATCCATCACTCCTTGAGCGAAATAACTTGCCATCAAGCACAATCCACGATCGAAAAACCCCAACGGCATCACACTTGCACATCACACCAATCAGTGGATCAAAAATAGTTGCGATCGCTAGCAACCCACAGGTTTACCGTTCTTATTCTTCTGGCTTGGTGTCATCAGCATCATGAATCCCTACAACCCCGCAAAGCAAGCGACCATGCCTCCTGCCCTACGACGCAGCCTTGAGCTGCTCGAAGCGCGTACGGTCCCCAGCGCCATGGCGGTGTTGGATCCGGACGAGAACGTGCTGTACATCACCGGAACGGCTGCCGCCGACAAGGTCCAGCTTGACTATGGCCTCGCCGTCCAACAAGTGGATGACTTGGTGATGTCTATTCAGGACTACAACACGATCCGCGTCCGGATCCAAACCGAAGCAAGTACTGGCCAAGAATTCACCTTCCCGGCCGATGCCATCGACTCAGTCATCTTCTCGGGTGAAGGTGGCATCGACTTACTGTTAAATCGGACCAGCAAACCCTCCTCCTGGTCCACCACCGACGAAGGCATCGTCAACACCAGCCTCTTGATCGGCAGCCCAGGCTATTCCAACCCCACCACCGACCGGACCGGAGTTTTCACCGTCGGCCCCACCGGTCAGGTCAGTGTGGATTATCTCTTCCGCGGTGCCGGCTACTCCGGCCAGCTCGGCATCTACAGCCTGGCCGGCATGGAAGGGTACCAACCGGGAAGTCCTGACTATCACCGCGAAGCCACCCGACGCGCCCTGTCCGGCAGCACCCTAGGCCATGTGGTCATTAACGCCCGGGCCGAAGGAGCCAAATACTCAGCTTCTTTGCCATGGGAACGGGACTTCAATAATCGCACTTACCAAGGGCCACATCTCGTAAGCATGACACCAGGGGATAAGTTCGGCGTCTTCATTATCCCCAACGGCACCGTCGAGCAAGTGTACCAACAGCCGAATGCAACCGGCTCCTTGACCCCCCTGTATTCGACCCCAGAAGCCAACCCGTATCCGGCCAAGAATCAGTTTCGTAGCCAGCTGGGCGACCTCGACGGTGCGGGCAACTTGTTTGGCTTCGAAGATCTACGCCTCGATGGCTCCAGTGATCGCGACTACAACGACTTCGTCTTCCAAGTCACCGGCGCCTACGGCGAATCGTCTCCGGTCGCCGAGGTGGTCAATCCGTCGCGCAACTTCCTTGAGGCAGCGATTTTCGACAAGATCGAGACCTATGCCATGGACCAGGCGCAAGACAACCCGGTGGCGACTGCGGCAAGTCACCTTCCTGGCACCCTGGTGGTGGGGCCGGACGGTACGGTCAAAGTCAACCTGTTGGACGACCAGGACCCCACCGCCGGCGAAGTTGCCCTCTTTAGCATGAAGGGAATGTGGCATCTCGAACCCGGATCGCCCGCCTTTGTCGAGGAAGCCGCTCGCCGGGCCCTGTCGGAGTCCACCCAAGGCCGGGTGATCACCTCCGACGACTTCCAGACCGATGCAAATACTTCCAACCTCGATCAGACCTACTACGGATGGCAGTCAGTCGAAATGACTCCGGGTGACACTCTGGCGGCTATGTATGTCCCCGAGGGTACGGTCTGGGATGTCTATTTGGACGCTGTACAGCAAACCAACCCCACCGTCCTGTTCTCGATCCCCACCGAGTCAGGCGGCGGGGATATGCAGACCTCTACCAGTGGATCGGAAACCAGCGAAGTGATCCTGAGCTTCCACGACGCCTCGGGAACTTACGACGGGATGGTTCTCGGTATCCAGTGTGTCACCCCAGGTGGCGAATCGATTGAAGTCACTGGAACTGGGACTCTCCGTGGTGTTGTTTACCTGGATCAAGACGGCGACCAACAAGCCAGCCTCGCTGACACCTTCTTGCCGGATATGGTCGTGATTCTCACCGGTATCGACCTTGACGGCAACCAAGTGATGCGCACCACTTGGACGGATTCCCGGGGGTGCTATCACTTCGGCGATTTACCGGTCGGTACTTATCAGATTCAGGCCGCCGACCTGACCGCGACTACCCTTAGTGGTACGGCTGGGGTAGGTGGCCTCGGCGGCACTGTCGCGGGCGATACCATTACCGAGATTCAACTCGACGACGGTGCCGCCGGTCACGACTACATGCTCGGTCGACACAAGCCCGGGGTACTGTCGGGGTTGGTCTATGCCGATCTCAACCAGGATCGGGTGCATGGAAACGATGAAACCGGCATCGCCGGGGTGACGATCCACCTTGCTGGCACCGATGACCATGGCACGACAATCGAATCCCAGGTCACCACGGGCACGAACGGCCGGTACGCTTTTATGGGGCTGCGACCAGGCACCTACTCAATTCGCCAGTCTCAACCCGACAACTGGGTGGATGGCCGGCAAACCATCGGCAGCTTTCTCGGCCAGTCCGATCCATTGCCTCGCAACGGCACGATCGATGGGAACGGCTTCAAGGGAATTCAATTGCATGCCGCCGAATTCGGTCATGGCTACAACTTCGGGGAATGGCTTGTCAACAAGTCTTCCGGCCAGTATCTGCACCAGCAAACACTGCTGGGCACGCCAGGAACTGATGTCGTAGAAGTCATCATCGGTAAGGAATCAACTCTCTATCGCATCAACGGTCAGGCCGTTGACATCGTTGCGGACAGCCATGTGGTCTTCCAGGGAGGTGGTGGCCAAGACCAGGTTCGCATCACTGGTTCGGATGAAGCCGAGCAGATGACCATCAGTCCTGGGTTTGCCAAGCTGATCAACCCCGGCTTGCGGTTGGAGTTCCAAGGAGTGCCCGACGTGTCGTTTGCCGGAGGCCAAGGAGATCGTGTCTTCCTTTATGACACCCCGGATGACGATCAGTACTCCACTACCCCAAGGCTGCAACAACTGATCGGGCCCAACTATCGCGCCAGCGTCACCGGGGCAGAGCGGGTCTATGCCTATGCTTTCGCCGGGGGAACAGACACCGCACTCCTTGAGGGTTCTGCAGGCCGAGACACCTTCAAGGGTGGTCCCGCCAATGCCCGCCTGTATGGTAGTGGTTACTACCACTTCACCACCGGCTTTGACACGGTGACCGCGCTCCCGGGCAGCGGTGGCATCGACAAAGCCTCGTTCTACGACGGTGTCGGCAACGACCAATTCATGGGTTCGCCGACCATTGCCTCCCTCGAAGGAAGTGGGTATCGCGTCGAAGTGCTCGGCTTCGACCAAGTCGACACCTTTTTCGAACAAGGGGGGAGCGATCGAGGAACTCTATCCGGTTCCCATGGGGATGACCGCTTCTTTTTCGACGCCCAAGATGCCCAACTGACTGGCACAGGCTTTGACCTGCGTAGCCATGGCACCGCCATGATCATTGCCGTGGGCAACGGGGGCTACGATAAGGCTGACTTCGAAGGAACTCTGGGGGATGACCAGTTAACCGCCAGTCCCTACGAAACCCGGTTGGTCGGTCCTGAGATCGATGTCACTGCCTTTGGCTTTGAGTCGGTCAAGATCATCGGCTCTTGCGGATGTCATTCCACCGATATCGCCAGGCTTTCCGGTGGCAGCGGCAACGATCGCTTTGAGGCCAAGCCAGGCTTCTCCCAGCTTCGCGGCGAGAATTATCGCATTCGCCTGGAAGGCTTTTCGCAGGTAACCGCCACCGCGGGGCCCGGGGGGGATGACTTGGCTGTGCTCACCGGTTCGCCCGGTGACGATATTCTCGAAGAGACCACCCGCGGGGTTCGCTTAACGACCGGTTCGCAACAGTTCGAAGCCTTGGGCTTCGGGGCATTCACCTTCGATGGGAATGGGGGAAACGACGAAACACCCTAGTGATTCCAACCGGTGATCGCCTAAGCATGCTCGGGGAATGAAGCATACTCCAGGCGAAGCAGTTGATCGTGATCGGCTTGTTCTCCGCTTGGATTGTCGCGATGCCTCGACGCAACCGCTCCCGGGAACCGGCTCCCGGGAGCGACCGTTGACTCCCACTCACATCAGACTCGGATCGAGCCCCAGCATACCATCCAAGCCATGCACATATTCAGGCGAACAGATTTTCTGCAATTGCTCGTCTAGATACTGTCGCCGTCGTTGCAGTTCGACGGCGAGTTCGCCACGAGCCTTGGGATGCCCGGTCAACCAGGCATCCAGATAGTCGCGTTGACGTGATCGCAAGCGTTCATCGCGTTTCTGCTGGGCTACCAGGCGTTTGCGGTACCAGTCGCTGGCCCGGATAGTGGCCGGGTCAAACATGGCTCGCACCTCCGGATGGTGCGCATCGCGGCCTTCGTAATGATCGAAGGCCATGATATTCAGCAAGACCCGCAGCGGTGGGCAGGCATCTTCGATTGAGCCGTCCTCGAAGTACTGGGTGGCCACCCGCTTTTGTGCCTCGGTGATGTTGTGCACCCCGTCGACAAACGAGGCCAGGTCCTGGGTCTCTGGCCGCAGAAAAGCTTCGTCAAACACCCGGCTGGGATGGTCGAACACCCGACCCAGGAAGGTGCGGACAAACTTCAGGGTGATCCGGTAGCCCAGCCGGCTGGCCAGCACCGGGCGCCCGTCATGGTCAAAGTCCTGTACCCGTTCGAGGTGACCATGCTCGATCAGAAACTGCGGGTGCCGCTCGCGCGGCGACAAGCGGCACCACAGTTCCGGGATCAACAGGCTAATGTCGTGGTCCACCCGCCGATATGGTCCCACATAACCCGCGGCCGTCGAGAAGCCTCCCAGCCCCGTTAAGGCATACGAGACCAGGGCGTTGTTCAGGTCCACGATCGGTCGCAGGGCATTGAACGGCCCCTTGGTCAGGGCACCTTCCGAGCCTGCTCCCGTGGTCGAGGGGCTCTTGCCGGTCAGCGAGCAGATCAGGTCCATAAACAGCTCAGGCAGCTCCTGGTAGTGGATCGGCCCATATACCGCCAGCGGCCGGATGCCCGCCTCAAGGTCGGGCGGGTTATTCCGCCGGCCCATCAGCACCGCGCCGACCGGCTGGTACAGAGGTTCGTCCGGCGATAGGCCGCGGGCCAAGCGTGCCCCTTGCTCGGCGATGTAGCGGGGCATTGGGTCGACCAAGTCCGGCCGCACTTGCAGGTAGCGTGGGTTCTTGGTCGGCTTGCCATCGATCAGCCGCGGGTTGGCCGAGCAAACGAGATATTCCGAACCCTCGGCCGCCTTATGTAAGAACTGTTGCATCGGTGCGGTGAACTCGTCGAACTCCACCATCTGCTCGACCAGTCCCCGGGCTTGGGCCGCAGTCAGTGGCTCGAAGTTGGATAGAAAGTTGTCGTCGCGGGCCAGATCCTTCTCGGTCTGGCGGTCCAGCCCACGGTGGATGGCATCGTCGGGCCGCTGGAACAAGCGGCGCTCGCAGTTGACCGCGAATTTCTGGCTCAGTGCCCCGTTGGAACCGATCCCAAGCTTGCGCGCCGGGATCACCACCGACGCGGTGATATCGTCCTCGGTCTGGATCTTTACCGATGCGGCAAAGTCCTGGCGGGCCGTGGAGGTGCGCCCACCCTGGGCGCGCAGTAAACCCCCCCCCCACTAAGTGCCCCCCACTTTAAGCCCCAACCCCCTGAGTTCATGCGCGGGAAAACCGTTGATGAGATCCACCCCGAAGTGCTCACGCCATTGGGTCAGCCCGCGGCCGAACGTGGCCTCCACATCCGCACCACGGACCTCCGGCTGGTCGGTCGTCCTGTCCGGGGTCGAGTCGCCGTGCAGGAAGCGCTTGATGATAAAAACGATGGGGTAGATGTAGCTCGGGAATGAGGTCAACCATTCGTTATACTCATCGGTATACTCCTCCGAGGGAGTCAGCAGCTTGATCACACTGCCGACTGAACGGTCTGGGCTGAGCACCGGCCGGGTGGGCCGAAGGTTATAATCCGGGCCCTGACCCGGCTTCCAGCGGTCAGAGTAGTTGCGGTCGAAGATCTGCTGAACCAAGTCGAAGTCCTTGGCCACATCGGCGACGAAAATCGGACCGTAGACCATGTAGTCGAGCAGGCTCTTGGAGATCTCGCTCTTACCACCCCCACTCACCGTACACGGCTTGTGACAGAAGAGTCCTTCGGGAACTGTCCCGATCAGCCGCCAAGAGCTGGCCGCCGGGTGTTTCTCCAAGTGAACCTTGTAACCCGAAGGGGTCATGTACGTCTTGCCGGCAAGCAAGGGGATCGAGAGTTCCCGCCCGTCGCGGATCCACCATACTTCCTGGCGGATAACA
Organism: uncultured Alcaligenaceae bacterium; assembly: GCA_964410665.1. Classification (GTDB taxonomy): domain Bacteria; phylum Planctomycetota; class Planctomycetia; order Gemmatales; family Gemmataceae; genus CAYPIE01. Next base: position 112,727 of record CAYPIE010000008.1, read on the forward strand.
CTGGCACAAGCGTCGTGGGGGATGTAAATCAGGTCATGGAAATTACGGTCGATGCCATAGCCGGCCGGCCGGACTTCGATGCAGTCGGCATAATCGGCCGCTACCTGTTCGAAGGTCCGGTCATTCTCGGCGAAACGATTGGCGTTGAACTCGTGCCCCAGGTTAAAGCTCGGATAGGCCGTCGCCCCACCAGCATGTTCCTCCTCCAGGTTGCCCGACAGGTTGGCCGCGTAGGAGATCTGGGTTTTGACCTCCTTCTTACAATAACCAAAGTAGTTATCGGCAATCAGAGTCACCACCACTCCGGACACGGAGCGGCAGGTCAGCTTGAACGCCGACCCATCGTTGTAAACCTCTTCCGGCTCACGCCAGCACATGCCGTCACGCCGCTGCCGCTCGGTCGCCTGGTCCCAGTGCGGCAAGCCCAACGACTGCTTGGTCACGCGCATCATTTGCGGGGCCAGGATGACGCAGCCAGTATGCCCAGTCCAGTGCTCCACATCCAGGGCCGCGTCGTTTTTCGGCAGCCAAGGGTCGCCGGCGTTGCCGAAAATCCGCTCCACAAAGTCGAGGTTGCTCACCAGGCTCCCCGGGACAAAGAAGCGGACCTCCAGCGATTGCCGCGGACAAACTCCCGGAACCTCGGGGCAGACGGTGGGCCGCAACAGCAACGACACAAAGGAGTGCACCGGCTCGGGGTGGTTCTGGGTGAATGGCACCACCGACAACTCCTCCGGCAACTGCACAGCGGCGCGGAACAGGCCGACAAAAGCCTGCCGCGGCACCGCTTTCTTATCGCCCGGGATCGGTAAACCGCCCTCAACCACGTGGAACGTCCCCTTGGTGGTGCGGCGATCACTACGCGGGTTATGCAGTACGCCGTTGCGCACCCGGTAGGAAGCGACGTAGTCGTTGATGAACACGTCTCCGTCCTCCGGCATCGCCAGCTCGTTGGCCACGTTCGGACGGTTGAGCGGGATATGGTGATCCGGAATACGCAGCGGCGGCGACAGGTTCAGATCGGCGAAGTACTCGGTCAGGAAGGCCTCGATGCGTTGGTCGACCGGACAGCGCGGCGGCGGACCATCGGTGCGGTGCCGCGCAGCCTCGGTCAATTCCTCCGCGAGCCGCCGCAGGTCAGCGGCCCCATTGACCACACAGGTCGGTTCCATTTGGCCCATTGCTTGGTCGCCTCAACTTGGCTCAAAGATCGAATCCCCCAGTGAGCCTCCTGGGTCCGTCGGAGAGTCCAGACCAGGCCCAACTGGTTCGGCTAAGGTCAGCTTATGATCCAACGAACGCAAGGGCGACCCCCGACCTGCGGCCGATTCCACTTTCCCGGTTCCATCTATCCCGTTTGGAACCGCTTCCGCTAGACTGAGGAAAGCTGTCTACAATCGTCACACCACCTTAAAGCCATGATTGCTGGGATCATCCTTGCCGGCGGACGGAGCACCCGCATGGGGCAACCCAAGCCCTGGCTTCCGATCGCCGGCCAGCCCATGCTGTTGCGCATCGTGCACACCCTCCAGCAGGTCGTCCAACCTATCCTGGTGGTGGGCGCTCCGGACTGGCCGTTGCCCCCGCTGCCTGACGGAGTGGCCTTGCTCCACGATCCGGTGCCCGATCAGGGGCCGCTACGGGGTCTGGCGACCGGCCTGAGTGCCCTGCACGGAACAGCCCACGCGGCCTTCGTCACATCCTGTGATGTGCCCCTCTTGCACTCCGGATTCATCCAGCGGATGATCGACTTGCTGGGCGAGCATGACGCCTGCGTGCCGATGGCAGCCGGCTATCGGCATCCGCTGGCCGCCGTCTATCGCGTCCAGCTGGCCCTGTTGGCCCAGGCACTCCTGGCTGACGGTGTCCACCGACCCATGACCCTGCTCGACCGGGTGCGAACCCGTCTGGTCGAGTCCGCTGCTTGGATCGATGTTGACCCCAACAGCGACTCCTTACGCAACATCAATACTCCTGATGACTACCAGGCCCTCACCATGCATGAAATCCCTGCTGTCATTCATCATCTGTTTATATCCGACGACCACAACTACGTCGGCCACTTTGGCCGTGAGCCTGGTAACCACCCGATGCGCGAACTGCCCAGCATCGAATGTGTCGCCGGTCGAGGCATCCGTGGCGACCGCTACTTCAACCACAAGGACGATTTTAAAGGGCAAATCACCTTCTTTAGCTTGGAAGTCTATCAGCGCTTGTGTGACCAACTCAGCATCCACGACCGGCCGCCGAGTGCCTTTCGCCGCAATGTCATCGTCGAAGGGGTCGATCTAAACGCCCTGATCGACCAGGAGTTTACCATTCAGGGGGTTCGTTTTGCCGGCGTCGAGGAATGTCGGCCCTGCTTCTGGATGGAACAAGCCTTTGGCCTTGGCGCCGAGGCGGCTCTACGCGGCCACGGGGGTCTGCGCGCCCGCATTCTGAGCTCAGGGAGCTTACGCAGCACGGCAAAAGTTATGTAAAAAAAGGGAAAAAACGTCCCTTCGTCGCCTGGAAACCGTCCGGAAATGTCCCGGAAATATCCCGGAAATCCCCCGCAAATGTCCTGAACAGTCCGGCCCGGCCGGATGTGTGGTACCCCTGGAGTCTGCGACAGGCGTCCCATACGCACCATGCGTAGCCCGAGCGACGGGTCTGAATCCGCCGAGCCGAGCGGTTGCGTCCGTCAAGGGGCGTCCGGCAGGAGTGGAGTCTCTGCGTTGCTCCAGTGCCACCTCGGCGGGTTCACACCCGCCGTTCTAAAAAGGCACGGTCCAGGTGGCAGCCGCGGAGTCTGCGACGGGCTTGCCACCCGAGCGGGGACTTCCCCAGTACAGCCTTGGTTTTGCCGTAACGCGCCTTCTTGAACCTCCTGCAGAAACCAGACGCACGTACCGTCTAAGTCATCGCGGGCCCATTCTAGCGTAGAGGAAAACTCCCCTATACTATATATACCGTTGTACAGCAAAAAACTGCGAGTTTGGGATTCTCCCCAGAGGGTTGCAGCCGCGTCTTACTCTCGAACAATTACCCGCGCCGCTGTCAACCCCGCGATCCGCTCTGGTCCGGCATACACATTGAAACGGCCGTCGCGCAGAAACCCCACTAATGTCATCCCGGTCCGATCTGCAAGGTCAACCGCCAGGGACGACGGCGCCCCCACCGCCGCCAACAGCGGGATGCCCGCCATGATTGCCTTCTGCACCAGCTCAAAACTGGCCCGGCCGCTCACCAGCAACACCGATCCATCGACCGGAATTCGGCCCGCAAGCAGCTCTGCCCCGATCAGCTTGTCCAGAGCATTATGCCGACCAACATCCTCACGCACCGAGTCCAGATTGCCATTCATGTCGAATAACGCCGATGCATGAATCCCACCGGTGCGAGCAAAGTTGCCTTGGGCCTCGCGCAGCCGAGCCGGAAGCCCGAGCAACACCTCCGGAGCTAGCACCGGGCCCGGCGAAATCTCCTGACCTGCCCGGGCCTGTACCGCGGCGATGGTGCGCTTGCCGCACACCCCACAACTGGAGGAGACGAAGCCGTGCCGCTCGGTCCGCGCGAGCGCCTCCGCCTGCAGCTGGCCCACCACCACCCGCACCGCGTTGTTCGCCACCGGTTCGACGGCGACAACGTCCGCCCGGTTGCGGATCAGCCCCTCGGTGAACAGAAACCCCACCGCAAGGTCGCCGTCCTGGCCCGGCGTGCGCATCGTCACCGCCAGCGACTGCTCATCCCCCAGAGTCTCCGCCAGCACGACTCGGATCTCCAGAGGCTCCTCGACCGCCAGGTCATCCGACAGATGGATCTGTTCTTCCAAAGTCACCCGCGTGACTGTCGCAGACACCGTTTCCGAGCGGCAAGACTTCATCTCGCGTCTCCTTGAACTCGGTTCGTGGACCAACCGAGGGTATGGGATTCCAGTGGTCCGTCCGTTGTCGCGGTCCTGCTTCTCGAGGGCCTCCTTGATATTTTACATTCGGGGCAGAGGTCCTCGGCACCCCTCATCCATCCGAAACCACTTAGTCCCGACGCTTCTTATCACCTGTCCCGCCGTTCTTTGTTTCAATCGCTTCTTCGATCATCCGGATTTCAAGGGATAGGATGCTTACGCGATCCGCATTCCCTTCTTCTTTGGCCCGCTTCAGATACTGCTTGAGCGCTGCAAGTTCGCGCCGGTTTTCCTCCCGGGAACGGGATGCGATCTCCTTGCGAAAACGTGGAACGGTTTGCTCTCGAACAGAGTCTGCGGTGTTCGTCGCCCCCTCCGACGGTTCCGTCTTGGCACCGGACCGCCCCTCGGGCTCAGGGATGCGTTTGGGTTTCTTATTCAGCCTGCTGAGCGCGTGTAGGTTGGGCTCATTGAATCCAGCTTTATGGGGATAGTCCTTGCCCACCACGCGGCGTGGCGCAGCACCGGCAGGTGGGATGATCCATTCACAACCGGGGGTATTCTCGGGGCCTTTCTTCCATGCCTCGAGGAGTTGCCGAAAATCTTTGTTCAAGCTCCCGGGGTCATGCGGGGGCATGTGCTTATTCGGATCCCAACCATCCCCAACAAACTCTTCAACAGTCTTCATGCCAATGCGGTGACATTCGAGACATCCGTTTCCTTCGATGTGGATGGTTCGCATGTCCCAATGACTTGCGCCGATGACATAGTACGGGCTGTCCGGACCGGCAACTTCAGGAACGACCGGTTGCGTCGGGTCAGTTGGCAGCTTCGCCGCGTCAATAAAAGGATTGTGGATAAACGGGTCAGACTGATGGCACTGCACGCATTGCGTCCTACCGGGAGTGACATAGGCCTTGTTGAACGCTTTCGGGGTATCGATCCCTGGCAACACTCCGATCAGCCGGTTCGTTTTTGGATCCACACGGACCCATTCCCGGTTGTCCCCGCTCTCAAAGAATGCGGTGGCGCCCGTCTTGGTGTTGTGACCGATCAACTGCACCGAATCACCGACATCCGTTTTGAACACGTTGTCGCGACCATCGTGGCGGGCGAAACTCACCCACACCACGTGGGGCAAGGGTTTCCCGTCCGCGGTCCTCCCTTCATAGCGTTGCAGGCTGGATCCCGACATGCAGTCGCCCATCTGCAGACTGGGGTTATCGCAACAGTGAATCCCAGGATCCCCGATGAACTTCTTCCCGTTGACATAGATCGGGATTTCGACCCCCGCCCCACAGTCGACCACCGGCGGCACCCCGAGCTGCGGCTCGATCATCTTGGCGTATTCATATGCGGACAGTCGGGTCCCATAGTTGTTGTTCTCTGGCCCTTTGACGGGCTTCTCCGCGGATTCGCGAGGATCCCGGTCCTGGACGATGAGCGCTCCGAGCGGGAGCACGAGGACCGTACAAGCGAGGACGGAAGCACCGCACAAACGCGAGCCCGCACGCGTGGGTTTCGTTGAGAAGTTCATCGGGAATCTTGCCTCCATGAGCCCCTCCCTTACGTTGTTGCTGACCGTTGCCGGCCGGCGGTTTTCCGGCAACGCGCATGACTCGGGTTCTGCCGAACGAAGCAAATCTTGGTCGGTTTGAGACAATACCAGAGACAGCCGCCGTCTGACAGAGTAGCTGTCTCCCGGCTCAAGCACCACAAGGCAGAAGCGGAGGCTGCGAGGCCTTGAGGATCAACAACCATGCCTCCCCACTGTTCGGGTTTCTCTAACTGACAGTCTATGGAAACAGGCAGCAGCACCAGGCGACCGGACCCACTTCGCCGCCTAGAATCGGGACGTGTTCGCTAGCATCGACAACGTCCGTATGAAGTCGGTGTTGGAGCAACGGTCAGGTCAATCACGGTTTCTCGAAAGTCCCCTCCGGCAGCGACTCCGATGCGACGAGCTCGGTTAACTTTGCGGTCAAATAGGGCTCACCGCCGCGCTTGACCACCATCTTCTTCGGGGCCATCACCCCGTCGACCTTCGCGTGGCCCGAGTAGAACGCCTCGGACTGCACCATGCCGCCGCCACCAAGAAAGTCGGTGGACGGGTACGCCTGCTTGACCAGCAGGTACGTCTGCTTGTCGAAGTAGAGCTTGACCTCCCGGTAGCCCTGACGCGACACCTTCATGCCGACTGCCGGCCGGCCGTCGACCTCGATCTCCGCCAGCGGCGTCAGCTGGTACGTCTGGCCGTCCTTCAGGCGGGCCAACTGACCGAACGCCCACCCGCCCTTCCAGCCGGCGTGCAGATCCTGCCTGGCCTCCTTACGGTAGGCCTCGTTCATCTCGATGGTCATGCCGTTGCTGGTGGCCCAGCCCTGGTCGGCCTTGCCGTCGTAGACCAACGTCTGGCTAGCCTGGGTACCACCGAGGCCGAAACGGAATGCTTGGCGGTTTTTTTCGGGCGGCTCGATCGAAACGGTCCCAGAGAACTGCACGCCCTTCAGGTCGGTGCCAGGGACCGAGGCGGTGCCCTTCATGGAGATGACGACGGCCTGGTTTTTGGTCAAGTACTCCTTGCCGCCGGCGGCCTCGATCGCCCGGTCCAGCAGGGCATTCACCTCCGGTTGGTCGTCGGCCCGGGCAGCAACTGTGCACAGCGAGATGGTCGCCAAGGCGACAACGGCATATCGGATCGAATACATGGTTCACCTCTCTTCGGTGTGGCTGTGGGTCACGGCGGAGATACCCACGATAGGGAATTTGGTCTCCGCCGAGCTGCAATCGTTTCGAGGAATGACGTTTACGCGGGTCCGGTGTCGCCGTCTTTCGTGTCCAGAGCCTTCATGATGATTCGTATCTCCAGAGAAAGATCTGTCGCGCGGCCAACTTTCGCCGCTTGCATCGCCTGCTTCAAAGAGCCCATGAGGTCTTCGGCCAGACGGCGATTCTCCGGGGGGAGCGTGACGCGATCTCCTGGCGAACTCGTTCGATGAGTTGCTTCCTCCCGGGCTCCGCTCGGTCCGCCCCCTGCTTTTGCTGGGCCAACACGAGGCCCCACGGCAAAAAGAGTACCGCGGCCGCCAGGACGACTCGGCAGGCCCAACACGCGTACTATCGTACAATATTTGTGAATATCCTCATTGAAAATCACCCCTCCAACATTCGCCGTATCAGGCGTTCCTCTCAACCGCAATGTTCGCCTTGGCCCAGCGAACGTAGTCCACGAACCGTTGCGGGGCTTGTACTGTTACGACCGTCCGCCTGCCACCCTTGCCGGGTGAACTCGATGCCTGCGTTCCCATCCGCAATGAAGCCGCGTGTGCCGTCGGCTTTGATCCGGAACCCCCAACCCAAGAAATCCCGGATCGGCCGGATGGTGCAGGTACGGATCGACTCGATGTCTTCCATGGCCGTCTTGCTCTTGAACGGACCCATGCCGACTTTGATGCCGGTCGGATCGACTTCCGCAGTGATCCTGGCAAATATCCATATGAGTAAAAAGTGAAACGCCGCGATGCCAAAAATGGTGTCTAGCGACTTATAATCAAACCTTGCTCCGGTGATCACCATGTACACCGCCGGAGTGGCGAACAGAAGCCAAAACACGACCGAGATTTTGTCGATGATCCAAATGTGGTTGGTTTCTCGGATCCCGCCGGGATCCTCAGGTTGGCTGGGCGGGGGAACCAGTTTCCCGTCTGGAAGGGAGGCCGTCTTGATCGGCCTGAAGTATGGAAAATAGAGGACAAACAGAAGCAGCAGACCCCCATCATCCGCGACCAGCAAAATGATGGGCCAGTAGCGATCCTCATCAACGGGGCCTAGTTTAATCAGCAAGAGAACCCCGACCAGGGCAACGAAGTAAATTGGTACTGCAAGCCAACGAACCCGCTGACGTAGCGTGAGGGTACGTCGGCGTTTCTCATACGTCGGCGTTGAGCGATCCGTCTCCGGCGTAGACACGGCGGGCCCAGGATGGTCGGAGCTCGGCCCTTGGGTGGTTGGATCGCTAACGTTCTCCTCACGCATGACTGGACCCTCTCTGTCTCTGGCTCGCTACGATGAGGTCGATCACTTCTTTTCCCGGAGTCTGCGACGAGTGTGGGCGTGCCCGGGGTGTGGGGGTCCGCGGAATGCAGCAGTTGCCGAGCGTCGCTCCCGCGCGGAGTCCGCGCGTGGGCAGGAACGCGTTCACCGTTGCGGGGGGGGAACACCCAAAGGTGTTCGGCACGATGATTGCTGGTGGGTCTTCTCCCCGCATCGGA
>CAYPIE010000009.1:0-56872 GCA_964410665.1 uncultured Alcaligenaceae bacterium
TCCGCATCGCAAACGCTTCTGCCTCTTTCCCCGCACCGCAAACGCCTCTGCCGCAAGCAACTGCTTTGCGGTCTTGGCCTGTCGGACGATCTTCGCAGCGCAAGCGGTGTGTGGTTCCTCAGTTTCCCCCTTCTTCATCGTTCACTTCCAAGAGAGAGTGTTTATATGGTTCGCTGGATTCTGACAGTGCTAGTACTTTGGTTGCCAGGGTCGTTGACCGCCCAGGACAATTGGCCGCAGTTTCGTGGACCCGATGCGTCTGGGTTGGCGGAGAATCCCAATCTGCCGACGCGTTGGAGTCAAACCGAGAATGTGGCCTGGAAGACACCGATACCGGGCCGTGGCTGGTCATCGCCGATCGTTTGGGGAAACCGAGTCATTGTCACCACGGTGACGAAGGATGGGAAGTATCCGGAGGCCAAAAAAGGCCTGTATTTCGGCGGCGAGCAATTCCGAGCACCTCCCGAGGAACATCGTTGGCTTGTCGTCTGCCTCGATCTCGACACGGGTAAGGTGGTCTGGCAACGTGAGGCAGCCAAGGGGATTCCCAAAAAAGCAATTCATATCAAGAATAGTTATGCTTCTGAGACGCCGGTGACCGATGGTGAACGGATCTACGCCTATTTTGGGAATCAGGGACTGTACTGCTATAACTTTGACGGAAAACTCCTCTGGTCCAAGCCATTTCCCGCGGTTCGCACCCGGTTTAGCTGGGGCACCGCGGCGTCGCCGGTATTGCACGAGGATCGACTGTGGATCGTCAGCGACAACGACGAGGAATCGTACTTGTTGTGTCTGGACAAATACACGGGCAAGGAAGTCTGGAAGAAACCACGCGATGAGAAGAGCAACTGGGCGACCCCATTTATCTGGCAAAATGCACAACGGACCGAGATTGTGACCAATGGGACAGGGAAAGTCCGCTCCTATGACTTGGATGGCAACGTGCTTTGGGAGCTTGGCGGCATGTCATCGATTACCGTGCCGACGCCTGTGGCCTACGACGGTCTTCTGTACATTGGCTCAGGATATGTGCTCGATCGCAAGCGACCGATTTTCGCCATCAAACCGGGTGCTTCCGGGGACATCTCCTTGGCCAAGGGCCAGACCAAGAATGACTATGTGGTGTGGCATCAGCCGCAGGCAGGGCCGTACAACCCATCGTTTTTGCTCGTCGACGACTTGGTATACTGCCTGTATGACCGCGGTCAGCTATCTTGCTATGACGCGAAGACCGGGGCGTTGATCTATGACCGGGAGCGGCTGCGAGGTCAGTACACGGTCTCCCCTTGGTCGTATGGCGACAAGCTATTTTGTCTAAACGAGGATGGGCTTACGACGGTGGTGGCCGTGGCGAAGGAGTTTCGGGTGCTCGGCCAGAATGACCTGGACGAGCAGTGTATGGCCACCCCGGCGATTGCGGGGGATCGCTTGCTCATCCGCACGCTGAGCCAGCTGTACTGCATTGCTTCGTTGCAGTGAACGCTGGAAAAAGGTTCGAGTTGTGCCACGGTGGGCGGTAGGATAGAGCGAATAAGGATTTGCCCGCAACCGTCTGTATCTGGGAGTGAAGGGATCGTATGGCAGTTGTCCTCACCCCGCCCTGTTCGACGGTTTCCCCGAGTGACGAGGGGTTGTTGGCCGCGTATCGGCGTGGGAGCGAGCAAGCGCTTGAGACACTGTTTCAACGCTACCGTCTCTTAGCCTATCGGGTGGCCTATCGCTTACTCGGCAATGAAGCCGACGCGTTGGATGCGGTCCAAGAAGGATTTGTCAAGGCATTAACCCATCTAGATGGGTTTGAAGGGCGAAGTTCGTTCAAAACCTGGCTGTTACGGATCGTGTCCAATGCCGCGCTCGACCTTGGACGGCAACGCGGGCGACGCGAAACGATGAGCTTGGAGTATTTGCCGGGCCCCGAGGAAGTGATTGACACGCGCACGTCCGACGGGGTCCCTGGGCAAGAGCTTGAACGCGCCGATTTACGGGCTCTGCTAGAACAGGCTTTGGCTCGCTTACCCGAAGCACAACGTAAGACCTTTGTCTTGCATGTGGATGCGGAACTCAGCTACCGCGAGGTGGCAGAAGTCCTCGGCATTTCCATCGGGACGGTGATGAGCCGGTTGTTTTACGCCCGTCAAAAGTTACGCACCCTGCTGGCCGAACAGTTGCCATCATGAATCGGTTTGCCTCTCCTGACGACTTCCCCTGGCCGGAGATTCTGGCCGCCTACCTGGATGGGGAGCTGGATGACAGCCAGCGGGATCTGGTGGAGATCTATCTGCGCGCTCATCCCGAAGCCGAGGCGGAACTGAGTGACCAGGAGTGGCTATCCCGCTGCCATCGGGATTTCTGGCAGGCGGTGGAGCCAGTGCCGCCCAGCCCTGTGGTCTGGGACCGAGTCTGGCGGCAAATCCACCAGCGTGTGTTAGCCCACCAGCCAGTCGACACCCGCCGCCCCACCAGCCTTGGACGGGTTTCGGTTACCATTCTGGTGGCTGCTTCGCTGCTTATGGCGATGACGCTGGCATGGATCCCACCGCGAACCCAGGGACCTGAGCCGAGGAGCCGTATGGCGAACGCCTTATCGCCCTTGCCCCCGAATACCCTGGCTGGGATGGACCCGATCGAGCTCGCACGTCCGGACGAGGTGGAGATCCTTAGCATCGATGGCTTTGCCCACGAACAGGTGATTCTCGGTGAGTCCCCGTTGCCCGAATTGATCGAGTGGGCGTCTCCGGCCGATGTGAGGCTGGTCTCGATCGAGTCTCACCCGAGCGGTACTGCTCCGGATATGCATACGCCACCGGATTCCAACCTCGTGATTGCGATCGACGCGCCGCGCCCGTGATGGTCGCGTGGATTCCGCTGGAAGGACTGCTGTGATGTTGCTGTTGTGGACCCCCGGTGTCTGGTTGATCTTAGGCGTAAGCTCCTGGGTCCATTTGGCCATTGTGCAACCCGCCGATGATGAGACGGGTGTCAGTGTTACCGTGCTGAGTATTTTCGCGCACAGTCGGGATGCCCAAGTCGATCCTTGCCTGCATGCGCTGGCCCGTGAACTGCAAAAAACGCATCCTTGCTGGACCGGCTTTCGGCTTGCCAAGTCGATGCGGACGACCATCCCGATCGGTTCTAGCCGACGTTTTGAGGTGGTGAAGGATACCTGGGTCAAAATTACGGTGCAAGCCTTGGCCAATGGCCGCACCCGCCTTACCATCCGTCCACCGAAGGGGGGAGGGATTACTTACATCTGTCGTTGCGGTAAATTTTTCCCACTCCTGACCCGCCACTGCACCCCGAAAGGTGAGCAATTGATCATTGCAGTTATGGCCAAACCGTGTGAGCGGCGAACGCGTTGTTCCAAGCCGTGATGTTGTTCAAACTTAAGCAAAATATTATTAATGTATCTGTGATATCGGCCTGGCCCACGGTTGCATGGGCTTGTCCAGGCCTGCGCTGGCATCCCGACGTTCGCTGGACCCAGCAATGGAACACTTCTCTGGACATCGTGGTGCGTGCATGACCTATAATCCCCTGGTTAGGTGGGGCTTGCGGATGCGATCGTTTCGGCTAGAGTAGCCTGCACGATCCACTCCTAATTGCGTGTCCCGTTAGAGACAAGACGGATCGCTCGAAAGCCGGATGGGCAAGACACCATGGCCAATGCCGAACTGGCAACACAACCCGCACCGTCCCACCCAAGTTATGGCAACGGGTACGAACCGGCGGACACGCTCAACAACCGCACCTTCATCGGACTTCTGGTCGCGCAGTTCTTGGCTGCGTTCAACGATCAGGCGATCCATGCCTCGGCCATGTTTTTTGCCATCAACACCGGCACGCTGACTGAGGCCGAGGCCATCTCGCTCATGCCCATTCTGTTTTATGCTCCATGGGCGATTTTCTGCACCGTGGCCGGTTGGCTGGCCGACCGCTACAGCAAAGTTTATTCGTTAGTGGCTTGGAAGATCGCCGAAGTGATTATTACCGGGGTTGCCTTGATCGGCTTTTATCTCGGTACCCAGGGGAATTCGCTGGGGCCGTGGTTGGTGTTGTCCACCGTCTTCCTCATGGGCACCCACTCCGCCTTTTTCGTGCCTGCCAAGTACGGTGTGATGCCCGAGATTCTCAAGCCCAGCTTGTTATCGCGCGGCAATGGTCTTTTGGAATCGTTGTCCTTTCTGGCCATCATCCTCGGCACGGTCGCTGGCGGAGTGCTGTCGTTTGTGTTTCTGCGACAAGAGACCAATATTGGCATTATCCTGTTTAGCCTGGCGATTATCGGTGCTCTGGCTAGCTTGATGATCCGAAAGATGCCCGCCGCCAATCCCAACACGCCGTTTCCACGCTACATCTATGGATCACTATTGCGGAACCTCCGGACACTGGTCAGCCTTCGTCCGCTCCGGCTGGCATTGATTGGTATCGCGTTTTTTACATTTGTTGTCGCATTTATGCGTGCTACGGTGTACATGCTCGGCGAGTCGCAAAATCCCCGTTGGGATGAGCAAAAAACCTCGATCATTGTCGGCACGGTCGCGTTAGGCATTGGCTTGGGCAGTCCGCTGGCCGGCTGGCTGTCTGGGCGCAAAATTGAGTTGGGCCTGATCCCAATCGGCCTACTGGGCATGTTTTTCGCCTGCGTGGTGGCGGCGTTGACCCTGGACTATATTCCGGGGCTGATTGTGTGCATTGTTTTGATCGGCTTTTTCACCGGGTTTTATCTGGTGCCTCAGTATACACTGTTGCAGTATCGGGCCCCGAAGACCGACAAAGGGACGATGATTGCCACCAGCAACTTTGTCAACGTCACCGGGGCGATTGCCGCCTCCGCCTTGTTCTTTGTGGTGGTGTTCGCCGCAGAGCGCCTACAACTGGTGCCGCGGATCGACACGACGCCCGCCTACCGGGGCGAGCTGGTGAAGTTGCAGCTGTTACGTGGTCGACCCGTCGGGTTTATGGTCGAGACTCCCGAAGGTGAGGAAGTCGAGCGGGGCCTGGTCGATGTTGAGGAGAAACCGGCGACGTTCGAGACGATCTGGCGCGACCTGATTGGGGACTCAGAGAAATCGGGCAGCACCCGTAAGACCGTGGTGCATTCGGGCCGCGAGCTGCTCGCACGCATCACCGATCCGGACACTGGAGAGGTTCTTCGTCCGGGTGATGAAGTGATTGTCGACCGGTATAATTTGCGTGAGGTGATGCATTACGATCTGCGCCCCAGTAGCCAACCCAAACCACGCCCCCATTATGACCGGGAGGACTTGCCGGCCTGGCTCTTCCTCGGGGCAGGCGGCATGACCGTGCTCACCCTACTGGCTTTGATGACGCAGTTGCCCGATTTGTTGCGGCGAATGTGGTGGTTTTTCCGCATGCAGAGTCGTCAAGTCGTACATGTCAATGGCTTAAGGCATTTGCCGCCCACCGGACACCAGGTGTTGTTGATCAATACCGATGATGAGGAATTTCTTCACCGGGTCAATGCGGCCACCGATCGGTTGACCCACTTTGTCACGGTACCAGCTGATGCGAATGGACAGACCCTGGAGCAGGCACGCGACTGGTTGCTCAAAGATGAGTTTCTTGCCTTCAGTTTTGGGGCCAAGGAAGCCGAGCAGCAGCGTTCGCGGGACTTTTTGCATCACCTACGGCACCAAGTCCCCGGGATGACCGTCATCCCGGTGTATTGTGGTCCGTGCCCACAGAAGCGTGATCTACGCATGAGCTTTGGGATGCCTGTTTCGCCGGAAAGCTCTTTGGTAGAGCTGCATGAGGCGTTTACCCAAACGGCCTGCATCCCGGATGAGACCTAGAATCATTTTTGCTGATACGATCAGTGATCGCTCGATCACATCATCACGCGACACTGATGGTGGATTTTCTCCTGCGATGCATATCGGGGATTTCCTGCGGGTAGGTTGCCCGGGCCTGGGTGAAGAACTATAATTTGCCCAATGCGCGTGAATTTGAACACGCGTGATTGCGTGATGTATTTCGTCATGTTTGTAACAGCCCAAGACCTGCACAGGAGTTTGCCTCATTATGCGTCGCACCCTACTGGCGTTGTTGCTGTTGAGCCAATGTACCCCGGCGTTGGTTCGCGCCGACGATGAGCCAAAGCAAGAAGGTTCGGACAAGAAGCTGTGGCTGGTCGACTTCGAGAAGGCCAAAAAGATCGCTGCCGAAAAAGGTCTGGATGTGATGATGGAGTTCACCGGCTCCGACTGGTGCCCGCCGTGTAAGGCCCTGAAGGCGGGCGTGTTTGACAAGGAAGTGTTTCAGACGACCGCGCCGAAGCACTTCGTGTTGGTCAAGCTGGACAACCCGCGTGATAAGTCGAAGCAGTCCAAGGAAGAGCAAGAACAGTACCGCAAGCTCAGCCAGGTGTACAGCGTGAGTGGCGTGCCGACGGTGATCCTGGCGGATCCTGAGGGCAAGCCTTACGCCAAGATCGTGGGCTATGGTCGGCAAAAAGCAGAGGTCTACACCGACAACCTGGTCGAGCAGATCGCCAACCGCAAGACCCGCGATGAGGCCTTTGCCAAGGCGAAGAAGGCGGAGGGTGTCGAGCGAGCCAAGCTGCTGGACGAGACCCTCGAAGCATTGCCGAAGAAGCTTGGCGCGTCGCTGATCGCCAGCACCTATGGCGATGAAGTTGCGGAGATCATCAAGCTCGACACCAACGATCAGGCTGGTCTAAAGACGAAATACGAAGGGAAACTGAAGCTGGTCAAACAAGAAGCACTCTTTTTTGAGGCAGTACAGCAGTTCCGCACCGACAAGGACGCTGCCAAGAAGACCCTCGAAGAAGCTATGAAAATCGCCCCGGACAGTGAAAAGGGCAAAGAGATCAAGCAGATTCTCGAACGCGCCTTCAAAGAGGATGACAAGGAAGAGAAGAAGCCGAACGCATAAGCGCGGTCAATCGATCGATCCTTCACTCGGTTGGATTCAGAAGCATTGATGCCAATAGCCACTCGAGTCCACCTACTTCTCGATTGAGCTCAAGCAAAATTGGCCTGGAACCCCAGACCAGCGGTCTGGGGTTTTTCCTCGTTTACCACCAGGCGAGAACCCATTTTTTGCCATCTTGATGCTCCCATCGTCGATGCGCACGTTATCTGCAAGTCTCCCCGGAAAATTCTTTGGCAGGCCTGCACCAGGCGCTCGCTCAGACGGCCGCCATTCCCGATGGAACCGACTGCCCGTGTCCGCCGGGTTCGCTCAACCAGCGCAATGCACCAAGCTTGGGGAGTGATTCCTCCCCTGGCGTCTGATCCGGGGTTTTCCTGGTGGTAGCTTGCGGCGTCAGAGGGGAAGCCCTATAATTTGCCTTGACGCAAGTGGATTTGAACACGCGTCATTACGTAATGTTGTGGAAAAGCCCGAGACCTGCACAGGAGTTTGCCTCATTATGCGTCGCACCCTACTGGCGTTGTTGCTGTTGAGCCAATGTACCCCGGCGTTGGTTCGCGCCGACGATGAGCCAAAGCAAGAAGGTTCGGACAAGAAGCTGTGGCTGGTCGACTTCGAGAAGGCCAAAAAGATCGCTGCCGAAAAAGGTCTGGATGTGATGATGGAGTTCACCGGCTCCGACTGGTGCCCGCCGTGTAAGGCTCTGAAGGCGGGTGTGTTTGACAAGGAGGTGTTTCAGACGACCGCGCCGAAGCACTTCGTGCTTGTGAAGATCGACAGCATGCGTGACAAGTCCAAGCAGACCAAGGAAGAGATCGAACAGTACCGTAAGCTCAGCAAGGAATACGGGATTCGTGGTGTGCCGACAGTGCTGTTGGCCGATCCCACGGGCAAACCGTACGCCAAGTTCGTGGGTTATGGCGGCGATAAGGCGGACGCTTACACCGAAAAGCTGGTGGCAGAGATTGCCAACCGGAAGACCCGCGATGAGGCGTTTGCCAAAGCAGAAAAGGCCCAGGGTGTCGAGCGCGCTAAGCTGTTGGCCGAAGGGGTCGGTGCGGTGTCGGATGAGCTCGCTGTTACTGAGTACAAGAACGTGATCGAGGAGATCATTAAGCTTGACGCCAACGACGAGGCTGGGCTGAAAACCAAGTTCGAAAATGAACTCAAGATTCCCGAGATCAAGAAGGCCCTGCAAACGATCCAGCGGGAGAATCGTAAGGATACCGAGGCGGCTCTCAAGGCCGTGGACGAAATGGTCAGCACGGAAAAACTGACCGGCAAGTTGCTGCAAGAAGCGCTCTTCGTCAAGGGTGCCATGCAATTCCGGGAAGACAAAGATGCGGCCAAGAGCACCCTACAAGAGGCCATCAAGGCTGCCCCGCAGAGCAGCAAAGCCAAGGAGATCAAGGGGATTCTTGAGCGGTTCTTTAAAGGCGACGATCAGTAAGGCTGCCTGCACCTTAAAGTGCGTCCGAACAAATCGAAGCAGCAGCTTTGGCGCGTCGCTGTTCAAGAACCCCCGGATTTCAGTCCGGGGGTTTTTGCTTTGTTACCAGGATCAGAAAAACAGATTCTGGACATCTTTAAAGATCACATAGGCCATGAAGGATAAAATAATCACCAGGCCCATAATCAGGGCCACGGTCTGCACACGTTCGGGGGCGGGTTTTCCCCGGATCATTTCATAAATCAAAAACACCATATGCCCGCCATCCAGCACTGGGATGGGCAGGAAGTTGATGACCGCGAGGTTGGCGCTGATCAAGCCGAGGAAAGCCAGGAATTGGTAAAGGTCTTCCTTGGCGATACTGTAGGCGAACGAACCAATGGTCAGCGGGCCCCGTAAGGTCTCGACCGAAATGCGTAGCGTAACCAGGCCACGCAACACTTTATAGATGCTGAGGATCACCCAGGTCGTTTCATCCACGCCAATGCTAATCGCGTCGAGCATCCCGTCGGCGATATGCATTTGCCGAAAATATTCGAAACGGAAGCCGCGGTCGACCAGCGGCCAGGTGGGATCGGGCTTGGCGGTCAACTTCAATTCAATGGTCTGTTCTTGATTGCGTTCGATCTTGAAACCCATGGTGGGTGCCAATCGAGGGTACAAACCCATGACGAAGGCCCAATGATCAGGTTCAAGTTCGATCCATTTTTGCTCTTTCAGTTCTCCTTTGGAGTCATAGCGATATGGCTGAATGGCTTTGATCACGTCGCCGGGGCGAATGTCGTTGGCTTCCGCGGGGGAACCGGGTTGGACCGCGTCAACAATGGTTTCAATCTGATAAGCCAGTCCTAAACCATTGATGGGCAAGGGAGAGTTGGGGCGAAATAGGTCAATATCATCATAGCGGCGTGCATCGTTCCACTCGGTCACCAGGGTGACTCGGGCTTCTTTGTGATTGATCGGCCGCAACACCGTCAGTAGGACCTGCCGATCGTTGGTCTGGTCCTTGGCCCAGGCGGCCAGCTGGTCAGGAAGTTGCACGGGGTCGAGCAGTTTTTCGGTGACGCCCTCAGGAACCTCGGAGCTCGGCGAGCTCACAAATCGGAGCGTGCTCCCGTCGGGTTGAGCCACCTCGACGGCAATCAGCTTATCCCCTTGGTGGTCGGTATCCGTGTTCCCTTCGGGGGGCATCGCTTGGATGCCCACGGGAGTGGGAGATTCTCCTTCGGGGACGGGCTGGTCGTCGATCCGGATGGGGATCGCCTTCTGTGCGGGGGAGTCGACTTGGACGCCGCGGATTTTGCCCATTTGCATGCGCAGCCCAAAGCGATGGTGAAAGGCGGCAGGGACTTGAATGGTAACCGGGGTTTCGCGGTTGACGCGGCGGACCTTGAGGGTAACGGGTTGTCCCTGTAAATCCATCATACGTCGATGAAACGCGTAGTTGTCGCGAAGCACTCCGAGGGTGTCCGACGAGGCAGCCGGCAAGTCAGTGATCTGGGTTGGATCGTCGGGATCGGTGCAAGCAATGATGCGATCGCCGGGAGCCAACGGAGGCTCGGCTCGAGCGGCTGCCGAATTGAAGTCCACCGGTTCGAGGGAGTTGTCGGGCGTGCGGATCAAGGTCAAGCTGCTCGCCGGCCCGATCCCCAACGACGGGTAGAGAGCGTTCGCTTGCAGGGTGGGCTCGATTTGGTAGGTCTGGCGAGCGTTTGGCTCTCGGGGGCTTCGGGTGACCAGCGTGAGCTTTTCATCTTCGTCGGAGGTGCGTGCGATCGCCGTGATTGCTTTAAACCAGGGATCTTTGCGGTCGTCGAGCTGGGTGACCTCAACGTTCGTGCGGATCCCAGCTTCCCAGGCAGCACTCCCCGACTCCACCTTCCCGACGGCGCCTGGCAACTCCTCGATGCCATGGGAATAGGCCGCGATAAAGCAGACCGCTGCCAACAGGACGTTCATGATCACCCCGGCCGAGATAATCAACATTCGTTGGTACACTGATTTGTTGCGGAACGAGCGTGGATCTTCCTCGGCTTCCTCCTGATCGGACTCTTTATCTGAGGCGTCGCCTTCGCCAACCATGCTGACATAGCCACCAAGGGGAATTTGCCCAATCATATAGGTGGTTTCCCCATAGCGGAAGCGGCAACCCGGCAGGGCAGGGCCAAAGCCGATGCTAAATGTCTTGACATGAACGTCGCACCATTTCGCCGCCAGAAAGTGGCCCAGCTCGTGAATAAAGATGACCAAGCCGAGGCCGATGGCCATCTTGATCACGGCGAAAATGTTAAAGCGGATGATCACCAAAGCCAGCAAGCCAAGCATGACCAACAGGATGACGCTGTTGGCGATCAACCACTCACGAAAGGTCTGTGGTTCAGGGGTATCGGTCACGGACTTGGCATCGGATGGGGTTGGCGTTTCCAACGAGTTACCTCCTGGCGCGCCCAGCGATCGGCGGCCGTAAGTTCTTCCAGGGTCGGTTGAGCGATGAAATTATGGTGCGCAAGCACCGATTGACACACCGTGGCAATCTCTAAAAAGCCGAGCCTACCGGCCAAAAACCGATCCACCGCTGCTTCCTTGGCGGCATTGAGCACCGCCCCGGCAGTGCCTCCAGTGCGGGCGACCGTAAAGCCTAGCTCAAGCCCTTCAAAGGTCGCCCGGTCCGGTGGCTCAAACGTCAGCTGCCGCAAAGCCGACCAGTCCATCTTACGGGCCGGCCCCGGACACCGCTCTGGATAGGTCAGTGCGTATTGGATCGGCAGCCGCATGTCCGGAGGGGACAGTTGGGCCAACACCGAGCCATCGACAAATTCTACGAAGGAATGGACAATCGATTCAGGGTGGATGATGACTTCAATCTGTTCGGGAGGCAGATCAAACAGCCAACGGGTTTCGATCACTTCCAGGGCCTTGTTGAGCAGGGTGGCCGAGTCGATCGTGATCCGGGCGCCCATCTGCCAGGTGGGGTGTTGCAGAGCCTCTTGGACGCTCACCTGATGCAGCTGGTCGCGACGCCGGCCGCGAAATGGCCCGCCGCTCGCGGTCAGGACAATCCGTTCGACATGGTGAGGTTTGGCCAGATCCAGGGCCTGGAAGATGGCGGAATGTTCCGAGTCGACGGGTACAACGACGACGCCTTGTTCTTTGGCTCGGGGCACAATCAGCGAGCCGGCCACCACCATGGTTTCCTTGTTGGCCAGGGCCAGGGTTTTTCCGGCTTCGACGGCTTGCCAGCTGCCAAACAGCCCTGCGGCGCCGACGATGGCCGAGACGACAATATCCGTGTCCGGATCGTGGATCATCCGGGCTAACCCTTCCTCACCCACCAGCAGTTCACAGTCGGTAGGGAGCTGGCGTCGATCGAGCGCGGCCAGACTAGCCGGGTCGGTCAGGGTTAAGAAACGCGGCTGAAACTGAGTGGCTTGCTGGCACGCACGCTGCCAGTTGCTATGCGCACTCAAGCCCAGCACCTCGTAGTCTGGGGCCAAGGCGGCGATCACTTCGAG
This sequence comes from uncultured Alcaligenaceae bacterium, assembly GCA_964410665.1. Lineage (GTDB taxonomy): Bacteria > Planctomycetota > Planctomycetia > Gemmatales > Gemmataceae > CAYPIE01. Next base: position 11,881 of record CAYPIE010000009.1, read on the forward strand.
CGTGTTGACGCCAATCGATCCGGTCGCACCCAGGACGACCACCCGGCGGGGTGATCGCGAGGAGGATATGCACGTACTTTGGAGACCGGACACCAGCCACCGCCCATCCGCAATGAATTCCGATCCTGTAACCACCCAGATCGGTGCAAGCCATTGGCTCCCGTGGTCGTATCTTACCGGCATTGTAGGCCTGGCCAAGGGCAGGTCGCAAGTTGCTCGCTTAGCGGTCAATGCGATAGACGGCGATTACCTTTTCACCAGCTTCTGGCCGCTCCGGCCACTGGTAGACCACGCGACCGACACTGGCCATGACAATCGCCGCTCGGTAGGAGGGCAAGCGGGAATGGGGCACCACGCGACGCCGCTGTCCGTTGGCGGAAACGGTCTCTTCCAAGATGACAAAAACGGTTGGTTCGGCATCACGGGGCTGGGTATGATCGTAGCCCCATGCTCGATTCGCATAGAATTCCGCCCAACAAAACGGATCCCAAATGATCTCATCGGTGGTGGTATGCGCACGTAGCCATAGCCCGACATGGCGATGTCCGACGCGATGGGCATGCAGCGGTTTGAAGAGCGGGCCTGGTAGACATACGGCCACGAGTACGGCCAAGATGATCCCCCGCCAAAACGGTACATCACCCCGACGCAACAAGGCCCACGAAGCGACCCAGTGACTCAACGGCGCCACTGCCGCCCCAGCAAACAAACAACCGAGCATGACCATGGGCAAGGTATGGCGTTCGGAGACATACCCGATCTTGGCGGCCATCACCCATAAAACCGCCAAATAGACGGCCATGACCAGCACCGGCAGCAACAGGCCCGGTTCGCGCCAGCGGCGCGGGATGACCAACAGCATGCCGATCAGGATGAAAACCCCGGGCAGATAGTGGGCGGCCTTAAAGCTTTCATCGATCACCTCCCGGGTGGCCCAAACCAAGCGTGACTCGCCAGCATTGACACGGTCATTCCACCATGTCCCAAGGATTGTGGTCGGAGGCCCCGCTGGCACGGCGCAAGCCTCTGCAGAGTGCCAGGTCGGCTCGGTTTTCTCACCCATAAAATATTTGATTATATTTACACCTGTCGGCTTGTTGGTCAGCTTCCCGATCTGCTGGACATACGGTGCGACGAAGACCAGCATGCCGACCAGCATCATCAAGGCGTAGCCAACCACGACGCGGAATCGCCACACCGAGCGTAGCCATTGGCTGAAAAGCACCAGTCCCAAAGCGCTGATCAAGAGCAGTCCTTCGGGGCGGACCAGATAGGCGAGTCCAGCGCCCAGGCCAAAGAGTAAAAAACCGAGTGCACTTGGCTGTTGCAGAGCGAGGACCCCTCGCCAGACGGTCGTGACCACCAGAAGCAGATACAGACTATCGGACAGGCCATCGCTGCTGATTTGGGCAAAGACGGGCAAGATCTGGAATAACCCGGTGGCCCAGAACGCCACCTTGGCCGAGAACAACCGCCGAGCGAGCAGATACATCGGAAGGATGAGCAGCACTCCAGCCAGCCCCGCCGTGACTTGACAGCTCAGGGTCATGCTTTCACAAGTGGTGCCCAGACACGCCCGAATCGGCTGGGAGACAAGGAGTACCAATAGCGGATAGCCAGGCGGATGCATCGCTTGGCGAATGACATCCAGCCGGGTCAGCGGCGTGTGCGGGGCTTCGCGTGCAGTTGGGGGGGACTCTAGGTGCAGTGCGAGGCGGGCAAAGCCAATGCTATCCCGAGCGGGAACCGCCGTCTGAGCGATAATCCAGCCATGGAATACGATCGACAGCCCCAGCAGCACCAGCAAATGCCGCCAAGTGGCGGGTCGCAGGGTTGCATCCATGCATCACCTCGGCAGAAGATTCGGGATCGGCAAAATGGTACGCCAGAATCGACCCAGCGGTCAAGGTGGTATGCAGCCCTGAGTGGTCTGAAGCGATGCGGATGGTGAAAAAAAGCGGGAAATGCACGCTGACGTGACATTTCCCCGAACGATGCGAATACCCGGATGGCCCGCGGGAGATTAGTTGTTGCGGGCGTCCACCGGACCATGATCATCACAATGATCACCATGCGGGTGATGCAGGCGGCCATCGACCAGATAATCGGTATGATCGCCATGGGGCACTGCCTCATGGCCACAACCCGGGCCATGCGTATGCGTGCCACACGCTTGCACGGGCGAACAACCATCTGGATTCGTCGCGTTCACCTCGAGAACATGCTCGTCATAGTGCCCTTCGTGGGGGTGGTGCAGGTGACCGTCGTGAAGGTAGTCGGTGTGATCGCCATGCTTAATGGTGGTGTGGCCACAATTCGGGCCATGCGTATGCTCGGGGTGATCGTGGGTCTTGTGCTCAGCCATGGGACTCCTCAGTTGAGAGGGTTTGTGTTGGTGAACCAGTCAACGCAATTATTTTACACCGAATTCCGGGCGGGGGCAAAATGCGTGGCCGGTTGCTCTCCCCAGCGTCTAAGCAACTGATGCTCGACGCCCAATTGGTCGCAGACACGCCCGACCACAAAATCAATCATATCCTGGGGGGACTGTGGCTGGGTGTAAAACGCTGGCATGGCCGGCAGGATCACAGCACCCGCCTCCGCACACGCCGTGAGATTTCGTAACTGGATGAGACCCAACGGGGTTTCCCGCGGCACCAGCACCAATTTGCGGCGTTCTTTCAGATGCACATCGGCAGCCCGGTGCAATAGATTCTCCGAGACACCATGGGCAATCGCGGCCACCGTTCCCATGCTACACGGACAGACCACCATGCCACCGGTCAAGAACGAGCCACTGGCAATCCCCGCCTGGAAGTTCCGGAAATGGTGATAGTGCAATCGGTGGAGATCGACCGCTTGAGCTCGCTCGCCGAGAAACGCGGTGGAGTCGAAGGCATCCAGGTGAAGCGTGCGACCGAGTTCTTGTTCGAGGACATGAACGGCCGCTGGACTGATAGTCAAATGAATGTTGCGGCCCGCCTGGAGCAGGACTTCGACAAGGCGCACGCCATATGGGGCTCCACTGGCCCCGGACACCGCCACTACCAGATCTTCACGTGCCATGGTCTTGCTCCTTGGTCAAAAGAACTCCCAGGAGTGCTCGTTGGCAAGCCTTCGGGGATCATCTATAGTTTATAAAGTGGATTTCCCTGGAATCGTATCGCCATCATCGGCTGCCCCGGACGTTTTCAAGGCGGAGCACCCATGTTTCGCGTCCCTGTCATTACCTGCGGACTCCTGCTGATCGGCAGCCCAGCTACGAGCGCCGACGATATCAACCAACCTGCCGCTTGGGAGTATGACCGGATTGAGCTCAACAATGGCTCGACCCTCACCGGGCTCTGGCAGGGACGTAGTGCCGAAGGCGAGCACTTTCGCATGGTGACGCGCAAGCCTGGTCGTCCCACTGTCTGCCTAGACACGGTGATCAAGCGGCACGAGATCAAGGCACTCGATCTGCTGTCAGCCGAGCAACGCCAACAACTTCGCCAACGGCTCGAGGAACTCAAGCGTTACGGCGATCAAGCACAGCTTCGCTCCGAGACCTTAGAGCTCGCGAAAGTGTCCTGGGGTGGTCAGGTCGGCGCTGGCTATGCTTACGACTCCGACTATTTCCGGCTGATCTCGAATGCCCCAGAGGCAGTGGTCCGCCGTACTGCGGTTCGACTCGAGCAAATCTACGCCGCATATGCACGCTTTTTACCGCCACGCTACCCGGGGGGAAAACCGACCACGATCATGCTGGTCAATACTGAAGGGGAGTATAAGGCGCTGATTCGTCGAGAAGGCAAACAATTCGACAATCCTGCCTTTTTTGAACCGGATACCAATCGCGTGGTCTGTTTCTTTGAGCACACCCAGTTGGTGGACGAGATCGAACAGGTTCACCAAGAGAATCTTCACATCTGGCAGGAGCTGGATGCTCACGAGAAAACCATTTGTGAGCTTTACTCCCATCCTCGTGACCGCCAACGCTTTCTACAACCGTTCGCGTCTCATCGGCAGAAACTGATCAAGGTAGAACAGCTCAATAACGCCCTCATCGATCAACGCACCGAAAAGCTGTTTGCCATGCTCTATCACGAAGCATTTCATGCCTATTTGCTCAATTATGTCTATCCTTATGCCTTCGCTCAGCAGTATGGTACCCTACCGACCTGGTTTAACGAAGGGCTGGCACAGCTGTTCGAGAGCTCCTTTGTCGAAGCCGGAGAATTGCGGATCGGCCATGCCGAACGCAAGAAGCTCGAGAAAGTCCGCGATCAGCTACGCAACGAGGAACTGTTGCCGCTGCACCGATTGCTCACCAGCGCCCATACCGTGTTTCAGATCGTCCATCGTGGCGACCAAGTCCGGTCCAACCAAGCTTACCTGACCTCTTGGGCCCTAGCCTACTACCTCACCTTTGAACTCCGACTCCTGGGGAGCAAGGCCCTGGATGACTATACACTGGCACTCCAGCAAGGCCAGGACTCGGTAGCAGCATTTGAACAGATGGTTGGCGAGTCGCTGGACAGCTTTGAGCCACGCTGGCATGCCTATCTCCGCCGACTCCAGTCAGATGGTCGCCTACGCAGACCGTAAGTAAACCCTCAACGGCGGGGTAACGCTGAACCTCCGATCAGACAGCCTGGGGTGCCTTCTTGAAGTTGTCGCATCAGGGCGGCAGCCGATGAACCTAACCGGCGTGGGTCAGCCTCGGCGGCTTGTTGGGCATGATCCATGGCCAGAAGCGGACGATCGGCAAGGTTGTAATGACGTGCCAGGTCAAAGTGCAGTTGGGCGTGACAGCTTCGGGGCAAGTCATCGAATGCATCGATATAAATCTGTTCGGCGTGATGAAACTGATGCTGTTCTCGGGCATTGAAGGCACGGCCGGCGACACATTGCAGCGCCTGTTGCAACGCGATTTGCTGATAGGCTGGCCATCGACCGGCAGTGAACAGTCCGGAGGGTGAACTTGCCAGCAGGGCATGGGCGGTCGCGACATCTTGGGGTGCGGCCTGCAGGGTAGCCTTGGCCTGCTGGTATACTTGAACGAAAGCTGCCTCGCTGGCCGGCCAGTTCTGTTGCCGCTGATACACGCTGGCTAAGACCCGCTGAGCCTCGGCCGTTCCCCGGCAGGCGGGCTGGGTTAACACGGCAATGGCCTCCGCCCACTGCTCGAGCATCAAAAACTGTTGAGCGCGGTTCACACACGCCCTGACGTTGGCTTGCTTACCGAGCGGCCGGCGGGTTTGTTGCCGGAGTTGTTCAAGTTCAGTCTTGAGTTCTTGCCGCAAAGGCGACAGGCGGACCGAGGGTTGTCCTGCGGGGCCCGGGACCGAGTCGCCGCCCATGCGCGCCAGGGTATCGGCCTGACGCATCGCCTCGACCAGTTGATACTCCTGGATTGCCTTGGCGACCGTCTGGGCGGTGTCTTTCGCACACCGCTCGGCATACATCACCGCGATCAACCAGACTGCGATTGAAAGGCCAAGACCCGTCCAGGGAAGCCGCTTGGGACGGGGTAGAAAGTGTCGGATTGCCCAAAAACACCAGGGCAACTGGATGGCCAAGCACCAAAGCAACCCGCTGACGATATGCCCGGTGACTCCCGAGCTGTGCGTCCAGGCCTCGAGGGAGGGAGCGATGAGAATCGAAGTCCCCACACTGCCCAGACCGAAGACCAAGCCAAGCCAGGCGGGTGCGGGAAACCAATAGGCCAGGCTGACGCCGCTAAACCAGCTTGACGGCAAGCACACCAAACAGGTGACCACCAACAGATCCCAACGGGCAAAGGGAGCGATCGGGGCCAAGGCCCAGGCGGTTGTTTCTGAGGTTGTATCGACAAATATATATAAATTTTTCTGTGCGATGGACAAGCCGACGAGAAGCACCAAGGCAGCCAGACTGGCCAACAGCAGGCCTAAGGTGGGAGTCCACGGCGTTTTCGTAGGCTGGTCAGGAGTCGGTCTCGTCTTGGCCGTCATGCCGTATCGCTCCGCGGCGACAGGCTTTCCGGCAGGCCAAGCGAGCGTGCGGTTTCCGGGCGGCGGAGCTTCCAGATCATGCCATCGTAGGCATAATGTAAAAAGGCCGCCCAAAGGTTGAGCCCCACCCAGACGGTTCCCAGTGGCCCCTCCAACCAGCTCCCGAGCAAGCCAATCAAAAGCACATAGCCCACCAGCATCGGTAACCAACGTTCGGCCATTTTTTGAAACATCCCCGCCGAACCGCTCTGACGTCGACGTCCAGCGTAAACGGTCAGCACCGCCAGATACTCCGTGGCATGAAACAGGGCCGAGCACAGCAGTAATGGAATCGTATAGGAGCCATACCCATACGCCGGGTGCAAACTCAGCAGGATGGCAGCGTACAGCAGGCAGACGCTACTCAGGTAGGCAAGCTTGCCCCACTGGTTGGCTTGCCAGGCGCGGAATTGGACCAATAACAGCATGCTCGGCAAGGCCAGCACCAGCATATCGATTGCCCGCAAGATCATCTGGCCGTTGGTATCCGCCTGAATCCAGCCGGTCGACCAACCCGCCACCCGCAAAGTGGTATAGAAAACGAATAGTCGTAAACCATAGCGCTCGAGCCAGGCCGAGCCGCCACCGACCTTGCGGCTATACATGCGCAGGATGCCAGCATGCTGGGCGGCAAAGTGCCAGCCGTTCCAGACCAGATCGACCAGCGGCAAACAACTGAAATGTCCGAAACCGAAATACACCCCGCCGACAACGATCGCCGCTAACACGGCGAGGGCCGCCAACGGACGGCTCTGCTCGCCACGTCGGTCGGGATCGATGGCCACCACCACCAGGGTCAACCAGCGATGCGCGGTGGTTAAGAAGTAAACTTGCCAGAAGCGTACCGGCTCTATGGCCGTGTCACTGGGCAGACTGAGCAGCCAGATGAGAATCCAGCTGAAGTTTGCCAGGAACAACAAATCAAAGCAAGGGCTGACTAGCCAGCCGCGATCCATCGGCGGTTTCGCTTGTGTCGCCGACGTCGGGGCAGCCGGTGGTTGTGCTCGATCGGACATGTTAAGCAGCTAAGCAGAACTAGATCAAAGCCCTGGTGGAAAGGCGATCGATTTGAGTAGCCAGCGATCATCGACCTTCTGCAGAGTCCATTCCGCCGTTCCCAGGATCTGGTTGCCGTGGTCACCTTCGCGGATCACTTGGACTTGCGCGGTGGCCTGGTCGCCATCAATGTCGGGCTCCTCGGCCAAGTCAAACATCAAGTTGGGTTGCAGGATTGGTTGGATTTCTTGGGGTGAGGGAACTTTACCGACGAAAAGCGTTTTGAATTCCGGGGAGACCGGGTCATCGGCATAATCTAGGAACGAACGAACACGACTTTCGATCTTCTCGCGGTCGTCGAGACTCATCGTCTCCTCACTGCCACACCCAGAGAGCAACAGAAGACTGAGGCAAGCAACCGAAGCGACCTCGCGTAGCATAGACCTGTTCCTTGCTTGGATGGATCATGTCGATTTCGTCCTGCATCGCTGTGGCAACCATGGCAACGCAGGACGAAATCAATCTCGCCGATGCCTAAGTCAAGCGACTAAAAGTCGCTCGAAATCACTTCACCCCCGGCAATGGTAGACAGAGCAGTCCAAGTTTGGGCCGCAATGTTATCGCGGATGAAGCGGACCGAACCATCGCCGATGGCGACGTTGACACCACTCGTGTGTCGACTCCGTGCCGAGGCCCAAACTGCGCCACCCGAACGATCCTGGAAACAGTGCATGGGGTCATCTTCTGGGATGTTGGGAGCACAACCGGGGATCTTGTCGGTGCCTCTGGAATTCGGAGGGTAGGCCGCGGTAAATGAGTTGCCACCCATCGCGGGCCAGATCCATACCCCCCGCATGTCTTGGCTGGCCCCAGGACCTTCCCAGGAAAGAATTTCACTGACGGCCATGGTCTGGGAGAGCCCGTCTTGGATCGCGCCGACGCGTACGCCTTTGCCGATGCCGGAGCGGGCCGAGCGTGGAAACTTGTCAATCTTGGGCTCGACCCGGAAGAAGCCGGCTTCACTGGGCACTACAAAGGACATAAAGGTCACCGCGCCAAAGTTGCCCACGTAGTTGCCTTTGCGCAGGTCCTCAAGATTCCAGCCAAAGTATTCCTGATCGGTGGTATTTGCGCTTGGGCAGCGCCAGAACGAGGCAATGATCCGGCCGTGCTGACCCGCGCCATCGTGTTCCCAATTGTCCGGGGGATTGCACTCATCATCGTCACCGGGATAGGAATTGAGCGCGGAGTTGAAGAAGGCTTGCAAGCCAGCTTGCTCAAGATACGCATACACATGCAGCGGCCAGGATGGACCCAGACATTCGGGCTGGCCGGTCGACTGCGTACCGCCACACTGCCAATGAGGCAGGTTGCGCGAAGAGCCATACTGGCGTTGTTTCTGCAAACAACTCGGCATCCCTGGTGGGAAACTGCCGGTGGTCACCTCATAGTTGTGACAAGCCAAAATGATCTGCTTAAGATTATTGGTGCACTTCATACGGGCTGCGGCCTCACGCACCTTTTGCACCGCGGGCAAGAGTAGCCCGATGAGAATCGCAATGATGGCGATGACCACTAACAGCTCAATCAAAGTAAAGCCACGGCGAAATAACCGAGGCCAGACTGATGGCCTGAATCCCATTTGGGACTCCTCCCCAACAAATATAGCGAACAGGGATAAGTGTACGTGAGGCATCGTGGGTGGGGCACCCCGGAGAGACGCTCAACGGTTGTATGCTAGTCAACCAGGCCACGGCTTCAAGCGGCGCGAGCTGAAGCGGGCCAGGTATCGAGATTTTTCATGAAAATTTCATTCCAGATCGCATTCTGGGGAAGGGGTGGGTAGCCATCGAAGGAAAGTGCGGCTCAACGACTAGGCGTCCGCGCTCCTTGCTGTTCGAACAAGCTCACCAGCTGGTCGATGGATTTGCGTAGTTCATAGCGCTCGAGGATGGTTTGGCGAGCGGCGTCCCCGAGGTGGCGATAGGCGGCAGGATCCCGTAGCACTGCCAGGGCTTGCTGGGTCAGGGTGTCGACATCATCAAAGCCGGCCAGCAGCCCATTAACGTTCTCCTGAAGCACCTCCTGCACCGGGGGAGTCGCCGAGCCCAGGATGACACAGCCGGTGGCCATCGCCTGCATCATCGACCAAGACAACACGTAAGGGACGGTCAAATAAATGTGGAGATCACTGAGCGAGTAGAGGACCGGGAGTTCGGCGGTTGGGATCAGATCCAAAAAGTGGAATTTCGTCAGATCATAGTCATCCTGAGCCAGCACATACTGCTTGAAGGATTGATTACCGATATGTGCTAATTCATGGCCATAATTGGTGCGTTCTTTGCCCGCAATCAAGAACACCACATTTGGCATGGCCTGATAGATGCGTTTGGCCACTTGCATAAAAATATCAAAGCCTCGCACCGACTCGAGCCCGCGTGAGACGTAGGTGACGATGCGGGTGTCGGCATCCAGGGGGATGCCGCGAAATGTGGTGGGTCGGGGGAGTTCGCGGCGTTGGAAGGTATCTGTATCGATGCCATCGAATATAACATTAAGTTTATATTGATATTCGGTGGGGGCGGTTTGCTTCTGAAAGTTGGTTGGCGTGTAGCCGGCATCACACGCATTCAAATGGAGATGCGTCATAGTGTGATAGGTGGCATTGAACAAGCGGGTTTGTTCGGTAGGCGGGAACTCCTTCCGCAGGATCATGCCGTCGGACCAGAATGGTGGGGGAAGTAGTTCATAGTAGCCAACAAACGGACAGGCATAGAGATTCCGCAGGTAGAGCATCGTTCCATACGACATATGCCCGACGACCAGGTCGGGTTGAAAATCGCGGTGGTTGCGTAAGCCCTTGTAGATGGCCAACAGGTGGTCAAACATCGCCTGAAGATTATCAGGATTGTAGAACACTTTGGGAAGGGGCCCATCTTTGAGGCGATAATTGAGATGCTGAAAGGGCAAGTTGAGTGTGCTGGTATCCACCGAAGTCAACACCGTACACTTCCAGCCCAGCCGAGTGGTTAAATACGCGGCAATGTGGGCAAACTGTCCGGGGAAGTTGGGGTGAATGAATAATACTTGCATGGCCAACCTCGGGGGGATTGCGGAAGATACCACGGCGGGAAATCCCAACCATTGCGGGATTCCGATCATGGTCCACGCTGTAATTTAGCTGATCCACCTCGGTCGATCGGCGTCACACCCAGCCATTTACAACGCTTTTCCTGTTGCACGGATCGACCATGTGTGTTGCAGCGAAAAAACCGAAAAAGTGTCAAAACGCTCTTGTATTAGCCAGCATACTCGTCGTAGTCTCTCTTCACCAAACTCTCCAAATGCTTTAGATTCAATGTGTCCGAGAGGCTATCGATGCGCAACAACTCTCCTACGTCACGGATTCCGCGGCTTCCCGGATGGAAACCTACTCACCATCGCCTCCCACTGCAACTTGAGCGACTCGAAAATCGAACCACTCCTGCCTATATGCTGACCCTGGATGGGGCCGCCTTGACGGTGAATGCCGATGTGGGTGATGCCAGTGATTTGAGTATCGCTTATGACGTCAGTATGGATCAGTATACGGTTGCGGATGATAATGGCCTCGTCTTTAATGATGATGGCTCTGCGGCCGCGGCGATTGTTGCTGGAGCAGGGACCGCACAGATCGTCTTGGATGGTTCGCTGATTGACGCGTTCACGTTTAATCTTGACGACCTGGGGGATCGGGTCACCGTTAATAGCAACACCAGCGATGCCACCGCTCCCATCGATTTAAACCTTGGCGACGGCGATGATAGTGTCCTATTTCTGGATGCCGCAACTCTCTCAGGTGGCTCGATTGATGGCCAGGCGGGTACTGACTTGGTCAATTACCAAGCGTACACCACCGATGTCGCGGTCAACTTAGGCACGACGAACCTGTTTGAGGCCACGCTGGATGGCGCCCAGGAGGTGCCGCCCAACATGACCACCGCCACCGGTTCGGCTTTTCTGATGCAACGTCCCGATGACATGGGCGATGATCCTTTTGATATTGCCATTGAGGTCGATGGCATCACCCTAGATGAGCTCACCCTGGCGCACCTGCATGTCGGTCCTCCGGGGATGAATGGACCGATCATCTTCAATTTGGGCGAACCGGGAGCCTTTCCGGATTTCTGGACCGGGCTAACCGGTTCCGAACAGATTGCCTACGACCAGGCTGGGGTCGGCACGACGGCCATGATCCCGGAGGCAAATGAGGCCGACCTCCTCGCCGGCAACGTTTATATCAACATTCATACGATGGAGTTCCCTGGTGGCGAGATCCGCGGCCAATTGTTGCTGACCGCACCGGCGGGCACCGGGACTGCGACTGGCGGCATCGCCAACGTCGAGGATGCCGTCGGCGGATCCGGCGATGACATCCTGGTCGGCAGCTCGGAAATTAACGCCCTGAACGGTGGTGACGGTGCCGACCTGATCTTCGGACGTGAGGCCGAGGATAGCCTTTCCGGTGAGGCGGGGAACGACTCCCTGATCGGTGGCCCCGGCAGCGATCAGGTCTCCGGTGGCGACGACGATGATCAGCTGGTCTGGAACAACGGCGATGGTAGCGACGTCATGGACGGGGACGCGGGCTTCGATACGGTCAAGGTCACTGGCTCCGATGGCACCACCGGCGACCAGTTTGAGATCACGGCCAACGTCGCTCGTATTGCCTTTGATCGGGTCAATTTTGGCAACTTTAACTTAGATATCGGCACCACCGAGAACCTGAACATTCTGCCCGGCTCGGGCGATGACTCGATCACCATCGGCGATCTGACGGGTGTGACCGACCTGCAAGGGGGCCAGCTGTTTGGCCGCAACGACAACGACCTGATCGACCTGACCAATCAAGTTGATGCCACCTTCACCTTTGACCTGGTCGGCGGCGCCCAGGACGACACCTTGAACGGCAGCCCGAACAGCGAACTGCTCGACGCCCAAGATGGCAATGACTCGGTTGTTGGCTTCCAGGGCGACGACACGATCATGCTGGGTTCCGGGGATGACCTCAACACCTGGAATAATGGCGATGGCAGCGATCTGATCGATGGTGGCGACGGCGACGACACCCAACAAGTCAATGGCAATGAGACGCTCGGCGACAACTTCGTGATCCAGGATGGGATGATGGACCCGATGCGGGTGGACTTCCAGCGGCTCGATGGCGGGATGGGCCTTGGGCCGTTCGCCCTGGACATCGGGACGGTGGAAAACCTGGATCTGAACTCGCTGGGTGGCGATGACACGATCACGGCGATGGACCTGAGCACGGGGTTGATCGGGTTGGACCTGGCTGGCGGTGACGACAACGACCAGATCACTGGAAGCGTGGATGCCGATGTGATCGACGCGGGCGCGGGCAACGACAACGTCGTTGCTTTCCAGGGCGATGACACGATCATGTTGGGTGCGGGTGATGACACCAACACCTGGAACAACGGCGACGGCAGCGACCTGATTGACGGCGGCGACGGCGACGACCTGCAACAGGTCAACGGCAACATGATGCTGGGGGACAACTTCCAGATCCAGGATGGCATGATGGACCCGATGCGGGTGGACTTCCAGCGGCTCGATGGCGGCATGGGCCTTGGCCCGTTTACCCTGGACATCGGCACGGTCGAGACACTGGACCTAAACTCGCTGGGCGGCGATGACACGATCGCGGCGATGGGTCTGAGCTCCGGCCTGATCGGGCTAGACCTGGAAAGCGGTGACGACAACGACCAGATCACCGGGAGCGCGGGTGCCGATGTGATCGACGCGGGTGCCGGCGATGATAGCGTGGTCGGCTTCCAAGGCGACGACACCATCATGCTGGGTTCCGGGGATGACCTCAACACCTGGAACAACGGTGACGGCAGCGACCTGATCGACGGCGGCGACGGCGACGACACTCAGCAGGTCAATGGCAACGAGACGCTCGGCGACAACTTCGTGATCCAGGATGGGATGATGGACCCGATGCGGGTGGACTTCCAGCGGCTCGATGGCGGGATGGGCCTTGGGCCGTTCGCCCTGGACATCGGGACGGTGGAAAACCTGGATCTGAACTCGCTGGGTGGCGATGACACGATCACGGCGATGGACCTGAGCACGGGGTTGATCGGGTTGGACCTGGCTGGCGGTGACGACAACGACCAGATCACTGGAAGCGTGGATGCCGATGTGATCGACGCGGGCGCGGGCAACGACAACGTCGTTGCTTTCCAGGGCGATGACACGATCATGCTGGGTGCGGGTGATGACACCAACACCTGGAACAACGGCGACGGTAGTGACCTGATCGACGGCAACGATGGCGACGACACGCAAGTGGTCAACGGCAACCCGACCGAGGGTGACACCTTCCAAATCCAAGAAAACCCGTCGGACGCCTCGCGGGTGGATTTCCAGCGTCTCGATGGTGGGATGGGCCTTGGGGCGTTCACCTTGGATATCGGGACCACCGAGACACTTGAACTGAATTCGCTGGGCGGCGATGACACCATCACAGCGACTCTGGTCGAGGCTGGTTTGATCGGATTGGTTCTGAATTCAGGCGATGATGATGATTCGATCCGAGCAGGACAGGGTCCTGATCGGATCGATGCCGGTGCCGGCGACGATAGTGTGATCGGATTTATCGGGGACGATACCATCATGCTTGGGTCGGGCGATGACCAGAACACCTGGAATAACGGGGATGGTAGCGACTTGATCGATGGGGGCGATGGTGACGACATTCAACGAGTGAATGGCAACAATACGGCCGGTGATACGTTTGAAGTTGCACCCAACGCCATGGACTCCAGCCGTTTCCTCTTACAACGGATCGCCGGTGGCTCCGGGCTTGGGCCGTTCAGCCTGGACGTTGGCACGGTCGAGATGCTGCAACTGGCCACGCTGGGTGGCAATGACACGATCACCGCTGCTCCCAGCACGGTGACCGAGTACGAGGTCGACGGCGGCACCGGGACGGATTCTCTGTTGGTCAACACGTCCGGGACCACCAACCCGATGATCGTCGGACCAGACGACACTGGTTCCGGAGAAGCCACCTTCGGCAACCGGATGGACATTCGCTTCAGCAATATCGAGTCGGTGACTGAAGTGACGTCGACGGTACCCACAGGTCAGAACACCAACGGTCTCATCGCCGTGGGCGCAGGCGTCGCGGGTACCAGCGACGTGACCGTCCGAAATGTTGCGGGGTCCATCACTCAGACGATCAGTCAGCCGTTTACCAGCACCGAAGCACCCAATGGAACGCGTACGGCCTATGCCCAAGTGACTGGGGACGATACTCCGGATGTGATCATCGGAACCGGTCCGGGAGCACGCACCCAGGTGCTCATCTTTGATGGGGCTTCGGGTAACTTGGTGCAGACGATCCTGCCGTTCGAGTCCACCTTTACCGGTGGAGTATTTGTGGCCGCGGGTGACATCAATCTGGATGGCCTGGCCGAGGTGGTGATCACCCCGGACGAGGGCGGCGGTCCGGTGGTGGCCATTTACAACGGTGGCACCTTTGCCGAACTCCAGCGCTTTTTCGGCATCGAAGATCCCAACTTCCGCGGTGGTGCTCGCGCGTCGTTGGGCGATATCAACAGCAACGGCATCTCTGACGTGATGGTCGCTGCCGGTTTTGGCGGCGGCCCGCGTGTGGCACTGTTCAGTGGGGCCACCGTGCTCGATCCATTGACCGGGACGACACTACCGCCCAAGCTGGTGAATGACTTCTTTGTCTTTGAACCAACGCTACGCAACGGCGTTTTCCCTGCGGTCGGTGATTGGACTGGCGATGGTTTTGCCGATGTGTTTGTCGGCGGCGGCCCGGGTGGCGGCCCGCGGGTGTTTGGCCTGTCCGGGGCCGATCTGGTCAACGGCACCCAGACTCAGGTGGCCAACTTCTTTGCCGGTGACCCGAACAATCGCGGGGGCATTCGCCTGGTGTTTAAGGAGATCGAAGGGGACCAGTTTGCCGACATTGTGACCGCCTCCGGGACCGATACTTCACCGCAGGTCACGACCTATGCGGGGATTGATGCTCCCCCAGATGGCTTGCCAACCGAACTCGGTTCCTTCACGCCGTTTGCCACGAGTTTTACCGGCGGCGTGTTTGTGGGCTAGTTCCACCGAATCGGCCCAATCGTCGTAAATACGGACAAAAAGCCATCCTCGTAGTTACGAGGATGGCTTTTTTGCGGTCACGCAACATACAATCATTTCGCCTACCCATGCCGACGCAGGCGATGCTGGGAGATCTGGCCTCAAAACCGCAAAGGAAAGATGTTCATGGTGACTCAACCCGACGTTGTCGTGATCGGTGGCGGCCCGGCGGGTGCAACCGCCGCAACCATTCTGGCTCAAAATGATCATTCTGTTCGCTTGTATGAGCGTGAGAAGTTTCCACGCTTTCACATCGGCGAATCGCTCATGCCCGACACTTACTGGGTGCTCCGCCGGCTCGGTATGGTGGACAAGATGAAGACCAGTGCTTTCACGCCCAAATACAGCGTCCAGTTCGTCACCGACAGTGGTAAAGAATCAGCACCTTTTTATTTCTTTGAGAACAACCCCCACGAATCCTCACAAACTTGGCAAGTGAGGCGTAGTGAGTTCGACCAGCTCATGCTGGACAATGCCCGGGCGTTCGGCGTTGACGTCCGCGAGCAGCACCGTGTCCTCGACGTCTATTTTGATCAGGATCGAGCCACCGGACTGCGGATCCAGAACGCGGAAGGGAACGCCGAAGAAGTACATCCGCGGGTGATCGTGGATGCCAGCGGCCAGAGCTCGCTGATTGCCAACCGGCTGAAGTTACGACAGCCGGACCCGAAGCTGCGGAAGGCCTCGGTCTGGTCCTACTTCAAGGGCGCAGCCCGCGAAGCTGGCAAACTCGACGTTGGTGCCACCCTGGTGCTCCAGCTTAAGGAAAAGAAGGGCTGGTTCTGGTACATCCCGCTCCAAGATGATGTGATCAGCGTCGGGGTGGTCGGAGACCTGGACTACTTGTTCCGCGACAAGATCCCGGCGGAGGCGATCTTCCAACGGGAAGTGGCCAACTGTCCGGCCTTAGGCCGACGCATCGAAGGTGCTGAGAGGGTCACCGACTATTTTTCCACGAAGGACTTTTCGTACCGCTCGAAGCGAATCGCCGGTGACGGCTGGGTGCTCACTGGAGATGCTTTTGGTTTCCTAGATCCGGTCTATTCGTCCGGACTGCAGCTGGCTTTCCGCTCTGGGGCCATGGCTGCCGATGCCGTCTCCGAAGGTCTCAAGAAGGGAGATCTGTCCGCGGCGCAGTTGGGCAGTTGGGGCAGCGACTTTGAACGGGGCATGGATCGCCTGAAGAAACTGGTATACGCCTTCTACGACGGGTTTAGCTTCGGAGCGTTTATTCGCAAGTTTCCACAACATCGCCGGCACATCACCGACCTGCTGATCGGCGATGTATTCAAAGATAGCCTGGATGAAGTGTGGACCCCCATGCAAGAAGTTCAGGCAGAGTTAGCGGGCTAAGTTCCGCCGGACGCACCCAGGAGCCCCGCTCTCGGGCTCCTGTCCTGGCACCTTCTCTGGCACTCCAACGCACCTCTCATCGACACACGAGCCGCTGTTTTGTCCTTTTCTTGCAACGCTCGCGTTGCAACACTGGAGTATATACCTGCTTTGCGCCCTCGCCATTTTCTGGAAGGAGACCGTCATGGAACTTCACCTAGATCCATTTGGTCCGAGCGAATTCAAGGCACTGGCGCAAGCCAACGGCGAGCACCCTCTGGTTTCGATCTATCTGCCGACGCATCGTGTCAGTACGCAGGCGGTGATCGAGGACCCGATCCGCTTGAAGAATGGCTTGCAGTCGGCGGAGGAACAACTCGCTGCCCTGGGCATCCCAGGCTCTCACATCCATGCGCTGCTCAAGCCCGGGTACCAGCTGCAGCAAGATGATAGTTTCTGGAAGCAGCAGTGTGATGGGCTTGCGGTGTTTTTGCGACCCGAGGAGGCCATCCGCTTCCGCCTACCGGTCGAGTTTCAAGAACTTACGCGGGTGCAACGGAACTTTTACCTCAAACCGCTGTTCCCACTGCTCCAACAGCAGGCACCCTGTTACGTTCTGGCCCTGGCCAAGAACTCGGTGCGGCTTTATCGTGCGACCGCCTACACCTTTGCGGAAGTACCGGCCCGAGAAATGCCCAAAAACCTCTCGGATGCCTTACGCTTCGATCTCCCAGAGGAATCGTTGCAGCACCACACGAGTGGTCCCAAAGATGGGGGAGCTGGCGGGACCATCTACCATGGTCAAGGGACGGGCAAGGATGAAGAGAATGACCGCTTGCTCCGCTATTTCCGGGCGATTGATCATGGTCTGATGAGCACACTCAAGGATCAGCATGCCCCTCTGTTGCTGGCGGGGGTCGAGGAATATCAGCCGATCTATCGCGCGGTAAACTCCTACAAACACCTTCTCGACCGTTTTGTGTCGGGCAACCCGGAGAAGGTGCCGGCGGATGTGTTCCATCGCCAGGTTTGGACCGTGCTCGAACCGATCTTGCAGCAGGAGCAAGCCGCAGCGCTGGAGCGTTATCAGGTGGCTTCGGCTCGGGGCCAGACCAGCGAAATCCTTTCGGACTTGCTGGCCGCGGCGTTGGCCGGACGCGTTGATACCGTCTTTGTGTGTCTTGATGTGCCGGTCTGGGGCGAAGTGGACGCAGCCACCCAGATGGTAGCCACCCAAACTCAACCTGGTCCGGGAACGGTGGACTTCCTCGACCGGATTGCTGTGACGACCTTTTTGCATGGAGGCCAGGTCTATGCGATTCCCCAGGCTCAAATGCCGACCACGGCAGCCGCAGCAGGGATACTCCGATTCTGAGAGGACGGCAACGCCTCGCGCTCGATCGGCCAATCCAGACCGTTGTGAGGGCTTCCTCAAGATCACCGATTCAGAATTTCCTTGCGAGGATCGGAGATCCTGCTCCATGCTCAGGGAATGCGCTTGATGACCTGGATCTGGAGGAATCCCAAATGCGTATCCTGTTGCTCGTGGGGGTATACGGGGGGCTGCTGACTGCTACAGTCCCTGCTGCCGAACCGACCCAACGACCCAATTTTGTCGTTTTTCTCGTCGATGATCTGGGGTATGCGGACATCGGCGCTTACAACCCGCATACCTTCTATGAGACGCCCCACGTCGATCAACTGGCCCGGACCGGGATGCGCTTCACCAACGGCTACACCAGCTGTCCGGTGTGTAGTCCGACACGCTACAGCCTGATGACCGGAAAATATCCCGTGCGTGCGCGCACCACCAATTATTTCACGGGCCGGCGTGCGGAGAAGTTTTTGCCCGCAGAGTTTGCCAACCGGATGCCGCTGGAGGAGGTGACACTCGCCGAAGCCTTGAAGGATAGGGGCTACCAGACCGCCTTTCTAGGCAAGTGGCATTTGGGCCCGACCCCCGCGTTCTGGCCGGAAAATCAAGGCTTTATGCGCAACGTCGGCGGCCATTCCGCCGGGTCTCCGCCGGGCGGCTACTTTGCTCCGTTTAAAAATCCTCGCATGGACAATGGTCCCGATGGTGAACATTTGCCAGCCCGATTGGCCACGGAAGCGGAACAGATTCTGGCACAATTCCACACCAAGTCATTCTTGCTGTATCTATCGTTTTACAGCGTCCACACCCCGTTGCAGGCGCCCAAGCCACTGGTCGAGAAATATCGTGCCAAGGCAGAACGCTTGGGGTTGACCGCTCGGACCACTTTTGCCGAAGAAGAACAGATCTTCCTTCGCAACGCACCGCGCAGGGTCCGGATTGTTCAGAGTCATCCCACCTATGCGGCGATGATCGAGAGCATGGACCGCGCCGTCGGCCGTGTCCTGGCCAAGCTGGAGCAACTTGGCATCACCGATAACACCGTTGTCGTGTTCACCTCGGATAATGGCGGTCTGGCGACTTCGGAGGGATCACCCACGGCAAACTTGCCCTTACGGGGCGGGAAAGGCTGGATGTACGAAGGGGGCATTCGGGTCCCCTGGATTGTCCGCTGGCCCGGGGTAACCGCCGCGGGTTCCGTGTGCGACGTCCCGGTCATGAGCACGGATGTTTATCCTACGCTTCTGGCTATGGCCAGCCTCCCTGCCAGACCCGAGCAGCACCAAGATGGCATCAATCTGGTTCCATTGCTGCAGGGCAACCAAGCGCAGCTCACTCGTCCATTGTTCTGGCACTATCCGCACTATGGCAATCAAGGTGGCTTCCCCGCATCGGCCGTTCGCCTGGGAGCCTATAAGCTGATCGAGCGATTGGAGGATGGTCAGGTCCACCTCTACAATCTCCGGGAGGACCTCGGCGAACGGCAGGATCGGGCCGAGCAGATGCCTGCCAAGGTGGCCGACCTGCGGCATCGCTTGCACACCTGGCGGGACGCTTTGGGCGCGAAGTATCTGCGGGCCAAACCCAATGGTCCAACCCCTTGGCAGCCGACCTCAAACCCTTGATCGATGACGACTTGACTTCAAATGGAGACCAACCATGGTTCTGACCCCTTCTGTCATGCGAGACCTGGGCAGCAACGCAATCGATTTCCGCCTACCCGATCCCAGCGGCAACGAATACACCCTGGCGGATTTCCAGGATGCCAAAGGACTTCTGGTCGCGTTTATCTGTAACCATTGCCCGTTTGTCAAACATCTCCGGGCGGGCCTCGCCCAGTTTGCCCGCGACTATCAGGGCAAAGGCCTGGCGATTGTGGCCATCAATGCCAACGATGTGGCCAACTATCCCGACGATAGTCCGGCCAAGATGGCAGAGGAAACTCAAACGGCCGGCTATGTTTTTCCGTATCTGTTTGATGAGTCCCAGCAAGTTGCCAAAGCTTACCATGCGGCATGTACCCCGGATTTCTTCTTGTATGATGCCGAACGAAAGCTGGTCTATCGAGGACAGTTTGATGACAGCCGTCCCGATAATGGCAAGCCGGTGACCGGGGCGGATTTGCGCGCGGCTGCCGATGCGGTGCTCGCCGGCCAGGCGGTTTCCAGTGACCAGCAACCCAGTATCGGTTGCAATATCAAATGGAAATCCGGCAATGAACCGACATTCTGACCACTGACCCTAGGTCTGCCCGGAGGGGATCGATCCTCTCCGAGGCGGGTTGGCGTCCCACGCCGCCTTCCCTTCGGTTTGCCACGTCCTGGGTCCTCCCCATTTCGCTTCAACGATGGATCGTTCGTTTCCTCGAGATCACGGTGGAAATCTGCTCTAAACAAGCCAGGCCAGTGGTCGAGCTGGGGAACTGGGTTGTGTAGTACATATGCACGGATTTGCTGAGCGTGGGTCGCAATTGTTCCACACAAAATCGAGAATTTTTCTGGCTTAGACTTGTGTACGGACTAACAATCTGTAGAATTATCGCCATGAAGACCCCTTCATCTACTCGCGCGCGAGTAGCGACGTGGTGCCCGATTCGCCCACGTCCGGTTGGAATCCGATTGTTAAGAGAGAAGGATACTGCCATGATGACAGACAAAATCGAAGCCAAAGATTGTGCGGAACTTCTGCAGGCGCTGGGGGAGGAGAATCGGATCCGGATCATTGATTGCCTACGTAGTGGTCCAAAGAATGTTACGGAACTGGCTACAATGCTTGATGTCGAGATCGTGAACGTTTCACATCATCTGGGCGTGCTGCGCAACAAGTCCCTCGTTTTGCACAACAAGGAAGGGCGTTTTGTACGCTATTCGCTGAACCCTCGGTTTTTCAGCTACCAGGAAGGGAAACCTACCTATCTAGACCTGGGCTGGTGCCGACTGGAATTACGCTCGGTTCCCAAAGGTTGAGCCTTGCGCGTTGACGTCGGGTCTTTTCTTCCTGCGCGTTGCCCATGGTTGCGTCAATGACTCGCGAAGTGACCTAGTTTTTTGCAACCATTCCAAGGCATAATCGCAGCCGTACCCTTGTTCGTCTTACACTCGCTTGGTCTTGGACCGAAACATGGATGGATCGGTCGCCTACTCGTGGATATTGCTGGGCCGCCCCGTCGCCTGGTGCATCGTGGCGGCCTGGGGACTTCTCATCCCTGTAGCCCTTTCCCCAGCGCACAACCCCATCAGCGGCCTGTCGTTACCGACGGCGACATCCCAAACGGTGGTCTTGCTGGATAACATTCCTGTGGACCAATGGCTCACGGTTGCCAGTCTGCTGCGTGCCGTTGATTTTCCTGGGGTAATCCTCCAGCAAACCCAGCGGACTTCACCAAGTCTGCGATCGTGGCTAGCTCGTTGGGCTCCCGATCAGGTGTTGCGATTACCGTCCTGTTCCAGGCTGCTCGCCAGCATCCCCACTCCCAAGCAGATCATGCTGTGCCCGGCCGGATTGTCGCAACGAATGCGATTGCGGGCGGCGCACCTGGCCCACCTCCGCCGCATCCCATTCGTGCCGCTCTCGCAAGCAGCTCGCTGGACTGCGCCCACGGCGATGTCCTCCATTCGATGGGAACTTGTCGGCGCTAAGGCGATCGATTCCTCGGCATGGCAGGGACCCATTGAGACGTATTGGCCGGATGAGGCAAGCTTGCGTCGGGCGATCATCGCCGAACTCCAGCGCCAGCAGGCAACCAAAGCGGTCGTGGTCAACCCGGACGATCCCTTGGCTTGCTATGGACCTTGGCTGGCAGGGGAACGCACCGCCGACCTGCTGTTCACCGATACTGACGGTCAGATTGCCGAGCCCCCCTTGGACGGCGTCGATACCATTGTCCTGTTAGGCGATGAACGGGCCATCCCCCAGGAACGACGTGCAAATCCTTATCCCAAGGCACGGGCAATGATGGGCGTTGAACCGTTCACGCCGCCATTTGGCGAACTGACCGAGTATGCGGTCGGCCGCTTGGTGGGCCCGAATCCTGAACAATTGTTATTGCAACTCGCTCGGACTCGTTTGGCCCGGCAGCAGCCGCTGGCACATGCGGTTCTGGTGAGTAATCCAGGCGGTTCTTTACCATTGTTGCAATGCTGTTCGCAGCAAAGTGCTGCTGAGCTGGAAGCTCAGCAGGTAACGACCCGCCAGTGGTTTGGTCCGGCGAACACGCACGCTCCGGGGGTACGCGCCGATCTTCCGATGGCAGATTTGTTTGTGTTTGAAGGGCATCAGGAAACGCTGACTGACACCTGGAAGTTTTCCGACTGGAACGAACCATTACGACCTGGGTTGACGATTCTTCAAAGCTGCCGCAGCCTGCAAGCCAACACCGTTCTTCCACTGTTCAAGCGAGGCATGGCCGCGGTGGTGGGCACGAGCACCCGAACCTACTCCGCCTCCGGGGGGGCCTTTGCCACGGCCTTGATCAATGGCTTGTTGCAGAAGGGAGTCTCCTTGGGGGCTGCCCTACGCCGCGCCAAAAACTTTTTACTGGTGTATGCGGCCTGGAAGCAGGCCCGCCTAGGCAAGCAGGCGACCATGATGGGAGCCAACTATCGGGCGGCCTGGAGCTTTGCCCTCTGGGGCGACCCGGACTGGCAACCTAGGCTGCCGGCCGCGGCGACAACGCCGACCTGCCCGTGGCAGATAACGCCTGAACCCGATGGTAGCTATCGCGTGGCGATTACCCTACCCGAGAGTACCCATGCCATTGCTGTCGGTCCTTATCAGGCGACCTGGTATCCAGGTACCATCCCCGCAGGCCTCGTCCGGATTCGCGACCACTACAAAGAGCCGCTTGCCTTTCTCTTTGTTGAGTTCGTCGGTACCAATTGGACGAGGCCGCCGCTGGTTCAGACCGCGGTTCCCGATCGAGATTGGCATCTTGCCTGGGATAAACGTCGACAGGTGGGCTATTTATTCGTCCTTGCTGACCAACCGCCCGGGAGCTGCTATGAATTTCGGCTGCTTCCGAGCGGCAATTGACTGAACCAGGTGATTGTGGTCCCTGGGCCGTCTTGTAGACTTCGCTTCCTTCCTGCAAAGGCAGAATCGGCATGGCCTTAAGGCATTCCTCGTGGCGACTCGTGGTTGGACTGCTGGGGGCCGGAGTCGCCAGCATCTTCCTGCGCGACAACCTCGCTCTGCCCGCGGCCTTTTACCCCGCAACTTACCCCGAGCCCGATCGCAGCCTCGTCGGCTTTTTGGTGCTCTTACCCGTCGGGGTCCTGATTGTCTGTCTGTTCCGCCAGGTGATCGGATTGAGTTCGTTCGGCTTGTTCGGGCCCGCTCTACTGGGCCTTACCTTTTCCCAGAGTGATGGGTTGCCTGGGATTGCGATTTGCGGCTTTCTCCTGGCGGTCGGTTGGTTTCTTCGCGATCGTATGCAAGATTGGCAGTTACTACGCGTGCCGCGCTCGGGCGTCCTGCTGACCCTATTGGTATTCGCTTTGCTCGGTTTGATTGTTGTCGGGCGCTTACGTGGCATCTCCCTGGGCACGACCATCTCTGTGCTGCCTTTAATCATCTTAACCGGAATGATTGAACGCTTTTGGCAACTTGATGAGGAACAAACCCTCCAAGCATCCCTAAAGACACTGGGCAACACCTTCGGGATGGCCGCGGTCGTGGGACTCGTCACGTCGTATTCGGGGTTGCAAGCGTGGTTACTAGGCTACCCAGAATTTCTCCTCGGGGTGTTAGCCGGGCTAATCGTACTGGGACGCTACACGGGCTTTCGACTGCTGGAGCTCTACCGTTTTCGCGAGCTGCGTCGCGAGCCCGAGCCGATCACCGTGACCCACCACCAGCGGCTTGGCATCGAACCACGCTGGGAGCGGTTCGACGGGGATGGACAAGAAGTTTTAGTAAAGCGAGATATTTAGATGCGATGGCTTCTTGGTGCTGGCTGCTTGGCCCACCGTGGTGTGTTGGGGTTGAACCGCCGCAATGTCCGCTACTTGCTCCAACACAATCCTCGCGAGCAACGCGTTCAAGTCGACCGCAAACAGACGCTCGCCGCACGCTGTCAGGCGTTGGGACTGCCGACGCCGCCGGTGTATGCGGTAATCGACACTTACGCTCAGTTGGGCCAAGTCACCCGCATCCTTCAGGCTGTCGATGAGGTGGTGATCAAACCCGATCGTGGCGCATCGGGTCGAGGCATCCTGGTTTTGTCCCGAGTGCGGGATGTACCTGGTGTCTTCGAACAACCGAACGGAGTGGCGTACGCCGTCGAAACGATCCGCTGGCATGTCGCCGAGATTTTGTCGGGAAGCTACTCGTTGGGCGAGCTGCCCGATGCGGCTCTGGTCCAACAACGCATTCACCCACATCCGATGCTGGCCGAACTCTGCCCGCAGGGTGTGCCGGATGTGCGTGTTCTGATGTATCGAGGTGAACCGGCTCAGGCGATGCTTCGTCTACCAACGCTGGCTTCGGCCGGTCGTGCAAATTTACACCAAGGCGGCATCGGTGTGGGCATCGATCTGACCAGTGGTCGGACGACCTATGCCATTCAGTCCAACCGTCGTGTTAACACGCATCCCGATTCCGAGATGACCCTCGCGGACTATCCTATCCCGTTTTGGCAGGAAATCCTCGAAATGGCCCGGGAACTCGCCAGAGCCCTAGCACTGGGTTTTCTGGGTGTGGATATTGTGATTGATCAACAGGCTGGACCGATGATACTGGAAGCCAATGCTCGACCTGGCCTTAGCATTCAACAGGCCAACCAACAAGGGCTGCGTCGGGTACTCGAGGCTATCGATGCGGCTCAGGCATGTGGGCCCAGCATCTGCGAAGTCGTGCCCACTCCGAGCGAAAGCCAAGGCTCGCCCACCATCGCCGATGTTTCGCAGGAACTCGGGGATTGCTCGAATCCCGAGGCGATCCCCAAACCGAGGTCAGCGCGGTTCGTCCCCGGCTGGGCGGCCTTGCCTCACCAAACGGTCTTGACCACCGTTGGGAGCTTTCGGGAAACATTCGACACGTAAACGGGCGGGCAGCAAACGGATCTCGACCTCGTGGATGCCCTCGTCAGGTTCGCAAAAGAATTCCCCATCGAGGTGAATCCGCAATGGCGCTTCGGATTGGACTTGCACCGTGCGCGCGCGACAGACGGTCAATTTGGGATGATCGCTGGGTAAGGTCCCCGCGACAAGGCGAGGAAGTAGTTGTGCAATCTCGAACGCAGATAAACGCTGAATGCGCACGCAGTCGAACAAGCCATCGGTCAGCGAGGCCTGCGGGGTGATGGGAAAGCCACCTTCTTTCCGGCCCAGATTGACCGTTAAGGCGAGGGTTCGGCCATGGACCTCCGTATCGTCAAAGCGGATGCGCATCACGGGATCCTGGTAATGCCAGTAAAGGGCGCGTGCGATCCCCATGCCGTACAGCGGCATGCCACGCAGCCAAGGGATTTTGCGTGCTTCAAGGGTCACTCCGGCATTGATCCCAAGTCCTAGGCCGTTGACAAAGTAGCGTTGTCGTCCGTCGGGAGCAGAGACAATGCCCACATCGACCAACTGTTGGCCACATGCTTGTTGTCGTTGTCGAACCTGCCACCATTCCGTTAAGCCGAGCGCCCAGGCATAATCATTTGCCGAGCCAATCGGCCAGATGCCGAGGTGGGTTGGGACCGGTTCTAGCTGCAACAGGCCATTGGCGACCTCGTGAACGGTGCCATCGCCACCCGCAGCGATCACCGGCGAATGGCCTGACTGGGCTGCTAAGCACGCAAGTTGTTCACCATGACCGGCGTGTTGGCTAGGCTGGAGTTGGATGCCGCGGCGAAAAAAACGTAAGGCGCGCTGAATTTCAGCTTTTGCCCGACCCCGTCCGGAGGCTGGATTAAAAATGACCACGGCGTTAGCGAGATTGCTCATGGCCGTTTCTCCAAAAACAACGCTGGATGCCGAGCCCTGACGCGGACTGCGCCGTCCATCCCATGAGGCATCAACTCCGCATTCTTCGAGAAGTAACTGAAAAATATCATGAACGGATTACTCGTCCTTGACAAGCCAGCCGGGCTGACCTCGCGCGATGCCATCAACCGTATTCAGGGCTGGTTCCCGCGTCGGACCCGGATTGGCCATACCGGCACTTTGGACCCGCTGGCCACAGGAGTGTTGGTCGTCTGTATCGGGACGGCCACACGGCTGGCCGAGTACGTCCAGGCGATGCCCAAGGTGTATCGCAGCAAGTTCCTTTTGGGTAGCCGTAGCAGTACCGATGATCTGGATGGCACGCTGCAGCCGATTGTCCGGGCCACGCCGCCGACCCGTCGGGCCCTGGAAGAGACGCTAGCATCGTTCGTGGGAACAATCGAGCAAGTGCCGCCTCAATTCTCGGCCGCTAAAGTCGACGGGAACCGGGCGTATTCCCTCGCTCGAGCCGGGGCGGCTGTCTCGCTGGAGCCACGCGCGGTCCGCATCGATGCCCTGAACATCCTCGATTACACTTACCCGAGCTTGGAAGTGGAAGTCCATTGTGGCAGAGGAACTTACATTCGCTCCCTCGCCCGGGATCTGGGCCAACGAATGGGCTGTGGCGGACTCGTTGCTGAACTACGCCGACTGGCCGTGGGGCCATTTACCGGGACCTTGGCACGGGGGATCGACGTCCTCCCTGACGACGTCGAAGCGGTCTTGCTACCGGCGAGCATGGCCGTTCAGGATTTGCCCCGGGTGGAGGTGACTGCCGACGAAGCCACAACCTTGCGCCAAGGCCGCTGGATTCTCCGTCCACTCCGTCTTGAAGCGGGCGCCGAGGTGGCTTTGTTCGCCAAGCTTGACTGGTTGGTAGGGATTGGCCGGTTCGAAGCTTCCGAACAGCGGATTCAGCCGCTGAAGATCCTCGGTTAAGGACTTCCCCTTGAGTCCCATCTCCCGGACCATAGACCTATTCTAAGAGTCGCCCCGGCAACCTTGACCGCCTTGCACCGGAGCTTTGCCATGTCCAATGTTGCCATGATCTTACCGGCTGCCGGGAAATCGACACGCTTCGGCGGCGACCAGAAAAAACCCTTTGTCGCGTTGGATAATCGACCGATTTGGCTGCGTACGGTCGAATTGTTCATTACACGCCCAAATGTAGTTCAGACCCTGCTGGTCATCGCTCCCGAAGATGAGGAGGAGTTTCGCCAGCGGTATGGGGCGAATTTGATGTTTTTAGAAGTCGAAGTGGTGACTGGGGGAGCCGAACGCTTTCAATCGGTGGCCAATGCCCTGGAGCGAGTGCAGGGGGAAGTCGAGTATATCGGCATCCATGATGCCGTACGGCCATGTACGCCTCCCCGCCTGATTGATACGGTCCTGGCCGCTGCGATGCAGCATGGAGCGGCTATCCCGGCGTTGCCGGTTCGCGACACCCTGAAACGGGTCGATGGGGAGGGACGGATTGCTCACACACTGGCGCGTGATGGGTTGTGGCAGGCACAAACCCCCCAGATCTTTCGCACCGATTGGATCCGTGCAGCCTACACACGACGTCAAGCACTGCAAGAGACGATCACCGACGATGCGCAACTGGTTGAGGCCATCGGGCAGCCCGTGTACATCGTCGAGGGATCACCGACGAATCTAAAGATCACCACCCCCGAGGATCTGCTGGTGGCTGAGGCCCTGCTCCATGCCGGGGAAAAGAATGCTCGAGGGCCGGAAGGACGCCATCCCTTCGACGATGAGGAATATCTCTAAGCGCACCTTCGATTTGCCCATTTCGGATCTTGGCTAGATCCGGCTCCTTGCTCCCTCGAGTTAGGAGCCGGTGAGGGCATTCAAGCGTTCCTGCGCTTCGCGACGACGTGTCTCATCAATGTCATGCGAAAGCACTTGTTTATACAACTGGATTGCCTGATTTCGCTCATTGAGCACCCGATCATAAATACGCGCAGCGCGTAGTCGGGCGTCGGACTGGGCAGTTTTGGCCCATTGATATGAGCGCTCAAAATAGGCTGCGGCACGCCGATACTGCTGATAGGCACGCCCCTCGTAGAGATCCCCCAGTTGATAGGCCACCAGGCCAATTTTGTCGGACTCGGGGTAGAGGGTGAGAATTTTTTGCAACAACAGCTCGGCACGCCGCTGATTGTCAACGAAATCCGAGCCAAAGCCTTTGTCTTTGTAGTTCATCGCAAGGCGAAACAATTCGTTGGCATCTTTGCGATTGTATTTCGGGACCATGTTGGGGGGAGGGACGTCCCCAACGTCCAAGCGAAAAGATTGCTTGAGCATGCGGTGATATTGCATCAATTCATCGCGGGCCCAGGCTTCTCGTTGGCGGTCGCCGGTCTCGGCGTAGTGTTTGCGAAGCATCTCCAAGGTGCTGCGATATTCGCGGCGGGCCGCGACCAGACGCTCCACCAGTTCCAGATCGGAGGGCGGAGCAGCAGGGGGGCCGGAATTGCTCCCTGGCGGTTGTGCCAAGGCGGTAGGACTGAAGCTAAAGAGCAAGAAGAGACTCAGACTCGTAATCCACCCCTTGTATCCCATTGGCGTCACCTCCTGTTGCATAGAGCCCAGGACCATGCGGCCCAAGCCGTCCGTGGCATCGTGGATCTAGGAATGCGTCGCCTCCGGGGATGCTCCGGTGCTGGCGGGTTCCTCTCCAGGGACGGACGACTTTGGCTCGATCCTACCCTCGACTTTGCCAAAGATCATACGCCCGGCGGGGGTCTGTAACACGCTGGTGACCACGATCTGGACTTCTTGACTGATATAAGAGCGTCCTTGCTCGATCACCACCATGGTCCCATCTTCGAGATAGCCTACCCCTTGGCCAAATTGGTCACCGGGTTTGACGACACGAACGGTCAAGATTTCGCCGGGCAGGGCCACCGTTTTCAGGGCATTCGCCACTTCATTGAGGTTGATGACCTCGACCCCTTGCAACTGAGCGATCTTGTTCAGGTTAAAATCGTTAGTGACCACTCGAGCATCCAACGCTTTGGCAAACAGCACCAAGCGTTCATCCACGCGAATGCGTTCTTCGCCGCGGCGTCCATCGGGAATGCTCGCCACATGGCCATCGTGCATTTGCAGTTCAATTTTTGGGTTATTCTGGAGGCGTTTGAGAATATCCAGCCCTCGTCGCCCCCGATTCCGCTTCAGCTTGTCCGAACTATCGGCAATTCCCTGAAGTTCCTGCAAGACAAAGCGGGGCACAATCAGCTTGCTGTCGATGATCCGCGTATCACAGATATCGGCAATTCGGCCGTCGATAATCACACTGGTATCGAGAACCAGCGATTTATGTCCTTTGACTTGTTTGGAAAACTCGACATAGGGAATAATAAAACGGAATTCATCTTTGGTTTGTAGCAAGGTCGAGATGGTGATGTAGCAGCAGATCACCGTAATCAGAAAGCGAGCGAGTTGAATCCGTTGCGGATAGCCGGCAAACCATTCTTCAAACAGCGGTTCCAGGGCCATGGAAAACAACGAGCCGAGCAAGAGTCCCAGCAGCAGCCCGAAGTAGACAGCCATGATGGTGGTGATTTGCTTGTTGCGTTCATAAAGATCGGTGAACAGCACCACCCCGCCACCCAGCATCACCGCCCCGGCCGCAGCACAGGCCCCGAGTAGTCCTTCGGTTTCGTAAAACAGATTGAAGGCAAAGATGGCCATCCCGGTCAGCAAGGCAAGGAAGCAGGCGCGGAGTAACCAGAGCAGCATAGCGTCAGCTCCACTGTGGGTGAGTTCGGAGAGACCGTGGGCCAAGCGAAAATGCGTTTCGAATCTCTTATTCTACAGGTCACCACTCGGCTGGAACAGGCGCAGATATTCCTGCTGGGCATAGCGATCGGTCATCCCCGCCAGATAGTCGGCGACGATCCGTTCCAGTGGGTCGGTACACGTTCGTTCCCAAGGGGCCGCGCTGGGATCCTGGCGTAACCAGGCGGGCGCATCTTGCCAGCGGCGTAGATGGCGTGGCGGAAGTAGTTCCGGGCGACGGATGAATTCGGCAAAGAGGGCTTTGAGAAAATTCTGTCCCTTATTGGCCATGCGGAGAACGCGTGGATGGCGGTAGACCCGTTGCAGCAGAAATTGTTCCAATTCCTGCTTGAGTGCCAGCATGGATCGACTAAAGTCGACCAGCGGCCGCGTGGCCGCGCGGACCTTTTGCAGGCTTTCGATGGCATCTTCCTGCAGCCGCCGTTGAGTCTCCTGGAGTAAATCGACGATCTGGGAGCTAATCAGTTCGCGTAACACGGCTGTCCGAAAGCGGTTCCCCATGAGACTTGGGTGAGCGGTCCGGATCGGTCCGGCCACCTGCGTCCACAAGCCAACCCCGTCCAAGTCGGCCAGGCTAATGATGCCAATGCCTAAGGCATCATCCACATCATGCACATCGTAGGCCAGACTGTCCGCGGCATCGACTACTTGCGCCTCCAACAGGGGGGCACCGGCGGCCCGATAGCGCTGCGCTTCGCTGGCCTCCAGACGCTTGGAATGTTGAGCGAAAGCCTCGCGGACTTCCCAGGACAGATTTAAGCCGGGTACATCGGGATAGCGATCCTCGCATTCTTCAACCTGACGCAGGCCTTGCAGGTTGTGATCAAATCCCCCAAACGCATGCAAACACGCATCCAAGGCTTCTTCGCCGGCATGACCAAACGGGGGATGGCCGAGATCGTGCGACAAGGCAATCGCTTCGGTCAGATCCTCCTGCAGGCCCAACCGCCGCGCGATCGTTCGACTGATCTGCGTCACTTCTAGGGTATGCGTCAGTCGGGTACGGTGGTGGTCATTGATCTGGGCGACGAGCACCTGGGTTTTTCCCATGAGACGCCGAAAGCCAGTGGAATGGACAATTCGCTCGCGGTCACGCTGAAAGACTGTGCGATATGGGTGAAGGGGTTCGGGATAGCGGCGACCGCGGCTTGCACAACTCCGCATTGCATAGGGCGCCAGCCCATCGTCATCGCCAAGCTGCCAGTCCTGTTGCACGGCGTTCACCGGGCTTCAATCAAAGGGTGCTCACTGAGATAATCCGTCAGCAGGCTGTGTAGGGCATCGAGGGATTGCACAATCACTTTGGTATCGGTGAGTACTGGCATGAAGTTTGTATCACCGTGCCAACGCGGCACCACATGCCAATGCAGGTGCCCTGGCAGGCCGGCCCCAGCTACACGTCCGAGATTCAACCCGACATTGAAGCCTTCTGGATGCATCAGCGTCTCGAACGCCGCCATCATACCATTGATGACTTGCATCATCTCTAGCTGTTCCTCGGGGGTACACTCCACCGGTTTGGCTTTGTGCGCTCGCGGGGCGACAAGCAAATGGCCGTTGTTGTACGGGAACCGGTTGAGGACCACGGTAGTGCACGGACCACGCCAGACAATATAATTCTCTTGATCACGCGCTTCGGCCAAGCCACGACACAGAAAGCACGGATCGCCCGGGGTCGGCGGTGGGTTGGTCGCCACATACGCCAGTCGCCAAGGGGCCCACAGGTTCTGCATGCGGCGATCTTTTGGTGAATCGTCCATACGCCTCTTAGTTTAGCGAGTCCAACCGGGTGCGACGAGGTGGGAATCCACCAGGCTGCGCTTGCGGCAACTTCGGGGGCCAACCATACTGAAAGTGGCTGTAACGGCAGAGTCTTGGGGATCGACACACATCATGAGTGGGATGACCAGCTCCCAGATGGCTTTACGCGATCCGGATATTCGGCTCATGCTCCGGGTCCGTGACCAAGACGATGCCGCATCCTTCACCCAGCTGGTCCAATTGTACCAGCATCGTTTGGTGTCGATCCTGCACCACCTCGTGGGCCATCGCGACGAGGCCGAAGATCTGGCCCAGGAAGTGTTTCTTCGGGTTTATCGCACGCGCAAGAAATACCGTCCACGGGCAAAATTCTCCACCTGGCTGTTTACCATTGCCCACAACTTAGCCCTCAATTGCCGTCGCGATCGCCGACTCCGTGCCATGCAATCGTTGTCGCCGCAAGACTCTGGTCCGCTGCCTGCGGGCCACCTGCCACCGGCGGTGCCGACCCGCGAGCAAGCGCCGACACAGGAGCTTGCCCGTCAAGAACTGGCAGCGGTGATCCAATCGGCCTTACAGCAACTGAATGAACGGCAGCGGTTGGCGGTGATGCTCAACAAGTTTGAAGACATGGGGTATGCCGAGATCGCGGAGGTGATGAATCTCTCGGTGATGGCGATCCGCTCCTTGTTGAGCCGTGCTCGCAGTCGGCTCCGCGAATTGTTACAAGATTATATTCTGATGGAAAGTGGCATAGTGCCAATCGTCGATCGCGACGAGGGGGATGCCCATGAAGCCTGAGAACCGCCCCGATCAAGGCGTTCGCGATGCGGAGGCCCTCGAAGAGCTGGTGGCCTTTCTCGACGAGGAATTGGAAGAGCCGGCTCGGCAAGCGATGGCTGCCCAGATTAGTCTGGATCCGCGCATGCGCAACCAAGCCGAGGCCCTCAAGCGGGCTTGGGATCTGCTCGACTACCTACCTCGGGCCGAGGCCTCGGCCGAGTTTACCGAGCGGACCCTGTCGCGTCTCGAGGTGGCGGTTCCTGATTTGCTAGCGACCGAGCCGGTGGCCTCCGGTCGATCGACGGGGGCTTCACAGCCTGTCGCGCTACCACCTCGGCAACGACGGTGGCTCCTGCTGCTGGGCTGGGTTAGCTTGCTTAGTTTGGCTAGCGGGCTCGGCTATCTGGCTGCCACTCGCTGGCCGTCCGAGCCGACTGATCCACGGGCCGTCCGCCCTGAGCACGCCTTAGCCGATGCGATCAACGACCTCCAGGTCATCGAACACTTGCCGCTCTATCAGTATCTGGATGATCTGACGTTTCTGCAGAAATTGAATGATGCGGGCCTACTCGCGACGATGTCCGCACGTCCCACCCGAATCTCTTCCGAGCAGCGGTCTCGTTATTTGCGGCAACAACTGGCTCGCTTTCAAACGCTGCCTGCGTCGCGTCAGGAACAGATTCGCACCCTTGATCGCCAGCTCCAAGCCACACCGTTTCCACGCCAACGCGAGTTACGTCGAACGCTCGAGCAGTTCGCTCAGTGGATGGAAGGGCTCTCCCAAGACGAACGCGCGAGCATTTTACAAGCCAACCCGGCCCAACGTCTCGAACGGATCGAGCAGATTACCACCCAGCAGTGGGTGGCTAGCTTGCCACAGGCCCGACGAAGCCAGCTGCAACAGACTGCTCCAACGCAACGAGCAGCCTTAATGGAGCACTGGCGTGAGGAACAACGCTTATGGCAGCAAGAGTGGGACTGGGCCCGAGAGCATTGGGATGAGCTACGCAATCCACGTTTGCTGAGCCCATTTATGGCTCCCGCTTTTCAAAGACAGTTGAAAAAATTTATTCGTGATTACTTGCGGCCGCAACTGACGCACACCGAGCACAACTGGCTGCAGCAGGCGCAACAGAGTGCCCAAGCCGGCAATCACTTACGCTTGTTATGGGTGGTGGCGGAATTGGCCGAGCGGCATCCGATCCTACCCGGGCCTGCCAGGGGGCCAACCACCTATGACGAACTGCCCCAAGTGGTTCAAGCGCAGTTATTCGAGCAAGGGGAAGTCCCAGATCTCGAGCCGGCGGTCGGACGCTGGCCGGATTATGCGATCGCGGTGACCGATTGGTTGCGCCAGCAAGGGAAAGAGCCCGCAGTCCCGCTGGGGCCGTCACGTCCGGAGGAATTCGACCCAGCCATCCAAGTCGCGCTGCAAAGGCTCGAGCGCCAGCTGAGACGCGCGGGTGCTCACGATGCGCTGGCCAAGCTCCGAGACACACACGGCCGTTGGCCGGACTACCCGCGACTGGTGGGCGAGCTCGCGCGGCAGTACAATCAGCCGATCCCGCAGGTAATGCTGCCTGGGGCACCCGAACGCTGGGACAAACTGCGGCTGCGTCACTCTCGCTGAGTTTTGACGGTTCCTCTTGGGAAGACTCGCCATGCAACTTCGGATTTTGTTGCGGTTAAGCTGTCTAGTCGCTGGGATTGCCTCGACCACTCCAGTCGTTGCGGACGAACCAACGCCGCTGACGTTGAACGACTTTCGCGGCTCGACCGGGACGTGGTTCTACGCCAAAGGGGCCATGCTCCATCCCGAGAATCCCCGCAAGCTCCTGGGTGAAGGAGAATCGGGGCCTGTGCTGGTGAACGGGAAGACCGGGCGGACGCGCGACTTGTACACCAAGGAGAGCTATCGGGATGTCACGGTGAAGTTCGACTTTATGTTGAGCCGACGCTCGAATTCGGGCGTTAAGTTCATGGGATTGTATGAGATCCAGCTGTTTGACTCGGCGGGGAAGGCCAAACTGACGGGCAGTGACTGTGGCGGTATCTACCCTCGGGCGAAGCTCCGGCCTCGCTATCAGACCATCGACGATGGCTTCCCTCCCAAAGTCAACGCGGCCAAACCCGCGGGAGAATGGCAGACCCTCGAAGCAACCTTCCGGGCACCACGCTTTGATAATGATGGCAACAAGATGGAAAATGCCCGCATGGTCAAGGCGGTACTCAATGGCCAAGTGATCCACCAGGATGTCGAATTAAAGCATCCCACAGGCAGTAATTGGGTTCGCAAGGAAGTTCCGAAGGGGCCTCTGATGTTCCAGGGCGACCATGGACCCGTGGCTTTTCGCAACATCCAGGTGCAGCCGCTGCCCTGAGCTTGCGCAACCTTAGCGGTCGACCCGTGCCCCGCCCCCGCCCAGCAGCTTATCCACCTCACGCAGGGTGGCCATCGAGGTGTCTCCCGGGGTGGTCATGGCCAGGGCACCATGGGCGGCCCCGTACTCCACTGCTTTCGCGGCATCCCCGGTCGTCAGAAAGCCGTAGATCAGGCCGGAGGCAAAGCTATCGCCGCCGCCGATCCGGTCGTAGATCTCCAAGCCCGGTCGGTCGCTGGCCTGGTAGAACGTCCCGTCGTACCAACCGATGGCACCCCAATCGTTGACGCTAGCGCTTTGGACCCGACGCAGGGTCGTGGCCACGACTTTGAAGTTGGGGTATTCCTGCACCGCCCGTTCAATCATGCGGCGGAAGTTGCTTGCTTCGAGCTGGTCCAGTTTGGCATCGGTCCCGGGAACTTCGAGGCCTAAGCAGGCGGTGAAATCCTCCTCGTTGCCAAGCATGACATCCACCAGCGGCGCGAGCCTTCGGTTCACTTCCTGCGCTTTCGCCGGCCCGCCCAGCGCTTTCCACAGAGACGGTCGGTAGTTGAGGTCGTACGAGGTGACAACCCCATGACGCTGTGCAGCTCGTAAGGCTTCCTCGACCACCAGCGGTGTGGTCTCTGACAGCGCTGCGAAGATACCGCCGGTATGAAACCAGCGGACGCCGCCACCGAAGATGGCATCCCAGTCACAATCGCCCGGCTTGAGTTGCGAAGCCGCGCTATGTCCGCGATCCGAGACGCCAATGGCGCCGCGGATGCCGAAGCCACGCTCGGTGAAGTTCAAGCCATTGCGCACCGCCCGCCCGATCCCGTCGAAGGACCGCCACTGCACAAAACGCATATCGACCCCACCCTGAAGGATCAGATCCTCGAGCAGGCGACCAACTTCGTTATCGACAAAGGCACTGACCAGGGCGGTTCGCAGGCCAAAGCAGCGACGCAGCCCACGAGCCAC
This sequence comes from uncultured Alcaligenaceae bacterium, assembly GCA_964410665.1. GTDB lineage: Bacteria > Planctomycetota > Planctomycetia > Gemmatales > Gemmataceae > CAYPIE01. Next base: position 47,456 of record CAYPIE010000009.1, read on the forward strand.
GTTATACTCACCTCCCCCTTCCCAGACACGGAAGTGCCGGGTGGTGCGTACACGACCATCGCCGGGGTCCAGCCGTAGCATGACCTCCCCCAGGGAAACCAAATCAAACTGACTTGACTCGGCGGCTTGTAGGGTTAGCGGGGCCATCCCTCTCCCTCCCCGACAAAGTGCCGAAAGGCCTGGATGGTACGGCCGGCCGCGGTGAGGCTATCCGGATCCGGGAACGCCTCGGCAGAGAGAAAGCCGGTGTAGCCAATCTCGCAGAGTGCGGCCACAATTGGCCGCACTTCCAAGTGGCCCATGCCGACTGCGCGGCGATTGGTATCGACAAAGTGCACATGGCCGAGACGATCCCCAGCACTGCGGATGGCGGTGGGGATGTCTGCCTCCTCGATGTTCATGTGGAATAAGTCCGCGAGTAGTTTCACATTGCGGGTGGTCAAACCATCCAGCAAGGTGAGCGCCTGGTCGACCCGGTTGAGCAAGCGACACTCATAGCGATTGAGCGGTTCGTATAGTAGCGGCTGGCCGACCTGCTCCGCCGCCTGTCCGAGTTCCTCCAGGGCCTCTGCGAGGTGGCTCCGCGCCTGCTCGACGCTGACCCCATCGCCGGGGTTGCCTTGCATTGAGCCGATGATTGCCGGGGCCTGGAGCTGGCCGGCTCGCTCGACGAGTCCCTTGGCAAAGTCGATGGCTTGGCGTCGCTGGCTGGCATCGGGCAGGGCGAAATGCAACTGCTGACAGACCCAACCGCCCCCCGTGCCCATGGCCGCCAGACGTAGACCGTGCGTGTCGAGCTCGGTTTTCACCGCAGCAACGTCGACAGCCTCGGCCGACGGGGGGAAAAGCTCAACGGCATCGAAACCTAGTTTGGCAGCCTGCGCACACGCTTCAGCGAAGTTGGTGTGGAATACAAATGGCCCACGCCGGGCTTGTTCGACCAGGCAAACAGTGACACTCGAATGCACACGATTCTCCTTGGGGTGCGTTGGGTGGAGCGATCACCTTGGGGTGCGGCTATTTGGCTTGGCGGGCGTGGTGTAAAGCGTCGACAAATTGCTCCGCCAGTTGAGTCAGTCCCGACCAGTCACGCGAACGGAGCAGATCCTTCCGGACCAGCGCGGAGCCCACCCCGAGGGCTGCCGCGCCGGCGTCGACCCAGTCTTTCACCGTCTCCAGGTTGACCCCACCCGTCGGAGTGAGTTTTACCTGGGGGAACGGGCCCCGCAGGTCTTTGAAATACGCGGGGCCAAACTGATTGGCTGGGAAGATCTTGACCAGATCGGCTCCCAGCGACCAGGCTTGAATCACCTCAGTAGGCGTCAACGCTCCCGGAACCACTGCACGGCCATAGCGATGGGTGGCGGTGATCACCTCGGGAATCAGCGCTGGACAGAAGACAAAGGCTGCGCCGGCATGAATTGCACTCACCGCGGTCGGGGCATCGAGGACGGTGCCAACCCCGACAAGCCCTCGGTCCCCGAGCTGATCGGCGACTTGCTCGATGGCGTGCAGGGCTCCCGGGGTGGTCATGGCGATTTCCCAGGCAAGAACCCCACCAGCGTGTAAGGCCTGGCAAACCTCGACCGCTTGGCGGGCCGAATCGGCGCGGATCACCGCGATCAGCCCGGCGGCCTCGATGCGGCGAACGGTGTCGCTGCGGTCAAGTGTCATGATGCCAGCTCCACGACCGCCTTGATGACCCCGGTCTCGGGTTGGATCAGTCGATCGAATTGTTCGATCAAAACCTCAAAAGGTGTTCGGTGCGAGATCCATTTCTGCGTATCGATCTTGCCATCCTCGATCAGGCGAATGATGCGGATAAAATCGACCGACGGGGCATTCCGCGAGCAGTACAGCGTCCCCTCAGGCTTATGAAACATGGCATGCCGGAAGGACACCGCTTCGGTGGTGATTCCCAGATAGACCAACCGCCCGCCGTGGCCAACATAGCCGAAGGCGGCACTCATCGACTTCGGACTGCCGGTCGCATCAATCACCACATCGGGCATATGGCCATCGGTAAGGTCGCGAAGATCCTGCTCGAGGTGGTCGGATGGTTGAAGAATATGCTCGACGTTCATCTGGTCGCGGCAGAAGGCGAGTCGGGTTGCGTTCAGGTCAAGCATGATGACCTTGGCTCCCACCAACTTGACGAACTCTAAAGTGGCCAGTCCAATTGGCCCAGCTCCGATGATCAGACAAGTGTCATCGGCCCGTAAGCCGCAGCGGTCAACGGCGTGGCAACCGATGGCCAGGGTTTCGACCAGGGCGAGTTGCTCGAGACTGAGTTGTTTAGAGAGGTGCAACTTGCGGGCGGGGACGATGAAGCGTGGTCGCAAGCCACCGTCGACATGCACGCCAAGGGTTTGATGGTTTTCGCAGCAGTTGGTGCGGCCTCGCGTGCACACAGGACAGGTTTGGCAGTTGATATAGGGCTCGACCGCACATCGGTCGCCAGGTTTGACATTGTGCACCTCGGCGCCGACGGCCAGCACCTCGACCCCGAGCTCATGGCCCGGGATCCGTGGGTAGCTGAAAAACGGCATTTTGCCCAGATAGCCGCTGATATCGGTGCCACAGATGCCGACGCGATGCACTTGCACCAGCGCCTCTCCAGGCGCCAGGGCAGGGGGCTCATCGACGTCGATCATGCGGAACTGTCGTGGGGCTTCTAAGGAGAGGGCTTTCATGGCGTAGGGTCTCCGGGGGCCAGGCTGGCGATGCGGCCGAGTATACCATGCCTGGACCGGAGAGCCAGCGCCTGGGTAGCGCTGTAGTCAGCTCACATGATGGATCATCGACGCGGCTATGCGTTTGCGGGTGACCCGGTCGGGACGGTTCCAGTAGCCGACCGTCCGGGCGTGCGATTGGACCCAGAGGCATCCCTCCTGGCCGGTTGGTACCTCCTTGATGTCGACGTTGTGGGGAGGGGAATCCCGCTCACACCCCGGCCGTGTCGTCACGGCCGGGACCGATGCCAAAGCCTTTCGCCATCGATTGATACATTACCGGGCTCAAGATCAACACCAGCACGGTGGCGAAGACCAGGCCGAAGGAGATACTGACTGCCATCGGCACCAGCATTTGAGCTTGAGCCGAGGTTTCCAGCATCATCGGCAATAGCCCGGCCACCGTGGTCATGGTGGTAAGTAATACCGGACGGAAACGTTGCCGGCCTGCTTCACGGAGGGCTTGCTCCAAGGGGTAGCCCTCTTTTTGCCGCTGGTTGATAAAGTCCACCAGAACGATGGAGTCGTTGACGACAATACCAGCCAGCCCGACCAGCCCAAACATGCTGAAAAAGGTCACTGGCAGGCCCATCAACCAGTGTCCGACGATCGCTCCGACCATGCCAAACGGGATCAGACCCAGAATAATCAGCGGCTGTAAATAGCTGCGAAATTCCAGGGTAAGCAACGCATACATGGCTAAAACGGCCACCGCAAAGCCGAAGCCCAAGCTGGCCATCGACTCCCGGGTCCGTTCCTGTTGCCCTTCCCAGAGAATGCTGATACCAGGATATTTTTGGTAGACGATCGGAAAGAAGTTCATTTCGAGATCGTTGACAATATCGCGCGCATTGCCTTGCTGCTCTTCCAGATCGGCGGTGACGGACATTGCACGCTGCTGTTCGCGTCGTTCCAATTCGGTGTAGCCGCGCACAAAGGTGACATCGGCTAGCTCACGAATGGGGATTTCGCCGTCCGGGGTGCGGACGCGAATTTCCTCAAATTTGGACAGCGTCTGGCGTTCGTCCGCGGGGTAGCGTACCATCAGTTTGACCTCGTGGCGGCCACGCTGCAAGCGCATGACTTCTTCGCCAAAGTAGGCCGCACGAATCGTCCGGGCTAATTGTTCTTGTTGAACGCCGAGTGCTTCGGCTCGAGGCTTGACCTTGATGCGCATCTCCCACTTACCGGGTTGGGGTTCACTGCGGACATCACGGACTCCTTGGTAGCTTGCCAGTTTGGCTTTGATCGCCTCGACCGCTTGCTGGACCGTCTCCTCCTCCTTGCCCAGAACTTTCATCTCGAAGATGTTCCCCGCCGGACCGACATCTTGGCTGGCAAAGATCAATTCGGTTGTGCCAGGGAGTTCCCCCGCTTCCTGCCGCCAGGTTTCGATGAGCTGTTCGCTACTGACGCTACGTGCTTCGGTCGGTGTGAGTTGCACCGTCACTTGGCCGGCATGTCCCCCCAACACATTGTGGGCCACCATGTTTCCGCCAGTAGCCATCAAGCCCACCTCGCGATGGATGACCCGCAGGACCGGCTCGCCGTCGCGTTCTTGGATCTGTTCAGCGATTTGTTGGATGGTCTTGGCGAGGTGTGCGGTGGCCCGGCTCGCATCACTGAGGAATGGCTGGGTTGGGTCGCTTTCGCTTCGGGCCGTGCGCTGGATCTGTGCGGGAGTCCCTTGAGGGAAAAGGACCTGGGCCTTGATAATCTCCGAATCAAGCTTCGGGAACAACACCAGTGGGGTGACTCCTCCGCCAACCAACCCAACGCAACAGAAAATCATGGCCGCGCTAGCCGAGGCGTAAACGATCCGGGGGTTGGCCAGCGAAAAGCTGATCCATGGCGAATACAAATATTGGATAAACGCATGGAGGCCCGCTTGGCAGATGCGTTGACCGTTGCGAAACAGCGAGGCAATGCCTTCCATGAGCAGCAGGGGAAAGCTAACGATCCACAAGACCAGCAACAGCGGGAAACCCAAAGGCCAGGCCAACCAGCGTGGCCAGCGGGTGATCTGCTGCCGCCAGAGCATCTCCCAGTGCTGATGGATTTGCCCAGGAGAACGCCGCCCTTCATGGGCCAAGTGGGCGGGGAGCATCAAAGACGATTCCAACAGGGACAACAGCAGCATGGCGATCATCGCTACTGGGATAATGGCGACAAACTTGCCCATAACGCCGGTGACAAACAGCATCGGAGCGAAGGCAATCACCGTGGTCAGCACCGAGACACACACCGACGGGACGACCTCAATGGTGCCTTCAATCGCCGCTTGGATTGAGGACTTGCCCATTTGTCGATGTCGATATACATTCTCACCAATGACAATGGCGTCATCGACCACAATGCCGATGCCCATGATAAAGGCAAACATCGAGAGCATATTCAGGGTGCCCCCGGCTTGCCACATCACCGCGCAACCGCCCAGGATCGAGATTGGGATGCCCAGGGCCACCCAGAAGGCAAGCCGCAAATCGAGAAAGAGCCCCAAGACAATAAAGACCAAACACAGCCCAAGTATGCTGTTTTCGCGAAGGATACGCAGGCGATCGAGAACAATCTTCCCTTCGTTGCCCCAAATGAGCAGGTGATAACCTTGGGGCATGGTCCGCTGCCGCACATAGTCTTGGACTTCGGCGGCGATGTGGAGCAAATCTTCGCGGTTGGTCTTCCGCACCGTCATGACCAAGCCCGGCTGGCCATCGACAAGTGACTGATAGTCCGACTCGACGAAGCCATCGCGGACGGTAGCCAAATCATGCACGCGCAGGACCACCCCCCGGCGGTCGGTCAGGATGGGTAGTTGGCCGATGCCTTCGCCGGTCAGTTGCTTATTGGTGCCGCGTAGGAGATATTCGGCTGCCCGGCCACGCAAATTCCCCGCGGGCACTTCGCTGTTCGCTTGGCGGATCCGGTCCGCGACCTCATGGAGGCTGAGGCCATATTTTCGCAGATCGGTTTCCCGGACCTCCACATCGATTTGGTACTCGGGCGCTTGGAGATCGATTTGGGAGACCGAAGGCAGAAACAACAATTCATCCCGGAGCTGTTCGCTGAGCTCACGTAGTTCGCGGTTGTTCTGGGCATTGCTGGGCTTGTTGCTGAACACCGCGACGCGAATCACCGGAGTGCGTAGGGTAAGTTGGCGGATGGTGGGTTGCTCGGCGAATTCGGGAAAACCGGGGATGCTATCCACCGCCGAGCGAATCTCATTGATCACCTTCTGAACGTCGGCTTCCACCTGCAACTCGGCGGTTACCGAACCGGTACCTTCCTTGGCGATGGCCCTCAGCTTCTTGATCCCGTCAATGGCGTAAATCGCTTCCTCGATTTTCAAGCAGATGCCATCCTCGACCTCGCGGGGGCTCGCCCCAGGATAATCGACGGTGACGGTGACGATTTCCAGCGCGAAATTTGGAAACACCTCACGCCGCAGCGATAGAAGGGCAAACATGCCCAGGACCAAGATGCTGATCATGGCCACGTTCATCGTCGGTGCGTTGGCGACGCTCCAGCGGATGATCCGATGCATCGCTTATGGCTCCGTGCCCTGGGACTTACGACGGATCTGCATCCCCGCGGTGGCCTGCAACAGGGGTGAAATCACGACCTGATCCCCCCGGCGAATCCCTTGTGCTTGGCCCAAATAGACCAATGCCGCGTTGGGGGTATAGCGGGCGATCTGGACCGGGACGATCTGGATCCGCTCATCCCGGACGACCCAGACGTTCTCTCCAGGACGCAACGCCTCCAAAGGCACTTCCAGCAGAGGTTGAGGCCGATTCACTAGTAAGGTGACGTCGACAAACATGCCGCGTAGCAGTTGGGGGGGCTCGACACTTGGGGGATTGTGCTCAGCAACTGGTTGAAGAATTTCGACTCGGCAGGGTAGGGTGCGTGTCTGTTCATTGAGGCCGGCTCCTTCGAAGCGGACGAGCCGACCGCTCCAGACGAACGTCTGTCCGGCAAGGCGATACTGGATCTCCGCAGGAGTCTTGGGGACTTCATACGAACGTGTTGCGGTGAGTTCACCGGGGCTTTGGCCGCGCTGCAGCCAGGCCAAATCTTCCATCCGCAGCTCGCAGCGTACCTCCATCACCGAGACATCTTGCACCTGAGCGACTACGGTGCCACTGGCAACATAGCCATCTTTTTCCACGTGACATTCGCGGAGGATGCCGTCCACCGGCATGCGGATGACGGTATTGTCCAGATCCAACTGGGCAATTTCTAGCTGGGTCTGTGCCAGCGTCTTTTGCACTTCTAGTTGTTTGCGCTGCGAGGCAAACAGGTTCTGCTGATTACGGAGTTGCTGCAGAGCATTGGCCACGGTGAGTGCTTCGGATTGAGTTGCATCATATTCTTCATTGCTCAAACTGCCGCGGTCATTGAGCCGGCGGGCGCGTTCGACCTTCCGCTCGGCCAAAGCAGAATTCTGCTCGGCGATTTTGATCAGGCTCTGGTTGTTGGTTTGTTCGATGGCCAGATTCTCGAGGTCTTGTTTCACTTGAGCAATCTGGCCTTGCAAGCGTTGGATCTGCAGCTGATAGGAGCGTGGATCGATCGTGAGCAGCTCGGTCCCGGCCTTGACAAAGCGACCGGCCAGAAAGTCCGATGACTGAGAAATCAGTTTTCCCTTCACCTCCGCGGCAAGACTGATCTCCCGACGGGGAAGCACCGTCCCATTCAAGGCGATCCGAATTTGTCGCGGCATGGTATCGAGGCGGGAGGTTACCACGAGAGGTGGTCGGTTGGCATCCTCCTGAAGCGCCGGCGGAGGTTTGGTCAACAGCAACAACAGCGTGGCAAACCCAGCAAAGGCCAAGATCGCGGCGGGGACCAGACCACGCAGTGTCCACCAGAGCAATCCACTGCGTTGGCGGGGTGACGGAAGATCAGGTTCGCCCAATTCCAAAGGCGTCTCGGCATGCAATCGTGGCGACGATACGGACGATGGTGATCGGTCCATCGGGGCTGACATGCAATGCTCCTTGGGCCTGACGGCAGGTGGCCATCCATCAACTAGGGGCGAACCGTCTGGACCCACGAGGGATTCTCCCCCACGTTCAGGGTGGCAAACCGGTTCAGACGACCGCTGGCTGGGTCAATACGATAGCATGCCAACTGGCCGCTTCCTTGGCCCGCGGCGTAGAGGAACTGCCCGGATGGGTCCACGTTGAACGAGCGAGGCGTCTTTTCCGTGGCGAATTGACCGACCGGAGTGAGCTTGCCGCTGTCGGTGTCAATGCGAAAGGCAGCAATACTATCATGGCCACGATTCGACACATAAAGAAACTTCCCATCTGGAGTGGCTTCGACATCGGCACAAGTATTCGGTTCATCGAAGTCTCTGGGGATGGTCGGGTAGGTGGCCAGTGGCGTCAATCCCCCAGATGGTTCGAGGGTGAAGGCAGTCGTCGAGCTGCCAAACTCATTCGAAGAGTACACAAATTTCCCATTGGGGTGGAACCAGACATGCCGTGGTCCGGTCCCTTTCGGGGTCGTCAGTCGGGCGGGGGAATTGTCCTGGAGCTTGCCGGTCTTGGCGTCAAAGCGGAGTTGGCGAATCAGCTCGGGCCGGGTGTGCGGGAGGAAGGCGAAGCGATTGCTCGCATCAACGAGGATGGCGTGAGCGGTCTTCTCCGAGGGCAAGGTGCATAAAGGTTGCGCCTGGATCTTGCCCTCTGCATCTAAGGCATGGGTCTGGGCGAGCCCACCGCCGTAGTCTGCCAACAACAGAACTTTGCCGGTCTGGTCGGTACGGACATAAACCGGTTCGAGCTGTACGTTGGCATTCTGGACAAGCGACAATCGCCCCGAATCGGCCGCCAATCGAAATACCGCGACCTGTTGGCTGGGTCGCAGCCCGACATAGAGGACCTGGCGGTTGGGCGAGACACCCATCGGCCCGGGTGCGGAGGCGACCTTCTGACGGTCCAGCGGCTGCAACACCCCCGAGGATTCATCGACGCGAAAGCAAGCGATTTCACGATCACCGGAGCAGGATACATACACATAAGTTTTGCTAAGGCTAGGACTGGTCAGCCAGCCGCATAACAACAGTGAAAGCAAGGAACGCATGGTCTAGGTCTTCCCTTGGGATGTGCAAGAATACTGTGTTCTATCATAGGATGTTGCCAAGCGAAATCTGCACGAGGACGAAGTCGTGTGCAGAGCAGAACATTTATCGAACAATCTGCTTAAGTGTTTACGACAATGACTTGACTTCATCTCGATGCAGCGACGGAGAACTCGGAGAAAAAACTCGACATCGTCGATTTTTTGGGTTGCAATGTCCATCGTAGCCAGCCATAATTAGAATACTTCAAATCCTTCGGGATGCGTGCGCCGTCGCGAAAAAAACGGCAGAAAAACATTGCCCCTCAACGTACCCACAGATACGATGGGATTGTCATGTCATTTGCGACATGACCGTGGGTGAGTGGGCGACACCCGCGTAATTGCCGTGGGCAGATGGGCGACTGCCCACGGCTACTATTTTGCTACTATTTTAATTGTAAGATAGTTGTCCTCCAATCAGTGCACATCTTCCATTGATATCCACCCACGATATCCCCCCACCCAACATAATTCTTAATTACTTATAAAATTCTACTGAGTAGATCGTACTGCGAAGATTGACCGCCATTCTTGCTTATGCGTGTGTGCGTTGCGA
>CAYPIE010000009.1:56972-64246 GCA_964410665.1 uncultured Alcaligenaceae bacterium
AGATCGTACTGCGAAGATTGACCGCCATTCTTGCTTATGCGTGTGTGCGTTGCGAACGAGGGTGCAGGTAGGTGTCTGAACCTTGCTACGGGCTTAACTCGTTAAGGTTCCTTTGGTGGACGGAACCTCGCTATCGCGGGGATCAAGTTCCACCGCTTGTCGCAAAGCCCGCGCGCTAGCCTTGAAAATCGCCTCGAGGATGTGATGGGTGTTCCGCCCATGATGCACCACGATATGTAAATTACATCCTGAACTGGAGGTAACTGCCCGCCAGAACTCTTCACCCAATTGGGCCTGGAAGTTCCCTAAGAGTTCATTGGGGATCAGTGCCTGCCATACCAGGAAAGGGCGGCCGCCGAGATCGACAGCACTGGTCACCAAGGTTTCATCCATGGGAAGGGTGGCATCCCCGTAGCGACGGATGCCTTGCTTGGCTCCCAATGCCTGTTTCAAGGCTTGACCTAAACAGATGCCAACATCCTCAACCGTGTGGTGCGCATCAATATGGAGGTCACCCTCGGCCTGCACGGTCAGGTCGAACAGGGCATGCCGTGCGAGATGCGTCAACATATGATCGAAGAAGCCAATCCCGGTCGTGATCGACGCCTGCCCAGTCCCGTCAAGCTGTAAGGTAAGCTCAATGGCCGTTTCGCGGGTTTGCCGGTGGATCTGGGCACTACGCATGGAATCTTGAAAATACTGGAGTCACGATGACGAACGAAGGAATTTACCATACTCGACGCCGCGGCTTTCGGCAATGGAGCTCTCTGTGGTCAACGTAGCAGGGTGACCCGGTTCACTTTCATGTAGTTGCCGCCACGAATATCCCCGCGATACATGACCGGTCCATAGAGCTCGACCCGGCGATTCAGATAGGCATTCAGACGGACGCCGGGTTGGGCTGTGACATACAGCCGTGACCCTCCCTCTTCGGCTTCATGCACATAGGCGGGCAAGCCATCGATGTAAAACCCTGAACGACGAAGCATCCCTGGCCCGCTCGGGCGTAGCTCGGCGACGGTAGACAGACGGTTTTGACCTCCAGGGTTGTTCGGGGAAGTCGGTCGGTTGCGGCTGGAAGCAACCAACGGAGATGAGCGAGGCCCCTGGCTGGTCAACACGTTCGCAGGGGGTTGGAGGCGAGCGGTGGCAGCTGCCCGATTGGCCGCGGGCAGGTTGGATGCCCCCCCCTGAGCAGGACCGGAGCCGAGCGGCTGGGGCTGAGTGGATGTTTGCAGCCCTGTTCCGGCCGAATGACCGGGCGATTCCCGCAACTGCTGCAGATGATTGTAGCAGATCAGTAGCTCGTGGGTTCGCTGTTGTTGTCGCAAGATCTGGATCAGTTGGGCATAAGCGTGCTCCGCTTCGGCATACTGCCCCGCCTGCTCGGCTTGGCGAGCTTGTTGCCAGAGCGGATGTTGAATCCGGTTATCGGGGACACCCTGGGAGGACGAGGGATCTGGGTTGGCATCGCGTGTTAACTGGACCGAGGTAGTTTTCACCGCAGGAGCGGCTTCCACCGAGGGCGCTGAGGCATGGACAATCACTTCTTCCTGGGTGGTTGCCAGCGCGTTGGCCGGCAAATAGCGATATTCCCCTGCAGGCGGTGCGATGGGATACCATACACTATTTTCCCATTGACGCTTGCTGCCCAGAATCTCGACGATCGCTCCGCGTGGTAGGGTGACCTGGGTCACTCGAGTCGGTGGAGCGTCGCGTGAGACACCGACTCGGACTTCCACACCATGTTGCATAATCACTGCATTGCCACCTTCCGGACGATTCGGATCGAATCCGCCAAGAAAGCGATGGTTAACCCAGGATAGATCGCTATCCCGTGGCGTCACTGCCACCCACTGGGCGTCAACCCGGTGAAGGATGGTGACAACCTCTCCCTTACGCAACACCCCAGTCGCGGCATAACGAAAGCTTGGACCGCTACGGAGCTCGACTCCATCCAATCGCACGGTGGCCACCTGCCCAGTTGGCGAGCTGGCCAAAGACAGACTGGAACCGAGCAAGCTTACCCCAAGCGCTAAACCCATAGCACTCCGTCTCATGTTGTCCTCCTTGCATGGGGGTAGGTCGCAGGCCCCTTGCCTATGCCAGCTGTTCGGCTGGAGCGTCGTGCAGGATACATGGCTTCTCGCACCCGGGGTTGAGCAGCGGCCCCGGTGAGTGGGTCTATACCAACTCGACCAAGCAAAGCAAGCGTAAGGATCCAACCTGACCGCGAGCAGTGGTAATCCAGGCAAGCCGGGTCGTTCCAGAGTGTCCGGGTCGAGGTCCGAGTGCTATGCTGGCGACCAGTTCACCGATGTTGTCAACCCCCGGAGATTTGCCAATGGCGACGTATACTTATGCCGAGCTGGCCCAGATGATCGATCATTCGTTGCTGAAACCCGAGCTTACCGATGCGGATCTGAAAGTCGGTTGCGAACTGGCGCGTGCCTATGATGTCGCTTCGGTGTGTATCAAACCGTACGCCGTGCCTCGCGCGTGCGAAATCTTGACAGGTAGTTCGGTTCTGGTTGGCACTACCATTGGCTTTCCTCATGGCGGCCACACCACGGCCGTCAAAGTGTTTGAAGCCGAGCAAACCATTCGTGATGGCGCGGTGGAACTGGATATGGTCGTGAATATCGGCAAAGTACTCTCGGGGGATTGGAACGTGGTCCGTTCGGATATCCAAGCGGTGGTCGAGGTCGCCCATACCCATCAAGCCATCGTGAAAGTGATCTTCGAGAATTGTTTTCTCAACGATGCTCAAAAGGAAAAACTGTGTCACATTTGTGGTGAGGTCCGCGCCGATTTTGTGAAGACTTCGACCGGCTACGGAGACGGGGGGGCGACCGATGCGGACCTGAGCTTGATGCGGCGGTGTTCCCCGAGCCATGTTCAGGTCAAGGCCGCCGGCGGGGTACGCACCTTAGAGCGACTTCTTGAGGTCCGATCCTTGGGTGTTACCCGGGTGGGAGCGACCGCGACCCAGACCATCTTGGATGCCGCCAAGGCACAGTTGGGCTAAACAGTGTCGTCACTGGTAGGTTCGCCAGGGATGGAACGGACGAGCACCTTCGAGGGTGCTCGTCGGAACGCCGAATCAGCTGGGTTGCGCGGCGTGGCGCGCCTCCCGGGCGGCGAGTTTGTCCAGGGGTGGTTTCTTGAGACCCCAGACAATACCGAACAAACCCAGTATCCGGAGGGTGGTGTAGGATAGGTCCACTTCCCACCAGAAAAATCCCTGATTGGCCGAATTCTGATAGTAGTGATGGTTATTATGCCAGCCTTCGCCCAAAGTGAGCAACGCCACGACGGCGTTATTGCGGCTATCATCACTGGTTGGATAGCGTCGCTTCCCGAAAATATGGCAGATCGAATTGACCAGGAAGGTTCCGTGGTAAAGCAACATGGTGCTGAAGAAAAAGCCCCAGGCCAGTCCACTCAAGCCATCGATCAAGTAGCACACCCCCGCTAGCCAGACCGGCGGGAGCCAATAGTACTTTTCGAGCCAGCGGATCTCCGGATATTTGCTCAAATCCCGGACGCTATTGAAATCGGGGTTTTCCGAATCATGTGAAATGACCCAACCGACATGTGACCACCATACGCCATGCACCACCGGTGAATGCGGATCTTGCTCAGAATCCGAATGTTTGTGATGGGCTCGATGATGAGCCGCCCACCAGAGCGGTCCCCGCTGAGCGGCCGTACAGCCCAGCCAACCCAGCACAAACTGAAACCATCGACTGGTTTTATAGGTTCGGTGCGAAAAATAGCGATGATAGCCGGCAGTGATGCCAAACATCCGAATGAGATAAAGACAGAGACACAGGACCAGACTGGTAACCGTGATGGGGGCAAAAAAGACACTCAGAACCGCAAGATGCATGAGCAACAACGGGCCAAAGCCGGTTCGACGTTCCAGATTTTTCCAGAAACCGCGCAGCGGTGGACGTACGGGGAGCGCCCGTGGCGACGGAAGAGCCTTCATCAGTTTTGCAGACTCCCTATGCGAGAGGTCAAGAGTTCCACTTTCGTAATGGCGAGAATCGCAGTGGGGTGGAGCGAGCCAAGCGTTCAGTGATGCGGGGTCAACACCCCTTCCACCAAGCCACTAAATACGAGGAGGGAGGGGCAAAAGCAAGGGAATGGGTCCGTGTGGCGGGTCGGTTTGGACACGACGCGCATCGCTGGCATGCGTGAACGGGAACCGTGTGCTTAAGAGGATGAGCCCTTGCGAATGGCACGTTGCTTACGGAGTTCAGCACGGCGCCGCAATTCACACGGCTTTTCATAATGTTCGTGCTTGCGTAGCTCCTTTTTCAGGCCACTTCGCTCAATCAGCTTTTTGAAACGACGCAAGGCTGCGCCAATCGGCTCCCGATCATGAACACGCATGCGAATCGACATTCAATCCCTCACTTCAATTAAACCCTTCGCTCAGGACCGAAGGGAGATCCATCAGTTCGAGCACCCACCGACCAAGACATTCTTGCTCGGATACCAAGATTCAGCCAACCCGTCAAGCGGAGCGCCCATGCCGACCGGCGTGGCGAAATGCAGACAGGAGTGAATGGTTTATGCTATCCCTTATCGGACCCGATCACCAGCATTTTTCGTTCGTTTTTTTCCAAAACAATACCGCTCGCCGTGGTTGCAAGAAAGTTATTGTGGACAAAGAGATTTCCTCTTTGAGTAAGCATTATGCCGCTCCCTCACCAGTGCGCCTGCTTGCGGCCGGGGTAAACCTATTCTAGGTTCGCAGTAACTCCCCCTTTCTCTCCCTTGCTCGGTAGAACCCGTCCTCACATGAGGGGTCATCGATCCATGCCTGCTCCACGAGTTCGCCCGGCGTCCACGCCACGTCTTCGCCGGCTTCGTATCGACGAATTGGAAGATCGCTTCTTGCCCTCGGCGGTTTTGAACGCGCAGTTTGAAGGCGCTATGCATGGAATTGCTTGTGGTTGTCCCGGCTGCCTGGGGGTGGATGCGGCGGCTCAGGCGGCCGAGTCGGACCACGAGCATGCACCAGGGTGTGGACATGACCTCCGTACCGATGCCTTTGGCAACCAGTATTATTTCGATCCCATTCCCCCCATCGAACCGGAAACGATCGTCTCCGAAGAGTCCAGCGTTACCCCACAATCGTCGCTCACCGATTCCGAAGCGCAGGCTCCCGGGCTGAACGTCCCCGCTCTGTCCTCACGCCCGGAGTCCCCGTATAAGCTCTTTCTGGACTTTGACGGCCAAGTGGTCTCGGGTACCTATTGGAATTACCAAAATAATAACAATCCTATCTACGCACCTGCTTACAGTCGCGATTCTGACGTCACCAGTTTCTCCTCCACCGATCTCCGGGGAATCGAGGAAATCTGGCAGCGGGTTGCCGAAGATTTTTCCCCATTCAATCTTGATGTCACCACGGTCGATCCGGGCAACGCGGCGTTCACCGCTGGCGGTCAAGCACTACGCGTGTTGATCTCTACCGATAAAGATGAGGGGACTGGGAACAAATGGTTCTCCAACGCCGGCGGGGTGGCCTATCTGAACAGCTGGAATTGGACCAGTGACACCCCGGTATGGGTGTTCGAGAATAACTTGGGCAACGGTAATCCCAAATATGTGGCCGAGGCAGCCAGCCACGAAGCTGGCCACGGGTTTGGTCTGAACCATGATGGACGCTCTAGCCCCAGCGAGGGGTACTACCGAGGACACGGCTCGGGGGCTACCGGCTGGGCACCGATTATGGGCGTGGGCTATTATAAGTCGCTGACGCAATGGAGTTCGGGTGAGTATCTGAACGCTAACAACACCCGCGACGACGATGTGGGGAAGATTGCCTCGGCGGTCGGCTTTGCCGAGGACGATCACGCGGACATCTTTGCCGCCGCCACACCGCTCACCCCGGATGCCGATGATACCATCGCTGCGGCTGGCTTGATCGGGACCGCCTCAGACCTCGATCTTTTCCGCTTTACTACTGGCGCTGGGCAAGTCACTCTAAGCCTGATTCCGTTTGCCCCGGGGACCAGCTATGCCAACTTGGATATTGAAGCCAAGCTCTATGACGCGAGCAAAACCCTCATTGCTGCCGCCAACCCCGAGGATGCTCTCAATGCCACGCTCGACCTGCCGTTGGCTGCCGGGACCTACTACCTTGAGGTAGATGGTGTTGGCAAAGGCGATCCCAAAGACGATGGCTATAGTGATTATGGCAGTCTGGGCTGGTACACCCTGACTGGAAGCGTAGTCGGCACGAGTGTGAACACCGCCCCCCAGACGCAGCCTGATCAGGCCACCACCGAGGCGAATGAACCGGTGACCATCGATGTTCTGGCCAATGACCTCGATGCCGAAGGGGATCAGCTCACCTTGGAGTCGGTTGCAAACCCGGCCAATGGTACGGCCGACATCGTTGACGGCCGCATCGTCTACACTCCGAATGCCAACTTCGTAGGCTCGGACAGCTTCACCTATGTGGTTTCCGATGGATCACTGACCTCGATCGGTGCCGTCACGGTGACGGTGACCGGGGGCAACCAGCCGCCGCAGGCCAGAGCGGACCAAGTCTCCACCCAAGAAGATACATTTAAGAATATCGATGTGTTGGCCAATGACCTGGATCCGGATGGTGATGCCTTAGAGCTCCGCTCGGTCACCAATCCCGGCAATGGTACAGCTACAATCCTCAACAATCGGGTAGTTTATACGCCGAATAAAAACTTTTCTGGCCAGGACAGCTTCACTTACCAGGTCTCCGATGGCACCACCACGACCACCGGCACGGTCTGGGTGACGGTGTCGGCGGTGAACGATCGGCCGGAAGTGGATGATTTCTCGGTCACGACCGGGGAAGATCAGTCGGTGAGCATCGATGTGTTGGCATCGGCGAAGGACGTGGATGGAGACCCGCTCACGCTGGATTCGGTCGGGACCGCGCGCAACGGTACGGCCAGGATCGTCAACGGCCGGGTGGTTTACACGCCGAACGCCAACTTCGTGGGTGAAGACAGCTTTAGCTATGTGGTCTCTGATGGGAAGACCACGTCAACGGGCACGATCCGCGTGACGGTGAGCCAAGTCAACGACCGACCTGAACCGGTCAATGACTTCGGTACCACCCAGGAAGATCAGTCGGTGAGCATCGATGTGTTGGCCAACGATAAGGACATGGATGGCGATGTCCTGCAACTGGATTCGGTCAGTGATCCCGCGCATGGCACGGTCAAGATGGTAGATGGTCAGGTGGTGTACACCCCCGATGCCAACTT
>CAYPIE010000009.1:64346-108499 GCA_964410665.1 uncultured Alcaligenaceae bacterium
ATGGCACGGTCAAGATGGTAGATGGTCAGGTGGTGTACACCCCCGATGCCAACTTTTCTGGCCAGGACAGCTTCACCTATACAGTCTCGGATGGGACCACCACGGCTACCGCCACGGTTCAGGTGACGGTGTCGGCGGTGAACGATCGGCCGGAAGTGGATGATTTCTCGGTCACGACCGAGGAAGACCAGTCGGTGAGCATCGATGTGCTGGCATCGGCGAAGGACGTGGATGGGGACCCGTTAACCATCAAGTCGGTCGGCACCCCGAGCAACGGTACGGCCAGGATCGTCAACGGTCGGGTGGTTTACACGCCGGCAGCCAACTTCGTGGGCTCGGACCGCTTCACCTATACGATCACCGATGGCCTGCTGACGGACAACGGTACCATCAGCGTGAGCGTGACCGCGACGAATGACGATCCGCAGGTTAAGGATGATCGCGTCTCGACCGCCGAGGATACGCCGATCACGATTGATGTGATGACGAATGACTGGGACCTGGACAACGATCGCTTGACGCTAGTGTCGCTCGGTACCCCCGCCTATGGCCAAGCGGAAATCCAAGGTGACAAGGTGGTTTACACTCCGGCGAGCAATTTTGTCGGCGAGGATCGCTTTACCTATACCGTCACCGATGGGACGCAGCCGGTCACTGGGACCATCATTGTCACCGTGTCACCGGTCAACGATCGACCGGAAGCGCGTGACGACGTCAGAACGACACCATGGAACACAGTGTTGGCCATCGATGTCCTGGCCAATGACCGCGATGTTGATGGGGATCCGTTGACCGTGGAGTCGTTCGGTACTCCGGACCACGGGTCGGTCGAGCTTATCGATGGCCAGATCGTGTATACGCCCCAACCCAACTTTGTCGGCGAAGACCGCTTCAGCTATACCATCACGGACGGGAATCTGACGTCAGAGGCCACGGTCATCGTCAACGTCTCCCAGGGGAATCGCGCTCCCCAAGCCGTTCCTGATCGAGCGACCACTCCGATCAATACCCCGGTGACCATCGATGTGCTGAACAACGACCAAGATCCCGACGGCGATTCCCTGAGGGTGACCGAGTGGGGCAGCCCCGAACACGGCAAGGTAGAACGCGTTGACGGTCAGCTGGTGTACACGCCCGAGCCCGGGTTTGTGGGTAACGATTCATTTACCTATGTGGTCTCCGATGGATTACTGAGCGCCGTGGGAACGGTGAGTGTCGGCATCGAAGGACCGACCAATCAGAATGGCGTACTGGGCGAAACCGGCTCGGTCACCGTCGACCAAGCCAACGCGGACACCTGGCATCGGGTGGATTTCGGAAATCGCTATCAGGATCCCGTGGTGGTAATGGGCCCGGCCAGCTTCAACGGTGGCCAGGCCACGACCGTACGGATTCGTGCTGTCGATCAGACAGGCTTTGAGTTCCAGTTGGATGAGTGGGACTACCTCGATGGCTATCACATGACCGAAACGTTGAGCTGGATGGTGATGGAACGCGGCGTGCATACCCTTGAAGATGGAACCAAGGTGGTGGCAGGAGTCAGTGATGCACGCTCACGATGGGATCGCATCGACCTTCAAGAGGGAGGCTTCGGATCCTCACCGCTGGTATTTACCCAGGTCGGGAGTGTCAATGAGGCCTCCGCGGTCACGACACGCATCCGCAACCTGAGCGGCAGTGGGTTTGATGTCAAGCTCCAGGAAGAAGAGGCCAATGGCTCGCATGGCTTTGAAACGATTTATTACATCGCCATGCAGCCCGGCAACAACGCCAACGCACGCTTCACCGGTGATGTGATCACCCATCGCACGAATACCGTTGTCGGCAGCGTGTCCGGAATGAACAACCCGGTAATCCTGGCCCAGATGGTGACGACCGACGGAGGCAACACCGCGACCCTCCGCTATCAGATCGATAACCAAGGCCAGGTTCGCCTGCACGCTCACGAAGAACAGTCCAGCGATAGCGAAGTCTGGCATACTACGGAGAATGTTGCACTTTTGATTTGGGAGGCCGGTGAATTCCGCGCCGCTCCCGATCAGCCGGCGAGCGGACCAAGCGCTTGGGATGGCTTCGGTCGTTCTGTAGAGTTGCCGAACCTATTCTCCACAATGACAGTCGCCGCCAGTGGGTATGTCAGTGCAGAGACGACTTCGGAGGTGAAGGCAACGATCGTCGAAACCTTTGAAGGTTTCCTAAGTCGTTCCGAAGATGTCGATCTGTTCTCGATCGCCGAATGGAGCACACAATTTGATCCGAACTTGGGTGTATTGAAGAATCTCATCCGCGAGCTAGATCCCTGGCTGAGCCAGCATCAAACGACGGCAGCCGATCGCCCAATTCGGGACGCGCTCGCTGCCTCGGACGTGAGCGGTCCAGGGGATTGGTACGCACAACAGGAGGCGGAAGACTCGGAGGATGTCGATCTGTTCAGCGAGTCGTTTACTTCGATTTGACATCCTTGTACTTTTGGTTAGAGTAAGATCGCTTTTCGCAACTCTGGACTCGAGAAGCGATCTGAATTGCCAATCTGGTCGGAGCGAATGCGAATAACCTCGAAAGGGTTGGCAATTTCGTTCTGGAAACCATCCTATGCGTATTCCCCGTTCCGCGTTTCTCTCCACCCGTTTAGCCGTCGCTCTGGTCGGTGGGCTTGGGGCGATCGTTGCTGCGATCATCACCATTCTGCCGTATCTATGGCCCCGGGACGCCAGCGGGGACGGCACCGACTCGGGGCCGCTGGGCCGCCCAACCATCCTTATCCTCGAACGTGTGGCAATCGAACCCACGCGGGAGGATGGCGAGGCCTGGGACGGGGACGAAGGGCCTGATCTGATGGTTCGCATCGTCAATCAGACTTCGAAGCAAGAATTTATTTCAAACGTCCGTGCCAACAGTACTGAAGCCGATTTCAACGTGCAAACTGTACGGGTGCTTCCGGGAGATACTTTGGAAGTCACCGTGCTGGATCAGGATTTGACCAATTTTGATGATGTGGTGGGGCAACGGACCCAACAAGTGACGGAGGCCATGATCGCCGAGGAAACGGTCGATTGGGCATCGGATCGGGTGAACAGCTTGCGACTGCGCTTTGTCCGCAACTGAGCCGCCGGGGCAAATGGCTGGCAGCCGGGTTTGGTTTGGTCGGTGTCGAACGGCTCAGCTCATCCTTGCTCCGGGCAAACTTGTTGCTCGGTGGATGATCAATGATGCCGCAGATACCCCTTCGCTTAGGCTGGTTGCCCGGTCGATACACCCTTGCCCGATTGCCAGCCACGGCGCCCTGGCCCGTCGCATTGCCCCAGCGCGGCTTGGTTTCGTTGACACGAACCGAGGAAGAACTGTCTCTGGTGGTCCCCGAAGCGGTCAGCCTGCCTGGAGCTCAGCTTGAACCAGGCTGGGTATGTCTGCGGGTGCTTGGTTGCCTTGACTTCACACAAATTGGCATCCTGGCGGGCCTGAGCACGGCTCTGGGTGATGCCGGCATTAGTGTCTTGGCTATTTCTACCTTCGATACCGACTACTTGCTCGTTCGCGAATCGCAGCGGTCTGCCGCAGCCGCAGCCCTGACCGCGGCGGGACACATGCTCATTGATTCCAAAGAGGAAAACTAGTACCACTATTGGCAGTCCCCTGTTGGCCGCCTTGGGAGCACTGCCATGGTCAAGTACAGTCTGGATGACGACTTCGACGAGGTTCCATCGGAGGAAGCGGTGGAGGAGCTCGAACGGGGCTTAGAGGCGTTGTTTGAGCCCTACGAACGAATGAATGCGCTCGCCGCCGAGTTGTCACCGCAAGTTCGAACGGCTGCCCGACAAGCCGATCAGGCCACTCTCCGCAAACTCCTCGAAGCTCAACCGGCCTATGTGATTAGTCAATGGCTCGAGGTTGCCATGCGTGATCACGATCAATGTACCTTTCAAGCGATTCTCGAGTCGGGGTTTGACCCATCGGAGTGGACCGACCCACGCGATGAAGATGATACCACGCTCCTCATGCATGCCGCGGCTTACGGCATCCCGGAGATGTTGGCAGCGCTGCTCCAGGCCGGGGCGGACCTGCAGATGGTCGATCGGCAGGGCCGCACTGCCTTGGCTCATGCCGCATCCCAGGGGCAGGAGGCCAACGTTCGCTTTCTGCTCGAGCGGGGGGCAAGCGTGGATCAGGAGGTCTACCCCGCACAGCTGGCGGCGGCGGAGGCGGGTGAGGCCCGTATCTTCCAACTGTTGCAGGAGAGAGCGACTTTAACCCCCGACGATGAGTTCTGGGAGGCGCTTCAGGAAGCCCAGGCCGCCCTCTCGGCCAATGCGGCCCGCAAGGCACGGCGAGCGGAGCGGGTCCCGAGTCAGGATCCGGTCACTCGAATGTTTCTCGAAGCGGTCCTCCTCAACAAGCTTCCCAAGGCTGTCCGCTGGTTGCGTCAGGGTGCGGATGTCAATGCCTACGATCAGAGTCACACCACTGCCCTGCACACTGCGGCACTGCTCGACCAGCCCGATATGGTCGCGATGCTACTGCGTCACCAGGCGAACCCAAACCTCCGCGATGCCGAAGACCAAACCCCGCTGCATGCCGCGGCCAGTTGTGGTTCGATCTCGGTGGGTCAGTTACTGCTCGAAGCAGGCGGCGAGCTCGACGCCGTGAATGAGTGCGGCGAGACGCCGTTGACCATCGCCACGGCTCAAGGGAATGTGGCGATGCTGCAATGGCTGATCGCCGCCGGAGCGGATCTGGGTGGGCAGTTACCCGGGGATTTCATCGGTCAGGCCGAGCGAATTTCTGCGGAAGACCATGCAGGCTGGGAAGAGTTTGCACATGCCTTAAAGGGCAGAACCCAGGCGTTTGCTCCGGCGGTGGATGCCACAACCTCGCGACAATCGGCGGCCGAGCCCGCAGCAACCGCGAGGGTACCACGACGGATTACCGTCAAACCGCCACGCAAGCCCTTACGATGGCAAGATCCCGACGAGGTGGATGAGATCAGTGACCAGTTTCGCTCCTTGGGCTTTACCCCCGTCGGTGACTTCCGCATCAACGAGCTTCGCTGCCGATTGCGGGCCTTGCTGCGTACGGATCAATCCAGCTATGCCGTGATTTACGAACAAGAGCCGTACGGGGTCTGGTGTGACATCGTGCAGATGCGGCCTGACGGTGGGACGTTTACGGTTTCCAACGCGCGCTTTGGTGGGGAGCAACCGACGATGCCCCAGCACCCTAAACGCTGTGCTCCGGAGAGCGAGGCCGCTGAGCTGTTTCAGCAGTTCCAGATGGAGGCGCCTTCGGGGCCAGGCCGGCCGATTACTCCGGAGATGTTCCCGCAAGACCTTGAGAATTGCTATGCTCAGGAGATAGATTGGCGTCAGGGCCGGGCCAACGCCCCCGAGTAGGACCGCCCCGGGTGACGGCTTCATCGTTGGAAGCCTCCTTTCTTTGCCTGGTCCCGTCGAGATCTACTGCCATGATGCAAACCCAGGACTTGCGGGTGGTTCGCAACGACCCGCTGTTATCGCCCAATAACTTGACCGCCGAGATCCCTGCGTCCGAGGCAGCACTGAGCGTGGTCGTCTGCGGTCGCCGGGAAGTCGAACGCGTGCTGGCCGGGGAAGATCCCCGGCTGTTAGTGGTGGTTGGCCCTTGCTCAATCCACGATCCAGTCGCCGCTCTGGAATATGCCAAGCGGCTGAGTGAACTGGCTCGCCAGGTTCAAAAGCGGCTGCTAGTGGTGATGCGCGTTTATTTCGAAAAGCCGCGGACGACTGTGGGCTGGAAAGGACTGATCAACGATCCTTATCTCAACGATACCTTTGACATCGAGACCGGCTTGCGGACTGCTCGCCGGCTCCTGATGGATATCAACGAGTTAGGCCTTCCCGCGGCCACGGAAATGCTTGAACCGATTACCCCTCAGTATATCGCCGACCTGATCACCCTGGCTGCCATTGGAGCACGCACCACCGAATCCCCAACTCACCGCCAGATGGCCAGTGGCCTGTCGATGCCGGTCGGCTTTAAAAACTCCACCGATGGCAATCTCCAGGTCGCGTTGGATGCGATGACCGCATCCCAGCATCCGCACAGTTTTCTGGGAATCGATCACACGGGGAAGACCTGTGTGATTCGAACGCGAGGCAATCCTTACGGCTTTGTCATCATGCGTGGTGGACGTTCGGGGACCAACTATTCCCCCGAGCACCTGACTGAGGCGGTGCGGCAACTGCAGGCCACGCAATTGCCCGCGGGACTTATGATCGACTGTAGCCACGCGAATTCTGCGAAGGACTACCGCAAACAAGCTGCCGTCTGGCAAGCAGTCCTCGCGCAACGGGTGGCCGGGAACCGCTCGATCATCGGACTGATGCTCGAGAGCAATTTGCTCGAGGGCACCCAAAAGCTGACTGGCAACCTCGAATCGCTCCGATATGGAGTATCGATCACCGATGCCTGCATCGGCTGGGAAGAAACCGAGACCTTGCTCCGCTCGGCCTGGGAACAGCTCGCTGGCCAGGTATGACGGCCTACTGTAGAGCCTGGTTGGCTTGCCTCGATCATGGTGCGAACTGTGACCCGACCACCTGCTTGAGGGCTTTCCCAGCACGGTCCTGCTCGCGACGATAGCGGCCGGGTGGCAGGTTAGCTTCAATCTGCGCCGCCAGCCGTTCGAGATGCAGGCGAAAACGGCGGCTATCGGCCTGAGCCGCTCGGCTTAATTCACCGGTCTCCTGATAGCGGCGGAGGTCAAGCTGGCGGCTCAATTGGTCCAGCCGCTGAACTTGCTCTCGGATGGGGATACCCTCGGCCTTGGGTCCCTGCGTTTCGATGGCCTTGGACAGGGTGGCAAAGCCTGTGTCCAGCTCCTGAGCGATTTCCGCCGACGTCCCTAGCGCGGTAGAGGGGCTTGAATTCGCCCCGTACACCTGGCCACAGACTGCTGCTGCGTGCATGACGATGGGAAAGCCAGGATTTCGGGCATCGCCTGGATCTCCTTCAAGTAACACATCACGGAGCTCTTCGAGACGTTCGCGTAACTCACTGGCAGCAGCGGCTCCACCCTCGGGCAGACCTCCTGTGCGGATAAACACACCCACTTGGAGTTGTCGGGCGAGCAGATCCCACTGCTCGATTCGGCGGATGGCTTCCTGGCGTTGCATGGGATCCCGGTCGGCAGCTGCTAGGGCGGTAAAGACATCCGCCTTGATCCGCCCCATTTGGCTAAACACCTGAGCTGGCGGCGGGTAGTAGATGTAGGCACCGGCCACGCTGAAGAGGATTAACCCGAGCAGGGCGACCAGCCCTAGCACGGGTCCGGGAACTGCCCGGTTCCACCATGGGGCAGCGGCATCCGTTGCTGCAGGCGACTGGGGTTGTCGGGTCAGCCAAGCATCCAGCGAATACCGCCTTACGAGGAAGCGGCTGATCACCCCTGCAAGGAGCAATAAACCCAGTGCCGCCAGGGCCACTGGTTCCATAATCTCCAGTGGTTGGCGCAGGGCCCGCTCAATGGCCTCGAGGGGCACCGATCCCACCGCAGGAAACGGGCTGGAGTAATCATCGAATGCATGTGTATGTGTAATTTCGACCGCGGCTCGATACAGCGCCGGCTCGGCCAAATAGCCAAGCCCGATCACCAAAGTCACCAGGCCCATGCTCCAGGGGACCAGACGCCAGTTCGCAAACGTGCGAAACACCCAGGCCAGTAATCCCAGGTTCATCCCGATGCCTAGCACGAACAAGACAAACGCCGCCCCTACCGAGTTGCCGTGATCAAACATTAATCCAAGTTTCATCATGCCAGCCAGCGGCGTATCGTAGGCCGGGAAGGCCACCCCGGTCATGATCAAGGGAGCCCATGGGTCGGCGTGGGACATCTCCGTCTGGAGCGATCCTTTGGACAACACTCCAGCGAGTAAACCGGATCCCAACGCTCCAATTCCCCAATAGAGCCAGAGCGAACTGGTTGCCAACCGAGCCATCTCCACAAAGACGGCGAGCAAGCGTTTGGGGCCCGGGGCGGGCATGGGTTCGTCGTAGGCGGTTTCGTTCTGGCCTGAAGCCGCTGGGGACCACATGTCCCAGAGCCAGCCCGCTAGCAACGATAGCAATAAGGAGCCCGAGGCAAAGCTAATGATCACAATCGGATCAGAGAGGGTGAGCCCATACAGAAACGAGATGGGATTGAGGAGTGGTGCGGCCAGTATAAAGGCCAGAATCGTGCCGCCACGGACGCCACTACGACGCATGGCAACCGCCACCGGGATGACGCCCAGTGAACAGACGGGCAGGAGCATCCCGAAGCCCCAGGCCCGACCGAGCCCACCCAAGCCCGAGCTACCAAACAAGCGACGCACGCCCTGTGCACCCATCATTCGGCGAAAAACGGCAGCTACGAGCAAGCCGCACACCAGGGTCGGTGATGCCTCGATCAGAGCTTGCCCGGAGCGGACCACCACGCTCCAGAATGCGGTTTCTGACATGACAAACGGCTCCAAAATAGCCTAGCAAGGGACCGGGATCGCGGCCAGAATCGTGTCGACGATCGGCTTGGCCTCACTTGTTTCGAATCCAAGGCGAACTTCCAAGACCGGCAGGGCGACCATTTGAATGTCATCGGGCGTGACAAAGTTACGTCCTTGCAGATACGCCCACGCTTGGGCCACGCGCTGCCAGGTTAATACCCCGCGTGGACTCAGTCCCCGGGGGACCTGTGGATGTTCGCGGGTGACCGCAGCAAGGTCGACCAGGTAGCCACGCACTAACTCCGCCACGCCCACCGCGGCAACCTGTTGTTGCAACTGCACGAGTTGCTCGGGGGTAAGAACCGCTGGCTGTTCGCCATTCGCACTTACCTCACCCAGGGCATGGCCGAGCATGGCGATTTCATGGCTCCGCTCGGGGTAGCCGATGCGGAGCTTCATGGCAAAGCGATCGAGTTGCGCTTCGGGTAAGGGATAGGTGCCATGATGCTCGATGGGATTTTGCGTGGCAATCACGAGAAAACACTTGGACAGATCGTAATGCTGGGTATCGACGGTAACCTGGCGTTCGGCCATGGCCTCCAGCAGAGCGGACTGGGTGCGAGGGGTGGCCCGGTTGATCTCATCAGCGAGAAGGATGTCGGCGAACACCGGCCCGGGGAGGAATTCAAAGGCCCGGGTTTGTTGGTTAAACACATTAAACCCGGTGATGTCGGTGGGCAGAAGGTCTGGGGTACACTGCACGCGGGCATACTGGCCACCCACGGTCCGCGCCAGTGCCTTGGCGAGGGTAGTCTTGCCCAGCCCCGGCACATCTTCGATGAGCAGGTGACCGCGGGCCAACAGCCCGGCCAAGACCAACTCGATCACCGCAGATTTGCCACGCAAGGCGGTGTTTAGCGGCGTCCGTAGCCGGTTCAGCAGGTCATCGGGCAAGGTGGTGGTGGTCATGATGCACAGCTCAACGTCAGGGGCGGTAACTGGCAGAAACGCCGCCAGGGCCAAGCCCGTAATGTCGCCGCACAGATCGCCTGGCTGGTGCCAGCAGATGGATCGATACCACCGGGGGCGTAACTTGCCCAGGTCAACATCTCCGAAAACTGGCCAAGCATCTGTTGGGTGTCGGGAGGACTGTGAACCCTCAGCTGATCGAGCCAGGCTCGGGGTGTCATGCCATCGGGCCGGGCGCGTCCTGCCCAACGGGAGCGCTGCTCGAGTAGCCGCATCGCGGCACGAATCCGCTCCCGCTCCTGCGCATGATTCCAGTTCCAGTAGCAAACATGCAGCGCATCCCACAGGTCACGCCGCCAGACGACTCCGACTCCCAATAGCACAACGCAAATCCCAAGCACCAGGGCATGGTGAAGCGCCGATCGGGCAAGCACTCGCAGTCCCGACAGCAGGCGTTCCCAGAAGCTCAACGGTGGCTTGCGTACGGCATATCCTGGGGTGGACTCGACCGGGACCCAGATCCCACCAGGAAGCTGGACTTCGGCCCAAAAGTGCAAGTCATCGCGCGTGACCGGGGTGTGATCGGTCGCCGGGTCGTAGTCTTCGGGGGCGGCGTAGAACCCACTGACGAGCCGCGCCGAATAACCCAGGTGGCGTAGCAACACCGCGGCGGAGGAGGCAAACAGATAGTCCGGCCCACGCCGGCTCCGTAGCAAGAAGTGGGCGACGGTGTTGGTACACTCCTCGGGAACGGTGTAGGCGTTGTCAAACTGATAGGTGGTTTGCAGACGCTTTCGGATGGCTTCGATTTGTGGCCAGCCAGTCGGGACGTGTTTGGTCCAGGCCTGGGCCAGGGTCGCGAGTTCTGCGGTATGGGCGGGCTTTGGCAGCTGATGATGGGGGCCAAGACGTTGGCTGTTGGGTCGGAAGGAAAGCTGGTCGAGCCGTTGGGGATCCAAACAGGCAGCCTCTGTGTGGATCGTGATGCCATCGGGCAGATCACGGATCATGCGCACAATCTCCGGCTGGGCCCAACGGAAGAAGTCTGGCTTGTTGACATAACGAATGTAGAAACGATGTAGCAAGGTCGGCGTTGGCACCAAGGTCCCTTTTGGTTCGACGATTTTGAACTGATGGGCTTCCACATCGCTCAAGTAGTCCACTGGCATCTGGCGGAGGATCCGCAGCCAGTCGCCAGGTGGATCCGGTCGGGGCAGACAGTCGCAGACGAGGAACGTACCTTCTTGCCAGGAGATCCCGTCGAACTGATCGTAAGCAGCCACCCGAATGTGTACTGGGGTGCGGCCTTGAACCTCGAATATGGCGCGGGCCGTCTGATCACGGGGCCGGCGCGGCTGGGCGGGGCGTTGTCGGGCGGTACTCATGGCCCGATCTGGGCGGCGGTTGCGCGCTGCCTGTTCGGGATCGCGAGTCTCCGAGCGGGCGGACAGGGCAACCGAGCGCTGTTGGTCCTGGGGTCGAAAAGGCTCGCCCAACAGATCGGAAAACATGTCGTACAGACTTGGTAAGGGTGAGTCGAGAAAGAGATCCGTCTCGACGAAACCCGTGCTGGTTGGGTTATTCCCAGCCGCTTCGGCGTCCCCATCATTGACGCCCCCACGCGAAAAAGGGTCAAATTCGCCGGTCCCGCCCGAGGTCGGCAGCCATTCTCCGAGTGGGGCGAGCAGTTGATTGGGTGCGAACGCCCAGCAGGCAGCCGATCCGGCGAACAACACAAGCGCGAGCAGGCCGATCAGCCAAGGATAGCGACGGGGTAAGGCAAGCCTGCCGGTCCGAGGCCGCTCCAATCGGGTGAGCGGGGCGAACGTTCCGAGCGAGGACCAGTAACGCCAGCCGAGCGCAAATACTCCGGTGACGGCATACAACCCGAGGACCACCAGGAGTCCTGGACGGCTGCCCAAACACATGGCAAACAACAGTAAAAACACGCTGGTGATGCCAGCCAGCTGCCACCAGCGGGGACGCCCCGGCGTGACTGCTAGGGCAATACCGGCGTTGCGTAACGCCAGGATGCCCAGGACTTCGTTCGGCAAGCCGATCCCCCTCCACTCGCGATCGATCGGCTCCAGGAACCAGGGTAGCAATACGAACATCCAGAGCAGGATAGTGCCACGAAGGCCCAACGGCGGTTGCTTGGGCAGGAGCCTGCTCAAGAACAGTCCCAAGCCTAGCACCCCGCAGGTGGGCAACAGGCTACGCCAGATGGAGGTACCCGCGGGTAGAAGACTCAGTTCCAAGCCCAGGCTGGCCATACCGATCAACCCGATCATCCACGCCTGGTTGCCACGAGCGGTACTATGCACCACGGCGGGTCTCCTTTCGTGGATTCCTCAGGCGGGCGGGAATTTCCTCGATCGTCTCGAAATCGAGCCAGTGTCTTGGTGATAGCCCTGCTGAGGAGGTCGCCCCCCGATCAAAGGCGCAAGAATGCAGCACTACCCAATGAGCGTCCTCAGGCCAGCCCAGTGGTTCGGTGGCTCGATCGGTGGTGACGACTACACAAGCGTGCGCTACGCCACGCCAGGCTTCGGCTCGCCGAGGTCGTGCATCTGGCTGGTAGCAGGCCAGCGCATCGAGGTACTGCCTCACCCCAGCATGACCCGGGCCAAGCGGAACCGGACGATCCCCGAGCAGCAAGTCCACCGCTACACCTTGACGCTGCCATCCACAGGCCAGGCTGGCGGCCACGCGGATGGCCCATTCCAGACTGGCATCGCTGCCGTGGCCGACATGATGGTCTGGGCAGGTATCCAGTACCAAACGAACCGTAGGTTGGGCCAGCACTTGCAAGTCTTGGACAATCAAGCGCTCCTGACGTGCGGTCTGCGCCCAATGAATACGCCGCGGCGAATCGCCACGACGGTAGGGACGAACCCCCTGACTCTCCCCTTGGTGACCACTGCGTGCCCGCGGCACATTACCGACAAGCCCCTGGCCATCCATAAACTCCGGACAGGCCGCAACCGGATAGATTCGCGGCCAAACGATCAAGGGACTGGAACAAGCGAGCTCGCGTTGGGCGTGCCAGAGGCCAAAGGGAAACCCGGTGACGAGGCGGAACGGTCGACGGGGATAGCGGCCACGACATCCCGGTGTCCATTTCCAGGTGGCTTGCACGGCACGCCACCCTGGGACCATCCGCAAACTCAGGCATGGTTCCGCCTGAGCAGAATCCACGTCGATGAGTGAAACACCCCAAGCCGGCAACGGCAGCCGGTTGACCAGAAGCAAGCGTACTTCGATCGGCTCTCCCTCACGGCAGCGCTCGACCGTGTACTGAAGCTCCGCAGCCAAACTTCGCACGCTCAGCCAAGGCCACACGAAACCAACCAGCAATGCGACCAGCAGCAGTGCGGCCAGCAGCAGACCCAGCGGGGCCAAAAACAGCCCGCACAACAAGGCCGCAAGGCCAGCCCCTGCTAAACTACTCGCGGGGGACTCTAGGATGCGCTTCCAGCCTGACCAACGGAGGTCCATGGGTACGTCGAACCTGCCAATTTTCTTTACTTTGTTTTACTGACTTAAAGTATACGAAGTACGTATGACAGAGCAATACGAATGGTGATCGCCGTGAGCGATGCCAACATCGTTGGGAAGCCGCAGGGAGTTGAAATGGTGCGTGAAGGTTTGGCCTGATACGGAAGCAATGGGCGGGGACTTAGCCGCGGAGGTTTTCGATCGGGACGGTATCACCGGAGTCGTCTTTGCGATAGGTCCGGCCTACATCCACGGTTTGAAAGCCAAGCGAGCGAAACAAGCTGACTGCCGCGGCGTTCCGTTCTGGGACCTGGGTTTCGACCAAGCCGACGAACTCTTCCTGGAGGGTTTTCAGCGTTTGGGCGATGAGGAACTTGCCGACCCCGTGGCCCTGACGGTCGGGCCGAACCTGGACGTCCAGGATGCCGACGGGAACGGCGTTCCAGCGGCTGTTATAGCCCTCCATCTCCCAGACCAAACAGCGGGCGACTGGGATGTTGGTCCGGCGTTCCACCAGGCGAAATTCTCGGGGTTCTACCCAACTCATCACACACTGTTGCCACCAGGAGCCCAAAGGGCCGAACAGCAACGATTGCAATTCCAGATTCCGGCGAAGATGCCCAAAGCGGTTGTCCACGACATTGATCGGCGTGTGGAGCTGCCGTTGGAACACCAAGGTCGTACTCAGTCCGAGATAGCCATGGGATTCCAAAAAGGGGGCCGCGGCGAAGTCACTATTGAGAAAGCCTGGGGAGTTGCTGCCGCCGTAGAGACCAAAGCCATAGGGACTATGGGGTGCCAAGCCACCCGCATACAGCAAGCGAGCGCCGTGGTGGAGTAGATACCCTTCGGCTCGAAACAGCAGTTCCGAGCCGATCCCTTGCTCCTGGTAGCTGGGATGAACGACGATGAAACACGTGACGCCGATCCGGCGATTGAGTCCGGTCTCCGCTTCATTGGCAGCAAATCCGGCCAGTGAAAAGCCAACCGGGTGGCGATTGACCACGGCGATGGTCAGAGCATCAGGATGGAAATAGGGCTTACAGAACAGATAGCGTTCCAGTAAGGCCGCGTTTCGCAGGGGATAAGCGCCACGCTGACTCATCGCGGCGTTCCAGATCTCCGCCAACGCGGGGGGGTCCTGATTGCGGAAGCGACGATACTGAATCACGCGGTTCTCCCCCGGTCGACCCCATGTGGGGCAAGAACCTGGACCCAAGGACCAGTGTAGCTGGGGCAAAAACCTACCATAATATTGCGGAAGTCTTCGCGTCCTCTTCCCGAGAGCACAAATTCATTATTATAAGTAAAGCAAATCGCCGTTCAAGGTTCCCTCTTTGAGGGTTAGTTTAGCTTATTGAGTTGATCAACCGCGAGGAATTGATGCACAGCTGGATTGTCCGAGTCGCTAGCATACCGATGCTGTTGGTAGGACTTGTGGCTGCCGATTGGCCAGGCTTTCTCGGGCCAAAGCGGAATGGCATTGCCCAGGAAAGCGAACTCGCTGTCGACTGGCCCTCGGAGGGCCCCAAGGTGGTGTGGCGACGTTCGGTCGGGGAAGGCTTTAGCGGGCCGGTGATTGCCGATGACCAGCTCATTCTATTTCATCGTCAGGGCCGTGAGGAAATGGTCGAAGCGCTGGACCCAGCGACGGGTCAAAGCCGCTGGAAGTTTCGCTATTCGACAAAGTACATCGATTCGTTTGGTTTCGATGAGGGGCCACGTGCCACGCCCCTGATCGCCAACGGGCGGATTTACACGCTAGGGGCGGCTGGCGATCTGCATGCGCTCGAAGCCAAAACCGGCAAAAAACTCTGGGCACACAACATCCTCCGTGATTATCAAGTGGACAAAGGTTTTTTCGGCGTCGGCAGTTCGCCGCTATGTGTCGACAATCGCTTGTTGATGAATGTGGGTGGCAAAGGGGCAGGGATTGTTGCCTTGGATGCCCGCACGGGCAAAGAACTTTGGAAGGCCACCGAGGATGCTGCGAGCTATGCTTCCCCGGTGCTGGCCACGATCCAGGGTAAGCAATCCGCGGTGTTTCTTACCCGACGTGGGTTGGTGGTTCTTGACCCTGCAACCGGCCAAGTGCACTACCAACGCCGCTGGCGGCCACGAACTCGCACCTCGGTCAGTGCAGCGACACCGCTGGTTCGAGATGATCGGGTGTTTCTTTCAGTTGCCTACCAGACCGGGGCGATCCTGTTACAAGTCGGCGAGAAGGACGTCACCCCGGTCTGGGAGAGCGACGCTGTGATGACCAACCACTACAATACGCCCGTGCTGCACAAGGGCCATCTGTATGGCATCCATGGCCGCCAGGAAGCAGGGGCGGAACTGGCCTGCGTCGACTGGAATACCGGAGCACGCCTGTGGGCCCAGCCAGGCTTCGGTTGTGCCACTCTGGTCAAGGTTGGCGACCAGTTCCTGGCCCTGACCGAGCAGGGCGAACTCGTGGTGTTTACAGCAACCCCAGAAGCGTATCGCGAACGAGCTCGTGCACCGATCCTATCGACCACGACACGGGCCGCGTTTGCTTTCAGCGATGGCCAGGTGTATGCCCGCGACGCCAAACAGCTCATTCGGGTCAATTTACGGAAAAAGCGCTGAACGCTAGCAACCCTAAGTAGGCTCGGCGAAGTAGGCATAGATCAAAATGACGACGGCGGTAAGCCCCAGACCCACCGGCCAGGCCCACCGCCATGGGGTCAGGTCGATGACATCGGTGACGGTCTGTTTCCAAGGGGTGGGTAGCGGGGCAAACAGTCCGATGCCAAGCATCAATAGTACCAGGCTCACGAAGACAAGAGCCAGAAAGTGAAAACCGTTGATGGAACTGACCCAATCGGTGAATGGCGGGACAAAGTAACCCAGAATGATGCTGATCGGCCCGAGGGTCAGGGCCAGCCAGGCAGCTGGGGCCGGGACTCTTGGGAATAACATCCCTACCAAGACAACCGCAAAAATCGGGATGAAGTAGATCCCATTCATACTCTGCAGGTACTGGAAGATACTTTCTTGGCCGATCAGCAGTGGTGCCAAGGTCATGGCGATGACGGCCACCACCGCGCCGGCGATCTTGCCCGAGCGGATCACCTGAGCATCGGTGGCGTCGGGGTGGAGCATCGCTTTGTAGACGCCAAGACTAAACAGGGTTGCGGTCGAGTTTAACGCGGAGTTGAACGAGCTGAGGATGGCTCCGACCAGCACCGCGGCGAAAAACCCTCTGAGCGGCGCGGGCAGCACCAAGTCGACAAGTTGACCATATGCTCGAGCGGTCTTCACTTCGCCGTCGACGGTCAAATCGATGCGTCCTTGTTGTGCGAGATAAAAGGCGATGATCCCCGGCAGCACCAGAATGAGTGGAGCCAGAATCTTGAACAGACCAGCGAGCAGGACTCCCTTTTGCCCCTCAGCAAGACTACTGGCTCCAAAGGTACGCTGAATGATCTGTTGATTTGTGGTCCAGTAGAACAGGTTGATCAACAGTACCCCGGTGAACAGCGTGGAAAACGGGACGGACTGGTCGGGGCGGCCCAGCGAGTTAAACTTCTCGGGGTGTGCTGTCCGCAACTCCGTCAATGCTGCGAAGACCCCCTCATCGCTGACGGCCTGGAGCCCGAGATAGGTGATCAGGAAGCCGCCGACGAGCAAGCCAAAGCCGTTCAAAGTGTCCGACACGGCCACGGTACGCAGGCCCCCGAAAATGGCATAGATCGAGCCGATGATGCCGATGAACCAGACCGCCAACCAGATAATGGCGGAGTACGAGCGGATTCCGGTGAGCTCGGGCAGGTCCAAGATTCCCTCAAGTCCGGTGGCACCAGTGTAGAGGATCATCGGCAGCAAGATCCCGGCGTAGGCGACGATGAACAGCAGCGTCGTAAGCACCCGGGTGATGCCATCGTAGCGCTGTTCCAAGAATTCGGGGATGGTGGTGATCCCGCTACGAAGGTACTTGGGGAGGAAATACAACGCCATCACCACGAGGGACAGCCCGGCGATCACCTCCCAGGCCATCACACTCAGCCCATCCTTGTAGGCATCGGCGTTGAGGCCGACCAGTTGCTCGGTTGATAAGTTGGTTAGCAGCAGCGACCCAGCGATAAAGCCTGCGGTCAGGGAACGGCCGGCCAAGAAGTAGCCTTCGGAAGTGTCAAGACGCTGCCGCCGGGTGATTCGCCAGGTCAACAGACCGACCAGGCCGGTAAACAAGACAAACGTCACCAGGGTAATCATCTGCTGCACGGCACCGGCCTCGCGACGGGCGGAAGAGGTGGGCCAGGGCTTTGGCCCATCGAATTAATTGTGCTCCTTGAAGACGATATCGATGGCGAGCGCTGCGGCTAGTAATAGAATCTTGGCCACCGGTTGTTGCTGCAGCTCCTCCCGGATTCGCAGCAGGTACGAGTCGGCGGAGGTGAACAACTCTTTGCCCAACCCTTCGAATTGCTTGCTGACCTCTCCGAGTTCGGCCCCTTCCGGGGTGACAAAGCGATAGTGAAAGCCCAGCAACGTCCCCTTCACCTCGGCGAGTAACTCGGCGTCGACGGTGTAGACCTGAAAACCTCCGGAGAATGTGAACAGCTTGCTGCGGAAGTAGCCAATCTTTTGTCCGTCGCCGTCCTCGACCTCCACCGTAGCCTTCAAAAAGTGAATACCACGGCGGATCCGGAAGATCAGTCGATCCTCGGGTTTGCTCCGCACCTCGACGGTCGTGGGCATGAGATTTTTGCCGATGACCCAGCGCAACGCAGCGACCAGTCCACTGATCGACTCGCGGGCCATGCCGATCAGATGTCCGGAGTCCGCGTCAAAGATGTCATAGGTGTCGTAGGTCCGAAGAACGGTGACGTGTTCTTTGATAAAGTACCGCCGGGATTCCAACATTGTGGAGCATCCTCCGATGGCCGACCGGATTACTCCGATACCAGCCGGAAAAACAATTCCTCCAGGTCTGGTTCTTGATATTTATCACGGAGTTCCTCAAGGTTACCGGCAACCAGGACCCGTCCGCGATGCATGATGGCCACGCGGGAGCACAGCTTCTCGACCTCACGCATGATGTGCGTAGAGAATAAGATACATTTACCTTGGCCGCTGAGCTGGGCGATCGAATCCAGGACCGCACGCTGGACCAGGACATCCAGCCCATTGGTCGGTTCATCAAAGATCAAGACAGGCGGATCATGGATCAAGGCGCGGGCGATGGATACCTTCTGTTTCATGCCCGTGCTCATTTTCACGCCCAGAGTGTCGCGGAAGTCATTCATTTGCAAGGCGTCGAACAACTCTTCCATCCGCTGCTGCAGTCGGTCGGGCTCCATTTGGTTGAGTAAGCCGTAGTACCGTACCATCTCCCAGGCGGTCATGCGGTCATAAACGCCGGTATTAGCCGACAGAAAGCCGATATGTTTACGGACCTCGGCGGCTTGCTCCACAATGTCGAAGCCGGCGACCCGAGCGACCCCGGCCGTCGGCCGCAACACCGTGCAGAGCATGCGTAAGGTGGTCGTCTTGCCAGCGCCGTTCGGGCCGAGCAGGCCAAAGATCTCGCCGGGTTCGGCGGTAAAGGACACCCGATCCACCGCCTGAACGGTCCCACGCCGAGGATCTCGAAACGCCTTGGTAAGCTGGATGACTTCAATCATTATGCCGTTGTACCACACCAAAGTAACTAAAGGCAGAGGGCCAAGCGGGGCATTTCACCCTGACGATCCCGAGAGTCTGTGACAAAAGCTACAATCCATTTTCCTGTCCGGGTCCGATGCCACGACTTACCGACATTCAGTGCTGTCCACCAGCCAGGGTAGAATACCACGATGCGCATCCTTCACACCGCCGACTGGCACCTCGGCGACCGACTGGGTCGCATTGACCGTACCCAGGATCTGCAACGAGGGGTGGAGCGGGTGGCCGCCTGTTGCACCGAGGATCAGATTGACGTGCTGCTCGTCGCAGGCGATTTGTTTAGTGAGTTAGCTCGCCCGGATAACCTGCGCAACTCAATCCAACATTGGCGAAGCGTATTTCACGATTTTCTCCAGTCCGGAGGGACTGTACTGACCCTGACCGGGAACCACGACAACGAAAACTTTTGTCAGATCTTGGCCCACGCCATGAACTTGGCCGCCCCACTCCCAAGCTCTCCAGGAGATTTGGTGCCTACGGGCCGTTTCTACCTGGCCACCGAACCAACCTTGCTTCGTCTGCCGGATCGGCAGCAGGGCTATCCAGTCCAGTTCTTGCTGATGCCCTATCCAACGCCAATGCATTACCTTCGCGAAGAGAACCGTCAGAAATACACCAGTGTGGAGGAGAAAAATCGGTATCTGCAGGCTGCCTATACGGACTGGCTGGCGACATTGCGACACCATTCTCGCTTCGACGCGACCATCCCGACGGTGCTCAGCGCCCATATCCATGTCCGGGGAGCCTCGCTGGCCAACCCCTTGTTCCGCATCCGTGAGGAAGACGATGTTTTGGTGGATGCGAGCATGTTTGCGAGCGAGTTCGACTACGTCGCACTCGGCCATATCCACCGCCCCCAAGCGCTGCTGGGGCAAAGCCATTTGCGCTATTCCGGGAGTATCGAACGACTTGATTTAGGGGAAAAGGACGATACCAAGGGCGTGGTGATTGTT
Source organism: uncultured Alcaligenaceae bacterium (assembly GCA_964410665.1). Classification (GTDB taxonomy): domain Bacteria; phylum Planctomycetota; class Planctomycetia; order Gemmatales; family Gemmataceae; genus CAYPIE01. The sequence goes on from CAYPIE010000009.1 coordinate 83,914, forward strand.
GAAGTGGGGCCACAGGGTCGGGTCGGCGAACCCGAAGTGCGACCGTTGCCAGCCACGCCGATTTACGAGGTGTCGGTTCGCAACCCGGAGGTGGACATTCCTCGCCTGTCCGCGGAGTATCCTAACGCTCAGGAAGACCTGGTCAATCTCCATCTGACCTACACCGCGGGTGTTGACAACCTGGAGCAATGCTTACACGAGCTAGAGTCGATCTTTCCACGCTGGTACGCACGTGACTGGGTCGAGCGGAGTGCCTTGCAAGGCAGCCTAGTCGTCAGCCCGACGCGCACCAAAAGCTTTCGGGAGACGGTTTCCGAATATTTACGCCAGGAGCTTATGCAACATAGCGAAGAAGAACAGGCTGCGCTACTCCAGCGGGCCGAACGCTTGATGGAGGAAATGGAGCGGTGATCCCAGTTCGGGTTAAGCTGGTCGGCTTTCTCAGCTACCAGGACGAACAAGAAGTCCGCTTCGACGATGCCCAGCTGTGGATGCTGGCGGGCGAAAACGGCAGCGGCAAGTCGACGGTCTTTGATGCCATCACCTACGCCCTGTTTGGCCATCACCGTGGCGGTTCTCAACAGGCCCACGAATTGATCAACAAAAACGCCACAGGGCTACGCGTGGAGTTTGACTTTCGCTTAGATGGCAGCCTGTATCAGGCTCGGCGGACGCTTAAGCGGAACCGTACCGGCTCTGCCACGGGTAGTCAGCAACTCTACGCCTGGGAGTCCGTTGATGGCAATGGTAAGGGCCACTGGGTGCCGATTCCGGACACCAACCGTAAAGTCGACTTCGAAGCTTGGATTCGCGATCATCTGGGTCTCAACTACGAGACCTTCACCTCTTCGGTGCTTCTCCTCCAGGGCAAAGCGGAAAAGCTACTGGACTCCAAGCCGAGTGGTCGGGCCGAGGTGCTAGCCAGCATTGTCGATCTCGAACGATATCAGCAGCTGCATCAGAAGTCTGATGACCTTCGTAAGGTCTACAGAGCCCGATTAGACGAGCTGCAGAAGCGGTTTGGTTTGATCGAAGAGGTCAGCGAGACACAACTGGCCGAGGCCGCGCTTCGGATCCGAGAGGTGAGCACCGCGCGTCAGCTTGCCCAGGAACACGTCGATGCGCTCAAGCAGCAGCAGTATCAGGCGAAGCAATGGCGAGAGCATCAGCAACGCCTGGCCGAACTGCAGCAACGACTTGGTGCCACCGAACAATTGCTCCGCAATCGTAGCGCCCTTGAACGCGACCATCGTCGTTGGCAAGAGTTAAATGCCGTGTTGCCGCACATCGACACCATCTTGTCAGAGCGGACACGGATGGCTGAGTCGGAGCGAACGACTGCGCAACTGGTGGAGCAACAAGGGCAACTCCAATTGCAACAGCAAACGTTGGATCACACGCTTGAACAGGCCCGCGAACAGAGGGAGATCCTTCACCGGCAGCGTGAGCAAGATGAACGGGAGTTGCACTATGTCGGAGTGGAACTGCGGGAACTCCAGGGGATCCTTACCCAGCTGCACTTGCTGGAGGAGCATCAAACCCAGTTCGCAGCGGTGGAACAGGAGCTTAGCGCCTTCCTCCCAGATGTTCCCGAACAGGCTGGTCGGCTGCAGGCCCAATTGGATGCTTGCCAAGCAGCCGCCCAGCAAGTCTCGGCGCTCGAACGCTTTGCTCGGGAACGAGATCGCCTACGCGATGCAGCGCAGCGTTCCATCGCGGCGGAGGCTCAGGAATCACTGGTGCGCCAACAGGGGGAGGAACACCGAACCCGCCATGACCCGCTCAAGCTGGGGCTTGACCGGGTGATTCATGAGCAGGATCGGCTCCTGCAACAGGTCACCGAAGCACGCACCCTTTGGCAACAGGCGCAGACCGCCCGTCAGGAGATCGACCAGCTGTCTGGGCAGAAACGCTGTCGTCAGTGTGGTCAAACGCTGACCCCAGGGCATCTGGCGGAGGAACGGCAACGCCGACAGCACGAACTCGACCAAGCCCACGCTCAGCATGAGCGGCTTTGCCAACAGCTAGCCGGAATCCGTACCCAGGTGGATCAGCTGCGCTTGGCAGTCGAGCAGAGTGCGTCCGAGCTGACGCGGCTACGCGAGGCCTATCTTACCGCCCGGCACCAACGAGAACAGTCTGGCAAGGATTGCGATCGCCATGCTCGCGAATGTCGACAGATCTATCTGGAAGTACCCGAGGAAATTCGAAAAAAGATCGCTCCGCAAACCCGCATCGACTGGTCACGCACCGTCTTCCCGACTTCGGAGGATCTGGAGCAACAACGGCTCGCAATCGCCGAGCAAGAAACCCTCCAGCAACAGCTGAAGCAAGCCCGAAAACGCCATGAACACTGGCAGACTTTACAGGCCCGCCGGGAGACATTGCGACAAACGCTTGCTAGGGTGCAGGCAAACCTACCCAAGCAAGATCCTGGGGCGGTTCGCCAGCACCACATGAAGTTGCAAGCTCGTGAACGCAGCTTGCAACAGAATCTCCAGGCCAGCCGGCAAACCCTGGCCCAGGTCGAGCGCGAGGTCGATGTATCCACCCGGACGCAGACGAGGCTCCGCCAACAACAGGCCGAGGTCCAAGCAGAGCTTGCCCGGCAAGAGCTCACTCGTTCACACAGTGAGACGAGTATTGAGTGGGCCCGCCAGCTTCTTCCGGAAGGCTGGCGGCAAGTGTTAGACCGAGCGGGGCTTCGCCAACAACTGGAGTGGAAGCAGGAACGGGATGCACTGACCGCCAGCAAAATTGCCGAACGCTTCGAACAACTTCGCCAGGCTTCTGGGATTATTGAGCATCTGCGTCAGCAGCTTGTTGAACGCGAAGGCGAAGCTCAGGCGATTCCCGAAGCGGCCCGTCGCCCCGTCGAGCGCATCGACGCCGAGCTGAACGAGGCTCTTCGTATGGCCCAGCATCGCGAACAAGACGTCCAGGGAGCCTATGCCACACAGCGTGACCTGTTGCGTCGTAAGGAAGAGAGCCAGCAATTATCCGTCGAGTTGCTCGAAGTGGAGGGTGAGCATAAGCTCTATGCGCTACTCGCTCAGCTACTGGGGCGAGACTATTTGCAACGGCATCTGGTGCGTCAAGCCGAGCGACAAATCGTCGACTATGCCAATGCCGTGCTGGATCGGCTCTCCGCCGGTGAGCTGGCCTTACGCCTGGTGGGCTCCGAAGAAGGTGTGGGGGCCGACCGAGCCTTAGAGCTGGAAGCCTACAACCGAGCAACTGGTGGCAGTGCCATCAATGTTACCTTTTTGAGTGGCTCCCAGCGATTTCGTGTGGCGGTAGCATTGGCGGTGGGGATTGGCCAGTACGCTAGCAAACAGCATCGACCGATTGAATCCGTCATCATCGATGAAGGCTTTGGCTGCCTCGACCGTCAAGGCCGCCAGGGGATGATTCAAGAGCTGCAGAATCTCAAAGGGCAACTGCACTGCATCTTACTCGTTTCGCATCAAGAAGAGTTTGCGGAGGCCTTCCCAGACGGTTATCACTTTGCTCTGGAAGATGGCGCGACACGCGTACGACGTTTTCAACGCTAAGCGGATTCCCACTGTGGGTTCGCACATCTTTCCCAGTCGCTCAGCAACATTGCCAATTTCTCCGCGTCCAAAGCCTCACTCATGGATGACCGCGCGATTGCCGATATGAAGGATAGTTCCGGTGAAATGGATTCAAGCGGTCAACCGGGCAAGTGAGGAGGAGTCCCGTGCTACGCATCCTGATGCTCGTGATCGTCTTTGCATGGTGCTATCCCTGGATGGCTTCGGCACAGTATCATCCGATCCGTTCGTCTAAGCGTGGCACTCGGCCGCGAGCAACGTCGTATTACCAACCGTCGTTTCATCAGGATCCCTCAACGGTTCACTCAGCGATGCCCAAGCAGGAGTTGCGTTTGCCAGCACCGACTGCAGTTCAGCCAAGTCGGCCGATATTGCCGGCCCCAACCCCCGTCCGGCCAAAGCAACCAGCGGCGGCACCGCCTGACTATTCGGGGTCAATGCCCTCGCCACTACGTAAGAGCAATCCATTTGCTCTACCAAGTCAGCAACGAAACCTCTCGCCCAATCCCGCGGAGAACGCAGCACCAAATGGGATGTTCGAGGATGGCTCCACGGTCATCCTGCCACCGGTCCCAGCGGAGATTGCCTCACAGGAAGATCTGGCGAGGACATTCACACAAGCGCCGTCCCCGTATGCCGCGTTGAATCAAGCAAGCGTGTGTGAGCCGTGCAACGTGGACTGTTGCCCCTGTCCACCGCCGGGCCGTGTGTGGCTGAGTGGCGAGTGGCTCTACTGGACCACACTTGGAGCACGAACCCCCGCGTTAGTGACCACGAGTTCGCCTGGGACGCCACGCACTCAGGCTGGGGTACTGGGTTTGCCGACCACCAGCATCTTGTATGGTGATACACGGATCAATGATGACTTTCAGTCTGGCTTTCGTGTCGTGGGGGGTGTCTGGCTCGATGACTGCGGCAAGCTGGGGGTTGACGGCGGCTTTTTCTTTCTCGATGACCAGATGGATCAATTCAGCGCTACATCGACCGGCACGCCGATCCTCGCACGCCCGTTTAGTAATGCAGCCACGAACCTTGCAGACGCCCAGTTGATCGCCTTCGGCGGAGTGCCCGATGCCCAGTTGGTGGCTTTTCCAGGAGTCGTATCTGGCTCGGTCGAGGTGGATTCCGACTTGTCGCTTTATGGCTTCGATGCCAACCTTCGGGGCAACTTGTGGTGTGGCTGTGCGTATCGGGTCGATGGGCTCCTCGGCTACCGATATGCCAATCTGGATGAGTCGTTGCAAATACGCGAAAACCTGTTGGTCGGAGCTGGTTCTCCAGGGATTACCCCAGGTACCAACTTTATGGTCATGGATCGGTTTGCGACTGACAACGATTTCCACGGTGGCCAGGTGGGACTCAATAGCCGCGTTCAAGTCACCCCCTGCTCGTGGTTCGACCTCACTGGGAAAGTTGCCTTCGGCAATGTTACACGCAGGGTAGCCATCGATGGGCAGACCACCGTGATTCCCCCCGGGGGACCGGCAACCAATTTGGTTGGCGGTTTGTTGGCACAACCGACCAACATCGGCCGCTTTGAGGCCAATGAGTTTGCCGTGATCCCAGAGCTTACCGCCAAGATTGGCTTCCAGCTCGCCCGGCGGTTGCGGGCCTTTGTCGCCTACAACTTTTTGTACATCAGCAATGTTGTTCGGCCGGGGGATCAAATCGATACGGTGGTCAATGCCTCGCAGATTCCGCCGGGACCCCTCGTCGGTGAGGCGCGACCCGCGGTGCTGAATGCGGATGCCGATTTCTGGGCTCAGGGGGTGAGCATTGGGATGGAGTTCTGGTACTAAAGCGCATCAATCGGAGAATTGCATGAAAATGAGCTGGGCGATTTTCCGCCCAACTCATGACCTTATTATCGGAGTGACTTAGGCACCCAGATGCCGATTGAGCATATCAGCGAGTTGGTTTTCGGGGACCAGACCAACGACTTGTTCGACCGGCTGCTCACCGCCTTTGAAAATCAACACGCGAGGAATCGTGGTCACATCGTACTTGACGGCCAGATCCTGATTCTCATCCACATTCAGCTTGCCCACCTTGACCTTGCCGGCATACTGATCGGCGATGCGATCAATAATTGGGGTCAGCTGACGACACGGGCCACACCAGGGGGCCCAGAAATCGACTAGCACCGGGTCACCGCTGGAGACCACTTCTTGTTGCCAATTTTCGGTGGTGAATTCGTGAACGTTCGGACTCGCCATGATTATTCTCCTTCAAGCTCTGATGCGGACCGCTAGTCCGCCTGCTTCACTTCAACCCACTCAGACTGTCGCTATTCTAGAAGCCCCATTGGGACGTTGCCAGCTTCCAGCAAGTTAGACCGTGTGAGCATGCGGAAGATTCAGGCGAGCCGCGGCGTGGTTCAGCCAAGGAGTTCCTGCACCGGTTCACGATCGTCCAGCAGATACATGGGTCGGCCGCTTTCATTTGGGAAGGTGGTCGCTGGGTCAATGCCCATCGCCTGATAGAAGGTGCTGAGCAGATTTTGCACCTTGTAGGGACTCTCGACCGGGCGTTCACCGCGCTCAGAAGTGGCACCGATGGCCTGGCCCATTTGCAGTCCGCCTCCGGCGACCAAGGCAGACATTGCCGGGGCCCAATGATCGCGACCGCCCTGGTTGTTGTTCACTTTGGGGGTGCGACCGAACTCACCCCAGACCACTGTGACGACATCGTCTTGCATACCCCGGTCATGCAGATCTTGAATGAGGTTTGCGATGCCGCGATCCAGCTGGGGCAGCTGCTTGCGCAGCTTCTTGAAGTTCCCATTATGCGTGTCCCAGCCGCCATAGGCGAGCGTAACACAGCCGACGCCTGCTTCGATCAGCCGTCGCGCGGTGAGGAAGGCGTCGAGCCCCTTGTAGCGGTCGCGGTTGCGCGGTTCTTCACGCTTGAGGTCGAGTGCCTGGCGAACGGTGCCGGAGGCGATCATGTCAAAAGCCTGCTGGGAGAAGGCATCGAGTCCTTCCATGGTGCCGCTGGCGTCCACATCACGACGTAGGGAGTCGAACCGGCTGAGGAGGTCCTGCCGCGTGTTCAGTCGCTGTTGATCGACGCCCCGTGCAAGCTTGAGGTTTTTCAGACCCGGCCCCGAGGTGGTGAAAGCCCGGTGGGCTACACCGAGGTAACCCGGCTCACAGCCACGACTTAGACCGCGAAGTGACACGAACGGCGGTACGTCATGGGCATCTTGGCTCAATTTTGAAATCACCGAGCCAAATGAAGGATGCTTGGCGGTGCGGTTGACTCGGTCGGGATAGCCGGTCATCACGAGCGTATCGGAATGTTCGTTGACCGAACTCAGCGAGCGAACCACGGCCAGCTTGTCAAACATCTGCGCTTGCCGCGGAAAGTGTTCGCAGATCTGGACTCCCGCGATATTGGTCGGGATGGGTTGGAATTCGCCGCGGAATTCAACCGGTGCCTCAGGCTTGAGATCCCACATATCCAAGTGCGAAGGTCCGCCCCTGAGAAAAATCATGATTGCTGAGCGAGCTCGGGAAGCAGAGACACCCGTCTTCTGGTTGGCTGTGGCGGCGCGGAGGCGCAGGAGATCGGCCAGGCTCAAGCCCACGCCGAACGCTCCAAGCTGGAGAAAGTTACGCCGATGGATGCCATCGCAGAACCGCTCCTGTTGGCCCGAAAGTGTCAACATACTGCTTTCTCCTTGATGTTGGATCCAAACCGGCCGCTAGCTCATGCTAATCCGGATATTCGGTAGATGCAAAAGAATCTTCGCTATACATTCATGGATCTTTATTGTGAAGGAAAAGTTCCTTTTCTCATCTCGCGGGGGTAAAATAGGTGTACTCTGCGTGCTGATCGAAGCATCACGCAACTTGTCCAATCCTCAATGGGGGCACCGCCTCGACAGATCCGCGGGCCCAATCGACAAGCGATTTGTCGCACCCAACCGGACATCATCCCCAGCGTCCCCATCTGCAGTCATGGAGAATCCACATGAGCCCTACTCCGATCGCGGGTCGGCACTTCCTGGCCGGCACGTGGGTGGATGGCAGTGGTGAGAGCTTTCAAAGCCTCAATCCTGCCCAAAACCAACAACTTGTTGGACAGTTTCCGCAGGCCACTACCGCCGAGGTGGACCGTGCTCTCCAGGTAGCCCGAGCCGCCTACCCAGCCTGGCGGCGAACCAGCCGCATTCACCGGGCCGACTGCTTTGATCGGCTTGCGCAACTGATTCAACGCGATGTCGAGGCCTTGAGTACCCTCATGTCGCGTGAGTGTGGAAAATCGATCACCGAAGCACGAGCCGAGGTGATCGAAGGTCTGCACATGGTTCAATACGTCTTTGGCAGCGGACGCATGCCAACGGGTGAAATCGTGGCGTCGGAGATCCCCGAGAAGGATGCGTTTATTCGACGCAAGCCATGGGGCGTGGTTGCCGTGATTACGCCATGGAACTTTCCTTTTGCCGTACCGCTGTGGATGCTTGGCCCTTCTTTGCTTGAGGGGAATACCGCCATCTTCAAGCCGTCCGAAGACACCCCTGGGATTGGTCAGCGACTCGTGGAACTGTTCGCCGAGGCGGGATTCCCCGAAGGAACGATCAATCTGCTCCATGGGGATGGTGGGGTCGGTGAGCAACTGGTCCGCTCCTCGCAGGTGAATGTGGTGCTGTTCACTGGGAGCTATGCGGTCGGCCAACGGATTCAGCAACTCTCTGCCGAGCATGCCGATCGCATCGTTGCCGCGGAGATGGGCTCCAAGAGCGCTGTGATCGTCTGTGCCGATGCGCAACTCGATCTGGCCGTGTCGGCTGCGGTCCTGAGTGGTTTCAAGACCAGCGGACAGCGTTGCGTCTCGGCCGGACGTATTCTGGTGGCCGAATCGATGCTCGATCGTTTCTTAGACCGATTTGTGGCCACCGTGAAACGCCTACGCTTCGGGGATCCGTTGGATCCTAGCAACTTCACCGGCCCTTTGATCAACATGGACGCCGTCAACAAAGTGCAAAACTACAACGAATTGGCGCGGCAAGAGCGGGCCGAAGTCTTGATCGAGGGCGGTCGGCTGATTGAGGGAGCCTATGCCCATGGTTATTTCATGAGTCCGTTTGTTTATCGTATTGAGCATGCTCCGAGTGTTCGTTGTATCCGCGAAGAGGTGTTCGGGCCGCATGTGGCGGTGATCCCGTTTCGTACGCTCGAGGATGCGATTCGGATCTACAACGACACCGACTATGGTCTATCGCTTGCGGTCATTACCGAAGATTACCGAACCATGCGGCTGATCCGGGATGAGTGTGAGTATGGCATGGGCTATGTCAATCTGCCCTGTATCGGCGCGGAAGTGCACCTGCCGTTTGGGGGCGTCAAGAAGAGCGGCAATGGTCATCCATCCGCTGCTGGACTGATAGAGACCGTAACGCACAAAACCTCCTGGACCATCAATCATGGCAACGAAATCAAAATGGCCCAGGGGTTGACGACCGACCTTTGAGGAGGGACTGTGGATGTGGCGCTTTGATGATCAACCGGTTCCGTACCTCCAGGGCGAACTTCCCGGACCGAATGCCCGCGCCTGGCTGGAACGCGATGACCGCTATCTTTCTCCATCGTATACCCGCGAATATCCGCTCGTGGTTGACCAAGGCAGTGGGGCGGTGATCCGCGATGTGGATGGCAATCTCTTTCTGGACTTTACCGCCGGGATTGCGGTGACGGCGACCGGGCACTGCCATCCGGAGGTGGTGGCTGCGATCCAGGACCAGGCCAGCCAGCTATTGCATATGTCCGGGACGGATTTCTACTATCGCCCGCAGATTGAGCTGGCTGAGCGCCTGGCGAACACTGCACCCGGTGCCACACCGAAACGGGTCTTTTTCACGAACAGTGGTGCGGAGTCGGTCGAAGCCGCCCTGAAGCTCGCCCGCCACCATACGGGTCGAAGCCGCGTCCTGGCATTCTTTGGCGCATTCCATGGGCGAACCTATGGAGCCATGTCCCTTTCCGGCTCCAAACTGACGCATCGACGTGGCTTCTCGCCGCTAGTGCCGGACATCCATCATGTTCCATTTCCGCGCGATTGTGCTGGCTGTACTGCATTGACTGGCTGTCCTTGTCTTGAGCAGGTCGAGCGCACCCTTTTGGCCCGCACCGCCCCGCCGGATGAGGTGGCCGCCATTTTTGTCGAAGCCATCCAGGGCGAGGGCGGCTATTACGTTGCCCCGCCGGGTTTTCTCCAGGCATTACGCAAGCTGTGTGATCGTCATGGCATCCTCATGGTAGTTGATGAAGTGCAGTCGGGGATGGGACGGACCGGAAAGCTCTATGCGGTGGAACACTTTGGCGTAGAACCGGATATTGTTTGTCTGGCCAAGGGGATTGCCAGTGGTTTGCCGCTAGGAGCGATGGTGGCCAAAGCGGAAGTGATGAGCTGGCCACCCGGTAGCCACGCCAGCACCTTTGGCGGCAACCCCGTGGCCTGCCGCGCGGCCTTGGCGACTCTCGATCTGCTCGAGCGCGAATATATCACCAATGCCGAGCATCGCGGCCAAGAGCTGCGCGACGGTCTACAGCGGCTTCAAGCCAAGCACCCGGCATTACACCGCGTCCGCGGCCTGGGCCTTATGACTGCGGTGGATTTCGTCCAAGCGAAACACCCCGAGCGGGTCGATCCACAGGGCCGGGATGCGCTCATTCAAGCAGCCTTCCACCAAGGCTTGCTACTGTTGGGTTGTGGCGAAGCGGGGATCCGTTTCTGTCCGCCGCTGTGTATCACGCAAGCACAAACGAGTAGGATGCTCGAAATTCTGGACCGAGTGCTCGAGCAAGTGCCCTTGAAGCACGTAGAGCATACTAGCACTCACGTATCGGTGTGAGTAGCGAGGCTGGGAACTGCTTTGGCTGCTACGCCTTGGTGGCGTCTTCGCCAGTTTGCTCCGCAGTGGGTGCTGGGGACTCTGCTGCCTGTGGCTTGGGCGGCTGCTCTGGTTTCGGAGCGAATGCACCGATTTGAAGCCGCTGCTCGTAGCGTTTGCGTCGTTTGTCACGTAGCCGTTTGCGGTCGCCTGATGGATTGGCTCCCATGTTGTATTCTCCAAGGGGAAAGGGGGTTGTTCGCAAACCAACTCCCTTCCCAAGATAGCAGTTCCGGGTCACGGGGTAAGCCCGGCTCAGGGCAGCCGCCGCACTTTGAGCTTACGGTAGTAGACCACGCTCTGGGGATCATGCGCCTGTAGCGCAAAGGTCCCCTGGTCCAGCTTGCGGGTGAAATCGTTGCCAGGTTTCTTGCCGACCGGCTCCTCGTACTCAATGACCGTCTTGCCATTTACCATCGTGGTGATTTTCTGGCCTTCGACCCGGATGGTGTAGGTAAACCACTCGTTATCTTTGGCCGGAGCGGTCGTGGTGTTTTTGACGGCGTAAATGGAGCCCGTTCTCTTCGGGTCCCCACCCGAGTTGTTGACCTGGGCTTCGTAGCCGAACTTGGGCCAGCCCTCATCCTGATACTTGGTGTGGATGTAGATCCCCGAGTTACTGCGCGGCTTCGTCATCACCTCACAGGTGAACTCAAAGTTCTTAAACGGCTTGTCATCATCCACATAAAACAAGTGGCTACGAGGACCCGCGGCCACAATCGCCCCATCCTCCACCTTCCAGCTATCCTTGTTCTCGCTCGCCTTCCAGCCCTTGAGGCTTTTCCCATCAAACATCACCTTCCAGTCGCCCTGGGCGGTCGCTGCTGGCACAAGGGCCAGCAGGACGATACAACTCATGACAGAACGCATGGGGGTTCTCTCCTTCGTAGTTGCAAGATGCGCTACCGGCATCCCATGACACCGGCAGCCAAGAAGATAGCCGGCCAGCCTGCCTTCGGCAATTGGCGGAGCTTATTTATGGTTTTTTCCCGTCACAACCTCGGCGGCCAGATAGCCACTGCGCACAGCCCCCTCCATGGTGGCCGGCCAGCCCGTTTGCGTCCAGTCACCAGCCAGCGCCAGGTTGTGGATCGGACTCTGCTGATGTGGCCGAAAGGCATCGACACCCGGCAAGGCGGAGAAGGTTGCTTTGACTTCGGTGACCACCCGCGAACGCAATAACCGAGCTTCCCGGGTGACCGGCAGTAACTGTGTGAGTTCGGCAATGATGGCCGCCTCGACGTCGGCATGACCCCGCGAGCGGAATTCCCGCGCGGCACTAACTACCACCTGGAGGTAATGCCCAGCCGAGCTTGCCTCGCGGCGGAACAACCATTGGCCTAGGCAGTCGACCAGCACAAGATGCGGCCACTTGAGCACCGGGCGATCGTACCAGAGATGCACGCTGGTAATGGGCGAGGTTTCAAGCTGACGGAGTTTGCCGAAGTATTCCTCACGTTCGACGATGGCAGGCGGTAACAATCCAAGAAGACGATCAAACGGTACCGCAGCAATGACAAAATCAGCCGTTAGGCGTTCGCCATTGCGTAATTCCACTGACGTCAGCCGACCATCCGAGCAATGAAGCTGTTTGACGCCCGCGTTGGTGCGGATTTGCACGCCCTGACGTTCAAACCAAGGGGCCAGAGCACTGCCGTAAAGCTCACCAAGGGGAACTTTGGGAATTTCGACGCGATAGCCATGCTGATCGCGAAGGAACCCATCCACAAAGACCTTGCGAGCATAACGTAGACCAAGGCGATCAATCGACTCATTGAGGGCACTGGTAAGGATCACTGCCCAATAGCGACGGATGGTCGATTCGGTCTGCCGATGGCGACGCAGCCAGTCGGCCAGAGGGGGATCGTGGTCAGGACCAGCCTGAAGCAAAGCCAACATGCCCCAGCCGATGCGCAGCTTGTCGGCTGGGCTGAGGTAGTGGGCACCGGCCAGCGCGCGGCTCAGATGGAATGGGGCGGGGAAGGGATCCGCGCCGAAGCGAGATACCCGTCGATCAGGGGTCATGAAATAGAGGGTGGGCTGCGGGGCGAACAGCTGGCTGATGCCCACCCGGCGACAAAAGTCGGCCAAGCTCGTGCAACAGCCCATACTGACATGCTGGCACGCATCCACCAGTTCGCCAGTGCCGGTGTCATGGAACGAGCCAGCGCGGCCGCCGAGACGTTGCCGGGCTTCGAGAATGGTCACCGCATATCCCGCTGGTGCGAGCGCGGAGGCAGCGGCTAGTCCGGCGAGCCCGCCACCGAGAATGAGTACACGTGAAGCCATGCGACCTTGACTCTTGGGGGCAGGGTGGCGTGGGCAATTGAACCAAATTAAATACGGAGTAGGCTCGAGTGCCAGCCCCAGCGGACCGGGAGGGCTCCGAGCAGAAACCGTAGCTTTTGCCGCCGCCGCAACCGAACCCGTTCGCTAAAGACGTCGTAATTGCGTTCGACGATCTTGGCCAGCAGACCCCGATAAGTGCGGAACATCACTTGATAAAGTGCTTGTCCAGGGGGTGGCAACAGCTCGATTAGGATACGACCTTGATCATAGTAACCATGGGCCCGGGCGACCTGAAACCGCATCAAGTCGTGGAAGCGATCGACCGCTTCGGGCTTGCCCCAGCAGTCCGCACCACAATCAAACTGGGCTAACTCTTCCTGAGGGAGATACACCCGTCCGCGGCGAAGGTCCTCACCCAAATCGCGCAGAATATTGGTGAGCTGAAATGCGATTCCCGTGGCCTCGGCGTACCGCTGAGCAGCCTGATCGCGATACCCCCAAACATGAATACAGGCGAGCCCGACCACCGACGCCACGTGGTAACAATAGCGATAGAGCTCCGCGAAGGTCCGAAGTGGGGTGGGCTCGAGGTCCATCCCCACCCCATGAATCGCCTTATGTAACAACTCGACCGGTAAACCAAAATCCTGTAAGAGTCTTCGTAACGCTGGTTGGATGGGATGCAGGGATTCCCCTTCGACGGTACGCTGCAATAACTCCCGCCACGCGGACAGCTTTTGGGCTTTGACCTCGACCGGCCCGGGCTCATCGGCGAGGTCATCGGTGAGTCGGAGGAAGGCATAAAGTGCTTCCATGGCCAGGGCTTGCTCGCGCGGCAACAAGTGGAAGGCAAAGGTAAAATTACTGCCGCTTCGATGGACCAGCCGTGTGCAATAGCGGCGGGATTGGCCCAGTGAATAGGCACGTGGAGATGGTAGGGTGTGCATCATCCGGGGGCTCCCCAAGGGTTGCGGTGACGGGCCAGCACTCCCAGGAACAGCCGGACCTGTTCCCATTTGCTCAATTTGGGTCGCATCTGCCAGACATTATAGTCAAGTTGCTCGATCTTTTTTAGGATGGCTAGGCCTCCTTGGCGAAACAACTCCACATCCACCCGAAACGCGTTGGGAAGGCGATGGCTTAGAGCTGCTCCTGCGTCAAACAGTGCACGGGTTTGCTCGATCTCGTGACGCATGAGCGCGGCGAAGGCTGGTGTCCATCGTTGGGCATGCAGATCTGCATCGGAGTAGCCCATCTGCTGACGGTCTTGCTCAGGCAAATAGACGCGGCCAATACGATAATCTCGGGCCACATCTTGCCAGAAGTTGGTCAGCTGCAATGCGGTGCAGATGTGATTGGCGAGTTTCACATTCTCGGGCGTATGTGCGTCAAACAAATACAATAATAGCTCACCCACCGGGTTTGCCGAATAGTGACAATAGGTGAGGAGCTCTGCGAAGGTGGCGTAGTGCCGTTGGTACTGATCCTGCTCAAAGGCAATCAGCAACGCTAAAAAAGGTTCTTTGGGGATGGCAAAACGCTTGATGGTTGGCAACAAAGCGACCATCACAGGATGTCGCGGCCAACCTGTGTAGCAGAGTTCGAGTTGTTCACGCCACCAGGCAAGCAGCGTAAGCGCCTGCTGGGGGTTGTCGGTTTCATCGGCTAGATCGTCGGCCCATCGGCAATACGCATACACTGGGTAGTAGTACTTTAACAGCCAGCGGGGCAACAACCCCGAGGCGACGATGAAATTCTCGTAGTGCCCGCGTGCCAACGTTGCACAATAGTACCGCGCGGCTCCGAGGGACGGAGGCTCGGCGGCTCCATAGGGCCCATAGCGGGCCAAGTGATCGGAAAAACGGCTGGGGTTGGTCATCCTGGCCGAGGTCATCGCTTGAGATTCGGTGTTTGCAGCGGTTATAGTAAATTCTTCGACACTCGTCGAAGCCAATTCTAGGGGATGCAATGTCCGTACCGTCGGGAAACACCCTGCTTGAACAGCGTGATCGCCTACTGGCGATGGTTCGTCAGCTGGGCTCAGTGGCGGTCGCTTTCAGCGGCGGAATCGACAGTACCGTGGTGGCCAAAGCAGCGTTTATTGCTCTTGGCGAGCGAGCCGTGGCGGTGACTGCGGATAGTCCGAGCGTTGCCCGTAGCGAGATCGCCGATGCGATCCGTCTTGCGCAGTTGATCGGCATCCGCCATCAAATGATCGCGACTCAGGAGTTTGCGAATCCGTCGTATCTTCAGAATGACGGGAGCCGTTGTTATCATTGTAAAACCGAGCTGTACTCCCAGATCACTTCGCGGCTAGCCGAGCTCGGTGTTGCCGTGGTCTGTAGCGGAGCGAATCTAGACGATCAAGGCGATTATCGCCCTGGCCTGACGGCAGCCGCCGAGCAACAGGTTCGTCACCCCTTGCAAGAAGCGGGGTTGACCAAGGCCGATGTGCGTGCGTTGGCCCGGCATTGGGACCTGCCAACCTGGGACAAGCCGGCCGCTCCCTGCCTGGCTAGCCGGATCGCTCCAGGGGTGGCGGTCACCCCCGAACGCACTACCCGGATTGAGGCCGCCGAGGCATGGCTGAAAGGTCATGGCTTTGCCGAGTGCCGGGTGCGTCTGCATACCGATGATCTCGTCCGCATCGAGGTTCCTGCTCACAGTCTTGAGCAGCTGACCGAGCCGAGCTGTCGGCAGGACTTGCTCCGAGTCTTCCAGGAATTGGGTTTTCGCTACATCACCCTTGATCTGCAAGGCTTTCGGTCGGGAAGTCTCAATGCCTTGGTCCAAGTCGAGCTCAAGGATCGCTTTGCTATCCCAGGTGCAAGCAAAGTGGACCATTGAGTTGATCCTTCGATCTGTGCCGATGTCCAAATGAACGTGGACAACCGCTCGGTTCTGCCATCCGGGGCCTGTTGTTCGATGGCCTCTTCTGCAGCGAATCCCCGCGTAGTCCTATTGTTTTATCGTTGTTTCGACTGCGTATTTGGATACATAGCCTAGATACTATCGTTGGGTTGAGGGATCGGCTGCACAAGCTGGCGTCGAGGTAAACTCAGCCCAAAGCGGACGGGTGGTCGACAAAGTTCCCCCAGGATATTCCCTACGTGAAACACCATGGATTCCCTTCTTTTATGACGATGGTTTCTTGGCAACAATCAATACAACAAGGTTGAAGTCGCTTTAGCCGCGTCATGCTCGGCTGCGGCAACGGATAAGCGTATTCTCCAACGCGTTGGATGCATCAGTGCCTGTAGGTATCCGGTGAAGCACGAGAGCGTACGAATGAACGCTGTCTCCCGTCCTGATTCCGCCAACCCCCCCCTAGTGGGAAAGGTTGTGTCGATTCGCTCGAGCGTCCTTGACGCGGTCTTCCCCGATCATCTTCCTGCCCTTAACCACGAACTTCGCACGGGAAGCAACGACGAGGTCGTTGTCGAAGTGGCCAGCCATTTAGACACGCGGACCATCCGAGGCATCGCCCTCAATCCGATTCGCGGGCTGGCACGGGGCGCTTTGATTCGCGATATCGGTCGACCGCTGCTCATGCCAGTGGGGAAGCCACTGTTGGGACGGGTATTCAATGTGTTCGGTCAACCCATCGATGGCCAGGAACCTATCGAGGGGGTGCATTGGCATAGCATCCATCAAGCGCCGCCAGCTCTGGATCGTCGCGCGACCCAATCCGAAGTGTTTGCCACCGGGATTAAGGCGATCGATTTGCTGTCTCCTTTGGAGCGTGGTGGCAAAGCGGGACTGTTTGGAGGAGCGGGGGTAGGAAAAACCGTCTTGATCATGGAGATGATCCACAATGTGGTTGGACAGCACCAAGGCGTCAGCCTGTTTTGTGGCATTGGCGAGCGGTGTCGTGAAGCCGAAGAGCTGTATCGCGAGATGGGCGATGCTGGGGTGCGGCAAAACACCGTCATGATCTTTGGCCAAATGAATGAGCCACCTGGAGCGCGGTTTCGCGTGGGACATGCCGCGCTGACCGTCGCGGAATATTTTCGTGATCAAGCACGCCAAGATGTTCTTCTGTTGATCGACAATATTTTTCGCTTCATTCAGGCCGGTATGGAAGTTTCGGGGCTCCTGGGGCATTTACCCTCGCGGGTGGGCTATCAGCCGTCCTTGGCAACCGACCTGGCGGAGCTCGAAGAACGCATTTGTACCACCCCGTCGGGTTCGATTACCTCAGTGCAAGCCGTCTACGTCCCCGCGGATGACTTTACCGATCCATCTGCGGTGCATGCCTTTTCGCACCTGTCTGCCAGTGTGGTGCTGTCGCGCAAACGTGCTGCCGAGGGCCTCTACCCCGCCATTGATCCCTTACAATCGGCTTCGGAAATGCTCCTGCCCCAAGTGGTTGGTGCCAAACACTACCGCGTCGCCAGCGATGTGCGTCGAACCCTCGCCAATTACGAAGAGCTCAAAGACATCATCGCCATGCTGGGGATGGATGAGCTGTCGCGGGACGATCGACGAACGGTGAATCGCGCCCGACGCTTGGAGCGTTTCTTGACTCAGCCATTCTTCGCGACCGAGCAGTTTACCGGTTATCAGGGGAAAATGGTCCGCATTGAGGACACCTTGCAAGGATGTGAACGGATTCTCAATGATGAGTTTCATGATACTCCCGAGCGTGCCCTGTATATGATTGGGACCGTGGACGAAGTGAGGAAGCGATGAAGCTGAAGCTGCTCGTCCCGACGCATACCCTGATCGATGAGCCCGTAAGCAAGGTCATCGCCGAGGCTGACAATGGGAGCTTTTGTTTGCTACCTGCCCATATCGATTTTCTGGCCAACTTGGTGCCCGGGATATTGGTCTATGAAGACTTCCAAGGGCAGGAACACTTCGCCGCTGTGGATCGGGGCATCTTGGTCAAACGCGGGGAAGAAGTCTTGATCTCCACGCAGCAGGCGATCCGGGGGGGAGATCTTGGACAGTTGGAGCGCATTGTGCGTGATCAACTGACCGAGCTCAGCGAACGCGAACGGGCGGCACGAACTGCGGTCGGCAAGCTAGAACTCAGCTTCCTACGCGGGTATCTCGAGCTGACCCAGGAGGACGCGGGATGAGTCAACCCGACGAGACCGATCACCATCCGGCACGACATAGCCTCGAACAGCAGGTCAGCGCCAAAGAGCGGCAAAAGATCGAGGCTCGTCAACAGGAAGAACATTCGGTTTGGTTTGGACTAGGCATGTTTGGTCTGGTCGGCTGGTCGGTGGCTGTCCCCGCCTTGATCGGAGTGGCTTTGGGCTGGTGGATCGACTCGCACTGGCCAAGCCGCTATTCCTGGACACTAACCTTGTTAGTCAGCGGCGTGGTGTTGGGCTGCCTCATCGCTTGGCGCTGGGTCCGCCAGGAAAGTGAAGTCGAACCACCGCAACCTCAGGATCAACAGCAAGAACGCCGATGATTACCGCTTTGACACTGTTGCTCGCTTTACTCCTGGGCGGGATGCTGGCTGCCCTGTACTTCGGGGGGCTGTGGTGGACGGTCCGTCAACTGACGCAGACGAGCCATCCGGGACTCGTGTACTTTGCCAGCTTTTTCATCCGCCTCGCTGTCCTCTTGGTGAGCTTCTATCTGGTGATCAACCTGATGCGCTGGCCTGCGTTACTTGCCTGCCTGTTTGGTTTTGTCGTCGTGCGCTTCTGGTTGCTCCATCGCATGCCCGTTGACGAACCTACGGACCCATCTGGCTCGGAGGTGGTGTAATGCTGGGCATTCACATCTCCACCGATGAAACCGTCTTTTGGCAATCCAGCGTCTGGCCTTCGGTCAAACTCAATGCCACGATGGTTTACACCTGGCTGGTGATGTTCCTGCTGGTGGTCATCTCTTGGGTGGTGACCCGCCGCCTGTCGACCACGACCACCATCTCCCGATTGCAGAACTGCTTGGAAGTGCTTGTGACGGGTATTCGCGATCAGATCCGCTCGGTCAGTCAACAGGAACCTGGACCGTATCTGCCGTTCGTGGGCACCTTGTTTCTGTTTATCGCCATGGCGAACCTCTTGAGCGTCGTTCCGCTCTATCGCGTGCCTACTGCTTCCTTGTCCACAACCGCAGCGCTTGCCACCTGCGTGTTTGTGGCCGTTCCCCTGTACGGGATTGCCAAGCAGGGGATCCTTGGCTACCTCAAAAACTTTGTCCGTCCCACCGTTTTCGTGCTGCCATTTAACCTGATTGGCGAACTGTCCCGAACGCTGGCATTAGCGGTGCGCCTGTATGGCAACATGATGAGCGGCAGCGTGATTGCCGGGATCCTGATTGGTTTTGTACCGCTGTTTGTGCCCATTTTGATGCAATTACTCGGGTTGTTGACGGGCATGATCCAGGCCTACATCTTTGCCGTGCTGGCGATGGTCTACATTGCTTCGGCGACCAAGGTGTATCAACAAACCGACCCAGAAATAGTCGCGTCTACATTCAAACGCTCACACGTGCGCGAAGGAGAATCCCATGGATAATATCGGTCTGATTGGCTTGGGCTCACTGGTGGTGGCTGGTTTCACTATGGCCATTGGCTCGATCGCGCCGGCGTTGGGCGAAGGCCGCGCGGTGGCTCAGGCCCTTAGCTCTATTGCCCAGCAACCCGACAAGGCGAGCACCATCACCCGGACGTTGTTTGTCGGCTTGGCCATGATTGAATCCACGGCGATCTATTGTTTTGTTGTGTCGATGATTGTGCTGTTTGCCAATCCCTTTTGGAACTATCTAACCCAATCGTGATGCATGACGATCGACTGGTTTACCTTTGTTGCTCAGATGGTGAACTTCTTGGTGCTGGTCGTGTTGCTACGCCGGTTCTTGTATCGCCCGATTCTCGAGGCCATGGCCAAGCGCGAGGAGAGCATTGCCGCCCAATTCAAGGACGCTGCCCAGCTTCGACAGGAGGCAGAGCATCAACAGCAAACCTATGCGCAAAAACAACAAGAACTCGAGGATCGTCGGCACGCGTTGATCAAAGCCGCTGAACACCAGGCTGAACAGACCCAACAAGAAATCCTGCAGCAAGCCCGGGTCGACGTGCAACGCAAGCGGCAAGAATGGCTGGACGCACTACAACAAGAGCAGCAGGAAGTACTCAGCGAGCTGCGTCGCCAAGTGGGGCATCTGGGAGTCGAGGCGGCACGCAAAGCCCTCGCACAGATTGCCGAAGTCCCCCTGGAAGAGCAGACCATTGCCTCTTTTCTACGCCACCTGCAGCAAATCGGTGAGGAACAACGCCAGCCGATCACACAACACCTGAACTATGGCCAGACATCGATCCTGGTCCGCACTGCCTTTGATGTCTCCGAGCACTGGCAGGATCGCTTGCGTGCCAGCCTTCTCGAATGCTTTGGGCACGCCGAAGATTTGGTGTTCGCGACTGCCCCTGAGTTGATCCTAGGTATTGAACTCGAGGTCGCAGGCTATCGTTTGGGCTGGAATCTGGCCGATGTGTTGCGAAGCATCGAACAGGAGTTCGGCGAACGACTCAAGACCATGACCAAGGCAGGTGTCCGGTGAACATGCCCGAGCAGGCCAAGCCCGACAACCCGGCGACACCCGATTGGCGTCAAGCGGTTCTGGACGGGGTCGGCGTGTTCCGCGACGTCCTGGATGACCACTCGGTCCGTCTGGAACCTCGCGAGACCGGCATTCTCGTGGAAGTGGACCGTGGCATTGCTCAGGTCGCCGGGCTTCCAAAGGTGCAGGCCGATGAGCTCGTTCGTTTCCACGGTCAGCGCTTTGGTTTTGTGTTTAACTTAGATCCACAACAGCTTGGCTGTGTGCTCCTGGATCATGCAGAACATCTGTACGCAGGCTCGCGGGTCGAGCGCACCCAACGGGTGCTGGATGCTCCCGTGGGCGAAGCTCTGCTAGGACGTGTCATTGATCCGATCGGTCGTCCGCTCGATGGCGGATCGTCCCTAAGTACGCTCGATCGTTGGCCGTGCGAGCAAGATGCCCCTGCCATCATGGACCGAGCTCCGGTCAACGTCCCTCTACAAACAGGCCTCAAAGTCATTGATGCCCTCATCCCGATCGGCCGTGGGCAACGCCAGCTCATTCTTGGCGATCGTCAGACCGGCAAGACGGCGATCGCCATCGATACCATCATGCATCAACGCGGCCGAGAGGTGATTTGCATCTACTGCAGTATCGGCCAGCGAAGCACCAACGTCGCTCGGGTGATTGCGAACCTGCAGCGCTACCATGCCTTGGCGTATTCCATTGTTGTCATCGGTGCCGACGATGCTCCCCCCGGCCTGCAGTTTGTTGCTCCCTATGCAGCTACGACCATGGGCGAGTATTTCATGAAGCAAGGTCGGGATGTCCTGGTGATTTACGACGATCTCACCAGCCATGCGCGAGCCTATCGCCACCTGTCGCTGATGTTACGGCGTCCCCCCGGTCGCGAAGCCTTTCCGGGCGATATCTTTTACGTCCACGCGCGTTTACTGGAACGCTCCACCCACCTCCGTGACCAGGCCGGGGGTGGTTCGTTGACCGCACTTCCCATCATTGAGACCGAAGCCCAAAATGTCTCCGCTTACATCCCGACCAATCTGATCTCAATCACCGATGGCCAGATTTATCTGTCGCCAAGGTTGTTTCACAAAGGAATCCTCCCAGCCGTCGATGTCGGTCGTTCGGTATCGCGGGTCGGTGGCAAGACCCAGCTACGAGCGTATCGGGCTGTGGCTGGGGACTTACGGCTTACCTACGCGCAGTTCGAAGAACGCGAGAAATTTGCTCGCTTCAGTAGCCAACTCGATGAGGAAACCCGCCATACCCTCGAGCGTGGTCGACGCATTCGCGAAGTCCTCAAACAGGCTCAATATCACCCGCTCAATGTACCCGAGCAGATCGCTTCGCTCGTGGCCGTGACCTCGGGAGCCTTCGACCGTTTGCCCGTCGACATCGTTGCCGAAGTCGAACCGCGGATCCAATTGGCGGTGCGGCAAGCGCTCGCTCCTCTTTGCGAGCAAATCACCGCCGGTGTGAAGCTCGGCCAATCCGATGTCGCCAAGATCCAACAGGTGGCCGAACAGGTGGTGCGGGAGCACTTGGCGGAACTTGATCATACTGATGCAAGTGATCCAAGTTCTCCCAAGGGTTGACACCCAGAAACGGAGTCGATCATGCAGACTCTCGAAGGACTACGTCGACGGATCGGTACCGCCCAGGATCTTCGCTCGGTCGTGAGCACCATGAAAACGCTGGCTGCAGTCAGCATTCGCCAGTATGAGACTGCCGTCGAAGCTTTGGTCGAGTATAACCGGACCATTGAGCTGGGCTTTCAGATTGTCCTAAGAAGCCAACGGCACTATTGGGCGAATCAACATGAAACGCACAACGAACGGACAGGGGTGATTGTCTTTGGCACCGATCAGGGCATGTGTGGCCAGTTCAATGAAGCTATGGCTATGTTTGTCCAGACATGCTGGCAACAAGCATCGGCCGATCCACCCTGGTTACTTCTTGTAGTCGGCGCTCGAGCCGAAAGCTACTTGCGTGAAGCGGGCTTTGCAGTGGAACACACCGAGGCTGTTCCCAGCTCCATCTCGCAGGTCACCGAACTGGTACAAGATCTGCTGCCCCACATCGTACGCTGGCAGTCCGAACAACAAATCACCCGTCTGCTAGTGCTGCATCATCGTCGCACCTCTGTGTCCTCTTATGAGCCACAACGCCTCCAGCTATTGCCGATCGATCCGGAGCGTTTTCGCTTCTGGAGTGAGCAACCCTGGCAATCCAACTGTTTACCTTTATTCACCATGGACGTGAACAAACTGCGCTCGAGCTTGATTCAACAATATCTGTTTGTCTCCTTGTTTCGCGCCTGTGCGGAATCGCTGGCGAGTGAAAACGCGAGTCGCATTGCTGCCATGCAAGCTGCCGAAAACAACATCGAAGAACGAATCGACGACCTCCAGGGCGCCTGGAATCGACTCCGACAATCAGCGATTACCGAAGAACTGCTCGATGTGATCACCGGGTTTGAAGCCTTAGCCAACCAACCCCGCAGCCCCTCATAACCGAGCTGTCAAGGTTGCCACCTCGCCCGCAGGCTTCCCTGCATGAAAACCCCATCGCTCATGCAAAACCAGTCGAACCCTAGCAAACCAACTCAATCCACCAGATTGGCCTCAACGCATGGGACCAATCGCAGAATTGGCAAGGGCTTCCAGGCCTGCCATGCGGGGATTTGTCATAATCCCGGCAAGGTTCAAAGGTTTTTGCACAAGGAAATAAAGCTCGCTGACTTTGCTGCGAATCGCTTTAAGAGTGATTTCGACGAAGAAATGCCAACGGTGGTTGTTGCTCGCGCAACCAGTTGTCTTAATCCCGATTCCCTTTTCAAGAAAAATCACTAGAATTTGGGGAAAAACACCTTTGCAAGAGATGATACCCCGCGAATCGGAAGTCGGGCACCGACGAGTTTTTTGTCTACGTTATTAAGGAATTAGACCAATGCCGATCACGTTGATCTGCTCGCAGTGTCAAAAGCCGTTCGCGGCACGGGACGAATCGGCCGGCCGGAAGGTACGCTGCCCGGCCTGCGGGGCCATCCTGGCGGTCCCCGCGCCGAAGGGATCAACGGCCTCGGCCGGTCCGCCTTCGTCGCAGCAGGATTTTTCCTTACCCCCACCTCCCCCAGGGCGAGCAAGCGGCGGTGATGACTTTAACTTCGCCGGTCAGCGCCAGGCTCCGGATACCATCCAGCCCGATCTGGTCGCCGATCCGCCGCGGGCTGCCTCCAGCGGATTTCCCGGTCGGAATCCACAACCATCCCGCGGTGACGATGCCGATACGCAGATGTTCGCCGAGGAAGACGCCGGGAAGTGGCGTGCCGCGCGGCGTGGCCTGAGCCGCATGCAATGGGCCGCGTTCCTGTTCTTTATGCCGATCTTGGCCGAATTCGGGACCCTTATCTATAAGGTCCTCATGACCGAGGATGACGGTGGCCTGGGCGAAGGCTATCTCGATATCGGTCTGACCCTGGACCAAGAAATCCTTCTGGGTGTCGCGGCAATTTTCGGTGGACTCGGCGTTCTGCTGAACTTCTTTGGCAAATTCTCGGCCTGTTCGGCGCCGCGAGCCAGTATGGCCGGGCGGACCCTGGCGGGAAGCTTCTTTTTCTATCTGATTGCTTTGGTCGGGGTCGGGATTGTCGTCGCGGCGCATATCACCGCTCAGCAAATGCCGGTGGCTGAAGAGAATCGCCCGCAACAGCTCGAGTGGTATATCCCCGCTTTCGATGAAGTTCCTGAGGAAGCACTGGCCAAGGCTTCGCCGTTGAACCAAGACTGGTTCCCTGCAGTGCCCGTTGGCGCACATCTTTTCGTGATTGGCCTTTTCATGTCTGAGATCCTTCTCCTGTTGGGGCTGGCTCAGATGGGCGCGGCATTGCATGAACGCCGGGCGGGCAATGGCGTCGGTCGGATCGTGTCCCTGCTGGGCTTGACCGCCCTGGTCGGGACCCTTGGTGTGGTTTATATCCAAATGTACAATGAGATGTACTTGCAACAAGATATGAATCCCTTCCTGGTAATCTGGCCGCCCGACCCGGCCAGCCGCAGCTTGGCCAGTGGCGCTTTGCTCGTCTTGTTTAGCTTGTTGATCGCTCTGACCTATGTCTCGGTCTATTCGCGACTCAAGCAACGGATTAAGCGGCGGCTACCGCAAGATATTTAACGATAGAAACGCAGCGGTTGCGCTGCGGGGTGGGCAGAGGCGATTGCGATGCGGAAGAAGCAGAGGCGGTTGCGGTGTGGGGAGGGCAGAGGCGATTGCGATGCGGGGGACCCCCGGACTGACG
>CAYPIE010000010.1:0-71918 GCA_964410665.1 uncultured Alcaligenaceae bacterium
CCGCAAGCGCCTCTGCCTCTGCTGCACCGCAACCGCCTCTGCCGCTTTCCCCGCACTGCAAGCGCTTCTGCCGCTTCCGCACCGCAAGCGCTTCTGCCGCTTCCGCACCGCAACCGCCTCTGCCGCTTCTGCAACTGCTCGACTGCTTCTTAGAAATCGGTCGGAGCGTTCATGGTTGTGATCACGAGATGATCTTCTCATGCCGTCTGTGGTCATCAACATCGTCCTCGCCGGAGAAGAACAAGTCACGGCCCGATTCGCCACTCAGATTGTCCTCATGTTTGTCATCGCTCCACTCAATCATGGCCGCCAGATCGTCAACACGGTCGGCGTATGAATCCTTACTCACCCAGATGGATGAAAGGTTAGTCAAGTAACCTTTGTCTTTCTTGGGTTCAAGCTCCCCGCCCAACAGCACATCATGATGGTTGCCCCCTTCGAGGTGATCCTTGCCGTGGCCGCCGACCAGAATGTCGTGCCCTTTATTGCCTTCGAGGAGGTCCTCCCCGGCCCCGCCCAGCATGATGTCCGATCCACTACCAGCCTGGAGTTTATCGTTCCCCGAACCCCCGTCGATGATCGAATCATACTTCACCTTGGAATCGATCTCCACTTGATCGTGGTCGCCCAATAGCCTGATCCAGATGTGATTGACCTGGGAGTGGTGGAAGGATTTGTTGATGAGCGTCTTCCCGTCGTTCATATACGCGGTGACCTTGATCTGTTTGCCTTTTTTGTCGATCTGTACGATATCTTCGTGATCGGTACCCACGATGTGCAACTCACCCGACTGGTCGATCCAGACCCCGGTTGTGGGGTCGGTTGGGAGGCTGGTTGCGAAGAAGACGTTGTTTGGCAGGGAGGTGATGTTCGTATTGGCCTGGATGACGCTGCTGAGCGTCAAGTTGTCCAGGTCGATCACCTTGGAGATGACTGGGTCGTCCAGGTAGGAGTCGTTGAGATAATAGTACCGGTCGCCGTCACGGAGGCGACGGAATTGCTCAACCAACGCAGTTTTGGTCAGTTCGCCCGTGCTACAGCCCGGCAAATGGTCCTCGGCAATGGCACCTAGCCATGGATCGACGTTGTTGATGTCATTACCGTAGACATCAGCCAACTTCTTGGCTAAGACGGGATCGCTGGTAATCCCCGGGACATTTTTTCGATCAAGAAATGCCTTTTTGGGAGTCAGTCCATAGGCTTCGCGCATGGCATTGTAATCCGGCAAACCGTGATCACGGCCACGCTGAATGTTCAGAGAGGCCAGATCCAAACCGCCCGCGCCGGGAGGACCGAACAAAAAGTTGCGAACATCGTCAACGATGGTGGCATCGATTTCCTGCATCCGTTGATGAGCCAACCCCTTGAGGAGGCGTTCGATGTTGCCGGTGTCTTCGGGGTTGGTCAGGTCGTCGCCGCCGAGGAACTCGGGTTCGAAAAACGCACTCTTCAGTTCCAAGTTCTCCGCCCGGTGGTCCTGGCTTACCAGTAACAATTTGGGAGACAACATGGTGTGCCCGACGCGGTACATCGCGGTGGAGAACTCGTTCGCGATCGATGGATCGATATTGGTTTTGTACGAAGCTTTGTAAGCCTTCGGGGCATACGGGCCGAGGAGAGCGGGCAGGAACTCCTTGTAAGTGATGATCTGCATTTCCGCTCCGACGATCTTGCGGGCGACTTGATAAATGTATTCGTCGCGAGACATCTTGGCGTCATCCGCTTTGTCGTCGATCCCCTTGAGAGCGCCCAAGGCATCGGCCAGGCGATTGTGTTCGCGGACAAACAGCGTGTGCATCGAGGTCAGACCGACTTGTTCGTTGGCACGAATGTCCCCGGCATAGAATGTACCGCCCTCGACCGGCAGGAGACGACCGTCATCGCTCGTTTTCAGCTTGCCATCCGCAAAGGTTCGTAGGTTATCGGCCCTTTCGTCATGAGAACCGTACACGTTGGATGCGTCGATGAAGGCCGTAATCTGATTGACCTGTTGGCGGGGATTACTGCCGGGAAGGTAATCCGAACGGTTAAACGGGATCGGATTGGGCCCGAGGATATCGCCGTCGGGAACAGGGATGTTGGCGGTGCCGTTGCCTGAGTGACCTTCGGTCAGGTCGATGTCATGATCCAGAAACTGGCCCCACTGCCAGACAAAATCACTAAGTCCGCGGTTGTTGAGAATGCTCGCCCCCGCTTGATCGACGACGGTGTTGCTGATCACCCGCGGGTTTTCTCGATCGGGATAGGTGATGATTTTGTGCCCAGCACCATCAGGATAGGCTACTGGCGCGATTCGTATAAGCGGCGAATCGACTTCACCGAGATCCCGTGGGTGATTCTCTGTTCCATCAATCGATCGGAACAGGTCGGAGGAGAGGACGACGCGCTCCTCCAGTTGTTCCACCCGCAAGGTGAGTTTTCTGAAATCGTTGAGTTGCACTTTCATCGTGGAAACCTTTGGTCAGTTGGGTACCATGACGGACAATCAGCGGGCGTGAAGGGCTCAACGGGGTGAAGCCTGAGGGGGCATCCTCAGGCCCGCAAAGAGAACATGTCGCTCACGGTGTGCGGACTACCTTCGTGGAAGCCGTAGCTGGACGGTGCGTGTATGCGAGTCACACACTGGGCACCATGACAGGGCCCTTGCCGCTTCAGCATAAGGCATCTACACATTCACAGTCAGAGCGTGACTTGCCCTTGTTAGTTAAGACGCGCACCCGGTAGGAATCAGGCACGTTTTTTGGCTTGGTCGAGTTTCGGGGGAAGTGCGGAGAAGCGTGGATACGCAACTATTATTCAAGTAGTGTTTGTTCTTTGTCGGCGATTTCTCCTTTTGCAGTCAAACCTATATTTTTTAATATTACAATAATATCGCGCAGCCAGATATTGCTGTGTGGTTCGAGTGGATGGTTTCCGACTTCGACCCGGGCATAGAGCCAGCCAACGTTTCCCTCGGGGTGATCCTGGACGCGTGTCTATTCGGGGAATCGCTTTGTACCGGACAATCGCCGTCGGGAATCCACAGAGTGTTGAATACTGGTTTGGTAATGACTCGGAGGTGTCACCTTGGCAGGTAACCGAGTATATCAACTAGCAAGTAGCCTATCTGATATCCAAGCGGAAGAGTATGGGGGATTCCTCCGTTTTCCCGTCCGTATATTTCTGACAGACAATTGTTCACAATCCGAACTGCTTTTCGACTCAAGTGCAATTGTCGAGGCGATCCCACACTCCCACGGATTCGCCATCGATCAGGAATCCACGGACTCCGTCCTGTGGCACTTCCTCCAAGGCCTCAGGGCCCGCGACACGTTCTGTTCTGGTGACCGGAAATCTTCAGCAGATGGGGACATCGCCAGCGAGGCTTCTACTCACCGATTCCAGGGGGGGACCGTGATCTGGTCGAATACAGGGTATTGCTTCACCTTGTCCCAGCCCGTCTGGGTCAAGCGATCGTGGTGTTCCAGCGCTTGACGCAGGCAGTCCTCGGCCAGCGACCGGTGTTCGCTCACCTGCTTGGTCCATTCCACTTTGGGATGTACGGACTTGCGCTGCAACGCCTGAGCGACGTAAGCGTGGGTGACTGCCTGGTAAATCCAGAGCTCGGGGAACTTCGCGGTCCACTTCGAGGCCAACCGGATATCTTGGATCGCTTGGGCAGAGTCACCAAGCTGGGCGGCGACGTCGCCCCGCTTGAGCGAATACTTCGCCCGCAATCGAGGAGGCAGCGTCCGGTCTTTCAGCACAACTTCCCAGCTGTTCTGTGCAGCTTTGAGTTGTCCGAGATCTTCCAGGGCCTGAGCTTCGTCGGCCTTGGCGTCATAGTACTCGTGACGCCCCTTTGTCGGTGGATTCGTCGATGACAGGGCAGCTTCCCACTCCTTTAACCCCGGGCGCACCCATCGGAGGGCCCCCGCCGCGTCGGAGCGGAGGTGGTACAGGAAGTGGGCGACCTCGAAGCGTGCGTTTGCCGCGGCGAGTCGGGCTTTGCGGTTCTCCGGGTGGCGATGGGCAAGTTCTGCCTTGAGTTCGGCATTCCGTAGGATCAGTGGCTCCGCTTTGTCGGCTTCGCCGCGGGAGGCTAGGGTCCTGCCCAGGTGAAAGCTCCGGTTGGCCACGAGGGCAATGAACTCCTCATTGTTTGGGTGGTCGAGCAGTTCAGCCTCGCGCAGGGCCAGGGCTCGTTGCGATGCCGCGAGGGCCTTGGCGTGCGAACTGGCGGTCTCATCATGGCGGCTGCGGAAGAACCACAATCGGGAGAGTGTCTCCCAAGTCTTCGGGTCTTCGGGGAGGAGTTGGGCGATCTGCTGGTAGGCACGGATCGTCTCATCCATCTGCGTGAGGGTTTTCTTGGGGATCCGAGTTTGATCGCCGGCCCTGAACTGATTCATGGTGTCGGTGGCGAAACGGTCCGACAGATCACGTGCGACCCCCAGCGCTAACTCAGCGCGCGATCGTTGTCTCCGCTCTTGTTCACGGGAAGCCCTCAGTTGAGCGTTGTACACCCAGCTGACGATGAGGGCGGTCACGACGGCAGCAACGGTCAACAACCCCAGCGCGGTCGCGGCTGGGTGGCGTTGGACCCATTTCCAGGCCACCATCCACGGTGGCACGCGGCGAGCGCGGATCGGTTGTCCATCTCGGTAACGGGCGAGGTCCTCGGCAAACGCCATCGCCGAGGGGTAACGGTCCGAGGGGTTCTTCCGTAGGCACTTCAGACAGATCGTCTCGAGGTCTTTCGGCACCTTCGGGTTGAGACGCTTGGGCGGGACCGGGTCCTCGGTGTTGACCAGCTCACAGGCTGTGAAGAAGTCAGGGGCTTGGAACGGCGGCCGGCCGGTCAGGCATTCGTAGAGGATGGCTCCCAATGCCCAGATGTCGACCCCGGGTCCGACGTCGCGCGTTGGGTGCTGGAACTGCTCAGGGGCCATGTAGCTTGGGGTGCCCACCGGCCCTCCTGTGGTGGCTGCGTCTGTCTCTGGCGTGTCTAGAAAGTGCTTGGCGAGGCCAAAGTCGGCTACCTTAGGGACACACGACCGACCACGGACGAGGCAGGCAGATGCATCGTCCCCCCTGCCCAGGAGCACATTCCCGGGTTTGAGATCACGGTGTAAGATCCCGGCTTCGTGTGAACCTGCGACCGCACGTGCTAATCGGCCGAGTAACGCTGCGCACTCCTCGGCGGGGAGCGGTCCGTCGCGGAGCACGTCCGCCATGGATCCGTCGAGTAACTCCAACACCAAGAAGGGTGCCCCTTGGTGTTCGCCGACCTCGAAGACTTGGACGATATTCGAATGCCGCAAGCTGGCCAGTGCCTGCGCCTCGGCGCGGAACCGTCCCGGCGATCCCATGCCGCTGAGCATCTTGATCGCGACTGCTCGGCCAAGCCCTAGCTGTTCGCCAAGGTAGACGACACCCATCCCTCCCCGGCCGATCTCTCGGGTTAGCTGATATCCGGGTAAGCTCGGTAAGCCATCGGGGCGTTGGCGATCATCACCCGGCTTGGTGGATTCCAACATCTTGAGCAGCTTTTTGCGGCGTTCGATCCGCTGTCCGATCATCACGTGAAGATCTGGCCGGTCGGGACAGAGCTCCCCCGGGGTCGGATCCCTACCCAGGCGGTACGACTCCTCCCAGTGTTCCAAGAGGTCGAGCATCAGGGTCGAGTTGGCGGGGATGTCGTTCATGATTCCGGCGGTTCTGGGAGGACGTCGGCCAGCCGTTCGGTGGCCCGCATCCAGACCCGGCTGACCGTGCGCGGATGGATGCGAAGGGCGTCGGCGATCTCGCGCTGGCTCATGCCGAGGTAATGGCTCAGGGCAAAGACGGAACGTTCCGGTTCTTCCAAATCGTTGACGCATTCATGGAATTCACGCCACACGGCAAGCACAGCGGGATCGTAAGTCTCTTGCTCGGGTTCCGGTGTGTCAGCCGATCCGCTCGGGGATTGTGGAAGGCGAGTCGATCGTTCCGCCAGGTCGAGCAACACCTGCCGAACCTTGAACGCGGCGAAGCGGAAGAAATCCTCCGCCTGTGCCGGGGCGACCCCAGCGTCGAACGCCTTGATGAGACGGATGCAGCCTTCATGGACAACGCTATCCACTTCGTGACGGTGTGCTAGAGCGGGAAACGAGTCGTTCAAGATTTTCGCAGCCAGGCGGCGTAAGCGTTGGTGGGCCAAACCGAGCAACTCGGTTTGCGCGGATCGGTCTCCCGCTTGGAGACGGGTCAAGAGGTCTCCCCAGGCAGTGTCGGCGTTCTTTTCGGGATTTTTGTCGCCCACCCTGTCTGAACCCGTTTCGAGGACTGCTTGGTGAAGTAGATTGGCCATCCAACAAGGACGGCAATACCTAAGATGAACAAATAAATCAACGGAGCAAGAAATGCCTTTTCAATTGTCTGTTGATCGGATGGAAGAACGGATCGCACCCGCGACCTTCACCGTAACCACAGCTGCTGATTCCGGAGCCGGATCGCTCCGGGCGGCCATGATGGACGCCAATGCCTCTGCCGGTGCAGACCGAATTGAATTCGACATTCCGGGCAGCGGTATAAAAGTAATTAGTTTATCGGGCCATTTACCGGTAATCAAGGAAAAAGTGACCATTGACGGTTTTTCCCAGCCAGGCTCGAGCCCGAACACGTTAGCGGTCGGGAACGACGCCAACATCCTGGTGGAGATTGACGGGGCTGGGCGGAAGGGCTTCCGAACCAACATCGGCTCCAACGCCGACGGCACGATCATTCGAGGGCTGTCCATCGTCAATATGGGCGACACGGCCATCGATTTCCAAGGGGCTGGCGGGGCCGGGGAGGTCACTATCCAGGGTAATTTCATCGGCATCCGGGCCGACGGCGTCACCGCCGCAGGGAATCGTGCAGGGGTGGAGGTGGGCCCGTTCGATGGCCACACGATTGGCGGACTCAACCCTGCAGACCGGAATCTCATTGCCGGGAACCAGCGGATTGGTCTGTTCCTCAACGGGGCCAGCGATTCCCTCGTACAGAACAACTATGTTGGAGTGGACCGCTTCGGGACTGTTGCCATACCGAATGGGCAGAAGGGCATTCTGATTTCCGGTGACCGAGCCTCGGTCATCGGCAATGTCGTCAGTGGCAACGGGGAAGAGGGCATCCGAATCAGCGGCGGTGGCGGTCACCGGCTCGAGGGTAACTTCATCGGCGTAAACGCCGCGGGAACTACGGCGATCCCGAATGGGGAGGATGGGATTTTCTTTGACGCAGCGGGTGAGGGCATCTCGGTGGGTGGGGTCAGTTCGGAATCGCGAAACGTGATTTCCGGCAACGGGGGGAATGGCATTACCAACCAGTCTACGAACAGCATCACCATTCGCGGGAACTACATCGGCACCAATGCAACCGGGACAGTTGCACTGGCAAATACCGGCTTTGGCATCGAGACCGAAGCCATGCAAGTCACAATCGGAGGAATAACCTCGGGGGCGAGCAACGT
Source organism: uncultured Alcaligenaceae bacterium (assembly GCA_964410665.1). GTDB lineage: Bacteria > Planctomycetota > Planctomycetia > Gemmatales > Gemmataceae > CAYPIE01. The sequence goes on from CAYPIE010000010.1 coordinate 7,475, forward strand.
CATCTCGGGCAACCTCGCCGGCGGGATCCTGGCCGGTAAACCGGTTACCATTTTGGGGAACCTGATCGGTACTGCTGTCGACGGCACTTCGCCCCTGGGCAATGCCGGCAACGGCATCGAGATTGCCATGCCTGGAGAAGTGACCGTGGGGGGCACTGCCACGGGGTCTGGGAACATCATTGCCTTCAACGGCATGGACGGGATCCGGGTGCGGGGAAACTTCGCCCCGGACGGGAACCAGTTCCTGGGTAACTCGATCTACGCCAACGATGGCTTCGGCATCCATCTGGAAGGCTTGGCGAACAACGGCCGGATGCCGCCGACACTGAACGCGCTCGACACTGCCAACGGAATGACCACGGTGCGCGGGGAAGTGAACGACAGCGCCGGAGTGTACCGGGTGGAGGTTTTCGCCAACGCTGCCCCAGACCCATCCGGCGCTGGGGAGGGCCAGCAGTTCCTCGGGGCCAGGGAAGTGGTGGTCGGGGGCATAGGGAGTGAAGAATTTACTCTGAACGTGACAGTCCCTGCTGACCGTCGCTGGATCACCGCCACCTCGACACTGACGACCACAAACGACACTTCGGAATTTTCCCAGGCCTTGTCCGCGGGTGGGGGCATGGTGCCTCCCGGAAACCCTCCGGTCGCTGTGAACGATGACTATATGGTGGCACGGGACAGCCTCAGCATTCTGCTGGCAGTGACCGTCAACGACAGCGACCCTGACGGCGATCCGCTCGCGCTTTCCGGGGTGACTCCCGGCAGTGCCGGCGGATTCATCGAGATCGACACTAGCACTTTGGTGCGCTACCGGCCGGCACCTGGGTTCGTTGGGGTGGAGACTTTCACCTACACCATCCGTGACGGAAGCGGGAACACCGCAACGGCCACCGTGACGGTCACTGTCTCAGTGGCCGATACGGACAACCCTCGCTCGGGGGTTGACCAGAGTGAGCAGAGCGTCTTTGCCATCGGGGTAGGCAACGGTGGATCCGCTGTCTCAGTGTTTGATGGAAACCAGCTCGTCGCACCAGTCACCGGGAATGATACCCCCCTGTATAGCTTCCCAGTGTTCTCCGATCGTCCGAACCCAGGTGGTGTCAGAACGGCTGTGGGCGACATCACTGGCGACGGCGTCCCAGACCTCATCGCCGGTAGCGGACCGGGGGTTTCCTCACGGGTGAACATCTACGATGGCTCCGATCGCAAGTTGATTCGGACCATCGAGCCATTCGAGGCCTCTTTTCTTGGTGGGGTCTACGTGGCAACCGCTGACCTGAACGCCGACGGCAAAGCGGACGTGGTCATTACCCCGGATCAGGGTGGTGGCCCCCGGGTAAGAATCTTTAGTGGCGCCGAGGATGTTCAAATCAATGACTTCTTCGGTATCGAAGACCCCAACTTCCGCGGTGGCGCTCGACCTGCGTTGGGCGACATCAACGGCGACGGCCGTGCGGACCTATTGGTGGCGGCCGGTTTTACAGGCGGCCCGCGTTTGGCGGTGTTCAACGGTCTTTCCGTGGCCAGCGGTATGGACAACCCAGCCAAACTGGTCGGGGATTTCTTTGTGTTTGAACCGACGTTGCGTAATGGCGTGTTCCCCACCAGTGGAGACCTCAACGGGGACCGATTCTCGGAAGTGATCGTTGGTGGAGGTCCCGGCGGGGGGCCGCGGATCTATGCTCTATCAGGCGCTGCGCTCCTCGGAGGACAGGTGGTAGAATTGGCGAACTTTTTCGCAGGCAATCCATCAAATCGAGGTGGGATCCGTGTGACGGCGAAGAAGTTCGACGGGGATAACCAGTCAGACTTGGTCATTGGATCGGGGAACAACGCTGACTCGGACGTGCTGTTGTACCTCGGCAAGGACATCCCGACGGACGGCTCACCGCCGGTAGCACGAAAGTTCCCAGTATTCCCAGGGCTTCGGAACGGTGTGTTTGTGGGTTAAGAGACGCTCCAATGGGGACCCGACAGTTCCCGTTGGACCAAGGGGAATAAGTGCGTTGCCCCGGTTACTCCCGGTGGCGAAACCATTTCCGCTCCAGGCAATCGCGCAGGTCGGCTCGGGCCCGGAATAGCCGCAAGGACACATTGGCTGGGGTGATGCCCAACAGTTCGGCGATCGAGTCGATCGATAACTCACAAAATTCCTGGAGCGAATATACGTCCGCCAAGGCTGGCGAGAGCTTGGATGCACAGCCCCGAAACACTTGCCAGAATTCCGCATCCTCGGCCAGCCGTGACGGGTCTGCTGACCACGGCTGACAAGCTGGTTGGCGGACCGATGCGTTCCGTAGATCAGCTTGGTTGGGCGTCTGCTCGACGATGCCGCGGGAGCGGAAATAGTCGGCGATCTTCCGCCGCAAGATGCTGGTCAGCCAGGTTCGTTCGGAGGCTCGCTGGTCAAATTGGGCAATACAACGGAGGGCACCGAGGAAGGTTTCCTGCACCAGATCCTCGGCCACATTCTCGGACCGGACCCGCAGAAGCGCGAACCGGTACAGGGCATCGGCGTGGTCGCGTACCCAGCGGGACGGATCCGACTGAGCACGACTGGGGCGGGTTGTCCTAAGCGGCGATGAGCTCATTCGGTCCATTCTCGAATCGCCTGTTCCATCCGTGCTTCGGCCTCCATCGACAGGCCCAGTGGGTGGCCGTTCGTCCCACTTCGGCCTAAAGAGCGTGCCGTGTTGCTTAGTTGTCGCAGTTGCGACCGGAATCGCCGACATGACCAGCATAGAAATATATGTATAAAAATATCGATACGCTCCGATCCAGACAGGCTGCGGTCCAACTCTTCAGACATCAGGGGCGAGGCATGGCTGCAATCTATTGTCAGGATCCGGCCAACGGCTCGGAAGAATCGTCTCACGGTGATACCTCTCGGCGGTGCAGGGGGCGAAGAAAACAGCGCCGGCCTTTAGGAGACCGGCGCTCGAGCAGGAGATGGAATGATTAGAGATCCACAACGAAACTACCCAGGAAGCGGAACCGGCTCTGGTTGTCGAGGCTGTCCTCAACGGCTCCGGGGTTGAGATAGACAAAATACCGGCCGGAGTCTTCGGGGCCGAGGGAGCCCGGCGCCGGCAGTTGGTACGTTGCAACCACCGAGCCCGGTTCCTCGCCAGCTTCGCTGAGAACCGAAACGGGAGCGAGGAAGCGGAAGCCACTACGGGTCAAGGCAACGACGAACAAGTCGCTCGGATCGATGCTGGATGAATCGACGCCGGAGTCGTCCTGGAAGAGGACGCGAACCGCAATGGTCGAATCGCCCGGTTGGGCATCGTCCAGCTTGGCTTCAGGCCCTTGCAGGTCGGTGGTGGCTAAGTCGATGGTGATGCGTGCGATCGGCGTGCTACGGTTAAACGCGGTGCCGAGTGTGCCGCCGGTAGGGAGACCGGTACCGATGAAGTTATCCAAACCAGGGTGCCAGCGGACCCGACGATTCTCGTTCTCCGATACCCCGCCCTCGGTGGAGAATGCCGCACCGCCTTGGGGGTTGTTGACCTCGGTACCGGAGTCCCAGATGTTGCGGCCAAACACCTCGATGGTGACCGGCCCGCGGAACTCACCGAAATCGTTGAACAGGCGGTATTGACGGGAGTTGAGGTTCCCGATGAATGCATCGTTGGAGGGGATCACCATCGAGGCGAAACTGAAAAACCGATCGCGGCGCGGGTTGTCGACCTCGATCGTCTCGGTGACCACCTCGCCTGGGTCAAATACCGGCGCGCCAGCGAACCCTTCCGGAGCGAGAATCGTCGTGTCGGTGCCCTTGGAGACCGATTGAAAGTACTCGCTGATTTCCGAGGTGTCCCCCTCTTCTGCGAGGAGTTCGAGACCGGGGGTACGTTCGGCTCTGCGGCCTAACGAGGCAATATCAAACCGGCCGTTATGGACGCTGGTCCACAATGGGGTCAGGAACAAACCGTCATCGTCGGCGAGGTTTTCGACAGTGACGTTTAGGGTTGCTGACGGGAGGGAACGGTCTTCGAGTGACTCGAAGCCAAGTCGAGGAGAGCGCTGGGTCATTGGTTCCTCCGAAAGGGGATCGTGATCAAAGCACCGAGTTAGTCGGGCTTCGCGGAGGAATCTTTCATGGAAGCGGTGAGAAAACGAAAAAAGTTTCGCGACCAGCGTTTCATGCCTTGCCTGAGTCAATCCGCGGTCCATGCTCGGTCCAATGACGGCGGATACACCCAAGCTCACAAAGGCCTGCCCCACGATCGCGTCGGCGGGAGGACTCAGGGGGTGATGTCAATGCGGTAGCCCGGATTCAAACGGGTCTGGAACTGGAATGCTGCACACCTTCTTACCGATGTCTCCGAATCATACTCTAAAGGCAATCAGCCCTGACCGAAGGTGGTGTCGTAGGAGCAGCATGATCGTGGATCCGTTTCAAGAAGCGTTCAGCAAGTTTATTGTGCTATGGGCCGTGATTGATCCGGTTGGGACTGTGCCTGTGTTCATCTACGCCACCACGGACCGAACGAACACGGAGCGACGCCAAATCGCGTTGCATGCGTCGTTGGCCGCCGCGGGCATCTTGCTTTTCTTCATTGTAGCGGGTGAACCGATGTTGCTTGCCATGAACGTCCCCTTGCTTGCTTTTGAAATCGCTGGGGGCATCGTTCTGTTTCTGTTTGCTCTGACCATGATTTTTGGTGAAAGCAAGCCGGACGGAGAGAGAAAGTTGGTGCGCAGTGTGCAAGAAACGGCCATCTACCCCCTAGCCACTCCGTCCATCGCTTCTCCAGGAGCGATGCTGGCGGTGGTATTACTGACCGAAAATCAAACCCACACGCTGCTCGATCAGGCTGGCACCGCCATGATCATGCTGTTGGTGGTTTTCATGTCCTTTGGGATGATGCTTCTCGCAGGACCGATTCTCAGATTCATCGGCAGGGGGGGAGCAAGCGTCATCAGCCGGGTGATGGGTCTGATCTTGGCATCGATCGCCGCAACACACGTACTCGACGGAGCGAAACAGTATTTCCAGTAATCGAAGACCGGGCTGTTCGGTTGCACTGGCTGGCATCGAAGACGCGCCTCCCCAAATCGCAGTTCGAAGGAGGCGCAATCAGTGGATCGAAAGCACCCGGCAAGAAGGCTTACTTGCCCAGGAGGTCCTTGACCGATTCGAGGATTTTCTCCGAGGTTAGGCCGTACTTCTCAAGAAGCTCCTCTGGCGTCCCTGATTCGGCAAAGGTGTCGTGGATCCCTACGAAACGCATCGGTACTGGCTGATACTGAGCGGACACCATGGCGACCACGCTGCCCAGGCCGCCGTGTAAGAGGTGTTCCTCGGCAACGACGATGTGGCCGGTCTCGCGCGCGGCGGTGATCACCGCTTCCTCATCACAGGGCTTGACGGTGTGCATATCGATGACCCGGGCGTCAACGCCTTGTTTAGCCAAGCCATCCGCCGCATAGAGGGCTGGGGCGACCATCAGCCCGTTGGCGATGATGGTCACGTCTTTGCCGGGACGCAGGACGTTGGCCTTGCCCAGCTGGAAGTTGACGCCGTCGGGATAGACGATTGGCACGTTGGGCCGACCTGCTCGCAGATACGCCGGCGTTTTGATCATGGTCAGGGCCTCAACGGCCGCGGTCATCGATACCTCATCGGCCGGGACAACCACCGTGAAGTTGGGCAGGCTGGAAGCGAGGCTAATGTCCTCGATGCCCATTTGCGACGGTCCATCTTCACCGATGCTGATGCCAGCGTGGGTGCCGACCACCTTGACATCGATACACGGGAAGGCCACAGACATGCGCAATTGATCGTAGCTATTACACATGATGAACGCGGCAAAGCTGGCCAGCCAAGACCGTTTTCCCGAACAAGCCATGCCGGCGGCCACGCCGACCAGGTTGGACTCGGCGATGCCGACATTAAAGAAGCGTTCGGGGTGCTTCTTGCCAAAAACTTCGGTGCGGGTCGAATTGCCCACATCGCCATCCACGACGACAATGTCGCGCAACCGGTCCCCCAATGCCGCGAGCGAGTTGCCAAACGCGTCCCGGGTCGCCTTGCCCATTTGCAGTTGCATGGTCATGATCTCCGCTAGCCGTGGATGTGCGTCACAGTTCGGTGGTTTCCAGGAATGCCAGGACTTTTTCCGCCTCATCGGGCTTGAACGGCTTGCCGTGGTGGTTGGGGTCGCCGATGACTTCCGAGACCGGATAGCCCTTGTGGGTGTGAGAGATAATGACGCTGGGCTGGCCCTCGGTGGTCGTAGCGTGTTTCAAAGCGGCGAGTACTTGGTCGAGGTTGTTGCCCTCGATGGTTTGGGCTGACCAGCCAAAAGCCTCGTATTTGGGGGCCAGTGGAGCTAGGTTGAGAACGTCTTTGGTGGCCCCAGTCTGCTGATAGCCGTTTTGGTCGACGATGGCGACCAGATTATCCAGCTTAAACTTGGCCGCGCACATCACGGCTTCCCAGACCTGACCTTCATCCTGTTCACCATCGCCCATCAAGACAAAGACGCGCGAAGGCAGGCCGTCTAGTCGGGTCGCCAAGGCGTGCCCGACGCCCAAGGACAGACCTTGGCCGAGCGAGCCGGTCGAAGCTTCGATGCCGGGGAGCCGGCGATAGTTGGGGTGTCCTTCGAGTGGACTGCCCAGCTTACGCAGGGTTTGCAACTGTTCTTTGGGGAAATAACCGGCCTCAGCCAGAACGGCATACAGCAGTGGTGCGGCATGACCCTTGCTGAGAATAAAGCGATCCCGGGCCCGATCGCCGGGGTCTTTCGGGTTGTAGCGGAGGAAACCGCCAAAATAGAGGGCGGTCACCATTTCGGTTGCAGAAAGCGAACTGGTGGGGTGACCGCTGCCAGCAGTGGTGGTACTGGTGACAATTGCCTTACGAATGTTTTTGATATGTTCGCGCAGGTCTTCGCGCGTTGAAGTTACGGCGCTAACCGACATGCTCGCACTCCTCCCTATCGGAAAAGCCAGGAAGCGTCTCGGTTAGCTATTGTGGGGGGGAACCCGATGGCTGGCAATGGGAGAGCCCATCAATCCGCCCGGAGGCGCTGACGTCGCCACCAGCCGGCCCCGCCCAATCCAAGTAGGGCTAGCAAGATTCCGCTAGGCTCAGGCACCACCGGCGGGGCGCCTCCATCGGGGTCGGCGGGCCCGAAGTCCGGCCCGCCGGCCCGCTGAATGCTCCCATCACGTGCGGCAAAGACGAGCCGGCCCGGTGGGTTGTCGCCCACCAGTGGGTCGCCGGGCTCGGGTAGGAGGTCGAAGGCGGTAAAGGTCTCGGGCGGCATGGTCAACGAACTCAACGCGGTTGGGCTGTTATCGAGAAAAGCCCCATTGACCCCCGAGCCTTCCCATTCAAACGCAGGTGCATCGTCACCGCCGGCAGCATAGCCAACCCGGGCGGACGCTCCGCCAAGACCTTCGACGCCGCCGTTGAAGTCGCCGGTCTCCCATTCGATCCGCTCATAGTTGAATTCGATGTCAAAATTGCCCGCACCCGTGTCACTGCGATCGGTCAAGACGACTTGAAAGGAATTGGTTTTATCCCGGGCGGCATCATAATAGCCGACATCCGTCCAGGTCGCGGCAAAGGCATTCCGTCCGTCAATTTGGCCAGCACCAAAGGTGACCCGACCGGTAGCGGTGGTATCCACATCGGCAAAAAACGGAGCGATGATGGCCCGGTCAGTGGAGCTTAGCTCATAGGGTGTAAAGGTGGTCAGAGGAGTATCAAAGGTAATATTTCCGTTGCTATTCACATAAACCGTATCGACCTCCTGACCAAGGAAATTACCGGTGAAGCCGAGTCCGACCGGGGCCGAGGAGGTGTCGTCTTCCGGAGGCAGTTCCGCAGTGGTAAAGCCGCTGCGGATGGGCCCAGCCCCAGCGGGCATTGCCAGGAGCACAAGCCCCAACAAACTGAACCAGCGTGCCCGGGACTCCGTGGAACTCGTTGAGCTGGTGGGGAGCCAGCACACCAAAGACAGAGACGACATGTGCAGCGCCTTCCTGGTCAAGGGATGAGGGGGGAGGGAAACCATCGCTTCACACCGGGAGGAAAGTCGTCGGGGGCGGGGTGCATCTTGGTGGGGACAACCAATGGCGAAGGCACGGTCAAGGGGGAGAGAGACGGGCCTTTCACCACCGGTGCTTCCGAAGCCGCGGGGGAAGCTAAACGCATGCGTAACCACATGACGGGGGCCACGAGGATCGGCCCGGCCAGGAAGGTCCAGAGCGTCAACACGACGATCCAGCGATACTGTCCCGGAAGCGTCTCGGACATCGTGCGGCCCTCCATCCTTGAGCGGCCTAACCACCTCGTGTGCTTACCGTATCCGGCCCAAACCGAACCGAACAAGTAAGCGATCGGCGTCGTGATAACATGCCGCGGCAACCGTGTAAAGTCGAGCAAATCAGCATAAAAAAACCCACGCCGGGGTTTGGCGTGGGTTGCAAGGGGGATCGTCCTGGACCGTCTCACGCTGCGCTGACGCCCACAGCGTTTGCCCCTCGACGGGGCCCAGGGTCAGATCTATGACCCAGCGTTTTGGTGGACGCTTGGGGTATGGAAAACGGTGCTAAGAGCACCGGTAAGCGAAACCATTTCCTGTTCCAGGTCGAGTGCGAACCGTCGTTTGTCAACCTGGAACAGGGGAAACCTCTTTCCTGTTCTGGCCCCGTCACCTGAGTGACTTTTGCCGTAAGAACCTATGTGCAAGGGGTGTGCCAGGAGCCAAAGAAAATCACAAGCAAAATCCGAAGTAGTTGTCAGATAGCGATTTAGAGAAAATGAGGTCTGCCTGGGCGCAAACGTCTCCGGCCCGGGATAGGCAACACTTACAATTCCAACGGCCAAAACTGCAAACTGCCTGTTTCACCCTGACACAATCGCCTGCCTTGCTGCATCGGATTCCCCCATTCCCAACCGAACCACGCATTCTAGACCAGCCCGGTCCGTACCTCGACAACCTCGTGTTGTTGTGCAGATTGCGTGAGAGCATCGATGACGGCCAAAGTTTTGATCGCTTCTTCTGGAGCTGGTACGGGATCGCGGTTTTCCCAAACGGCCTGGGCAAAGTCGTCGAGCATGCACACCATCTGATCGTAGCCGCCGATGGCGACATCCTCCGGGGCATCGCCCTGGCGCAGGATGGTGTAGGTGGCCGGGTCAGAAGGTAACCACATCTCTGGGATTTCGACCGTACCCGTTTCGCCGACGATCTCCAACCAGCCACGGAATGGGCTGGTGAAGCCGCAGTCAAAGCTCGCCATGCGACCATCGGCGAACCAAAGCAAGGCGCTCATCTCGACATCGCAATCATGGGCGTAGTGGGCCGAAGCGAACACACGGACTGGCTCAGCGGCAAAAGCCCAGCGGATGCCAAACACCGGGTAACAGCCGACATCCAGTAAGCTGCCGCCTCCCAAGTTGGATTGCAGGCGGATATTGCTGGGAGAGAGTTGGTCCATCTGAAAGGTAAAGGCGCTGGTGACTCGTTTGATCGGGCCGATCCCCCCTTGGTCGAGGAAGGTCTTCAGCTGCTGCGTCCGCGGGTGGTGCGGCCACATGAAGCCATCCATGAGACGTACATTCTTGTCACGGCAATAGGCGACTAAGGCCGCGGCTTCTTCGGCAGTAGGGGTAAGGGGCTTCTCACAAAGAATATGCTTACCCGCATCCGCCGCTTTGCGCGTCCACTCAGCGTGCAGGCTGTTGGGCAAGGGGATGTAGACGGCTTCGATCGCCGGGTCGGCCAAGAGTGCGTCGTAGCTGCCGTAGGCGTTGGGGATGCCGTCTTGCTGGGCCGCTTGCTCAGCCTTGGCCGGATCGCGGCTGGCGATCCCCACCAGATCGACCGAAGGGGCGCTACGGAAAGCAGGCATAAGGCGTTGGTTGATCTTGGCAGTGCCTAAGATGCCCCAGCGGAGTTTGCGATTGGTCATGGGAATCACCTCAATGCAAGGAGTTGTCTTGAGGAGGTTTTCTAGCGAGGCGAGGAAGATTCGTCTGCCCATGCTAAGAGGAGGGGAAAGCGAACGGCTGTGGCTTGCATGGTTCGGGCAAAACCGCTATGATCGCTTCGATTATGAATAAAAGTGTAGATATGGGAGTGAGTTCATGAATTCCTTCCTCAGTCCCTTCCTGATCGCGAACACTCTGAATGACTGGTTGAGTGAACAGCTTGGCGAAATGAACACCCTGATTCCGCTACCAGGATTGAGTCTAAGTCAGATCCTCGTGCTGCTGTTTCTCGTAGGGTTTGGTCTCCTGCTGGGCTATATCGGCGAGTGGCTGCTACGCTTTTTCACCCGAATGCCGTCTGAGGGAGGGCGGGAAGAGTGGCTAGAGAGTGTGTTGGAATTGCTGCCCAAGCCGCTTCGGCTAGCCGTGGCACTGTTGGTGTTTCGAATTGGCTCCGATCAGATCGGGCTGGCGGGGGTTGGCAGCGAATGGTTGACTTTGATTGTGCAAACTTTGTTGATTGTGGTGCTGGTCTGGTGTTTTCTGCGCGTGCTGAGCGTTGCCTCGACCTTTCTGGAATCCTATTTGATTGAGGATGCGGATGACCCGATCAAGCGACGGGCGATCCATACTCAGATCGCCGTTCCCAGGGGCATCATCCGGGTGCTGGCGATTTTTATTGGCATTGCTCTGATCCTGCTGCAGTTCGAGGTAGTGCGCAGTATCGGGGTGAGCTTATTGGCTTCGGCGGGTGTCGCTGGCATCGTGATTGGCTTTGCCGCGCGAAGTACGGTGGAGAACCTCTTGGCCGGGGTACAGGTGGCGGTGTTTCAACCGATCAAGATTGGGGATGTGGTGATTGCTGAGGGTGAGTGGGGCACCATCGAGGACATCACACTGACTTACGTGGTGGTGAAGATCTGGGACGAGCGTCGATTAATTCTGCCGGTAACCTATTTCTTGCAGAAGCCGATCGAGAACTGGACACGGAAGTCGGCCCAGCTGCTCGGCACCGTCTATCTCTACACCGACTACACCGTGAGTGTCGAGGCGGCCCGGGCTGAACTCGACCGGATTGTGCAGGGTTCGGAGTTATGGGACAAGCGGGCCAACGGCTTGATTGTAACCTCGCTGACGCCCGAGACGGTGGAGTTGCGCGCGTTGGTAAGCGCCAAGGACTCCAGCGACATCTGGAACCTACGCTGTCTGGTCCGCGAGAAGCTGTTGGCCTGGCTTCAGGCCGAGGGAGTGAAGGTGTTGCCGACGCGCCGTATTGAGATGCACAGTGAGCGAGACGTGGCTGCGGCTTGAGCCGATGGTCTGGATTCGGTGCGATGAGAGACACCTATCGCACCCATCGGGGCGAGGGTGAACCACTCTCGGTGCCGTGCCTCCTGCAGGACAACACGCCGGCGCAGGAGAAAGGGATCTGACGTCTCTACAAGGTTGGAGGAGTCGCTGGGAATTACTGGCCGACCTTGTCGCAGGCACCCGAAACGAGCACCGTCGCCTTCCAGAACGTCCCGTAGTTTCTCCGGGCATCATAGCTCTTGGCGACTTTGATACGCTGATCGTTCTTGGCGAGCATCAAAAACGAGTTCATCAGCACATTGAAGTCGCGGACACTGTGTCCGCCCTGGGCACCACCGCGGGTTTGCCCATCCACCGTTCCCTTGATGACGCCATTCCAGACGCCCGTTTTGACTTCCTCGACCATGCCGACAATGAAGACCAGGGGGCTTTTGACCACGTAGTCGGTGTCGAGGTTGAGCTCGGTCCACTTGTCAAGAATGGTCAGATCTCCGACCTGGGCACTCACTTGATCGGGGTTGAACAGGAGGGCGCTGAGGGCTCCCGCGCTGAGACCAAAGGCACCGCCGGTCAGAAATTTGCGACGATGTTCATCCATCACACGATCCTTTATGGTTGATGGAAATAGATATGACGATACGCGAACCGATCACAATGAATCGAGAAACTGCGGGTGAACCGGCACAACCTGCTCCGCAACAAAGACAATTATTCAGACTGGTCGGGACAGTGGCTAGAAAAAACGCGAAGAATTTGGCGGCAGGCCTTATGAAATAGAATGGATGTGCTGGTTACTCCGCTGGGTAGGCTCGATGGTGACGGCGTCCGCGTAGGGGCTCTCGCGAGGATTGCCATGTCGGTGAAGGCCCATGTGCGTGTTTGGGAATCTCCGCGGGTGGGGTCGGGTACCTGTTCGCGGCTCATCCGACCTCCACCCCCGGATTCAGCGTTGCGGAGCCAAGCGTTGCGGAGCCAAGGTAGTTTACTTCTTCCGGGTGAGCCGGAACTCGACCGGTTGCGGCAGGTCAACGGTGATCACCATGTTGTCCCGGTCGACCAGGCGTTGCCGGATTTGCAGGGCCCCCTGGGCGCCGTCGCCGCCGGTGAAGAGCAACCCGATGACGGCCTGTTTGGGCTTCAGGCTCCACTCGCCGAGGAACGTCGCGCCTTCGCTGTCCGCGCCCATCTGGACCACCTTGTTGTTCTTGGCGTTGACCGCGAGCAGTGACACCGATTGTTTGGAGCCTCCCTTGTTGGTGACCTCGAGCACTTTGTCTTGGATCTTCCATGCATAGCTGACGGTGCGGGTGGCCCCCTTGGTGTCGGCATCGACCCAGGTGCCGACTAGGGGAGACAGTTGCATCTTCTGCAGGATATCGGCCAGCTCCTCGGCGGCTTGTGCAGGCGCGGTTCCCAGCAACAGCAAAGTGAGCGACAGAGTCCCTAGCAGTGCCCCACGACAGTTTTCCATAATGTTCTCCAGAATGTAGATTGATGAACAGTGAGCTGTTCCATTAAGGTTACCCATGGTGGGAGTGTCCAGTTTCCGGGACGAAGCATCCTGTCGATCGGGGTCGTTCGTTTCCGAGTAATCTCGGGGTGCCGCTCGGTCAAGGTTTGGCAACGATCTCCGCATCGAAGATCGCGTGGTAAGCGCCGTCGGCCCGGTAGGCGATCAACTTGATGGGCCTGGGGTTGTTCGGAGTGGGCCCCGCAAGCTTCTGTACAAGGTAGAAACGCTTGTAATCACCTTGCTCAATATAATAGAGATAGCCGCTCACCCCGGTTCCCGGATCGGTATACTCCTGCTTATATTGCATCTTGGTGCGAAGGAAACGGACGCCTTTGGGGAATGGGTACCGGGCGAGGAGCATCACCTCGGGGTTGTCGCTAAGATCCATCGCTCCGGGAAAGACGTTGCCGAAATGGCCGGTCAGCCCGGCTTTCAAGTTGGGGGCCGCCCGAGATTGCGCCTCCGTCGCGGACGCGGGCAGCTGGACCGGGGTCTGCGTGTAGCCTGGGTGGCAGTAACAGAGCATCAGCAGTGTGCCGAGTCGAAAGGTGTGGCGCGTCACAAATCACCTCCTTCGTCGCATCGTGATCTTCAGCACCGGAGGGAGCACGGCTCCCTGTTATCATTTTTATACAAAGCGATTGCTCGATGCCAATTGATCAATTACCGGAACGATTGGGTTGCAGAAACGATTGGGTTGCAGAAAGGAAAGGGTAGAGCGTTGAGAGTAGACAGACGAGCCGTTCGGATGGCCCGCCCGTCGCAGACTCCCGGCGGGCCATCCGCCGCTCGGAAAAGGCAGGCTCGCAAGCTCGCGTTTGGGGTGGCACTCCCCTCACAGCCTCAGGGCGTGGTCGGTGCGCAGTGTTCGGGGCGAGCGACGATCTTTCTGGAGCCCTAGTGCCGAAAATGCCTGACGCCAGTAAACAGCATGGCGATCTGGTGCTCGTTACACGCATCGATCGAGTCGGTATCGCGACGACTGCCGCCGGGCTGGACAATGGCGGTGATCCCGGCCGCGGCGGCGGCATCGACATTGTCGCGGAACGGGAAGAACGCGTCGGAGGCCAGTACGCTGCCCTTGGCTCGGTCGCCGGCCTTACGGATGGCCAGCTGCACGGCGTCGACCCGGCTCATCTGACCCGCTCCGACACCGACGATTTCCGAATCGCGGGCCAGGACGATGGCGTTACTTTTCACATGTTTACACACTCGCCAGGCTAGCCAAAGCGCTGCGCGCTCCTCGGGGGTTGCCGAGCGTTGGGTGAGACATTCCCAGCTTGCGGGATCCTCTGGCAGTTGGTCGCGGGTCTGAACCAGTAAACCGCCAGCAATGCAGCGGAAGTCGAGGGCAGCTTGGTCGGCTGCGCTGCTCGGTGCAATTTCCGGACAGCGGAGCAGCCGCAGTCCGTCTTTCCAGCCGCGTAAGGCCTCCAGCGCGTCGGGCTGATAGTCTGGGGCGATGATGCACTCGACAAAGCGGTTTCCAGTTTTGATCGTCTCGGCGGTGGCCGGGTCGACCGGGCGGTTCAGAGCAACAATGCCGCCGAACGCGCTCACAGGGTCGCCGGCGTAGGCGCGTTCGAAGGCGGTAGCCAGGTTGGCGGCGGTGGCAGCGCCGCATGGGTTGTTGTGCTTGATGATGACGGCAGCGGGTTCGCTAAACTCGCGGGCCAGGGCCCAGGCGCTGTTGAGGTCCAGCCAGTTGTTGTACGAGAGCTCCTTGCCGTGCAGCTGTTCGCCGCGGACGATACCGCCGGTGGGGTGGGCGGGGTCGCGGTAGATGGCGGCGGCTTGGTGCGGGTTTTCGCCGTAGCGGAGTGGCTCGCCTTGGCGGGGCCAGTGCAGGGACAAGCTGCCAGGGAGTGGCCCGCTCCCAGCTTGGTTGCCGGTCGCAGAAGCGGACTTGGCAAAGTAGTCGGCGATGATACGGTCGTAGTCGGCGGTGCGGGCGATGGCGGCGCCAGCGAGTCGGCGGCGAGTATCTAGGGTGAGCGCGCCCTGGTGCTGCTTTAGCTCTGCGCTGACCGCGGCATACTGTCCCGGATCGCTGAGGACGGCGACATCCTGAAAGTTCTTGGCGGCGGCCCGCAGCATGGTCGGCCCCCCGATATCGATGTTCTCGATCAGCTCGGCATCGCTGCGGTCCCCGCGAGCAAGCACCTGTTCGAAGGGGTAAAGGTTACAGACAACGAGATCGATCGGTAATAAACCATTAATCTGAAGGGTCTGCTGGTGACCTTGATCATCGCGGCGTGCCAGGATCCCGGCATAGACCGCTGGGTGCAGAGTCTTGACGCGGCCATCGAGGATCTCGGGGAAGCGGGTCACTTCGCTAATCTCACGGACGGCCAGCCCCGCCTCCTTTAAGGCACGTTGGGTACCACCGGTGGAGACCAGCTCGACCTGAAAGGCGGTCAGGGATTGGGCAAGTTCTATCAATCCATGTTTATCACTGACACTAAGCAAAGCACGTCGAATGGGTCGTAACATGGAGGCACCTCATGACCAGCTTCTACGCCAGTCGCGCAGCAAAGCAATTAGAATAACCGTCAAGTTATCGAAAGCAGGCGTGCTTGCCCAGCGGTCCGAGGCGGAAGGAGGCGCGGTTCGCAGCGGACGGTCAAGCGGTTAAGATAAGAGGCATGGATTTCGCACGCATCGGCTGGCTGGGGTTGCTACTGCTTTGGCCGATTATCGAGCTGATTGGCTGGTGGGTTGGCCGGCGCCGCCGCCGCGCGCTGCAGCAATCGGGCCTGGGGTTGGGGCAGCGGCATCGAGCTCGGCATCCGCGGCTGGTGGGGCTGGTCAGTGCCCTGGGCTTTAGTTGCTTGGTGGTGGCGGTCGCGGGCCCCCGCTGGGGGACAACCGCGGGCTCAGGGGCGGTGATTGGTCGAGATCTGGTGCTTGTGCTCGATCTGAGCCGCAGCATGCTGGCCGCGGACATGCAGCCCGATGCACGCAACGCGGTCCATCGCTGGGCTGTGGCGCGGAATTCGCTCGTTGAATTGACACGAACCTTGGAGCAGTATGGCGGGCACCGGGTGGCCGTGGTGATTTTCGCCGCCCAGCCTGCTGTGATCTGCCCTCTGACTACGGACTACGCCCATGTGCGACAAAAACTTGCCGCTCTCGAGGCCCGGTTTCCGCCACCAGAAATTGGGCCGGAAGATGTGCCGGTCATCTCCGGGACACGTATCGGGCGTGCGCTGGTGGCAGCGGTCGCAGTGCATGATCAGCGCTTTCCGGGCTATCAGGATATTTTGCTGATCAGCGACGGGGATGACCCGGTGGGTGACAATGAATGGGAAGAGGGGCTGAGGTTGGCTCGGCAAGCTCAGATTCCAGTGCACACGGTTGGGCTGGGGAGCCCCGACACGGCGGCGGTGATCCCCTGGGACGAAGCGGTGCTGACCTTTGCCGGGAAGACGATTCGAACCCGGCTCCATGCCGATGTGCTTGAGGCGCTAGCACGGCAAACCGGGGGCGCGTATCTGGGGGCTCAACAAAGGCCGCCGGGACTGGGTCGTTTCTTTGACAAGCGAATCGAACCCGCGGCCAGCCGCGAATTACCGGATGATGCTTTGCCGCAACCCCAATCCCGGGCTGGCGAGTTTGTGGCTTTGGCCCTCGTGGTCCTGTTAATGAGCTGGCTGTTGGAAATACGTACTCCGCCACGATTGACAACGGATGTTCATGGTCATGCAGCTTCGGGTCAATAAAACGGTTTCGTGGCTTGGGCTACTGGCCCTTCTGAGTAGCTTGCCCTTACTGGTGGGCAGTTTGCCTACCGTGTTGGACGAACGCCAGAGTCGTCTGCGCGCGGCCAATGCCGCATTTACTGCCGGTGCTTTGGAAGAGGCAGCTCGGGGCTACACCAAGCTGCAGCCATTGATGACCGACCCCGGCCAGGTCGCTTTTAACCTGGCCACGACTTACTACCATCAGCAGCGTTTTGCCGAGGCCGAGGACAGTTATCGCCGCTGTCTTGCCGATCAGGCGATTCCTCCGCAGCGCCAAGCGGCGGCATTGTATAACCTTGCGAACTGTTTGGTGCTGCAGGCGGGTCCCATCGATGTAGATCGCTTACGTCAGGCCATTGACGCATATCAAAAAACTTTAAAAGGATTGCCGGTTTCCGAAACCTTGCGGCGTCAGGCGGTGTACAATCTGGAGCTGACCAAGCAGCTTTGGCACGCAACGCGGCAACGATCGCCGCGACCGACGCGTCCGAATGAGCGTCCCGAGGAGATGCCGCGGTTGCCTCGGCTGGATTGGCCGCAGGACTTACCGCCCAATCTAGGAGATCCGGCGTCTGCATCAGGGGAGGACGCCATCGGTGAGGCGGGGCCCGTGCCGGAGCCCGCGCCGGGCACCGCCGAAGGAGCAGCGACCGCTCAACAAGTGCCCGGGGCAGGGAACCTTCCGGTGCTGCCCGACGAAGAGGAGTTGTTGCCGTTGAGTCCTGAACAAGTGCAACAGTACTTGGAACAGATCAATCGACGGCTACAGCGTGAACGCCGGAACCTGTCGCGAACGGACAGTGGGACGGAGCGACCCGATGTACGCAATTGGTAACTCACGAAGGTTGACTTGGCCAGCGCTCCCCGTGGTGCTGCTAAGTGTGATCCTGTGCGCAGTCCCCAAGCCGATTCAAGGCGAAACGGTGCCGGCACTCGGTCGGCCAAAGAAGGACTTTTATGGGGCGGAGTCAATCCCGGGTCGACAGGTGCAGGTGCAGTTTCAGGCCGAGCCGACCAACTTGATCCTTGGAGAGGCACTGACGCTTACCCTCAACATTAACCAAGTGGCCCATCCCGAGAAGGTCCAGGCTCCCGACTTGCAGCGACTTCCCGCGTTCCGGAAGGCGTTTCGCATTGAACGAATGCGGGACCTGGATACCACGCAAGCGCATCAGCGGCGATTTGCTTATCGATTATGGCCACGCGACGCCACCATTGTGGCCATTCCGGTGCTGAATTTTGTCTACCACGACCCAACACGCAGGCCACAGTTTCCCGATCAGCCAAGTCGCTGGTTTCCTTCGACCTCGACCGGAACACCGATCCCTTTGCGGATTACCGAACAAACGCGTGGTGTCTCTGCCGATCCACTGAGCGTGCCGGAGTTTGCTGAACAATTGGCGGTGGTCGATCCGCAGCTTGGACCACGTTCGCTTGATACGCGCTGGTCATCAGGCACCTGGTTTGTGTTTTGTTTTGCACCGCCCGTGTTGGTGCTGGTCTGGATCCTCTGGGGGCAACGCTTACCCGCACATCGGCGTCCGGGGCCTGGGCGACTAGCCCGTCGGGCCATACGGGCGCTCCGGGGTGTGCCCCAAGAACCTTTCGACACGGCCCTCACGTATTGTGCCGGGATTGTGCACAGCTATTTGCAAGCCCGCCTGGGGGTGTCGCACCGGCTGCAAACTCCAGGCGAAATCGAGCAGTTCTTACAGCGGCAAAAGCAGTTGGATCCTGAGCAGATCTGTGGGATCGTTCGCTTTTTTCATCGCATCGATGCTGCACGCTTTGGTACCGATACGCCCCTCGGAAGCAAGCACTTTCGGGAAGCAGGCTGCCAACTCATCGAGCAACTTGAGGAGGCTGCCCGATGACGGCCATCCTATCGCTGGGATCCGGGATGATTCTCTTGATGGCAACCTTGGGGGGGCAGGAGCCTGCTGCGAAGCCGGGTGTCGCCGCGTTACTGCAACAGGCTCATGTCGGTTACGAAAAAGGACTTGCCCAACGCAGCCATGCGCAGAAGGCACGCAGTCACTTCCAGGCGGCAGCGCGTTGTTATGAGTCGCTCTGGCAGAACTATCATTTGCAGGGCCCGGGACTTCAACGCAATCGGGCCCAGGCCCATCTCTTGGCGGGGAATTTACCTCAGGCGCTGCGTGCCTACCAGGAGGGACGACAGTTTTGGCCGGCGGATCGAACGCTCCAGGCAGGTCAGCGGTATGCCCGTAAGCTGGTCGGTGTTCCGAGGGATGCCGCGTTAGCCCGGGCCATACGCCCATCGCCTGAATCGTTTCGTTTGCGGCGTTGGGTGTCGCTGAGCACCCTTCAGGCGGGGACACTGGCTACTTATTTGTTGGGTTGGCTGGGGGTGGCAGGTATCTGGCGAACGCGTTCAGGATTTTGGTGGGTAACGTTGCTGCTGGCCTGGAGTCTGGCCGGCCTGGGAGTGGTGAGCCTGACCCATGAGCACCAGTACCAACAGCAAGCAGTCCGCATGCCGTGGGCAGTGGTGGCTAAAGACAATCTGCGACTTCGCCAGGGCAATGCCGATGCCTATCCAGCACGCTTTGCGAGTCCGCTGCCGGTGGGTACCGAGCTTCGAGTGTTGGCGCAACGCGGTGACTGGAACCAAGTGATGCTCCCCGATCAAACGATCGGCTGGCTCCCTGCTGATGGGCTGCTGGAAGCCTCTTTGCCAGCAGCGCGGCCGGCGGAGCCGAGCGGGCGAATTGCCTCGAGCTGACTTGCTGGGCTACAATGAGCTGCGTCCGCCAGGTCCCACGCCTGCTGCGTGGACCCATCCCCAGGTAAAGGAACCTCACGGTGGCCAGCGACCGCATTAGCGACTATCTTGCCCAGTTTAGCCAGACCCGCACCCAGATGATCGAGCAGCTGCGTCAGGTCGTCGTGGGACAAACGGAGGTCATTGAACAAATTCTCGCGGCCATCTTTACCCGTGGTCACTGCCTACTGGTGGGCGTCCCCGGCCTGGCCAAAACCTTGATGGTGAGCTCAATGAGCCGGATCCTGGACGTAAGCTTCAAACGGATCCAATTTACTCCCGACCTGATGCCCTCGGACATTACCGGGACCAATATCCTCGAAGAGAACGACCAGGGCCGCCGGAACTTTCGCTTTGTTCATGGCCCCCTATTTGCCAACGTGGTCCTGGCCGATGAGATCAACCGAACGCCGCCGAAGACCCAGGCAGCTCTGCTCGAGTCGATGCAGGAGCGGCAAGTCACGGTAGGCCAGGAGACCTACCCCCTGCCCGAACCATTTTTTGTGATTGCTACCCAAAACCCGATCGAGCAAGAAGGGACCTATCCCCTGCCCGAGGCGCAGCTCGATCGCTTTATGTTCAACATTAAGGTTGAGTACCCAAGCCTTGAGGAAGAAAAACGGATTCTGAGTCTCAAAGCCAAAGGGGAGGTCCCCGAGCTGACCAAGGTCCTTTCCGGCAAAGCAATCTTGAACCTACAGAAGCTGGTGGCCAGTGTTCCAGTAGGAGACTATGTGATTGACTATATTGTCCGACTGGTCCGAGCCACCCGGCCGGCCGACCCTTCGGCTCCGGCGATGGTGAAACAACTGGTGGACTGGGGGGCAGGTCCCCGGGCGGATATTTTCCTGATGGATGCAGGCAAGGCGTTTGCCGCGATGGATGGACGCTTTAGCGTGGCCATTGATGATGTGCGTAAGGCGGCAGTGCCGGTGCTTCGTCACCGCATTAGCACCAACTTTCAAGCACAAGCCGAGGGAAAAGCCAGCGAGGACATTATCCAAGAATTGCTCCAGCAGATCGGCGAACCCGAGCCGACTAAGTTCGCCACACGTAGGAAACTCGGATGATCCCGCCAGGCTGGTGGTACCTCGCGGTCGTGGCCGGACTTGGTCTGTTGGCTGCACAGGTCAATTGGTGGTTAGTCCGTCGTTTGTATCGACGTTTGCAAGCGGAGCCGGAGGTGGAGACCGGGCCGTTGCCGCGGACGGGTCTTGCCTATCTATTGATGCTGCTGCTGGTAAGCTTTGTCATCGCCGGCTGGTCGGTGGGCTTTTACTACCTAAGTGTCGGTTATCACACCTGCTTACCACGCTTCCATCTCGATGTGCGAGATCCATTTCTGCCGAGTGTGGTCGGTGGCTGTGCCATGAGTATAATGGCTTTGCCACTGTGGATCTGGGCCGTTTGGTGGTTGTGTCGTCCGGAAGTCCCAACCACCTTGTTCGATTTGCGTTCGATGACGGCGACCTTGTGGCAACCCTGGTTTCGCCTACTCCTCGTGCTGACGCCTATGTTTGCAGCAAGCGGAGTGTTACTGTCGATGGATCATTACGCCCGTTTCCGCCAAAACGCGTTTTACACCAGTCCATTCTGGAACGTCGGCGAAACGATGTATACGTATGATCAAGTCACACAGATTCGCTTTCAACGCACGTCCAGCGGCGAGCCCGAGGTCCGTATCCAGGAGGAGGATGCAGATCTGTGGCAGGTGATCGGCACCCGCGGGGCCGTGGGTGAGACCTTGGGAGGCTTGCTAAATTTCTTAGAGACCAAGACCGGACGTCGTATCGAACGTGGGTCATGAATCGGCGACGGCGATCCGTCTTAGCTCACCGAAGCGGGAATCCGGGAATCCGCGACGATTTGGCCGTCTCGGTAGCGGATGATGCGCTCGGCGCGATCACCGACTTCTTGACTATGGGTGACAATGAGCAAAGTCATCTCCCGGTCTCGATGTAGGTTGTCAAAGAGATCCAGGATTTCTTCGGCCGTCTGGGTATCCAGATTGCCCGTGGGCTCATCACCAAGCAGCAGGACCGGATCATTGGCCAGAGCACGGGCAATGGCAACGCGTTGGCGTTCCCCGACCGAGAGCCGGCTCGGCAGATGATGGGCACGGTGGGCCATGCCGACTGTTTCGAGCAAGTCGCGTGCCTTGGCCATACGCTGATGGGCGGTGCGATCCCCCTCAAACATCGGGATCTGCACATTCTCCAGGGCGGTGAGCGTGGGCAACAAATGAAATGATTGAAAGACAAAGCCGATCTTGCGGGCGCGGAAGGTGTCCAACTGGTCCTGACTGGACAGTGGTTGGCCCTGGAAATAAATATCGCCAGCGTCGGGGTGGTCTAAGCCACCGATCAGGTTTAACAGTGTCGATTTGCCGCTTCCGGAGGGGCCCATAATGGCGACATACTCCCCCGAGTAAATCTCGAGGTTGACATCGACAACCGCAGCCACCTGGCCGTCGGGGTAAATCTTGTTGAGGTGGGCCAGCCGCAAAAGCGGCGTTGTTGGGGGGATGATTTCACTCATGCCGCAGAGCCTCCGTCGGCAGCAAGTTGGCGGCCCGATAGGCGGGATAGATACCGCCAATGAGGCCAACCAGCCATGCGACCACAAAGCCTTGAAACAGAACGCGCGGGGCGATGGCCCCAGAAACATAGCCACTGGTCATCGGCCAGTGGGCCAACAGGTAAGTGACTGCAAAGGCGATCGACACGCCAATGATCGCGCCCATGCTACTGAGGAGCAGAGATTCGCCCAGCACCATGCGGATAATCCGGCTCCGCCGCCAACCGATCGCCCGTAAGATGCCGATCTCACGAACACGCTCCAGCACCGACATAATCATGGTATTGAGCATGCTCACTGCGCCGATGATCAGGGCGATCAGTGAGGTCACTTTGCTCATGGCATCGATAATGCGAATCGGTAAAAAGCCCTGCACATATTTCTCAGCGGGCTCCGCGGCCAAGCGTAACGAGCGGCCTTGTTCATCGGTGAGCTGTTCAATCCGCGCAGCTACCGTTTCCAGCGCGGCTTCCGGATCCGCACTGGGTTCGATGGTCACGCCAAAGCCGGTGACTTTGCCTTCTTGAAACATCACTTCCTGGAGGTCTTCCAGTCGGACGACCGCTGCGCCTTTTTCAAAGATGGTCGGGCTATCAAACACACCCACCACCTGAAAAGTCTCGCCCACCATCTCCACATCTTCACCTGGTGTTTTATCTAACACCTCGGCTAACTTCACTCCAAGCATGATGCCCCGGCGATCATCCGTTTGTAAGGCCCGTCCCGAGACAACTTCGAGCTGAGCAAAGTCGGGCGAGTCCAACGGCCAACCGATTACCTGCACCGGAATCGAACTGCCGCCACGGCGTTTGATTTCCATGGTTTGGTTGAGGCTATACGACACCGTTTTGACCCCAGGGACCTGATGAATCGCGTCGGCAAAGCGTTGCTCGAGTTCACTATTGTAGATCAACACTCCTTTGGAGGTGATGACCAAATCCACACCTTTACGGACGAAATTCTCCTGAAAAGAGTCCGAAAAGCTATCCGAGACGCCTTGCAGGGTCACCAGGGTACAGACGGCCACGGCTACCCCGATGATGGTCAGGATCGAGCGGGCCTTGCGGCGAAACAGATTTTTCAGCAAGAAGGTAAAAAAGTACATGAATGCTCATAAGTGCTTATGGGTTGCCACGGGTTTTGCAGACGACTCGATTGCATCCGGAGTATGCACTGCACGCATGCGCTTCAGGTGCTGCTGCACCATCTCGACAAACACGGTCGCGTTCTGCAAGGGAGCGATGTGCTTAGCGGCCGGGACGGTATCCACAACACAATTGGGCAGATGAGCCGCCAGCCAGGCTCGGGTCGCCGCGAACGGGGTATGTTCATCGTAGAGGGCCACGACCGGTTGTTGAACACGGGAGAGTTGTTCGGCGGTCAATCCAGCTTCCGCGAACACATCGGCCCCACAGCTGGTTTCTGACAGTTTGGGTAGCTGGGCTAACCAGCGAACGGCACCGGGCCCGGTGGCTTGTTTGAGCTGCTCAATTTGCTCGGGGTTAAGTTGGGCAACAAGGGCAAATAAATGGGTAAAATCTACCTGTTCGCCAAGGGATAGCCCCAGCGGGGCGAACATCTCGCGAAGCTCGACCCAGACGTTGGCCTGATGCAGATTCGGTTCAAGGTCTTTGAGGCCCGGGAAGTAGGGATCGGACAGGATGACGCCACGAACCTGTTCGGGGGCGAGCACGGCCACATGCATGGCGACGACCGCGCCGAAGGAATGGCCAACAAAATAGGCGGGTCCAAGCCCGAGTTGTTCTCGGATCGCGAGATAGTCGGCAGCCATTGCCGCGGAGGTATACCCAGTGGGAGTCACCTCGGTAAGACCGTGGCCACGCAGATCGTAAGCCGTCACGCGAAACTGCGAAGCGAGAGTGTCCAGGATGCCACTAAACAGCCAGACCGACAGGTTCGCGGTGACTGCATGCAAGAGGACCACATCGGGTCCCGCACCGAGCTGGCGATAATGAAATGACGTTCCATGAACATCGAGATGGGGCATGCAGAGCTCTCGTATGACTATTTGTTTAATTGGTTGTAGAGAAAATCCTCAAGTTCCCCGAGGGCAATATCTTGCACCTGGCGACGGGTCAAGTCTGCGACAAACTCGTGGAAGGGGAAGGGGCGGGCGTAGAGCTGTTCGAGCTTTTCGGCGAGGACCACGGCGTCGATCGACATCATGCCCAGGTCGGCAAAAAACAGCGTATCTGCCGCAAGCTCGCCGGAATATTCCCGGCCATTAAAGTTGCGAACGATGCTGGCCAGGTCGTGGTGAATCTGTTGCCGCGAGTGCATCGACGTCATCATGCTCCCAGACAACCGTGGCACAAAGACCGCTCGGGGTTTGCCGCAGGCCAACCGAGATAGGTGCCTGGGCGTTGCTGCCACGGTGGATCTGAACCCAATACGTTTCCCCCGGAACAGTGTCATCATAGGGAACAATGCTCGCAAGGTCTGCCTCGGAAGTGCAGCCAAACGCCTGCGCCACAGCTTGCCGAGCTAGCCTGAGCGGTACGCTTGCTCCATCCGCATCGGCAGGCATTTCCGAGCGAGGTTGTATGGCCAAACCGACCCGTGGTGTCCTTGCGGCTAGCGCAAACATGACACCCTCCAGTTCGACCACCGCGGCAAAGGCCTGCAGGGGACTGTCCGGTTGGCCGCGGTGTCGAAAGCCGGCGTGGCCTTGGTCGTCAATCTCCAGTTCGATGTCCGCTGGGAAAAGCCGAGTACCCGTCTTCCAGTACCACAAAGTCCGCAGAGCGTCCTTGGCCACGATGCGACGGTAAAGCCATTGATTGTGTTCCTTCTCCGGGCCCGTAAGGTCACGGAACTGACGCAGTTCGTCCGGAGTCAGGGTCACATAGGCTGTGGCCATACGCATCGCCAACTGCAAAATATCCGGACGTAACTCCAATCGCATCAGGCAGGGGCCGGTGGGGGTGGGCGGAAACTCTGGGCATTCTTGACTGATGAAATATTCATCCTTGGGGCCGTGGAAGTTGACATCGCCGAACGGGACGTAAAACCGCCAGTAACGGGCCTTGTGCATGCGGCACCAGATGCGCCCATCGGGATAAATCAGGTCCATGCCATGGTCAAAATGCCGCGGTGAGGTATCCTCGATGTAGCCACGGCTAGTTAGCTGGCTGCCAACTTCTGGACAAGGACCGAACAGCTCCAGTCGTCCTACTTCCACCGGCAATAGAATGCGGCCGGACTGATCTTCCTGCTCAAGGTGCCAGGAAGCGAACGGATGCATACCGACATCAAGTAAGATGGGGTCGAGCACGAATTGGGGGTCGGGGTTGGAGGTGAATAGATTGTGCCGAGGCAACACCTCGACTTGACTCTCGATCCCCTCGTCGCCGAAACGGTCGGTGGAGCGGACGCCGTGAAAACGCGGTCCGTGGAACAGGTTCTTGTAGAGCACGTCGAGGGGCACGCGGCTGGTCATCTCGTGGGTCAGGTGCCACGGCTTGGCGTGGGGCGGTTCCGGGTACTGATCATCCAACACCACCTGGCCCTGCATCACCACCCAGCGTGAGGTGGCTGGTCGGCGGGTGTTCCCCAAGTCACGGATTTCGATTTCCACCCGAATCGGGCTTTCGGCGGGGTCGAGGGTGCTACGCTGAGCACGCACCTCGATACTGGTTGGCTCATCAATGTCATAAGGCAGCCAGCGACTAAGGCGTACTTTCTCGACCGCGACCACCACTTTACCGGGGACGAGGACTGAGGCGACCTCAGCAAGGATTTCCAGGTCAAAAGTCATTGGCAGCACGGGCAAGCCGTTTTGGTCGGGATCGACTCGGCTGGCGCCCCGTCCACCCACGGTGTGGTCGTGCACAAAGGTATCTTCGGCAAGATCAAGACGCCGACGCATCACCAACGACTGGCCAGGCTGGAACTCGATGAGGTCGCCGAGCATTGGCCAAGGTGGACGGGTTGCTGATGGGTTCGGATTGGTGGTAACAGAAATGGTCCCGGCCGGCGATGGTTGGCCACGTCGCTGTAGGTAGGTTTCGATGATCTCGGTCTGCAGGTCGAGGAACTGCTCCATCACTCCGAAGTAGGCTTCCATGAGTTGGGGTTGGCGCGACGAGGTGGCCGAGGTTGGGGCTGGGGTTCGATCGAATGCTAGACGCTGAGGTTCTCGACGCGTGTAAAGATGCTCCAGGTTCATCGGCACCTGATGAACGGCGAGTTGGCCGAGGGCATGGTGCAGCTGAGTGACGCCCGGTCGACGTTGCATGTTGGTTGGCAAGGCGAGAATGTCGCGGCCTCGCAGGATATCCTCGACAAAGGTGGACAGGTTGCCGCGTGGACCGACTTCGAGGAAGATACGTACCCCGTCGGCATACATCTGTTCGATGGTTTCGGTGAAGCGTACTGGGGCGGCATAGGAGTGGACGGTGAGTTGGCGCATCGCCTCGGGGTCGTCCGGAAATGGCTGCGTGGTAGCGCAGGCGTAGACCGGGATTTTGGCAGGCATAAACGTAGCGGTACGAAACATGGCATCGAGCGGGCCCAGGCTGGGTTCGAACATGGGCGTGTGGTAGGGCCGACTAAACGAAAGTTGCTCCGCAATCCAGCGTCGAGCTTGGACTGCGGCCTCAACTTGTTGCATGGCCGCGGGGGGACCGACTAGCACGGTTTGGTGCGGGCAGTTATCAATGGCAATATGCACCCCGCGGACCCCCAATTCGGCGATGACGGCCTCGATTTGCGGGCGACCGGCACCAACCGCCAGCAAGATAAATGGCGTGGCTTGGTCGGGTGGTGATTGCTCGAGTTCCGCGGTCGTCGCGGTGCTGCGGAAGACAAAGTCGGCATCGACGGTGATGGCGTCAGCGACCCAAAGCGCGATCAGCTCCCCCATGCTATGCCCGGCTGTGGCGTCGGGCCGAAAGCCGAGTTGTCGTAGAAGTAGCCACAGCAACCAGTCGGCCATCATGACCGTGAACATGGCGTTGGACAGTTTATGCAGTTCCTTGGCAGCTTGCGCAAGTTCTTCCGGTGAACGGGAACCTTGAAAGATGAGTTTGCTGTAGGAGTTGTGCAAGCGGCCGGTGCGCTCAGAGATCTCCTCACATTCGGCGAAGAACTCAGTCATTTCCGGGAAATGGGGCAGCATATCCTCAAGCATGCCCAGATACGGAGCGCCTTCGCCCGGAAAGAGCATGGCGAGCTTGCCCACAGATCCCAAGGGGGATTCCGTGTAATAGATGCCCGCCACATCCCGGATCGTCCGACAATCCGGATTCGCGAGTTTCTCGGTTGCTCGGGCCAACTTGCTGCCGAGATCGCTGAGCGACTTTACGACCAGTGCCAGGCGGTACTCGCCTGGTGGTAAGGGGCAGTTCAAGGTGTAAGCCAGATCGGTAAGAGGCACGTCGGGGTGGGCTTCGACAAATTGCGCCACCTGTTCGAGCCGCTTGAGGAGTTCGCTGCGACTGCTCCCGCCCAGCAGGATCAGCTCGGTTGCCCAGGGTAGCGTCTGGGGATCAGCGAAAGTGAAGCGCGGTTGAGCATTGAGTTGGGTGCTCATCGGATGGAAGCCCCACGACGATGAAGGAGAAGAACACCGTCGCCCCGGATTGGAGTCCGGGGCGATAGGGAATTTCGGGACACTGGGATTCGCCGCGTGTTAGGACGGGGCGCCCACTCGAGCCGGTAGATCGGCTTTGGACCGACTGGGCCGGGCCACATTTTCGCCACCCCCGGCGATGATGATCTCGACATCGGCCTTGCTGCCGAAGGTCAGTTCCTCGATGACAAAGCGTGGGCCTTCCTCGGCGGTGATCAGCTTGAGGCCTTTCTGGACCAGGTGTTTTTCCAGATCCGCCACCATGCCTAGCCCCCCCCAAGGGCCCCAGTCGATGGAAATCACTCGAGCCGGCCACTTCTGATTCAACCCCAAGGCCAGCTTACTGAGTACTTCGTTGGCCGCGGCATAGTCCGACTGACCCAAGTTGCCATAACGGCTGGCAACCGAGGCAAAGAAGATGCAGAACTTTAGCGACTCGGGTTGAAGTTGTTGCGTTAGGTAGAGAGCACTGTCCACCTTGGTGCCGAAGACTCGATCAAAGGATTCAGGGGTCTTGTCCTTGATGCGTTTGTCCTCGATGACCCCTGCACCGTGGATCACCCCATCGATCTGACCAAATCGCTGTTTGAGGTCGTGGAGAATGTGACCCAGGGCTGCCTGGTCCCGGACATCGACCTGCTGATACAACACTTGGGCTCCGGCCTGACGCATCTGCTCAAGATTGGACCGGATCTCACGATCCTGCAGTAAGCGCTGGAAGGCAGTTTCCACTGCAGCTGGGACGACCGGCCGACCTTCACGTTGGAATCGCTCAATCAAAGCAGCTTTGATATCAGCAGGTGTGCTTAAGCTAGCAGTTTCCTGGGACTCGGATTCCTCGGGCAGTGGCGAACGGCCCAAAAGGACCAGGTTGGGCTGAAATTGTTCGGCAAGGGCCTGGGCGATGGTAGCGGTAATGCCGCGTGCACCTCCGGTGATCAGGACCGTACTCTCCGATGTCAGCGGGGGCTCACTCGAGACGGTGGTGTCCAGCGGAGCAGCATAGGGTTCCCAAGTGACACGGCGATGACCCAGGTAGCCGACTTCGACGGGTCCGGTGCGATCGCTTGCCTCCGTGAGCAGTCGTTCAGCGACTTCGGTCGGGGTGGTGGTATCCAAGTTGAAGTCAATGGCCCGGACCATGACATCAGGCCACTCCTGGGCCAGGCACTTGAGGAAGCCAAGGATGCCGCCATGACCGGGAGCATAGCTCTTAGGTAAAGCGTCGGTGCTGTAGCCGAGGCCTCCACCAAGGGAGGTGGCTGCGAGGCAAATCGCTCCCCCTTCAGCACCGGCGCGGTTGATTTCCTCGCCCAATTCCCGAGCCAGGAGGTAGAGGCCCTTGACCTCTTCGCTCAAGCGGTTTCCCGGGGATTGCTCTGGACATCGCTCTGCTAGTGGTAAGAGGTGGACGAGACCCGCGATGGGACCATGCTGCTGCCGGATCTTCTTGATCACCGACTCGACGGCGTCGGAGTCTGTCATGTCGACCGGGAAAACGTCGCTATTCGGCTGCTCTTGCCAATGGTTAGGGCGCAGGAAGACCAGCTTTTGACCGAAGTCGGCCATTCGATTGGCAAGTTCCTGCGCGACTCCGCGGCCATCATCAGTGACCAGAACCACCCCGCTGGGCAGAGTCAGGCTCGGGCGGGCGGCGATGGGGGCATCGGTGAGACGGACCAACGCACGCTGCACCTCCAGTTGCCGCTCGGAGGGCTTGGTGGCTTCGGGCTTGGTCGTGGAGGTGGGCTCGGTGGTCACCGAGGTGTCGCTGCTGGTGGCGGCGGTTAAGACGCTGGCGAGGTAATCGATGATCCCTCGCAGAGTTTTAATGGTGGTGAGCTTCTCCATCTCCAGCTGGCCGGACTGGGCTTCCTGGTCGGAGGTGTTCATCGATTCGGCTAGCTCGCCGAGGATCTCCACCCGTTTGATCGAGTCGATCCCAAGGTCGGCCTCGAGATCGAGGTCCAGCCCGAGCATCTCCTTCGGATAACCGGTACGTTCGCTGACCATGTCGATCAAGCGGTTCTCCACCCAATTGCGGTCCAAGGTCGGCATGGCTTGGCTAGCTTCCACAACGGCCGGCTCTGCTGGAAGCGGTGTGCCGTTGGTGTCGCTCGTCACTGGGGCAGGGTTGGTGGTAGCAGGAGAATGGTAGCCATTGCCCGTATAGGTGGCGGGGGTAGGCATGGCCGGCAGGGTAGGCTCGGTGAGTCCACGCGTGTCTCCGTTCAGAAACGTGGTCATGATCGATTTCTGCGTATCCAAGAACTTGGCCATCAGATCCTGGAAGCGTAGTAGCACCTGTGTCGCCTCATCCGAGGCTCCCAGAGGAGGGGGACCGGGGCGGGTCGGAGCAGGGTGGTGACCATTGACCCCCACCGGTGGGGTGGTCGTGGGTGGAGATGTGGATACAGGTTGTGATTTGGGCATCGTCGGGGGACTCACCGGGGGTGCTTCGGTTAGTTTGAGCTTTTTCAGACCGGGGTGATCGGGCCGGGGGGCCTGTCCCAGCAGCAACGGTTCCTCGGCTTGGTAGGGCCGATTGCGGACACTGTTGCTGACCCAAGTTGTCGGGGTGGGTGTGGAGGCCTCTTCAGCAAGACGCTCGAGGTTGAGTGGTTGCAGGTCACGACTGCGATAGAGTAGGTCGAGTTGAGCCGGCACTCCATGGGTTAGTAACTTCCCAAGCAAGTGTTGCAACTGCACCAGCCCTGGTCGGGCCTTCACATCACAAGCCACCGCCAGATGCTCCTGATTGGTAAGCGTCTGCTGCACCAATCCGGTCAGGACATTCCCAGCGCCAACTTCGATAAAGACACGCACTCCCGCGTCATACATGGCTTCAATCTGTTCGCGGAAATGGACGGGGGAAACCACATGCTCGGCCAGTTGTTTGCCGATGGCTGCAGGATCGCTCGGGTAGGGTTTGGCTGTGGTGTTGGCATAAACCGGGAAGCGAGGAGATTGCATGGGGGTAGCGGCGATGGCATCGGCCAGCGGCTCTCGGGCTGCCTCCACCAACGGCGAATGGAAGGCACAAGCTACAGGAATCTGCTGAGCACGCACTTGGCGTTCTTGGCAGCGTTTTAGTACCGCGTCAATGCCTGCTTCCGTCCCCGAGACGACGGTTTGCTTGGGGGCATTGCGGTTGGCGATCGTAACGCCCTCCAGGCCATCAAGAAGCGTCTGAGCGGTCGCCGCATCCGCCTCGAGGGCGGCCATCGTGCCAGTTCCCTTCTGGGTCGCCGTCCGAATAATGTCTCCGCGGCGGTGGGAAAGCCGCAACAAATCATCAGGCTGAAAGACTCCGGCAGCGGCGAGAGCGACAAATTCGCCGTAACTATGTCCGGCTACACAATCGGGCTGCACACCTAGCTCGTGTAACAACTGGAGTAGACCAAGGCTCGTAGCACCCAGAGCAGGCTGGGCAACTTCGGTCTGGGTGAGCGCGGCTTGAGCGGCTTTCTCAGCCTCGAGGGTGAAGGTGGAAGGGGGATACAGGTAGGTACTGAGCGGCCGATTCAAGCACTCCGTTAAGACCTGGTTCGCTTGGTCGAGCTCTTGCCGTACTTGGTCAAAGGTGACGGCAATTTGAGCAAGCATATTGACATATTGAGATCCTTGGCCGGGGAAGAGGAAGGCGATATTCCCAAATCGTCGCGAAGGGAGTTCCGAGAAATAAACACCTTGGGGGAGGTCCAACGTGGGGGTGTCTCCGCTCAGGTACTCCAAAGCCTGTTGAAGTTTGCTGACCAGGTCATCGTGGGATTGTGCGACCACAGCGAGGGTCGGTGCATCGCCAGCGGAGGCAGAACGCCACAGACTGAAGGCCAGACGACTTAGCGAGGGCCGGGCACCTTGGTTCAACGCGTCGGTCACCTGCCGTACAGAAGCTATGAGTTTCGCGCGAGTGGGCCGTCGCCAGACCAGGAGTTCCGCTGGCCAGGTGGTCAGACCCGCGGGGGCGTCCCCAAGGTAGTCGCGGGTATACTCTTCAAGCACGGTGTGGAAGTTCGTGCCTCCGAAGCCAAAGGCGCTCACTCCCGCGTAGCGAGGGCGGGCCTGGCCATGCACCCAGGGCCGGGGCTCGGTGTTCAGGTACAGCGGGCCATCTTCGAAGTTACCGCGTGGGTTGGGTTGTTCGACCAAGGTCGGTGGCAACACCTTGTGATACAGGGCTTTGACCGCCTTGATGAGCCCAGCGATACCGGCGGCACATTTGGAATGGCCGATCATGGACTTGACCGATCCCAGGGCACAACTTTGTGGCGTTGCTCCTGCCTCGCGGAAGACCTGGCCAAGCGACTGAGCTTCCGTTTGGTCACCCACCACGGTACCAGTACCATGCGCCTCGACCAGACCCACCCAAGCGGGCGGGATGCCCGCTTGCGCGTAAGCACGATTTAACGCACGTAACTGACCCTCAGGTCGCGGTGCGGTCAGGCCTTTGTCTTTGCCATCACTCGACGCGCCGATCCCCTTGATCACCGCGTAGATGGTATCCCCATCACGCTCGGCATCGGCCAAGCGTTTGAGCACCACCGCGCCGATTCCCTCGCTGAGAGCGATCCCATCGGCACCGGCATCAAACGGTCGACAGCGGCCGCGAGGCGACAACGCATGCGTCTTGCTGAAGGCCATATAGGCATAGGGGGTCTGCACGGTATCGGCGCCCATGGCAATGGCCACGTCACTGGTTCCCGTCTCCAACTCACGGATGCACGCATGGACAGCAGCGAGCGACGAGCCACATGCCGCATCAATCGCGTAATTGGGGCCACCAAGGTTGAAGCGGTTGGTGATACGTCCCACCGCGACATTGAGCAAAATCCCTGGAAAAGAGTCCTCGGTCCAGTCGGGCAGAATCGGCTCACAAGCCCCAACCACCTGCGAGGAACGCACCGGGATGCCGGGGACATGGTCGAGCATGGGCAAACAGGTACGGAATCCATAGGCGACTGCCAGCGGGCTGCCACCCCCGCCGATACCCAGGATGGCGGCGGTGCGATCTCGGTTGAATGGACGCTGAGCATAGCCAGCATTGGCAAGGGCATGACGAACCACTTCGAGCAGATAGAGCTGTAGCGGTTCAATCGACTTCAGGCTATTGGGGGTGATGCCATAGGTGAGTGGATCAAAGTGAATGTCATCTAGGAAGCCACCCCATTTGGAAATAATTTTGTCTTTGGCCCGTGGATTTGGATCGTAGTAGAGCCGCCAGTCCCAGTGGCTGGCCGGTATTTCGTCGACCGCATTGACCTTGTGCAGGATGTTGTCCCAGTACTGGGTGAGGTTGCCCGCCTTGGGGTAGTAGCAGGCCATGCCGACGATGGCAATATCGCAGGGTGCGGGCGCCGCCTCGATGGGGGTCTCGCGTTGCGGGAGTTGATGGAGATAGCGAAGGGATTCCTGGCAGACCTCGGCATGCAGGGCAGCCATGGTGGTTTGCTGCTGACGCAAGCCGGCCACTTGGCCGATCATATACATGCCCCGCTGATATTGCTCCGCATCGCTGACCATGCTCAGCTTCTGCGGTCCATTGCCTTGGGACTGGCGATCCAGCCCCTTGGAGGCGATCCGCAGCCGGCCCATGTTCATCCATTCCAGTGTCTTGACGATCTCTTCATGGGAACGACCCTCCTGTTCGAGACGACGCTTCTCGCGTTCGAAATGATCGTGGTAGGGGGTGGGAACGCAGCGAATCGCATGTCCAGGGCCGGTCTGAAGTAATACCGTCTCTTGACAGCTCAGTGCGGCCGCTTGGAATCGTGGCACAATCGCTCCACTGGCCACGGCTTCCTCGGTGAACAGATAGGCGGTACCCATCAAGATACCGACGGCAACTCCACGCTCGGCCAGAGGCGCGGCCAGTGCGGCGACCATGGCACTGGAGCGGGCGTCGTGAATGCCCCCGGCAAAGGCCACCTGGAGATCCTCGCCCGAGCCATGGGAGCCAAGGTGGTCAAGAATCGTCTGGATCATGGTGTTCCAAAGGACCAGGCTGGTCCGCGGCCCGACATGCCCACCGCACTCGCGTCCTTCAAAAATGAAGCGGCGGGCTCCATCTTTGAGAAAACGCTTGAGCAGACCGGGAGATGGGACGTGTAACCAAGTCGCGATCCCTTGGTCTTCAAGCTCCTTGGCCTGGTCCGGGCGTCCGCCAGCGATGATGGCAAACGGTGGCTTATATTGGGCAATCGCCGCCAGTTGCTCCGCGCGAATTTCTGGCGGGACAAAGCCCAGGATGCCAACTCCCCACGATCGCTCGCCAATGCGTGCCTGAGTTTCCTCGAGCAGCCGTTCGGTATCGGCTTTCCGCAACAACGCCAAAGCGAGGAAGGGAAGCCCGCCGGCCTCGGCCACCGCCTCGGCGAAGGCGGCAGTGTCACTGACCCGGGTCATGGGACCCTGGAGGATCGGATAGCGGGTGCGATGCTGTTGGGCCAGCCGAGCTCCCTGGTGGAGCGGCTGCAGGCGTTGGGCCAGGTGCACGGCGTTTGCAGCGGCCTCGACCAGTCCCTGGATGACGCCGCCCACCGTGACAAACTGCTCCGCCAGCGACCTGGCACTGGCAGCGTCTTGTCCAAGGTGCCAGAGGGCTTCATCACCGATCCCGCGGGAGAGCCGGGTAATCACATCTTGCCAAGCCTGGCGTTGTTCGGGCTCCGACTGCATCGAATGAAAGATCCGCTGCTCCTCACGCAGGGCCTCTTCGAGAGCGGACCAGCCGGGGCGGCTAAACACCCGGAAGGGCTGTCCCAGGCGTTCGCCGAGAATCTGTGTAGTACTACCATCAAAGGCACTAAGCCAATGCCGGAATTCATCGTTGAGAGGTGATTCGCGTGTCAGTAAGAGCTGATGATCCAGCACCACCCCGGCAGCGCCGCCGACCTGCGCTGCGGCAATGGTATGCAGACCGACCCCGCCTTGCAACCAGGCGGGCAGGGTGAGTTGATGCTCGGCGGCGTAGTGGGCCCAGGCTTGCAACAGCACAAAACTCGTCGTCTGGCTGACCCGACCACCGGCTTCATGTCCCTTAAGGATGAGGGCATCGACCTGGAGCTCGACGCCTCGTTGGGCCTCGGCCAAGGTTGTGGCTTCCCAGGCGATGAGACGTTGTTGGGCACGGAGGGTATGAATCCAGGTATGCGTATCTGACTGGGGTCCGCCAGCGAGGACGACCCATTGTAAACGATTGTCGGGGAAGGCAGTTAGGGACTCGAGGAATTGACCGGCGTTGCTGCCGAGTTTGACGCCGAAAGGAGTCCGTGTATGGCGTTGCAGTTGTGCGAGGGCTGGAGCGATCCCGGGCTGGACAGAAGCATGCTCAAGGTCGAGCACGCCCAAGGCCCCAGCACGACAAGCCGCGATCGCCAACTTCGGATCGATCCACCCGGCAGGGGTGAATAGCATGATGTCAGAACTACGCATGTGGATATCCCTTCTCGGCAGAGGATACGGCGTGCTCCCGGGTCCCAGGCATGGGGAAGGAAACGCCGTTCGACCGCCGGGAACTGTCGGCAGACGAACCGAAATCGTAGGGCGCCCGGAGTTTGGAAATCAGGTAGGAGGCAAGGTCGGTTCGAAAGATTAATTTACCTGTTCTATCCAAGCTTTGGCAACCGGGACAATTCATCTTGTTTGACAGTGCCGTGTCTCGAAAACCCATTTCAGCCTGGAATTGTGGCCCATTGCGAATTTTTGCTTGATGATAGCCCATTTTCGCGAGCCAGGTTAAGAGAGTGACCGCCCGAGGACACAGATTGCGCCGCGCCCACGACGCGTTTGCGCGGTTGCAGCGACTTCAGCGAAATCCCCCACGGGCTGCGTAGAATTCCTTGCCTTGAACTGCCGAAAAGACCGATGTTTCCAGCATGCTGCTTTTGCCCGAAAGCCCGGATTTTCTCGGGAGTACTGCGATCATGCGAAGCTGCGTGTTGGTAGGGTTGTGCCTACTGCTGGGGGGATGTCGTCACCCGCTCCAGTTCGTCACCGAGAGCTCCATCGATGGCACCTTGCAGACGGAGAGCCGCGTGGCCTTTGACACGCCTCCTTTGCAAGAAGCCAGTGCGATTCGTCCTTTCGCGGTCGAGGGACCGCTGGACCCCTGTCGACCACGTGTCGCCTTAGTGGATGTCGATGGCTTGCTCCTGAATAGTCACTTTACCGGTCTGCTGTCTCAGGGCGAGAATCCGGTGGCACTTTTTCGCGAAAAATTGCGCGCGGTCGCCGTCGACCCCCTGGTCCGTGCCGTGGTGATCCGCATCAATAGTCCGGGCGGGAGCGTCACCGCCAGTGACACCATGCGTCAAGAGCTCGTGCGTTTTCGCCAACAGACCGGCTTGCCCGTGGTGGTCAGTGTGCAGGATGTCGGCACGGGCGGGGCGTATTATCTCGCCACCGCGGCCGATGTGATCCAGACCCATCCGACTAGTTTGGTCGGGGGCATCGGCGTGTTAATCAATTTCTACAATCTACGCGACTTGTTACAGCAGTTTAATATTATCCCGGAAGAAGTGAAATCCGGGGATCTGATTGATATGGGCAGCAGTGCTCGGATGCTCACTGATCAGGAGAAAAAGCTCTTCCAGGCCATGGCCGATGAATATCACGAACGGTTCAAGACGGCCGTTCGTCAGGCTCGGAAGCTTGAGGAGCCCGAGGAGGAGCTGTTCGATGGCCGCATCGTGACGGCGAGCCAAGCCCAGACCGCGGGGCTCATCGACCGGATCGGGTATTTAGAAGATGCGCTCCATTTCGCGGCAGAACTGGGCAAAGCTCCTGGGTCCCAGGTGGTGTTTTATCGCCGCGACACCGATGTGCCGCGTTCGATTTACTCGATCACGCCCAATGTGCCGCTCTTGTCCGCGGGCGTGTTCCCAAGTATTCCCGGCTTTGATCGCGCCAAGCTCCCTGGGTTTTTGTACCTGTGGCAACCGGAGCTCAGCCTTGAGAAGCTCGCGGGCAAATGATCGACGCCAAAAATCGTCCCCTCTTGCCTGGGAAAAGCGATCAACTGGTAGCGTCGTGCGTGTTCGACGCAAGTGCCCGATGGTCGTATGGGCCGATCCTGGCCCGGTGGAGGGGACGAACCCCATGGCCCGTATGAAACGCCCCGCCTGGCCGATCCCACAATACGGCGATGGCACGTACTTGGTACCCAAGCTCAAGTCGAAAACCGGCCACTGGTATCTTTGTCGGGTCCAGTCGGGTGATAGCTTTGTCACATTGGCTCGACTGGACGGCTGGTCCAATGTCTGGGAATTGATTGAGGCCAACTTCCGCACCCGTGATCCCGAAGAGATCAACTGGTATCTGAAGCACTATGTCGGCTGTACGGCGAAGAGCCCGGATGGTCAGAACTTCGAGTTCTCGAGTACCGATTCGCCGGGGCTTATCTACACTCAGCATATTGTCTATCGCAAAGGGAAGCCCCCGATCATCAAGTTGCTTCACTTGATCGAGTCGGTGCTGAGCGATGCCAAGATAAAATGGGTTAACTTTAGCATTTTTGGCGGTTACCGGATCCAGCCATCCCTGTTTCGTGATGTCCGCGACTGCATCCGAAACGGCTGGATTCAGGTCCTCCACGCTCCGAAGCTGTCGGCCGACGGGGAATATACCGCGGCCACCAATCGCTTCCGTGTGCGTACCACCGCGAATAGTGCTGAGAATGCTGGTCTGATTGTCCATGAGGCGGTGCATGCCGGTTTTGATTTTCGCACCATCTTCGGTCCGCGTTCGATCAATAAAGCATATTCCGAAGCCATGGCCTATTTGGCCCAGGCTCTGTTTTACCACTGGAAGACCGGCAATCATTTGGCAGGGAGTCCCTCCGAGGGGACGATTTTCGATCGGGCCAACGACATTGTCATCGAGATCGTCGATCGTCAACTCCGCGGCGTGCTCAAGCCAGGCGAAGCGTACCAGGTGCCCAAGCGGATGGCTGAAGCGCTGGCCAACGCGGTCAACGCCAGCCCGCGCTACGCGGGCTCGCTCGCCAAACGGTCTCACTACGATGGAATCGAGGATCCGCGTTTGTTCTGACTACGTCACGGTCCTGAAGGGTCCTTGGGAAGAGGTGTGGATCAGCCTTCTTGGCTGAGGCGCTTCAGATGTTGGAGTTGCCCGTCCTCGGTGCGGATTTTCAGTCCCTTTTGATCGATGGATAGCACTTTGTCCTTGGAAGCTGTGCCCGGTTTGACCAGGGGTGGTTCCATGTTCTTGACAACCTCCAACAGATGGCCGTTCTTGATCCTCCAGGTTGCTTCAAGTTGGTAAGTGCGGGTTTGTCCCATCTGAGTCGCCTTGATCGTGGCGGCCATGGTGCCATCGGACTTGTACTCGGCGGTGGCCTCGATCTTGATCCCCTGTCGTTCTTCGTGGAATCGCCAGTTGCCAACCAACCACTTCTGGATCGTGGCGTCGGCCAGCTTTTTGGCCGGGTCTTGCGCCCAAAGGAAACTCCCAGACAGGACCAGTAGTGAAAGGGACAGTCGTCCCAGCCAACGGAAGGTCATGACCATGGCTCCAGGAATGCGTGCAAATGCTCGCACGGCGATGGCGAAGATAGGCATAACCTAGGCGTTTCACCGGGCGTGGCAAGCGGCGTCGAGTTGACGGCTGGCATTTCAGGGGGTGGCGGGGGGAGCCTCGGCCGGTATCGCCGCTTCCTGTCCGCCGAGCCAAAAGCGTAGGCTGCCATCGCGGCCCAAGGACAGCAGTTTGGTAAAGTTGCCTTGTCGCACCAACGCCATGGCCTGTACGGCATCGGAGTGACCCCGCAGGATGCCCCGTTCCTGACCGGTTTGTGCATCCCACAGACGCACGGTGCGGTCGGCACTGCCGGAAATCATCGTTTGGCCATCTTCGGTGAACAAAAGCGTGGTCACCTGATCGGCGTGCCCACGGAGTTGGGCCTGATGGTCCAGAGTGGGAGCAGGAGCGGGTTGAAATTTCCATAAATGAATATTGCCAAGTTGATCTCCAGAGGCCACAATGCTGCCGCTATAGGGGTCCATGGCCAGCGAGGTAATGGCTTCTGCATGCGCCTTGGCCACCTGACAAAGGCATTCGGGATTGCCCACCTGCCAAACTTCCAAGGTGCCACCTGAGGCGGTCAGTAAAAAGCGGCTATCCGGGGTGAAGCACATCGCTTGGAAGGGGGCGCGTAGCGATTTGTCCATGCTTACCAACGTCCAGTCCTCGGTGTGCCAGATCTCGATGCCGCGTTCCCCGACCACAGCGAGGTAGCGTTCGTTGGGCGAGACCAGTAACCCATGTAGGTGGCCCAGCTGCACGGGAAGCTGGTGCATGGACGGAGGGTCGGCAGGCGGGCGCGGAGCGCGTAGCCGACGATCCCTTGGAAAGAGACTGCCCCGCGCGAACGGTTTCCGATCTTCGGGGTGTTCGAGTGGCAAGCTCCACACGCGAACTGAGCCATCCTGCCCAGCCGAGACCAACCCGCGGGAATTCGGGAGAAATGCCATGTCAGTGATCTTGCCGGGGTGCCCAGGCAGGCTAGGCAGTTTCCTGGCGCTTGGGCGGCTTAGCCCGAGGCGGTCCGGGTTCATCCAGCGGGGCACGAATTGCTTGAGCATTTGGGCCAACTGAAGGACGGTCCGAAGTTCGCCCTGGATCAGACCGTGGATGCGCCAGAGGTGGATCTGACCATTTTGCTCTGCAGTAGCGACCAGTCGCGTGCGCGGGTTTACCGCGGCCGAGGTCAGCTGTGGGTCGTTCCCCAGTTGAACCATCCGATCGGCCTCATCGTTCAACTTCCACAAGCGGAGGGTGTGATCGAGAGAAGCACTGGCCAAGTAGCGACGATCGGGGGAGAAAGCCACACTGCTGACTGGGCCCTCGTGGCCCTTGAACACCGCGTGCTCGCGGCCTGTATCGGGCTCCCAAAGCCGGACGGTCCGGTCGTTGCCTCCGGTGGCCAGCCACCGACCTTCGGGGCTGTAACGCACACATAAAGCAGGCGCGATGTGACCGCGTAAACGCGTCCGCAAAGTTTGTTGATTGAGGTCCCATATGCTGACATTATTGCGTGCCGCGGTCGTCACGACTGCCAAGGAGTCGCCGGTAGGGCTGATCGCCAAGCTGCGGATGGCTTCCTCAACACGACAGATGACCTCGGGTTTGAGGCGTTTGTGCTGTTTGAACGCTTGGTCGGCTTGCCGCCGCTTGGTCGGGGGTGGCTGCTCACTCGTCGCCTTGCGGATCGTCTTGAGGGGCGTCCGCCAGACCCGTCCATCGTCGCCGCCGCTCATCAGCCAATCCCCCTGCGGTGCGAAGGTGACCGCGTAGACATCGCGATGCTGACTGACCATGGTCGTCACCACCTGGATGGTGTTGAGTTCCTGCACACGGCTCGGGGTTTGGGTGAACTCCCAATACTGCACTCCTTGGTTGCCGGCCGCGGCGAGCTGACGACTATTCGACGCAAAGGCCAGACACCGCACCAGCCGGTCCGACGGGCCATGCAGTACGTGGCTCGGTTCCAAAGTCGGAACGGCCCCTGGAGGGTGGCGCAATCGCCGTGGGGATCGCCCGAACCGCCAGCTGGTCATCCCCGGCTTTAGGTACTCGGGTAACCACCATAGACGGATGGTGCCATCATCGCCCGCACCGGCCAGGAAGTGGCCATTGGGAGCGAACGCTAGGCTTCGGACCGGATCTTCATGACCGCGCAGGATGGCTCGCAAGCGTCCGGTCTCCGGGTCCCAAAGCCGCACGCTTCCATCCTGGCTGGCGCTGGCGACCAAGCTACTATCGGGGGCGAAGGTGATGTCGCTGATGGGTTGGTCATGGCCTCGGAGAACAGCATGACGACGTGATGCCAGGGTGTGCAGGTAGTGCCAGGTAAAGTCACGGAGCTCGACCGGACACCCTTGGTTGTCTTCGAGTAACTCGGTGGCTCGTTGCGGATCGCGTTCGACTAGATTGGCCACCTGCAACAGTTGCAGGGCATACAAGCTGCGTTGGTAGAGCCGTGATTGTTCCTCGGCACGATTGGCCTGCTTGATGGCTTCGGTGCGTTGTCGATCGGCGTCATCGCGTGCTTTTCGCGCGACCTCGGCCTCGCCACGCAAGCGCTGGATAAACCATAGACTGACGATCAACAAGGTGAGCAAGGCCACCAGGCTGACAAACACCATACCGGTGAGGGCAGGGCGTTTGCGTGCAAGCTTCCAACCGCGTGACCACACACCACTGGGTCGTGCCGCGATCGGTTCGCCTTGCAGAAATCGCTGTAGGTCCTCGGCCAGCGCGAAAGCGCTGGCGTAGCGTGCACGGGGGTGCTTGTGCAGACAGCTGAGGCAGATGGTCTCCAGATCGCGTGGGATCTTGGGGGCCAGTTGCCGCGGTGCTACGGGTTCGTCTTTGACCACCTGCATCACGGTGTCGAGCGGAGTTTCGCCGCGGAACGGGGGGCGACCGGTGAGCAGTTCATAGAGAATGACGCCCAAGGCGTAGATGTCGGCGGCCGGGCCGACATCGCGGTTGCGGCCGGATGCTTGTTCCGGGGCCAGATAACTTGGCGTGCCCAGCACCGCCCCGGTGCCGGTCATGCCGGTGCCGTCGAAGTGGCTGCGCTGCTCGGGGGATTGCTCGGTCGAAAACCGTTTGGCCAAGCCGAAGTCGGTAATCTTGGGACAGGCGTTGTCCAGAATCAGATGCCGCATGGCCAAGAGGTTGGCCGGCACCAGACCAGTCGCCTCCGGGAATTGCAACAAGACATTGGCAGGTTTTAAGTCCCGATGCACGATCCCCCGCTCGTGCGCACAATGGATGGCACGCGCCAGTGTTTCCACTAGCTTCGCCGCCCCGCCGAACGGCCAGGGCGTCCCGTCGATATACTGCTCGAGGGTGCCCCCCTCAATGTATTCCAGGGCGAGATAGGGTGTGCCATCGGACTGGCCAATTTCATAGATCTGCACGATGTGCCGATGCTGGAGCGCGGCGACCGCCTCGGCTTCACGACGAAAGCGATCGCGTTCGCGCTCGCCGACATGACTGCCGCCTAGAATCATTTTGAGGGCGGTGAGTCGATTAAGCGACGCATGGCGGGCGCGATAGACCACGCCCATCCCCCCTCGGCCGATCTCGCCAAGGATGTGATAGCCTGGGACCTTAGGGATTGGGAGGGCGGAGACAGGCAGCGACCTCGGGGCTTCACTGGTCGAGGCATCCAACTGCTGCAGTTGTTCGAGCCCGAATTCTGCCGACACCGTCGGCTCGGGCTGCGACTCGAGCTCGGGATGGGGCGATTGTTCTTGGGTTTGGTTCGGGTCGGTGGGATCAGCAGCCATCAGATTGCCTCAAGGCACATGGGAGAGCCTTCAATCTTCTCCATTTTAGGCAAAGCTTTCCAGCACGGGAATCCGAGGCCCAAGCTCGCTGGGGAAATGAGAAGGATTTCATCGCTTGAGAAAACGTTCAGATTTTGTGGATTCGCAGCAAATCCTCACCCGACACGGTTGAGGACGGGATAGCGAGGGGGATCCATGCAAAGGAAACTCGACAAGGCAAGAATAATCCGCTATGGAAGAAGCAAGCGTGATTCTGCCCATGAGGCTCGACCAAGGGAGGGATGGTTGCGTATGCGATGGTTGATTTGGACAGTCTGCACCGCAGGGCTTTCGGTGACGGGTGTGCACGCTGCGGAGGACAAAACGCCGTTTACCGGCCAATCGGTTCGCATCATCAGAGATATTGCCT
Source organism: uncultured Alcaligenaceae bacterium (assembly GCA_964410665.1). Lineage (GTDB taxonomy): Bacteria > Planctomycetota > Planctomycetia > Gemmatales > Gemmataceae > CAYPIE01. Next base: position 49,682 of record CAYPIE010000010.1, read on the forward strand.
ACCACAACGGCAGCACCAGCGACCCGATTAAGCACAAGCTCGATCTGTATTTACCCGCCGAGCAAACCGACTTCCCCGTTTATTTCTTTGTGCACGGCGGAGCCTGGCGGATGGGCGACAAGAGTTGGTATGGCAAGATGGGCCGCATGCTCGCCGAGCAGGGCATCGGCTGCGTGATTACCAACTACCGCCTTTCCCCCAAGGTGAAACACCCAGCGCATATTGAGGATGTTGCAGAGGCGTTTGCCTGGACATATAAGCATATACAGGATTATGGTGGGAGCGCGAAACAGATTTTTCTGGCCGGGCATTCCGCCGGGGCCCATCTGGTCTCCCTGTTGGCCACCGATGAGTCCTATTTACAGGCTCACCAGCTAGGTTTCGATGCGCTCAAGGGTGTCATCGCCATGAGTGGGGTGTACACCGTGTTACCGACGGTGATGTATCAGAGTGTATTTGGCCGAGATGAGCGAACGCGGAAACGCGCTTTTCCCATCACCCATGTCCATGGTGATCATCCGCCGTTTTTGATTTTGTACGCCGAAGCCGATTTCCCGCTGATCGATTTGATGTCGGAGACTTTTTCGAAGAAGCTCAAGCAAACTCAATGTCCCGTGGAACAGCTTGAAATCAAAAATCGTGACCACATCTCACTCATGGCCAATGCGTTTAAGGCCAGTGACGTGACCACTCAGACGATTCTGAGGTTTATGAAGGCACGACTGGGCGTGATGAAGTAAGCGTGCACGCTGCCCGGGGATAACCACCACAGACTATGCTCTCAATTGTAATCGTCAACTACAACACCCGGGCGATGTTGCAAGCGTGTTTGAGCTCGGTACGCGATACCGTTGCGGATGCGCAAATCATTGTGGTGGATAATGCCAGCAGCGATGACTCGGTTGCCATGGTGCGGCGTACCTTTCCCGAAGTGATCCTGGTCGAACTGCCCAAGAATGTTGGCTTTGCCGCTGGGAACAACGCGGGCTTGAAATACGCCAGCGGCGATCCAATCCTGTTGTTAAACTCCGACACCGTGGTGCTGGAGGGGAGCTTACAACAGTGTGTGGACTATTTGGAGTCGCATCCTCAGGTCGGTGCTCTGAGTGCGCGGTTGCTTGGTGCCGATGGGCAACGCCAGCAGAGTGCACATCCTTATCCAAGCGTCTGGAACGATCTCCGCTTTGCCTTTCGCCGACCGGTGGCTCCGGCGAACCACCAGGGCATCACCCATGGTTGGCTGATGGGGGCAGCCCTGTTTCTGCGTCGCCAGGCCTTTGAACAGGTGGGAGGAACCCTGGATGAGGGGACCTTTATGTACTGGGAGGATGCCGATCTGTCGATCCGGCTACATAAGGCCGGTTGGTTGCTGGCAGTCCATCCAGACGCGACGATCTGGCATTATGGTGGTGCTTCCGGGGGCGGTCAGGATAACGATCGTCGCTCGGACCTCCAAGCGTGGTACGACTACGGGCAACTTCGCTGGTATCGCCGCCATCGTCCTTTGGCCAGCCAGCTGGCGCTTTATTTGCTCGAATGGCATCGAGTGGTTCGGATGACCGTGCAGGCGATGTTCCATGAGCACAAAACCCATCATCGCCGTCTGGCGGGCGTCCTGGTGAATGCCTTGCTCAGCTGGCCGCTCGGGCGAAAACCACCCCGGCCTGGCCAGAAACCGAAGGCTCGCAACGGAATCCAGGGCAGTCTCTGAGCGAACGCCATCTGCTCACCGCTTGATCGGCATATCCTGGCGAGGTTGGATCGACCAGGTAAGTGGGATCGTCCGGGCCACCTTGATCAACTTTTTGGCCTTTTGTTGCATTTCGGGCGGCAAGAATGCTAGAGCCAGTTTGCGTAGCACTGGCCGCTTTTCCATCGCCGCGTTGTCGATGCCCACCACGGTGATGGTCACCCCGGCCGGACCGAGGTTGGCCGCTAGCTTTTTGCGGAAGGCAGGCACCTGCGTCTGCAGGATGGCGGCGATGAACTTGAGGTCCGCTTTCGTCTGGTCGTCGGTACTTTTCTCCCCTTGGTCCCGTAACAGGTCGGCAATCGGCTGTTCAGCCTGGACCGACTGCATCAACGTGTTCAGTGTGTCGGCGGCGGAGCGGTCCAGGATCACCTTGTAGCCACTCTTGAGCAGCTCGATCCGGACCGGCAGTTCGCTAGTCTCGCTCGGCCGGGCCGGCCGAGCGGCGGCACTGGGATCGGGGTTCGTTGCGGCGGGAGCTGTCTCGGGGCTCGGTTCTTGACCGGTCAGACTGGCAGGACAGACCAGGAGTACCGCGCATAGAAACAAGAGAATATGGTAGTTCATCGGATAACTCTCACGGAAGCATTATTCCCGAGGGGATTGCACCCCCAGGAGGGTACGGGTCAGGGCTCCGCCGTTCAGGGCCAGGTCTTCGAGCGCCATGCGCAGGTGGGGGGTGCCCACCTGCAACGGCTCCTGATCGCTCTCCTCGGCCGCGAAAACCGCCGCCTTGCGTAGCAGTTCGCGTAAGAAGGCCGCACTTGCGCCTTCGGTCCGGTGCACCAGATCGTCCCAGCTATCCTGTGCAACCGCCATGCCTTGGCTATACAACGATAACAAGCGACGACGACACTCCGCATCGGGCAAAGGAATTTCGATCGCTTGATCGATTCGTCCGGGCCGTGAGGACAGTGCAGGTTCCAAGTAGTCGGGCCGGTTGGTGGTCAAGATGAATAATAGGTCGATATCTTCGGCCAGCCCGTCCATCTGGTTGAGCAGTTCGAACAGTAGGGCATTGGCTCCCACGGTTTGATGTGCGCGTTGGGTGCCTATCAGATCGACATCCTCTAGAATGATGGTGGCGGGGGCAAGCATGCGGGCCAGTTTGCAGGTTTCCTCGATCAGCGCGGCGGAACCGCCGGTGATGAGAAACGCCGTGCGTCCAGGCATCTGGGCGACCAGATACATGGCCGTGAGTGTCTTGCCGGTCCCGGGCGGTCCATGCAGCAAGATGCCGCGCTTCAGGTGTCGACCGGCGCTACGCAATCGTTCGGCCTGGCGACTAAAGCGAAGGGTCTGGCGTTCGACCCGGTCCAAGACCTGAGTGGGTAAAATGATCTTCTCGCGGGCAATCTGAGGCAGCGGATGGAACTGGATGTTCAAATCGCCATCGCAATCACCGTCGAGGGAGAGCACCTGACCACGATAGGTGTTGCCATGATAGATGCTGCGTTGCAGTCGTTCGAGTACGCGTTGGGCGAGCTTCTGCTGCCGCGACATCAGCTGCAGCTGGATCTCCCGACGATAATCGTCGCGTTTGGCGATCCACAGGGCAATCGGCTCGTTGTGCTCCTGCCACAGGTAGAGCCCGTCAAGGATACAGGTCTGCTTCTGCTCCAATGCGACCGGAATCTGTTCATAGCGCACTGGCCCCACCACATAGTTCACCGACGACCGCGGGTGAGCAAGTCGGGCCAGACTCACCTCGGAATGGTCCTCGGGATTCAGGATGCCTATCAGCGTATGTGAATCGACCTGGCCCACCTGGGTATCAATGGCGCGTTGCACATCGGGCTGCAAGTAGACCTTGAAGGTATGCTCAACCACGGGCAGTTGAGAGGGGTCGCCGTGAAAATGCTCATAGAGCTGTTGATAAATGGGCGGGGTGGACGCTTTGGGATCAACCTCAGGCGTTTCCGGCATGGGCAACTCCGGGTGAGCGATGAAGCAAAACCACTGCTATTCTCCGGAAGGAACGAGGCCCAGGCAATGCAAGAAGTTCGGTCTTCGCCGGCTTTTTTCCGGCACTGATGGCCGAAAACGGCGAGCTCATCCTTGGTCGGCTTGCTACACTTCGGAGCATGCATACCGACTCTGACGCCTGTTATCGTGCGCTAGCTGCCCGGGACCGCCGGTTCGATGGTCTGTTTTTTACCGGGGTAAGTACCACCGGCATCTATTGCCGGCCAATTTGTCCAACGCGGACGCCCCGCCGTGGCAGTTGCCAATTTTTTCCGAGTGCCGCAGCGGCTGAGCGGGCGGGATTTCGGCCGTGCTTCCGTTGTCGCCCAGAACTGGCACCAGGGCATGCTCCGATGGATGCCGCGGAGCGGCTTGCTGATGCGGTGGTGGCTCGGATCGAAGCGGGTGGTTTTCCTGGGGAATTGGTGTCGCTCGAACAGCTGACTGCCGGCCTGGGCCGTTCCGGGCGGCAAATCCGACGGGTGTTGCGGCAAGTGTTGGGGGTGACCGCGGTCGAACTGTCCCAGACGCATCGTCTGTTATTGGCCAAGCGGCTGTTGACCGAGACATCCCTGCCGATCACCCAGGTAGCACTCGCTAGCGGCTTCGGAAGTTTACGCCGCTTCCATGCGCTGTTTCGGGCACGCTATCGGCTGCCTCCTAGCGATCTGCGGAAAAATCGAGATCGTGGCAGTGATACCAGTTGCGTGCAACTTACGCTGGCCTATCGTCCGCCCCTTGCCTGGCCCGCCTTGATGCAATTCCTGGGGCAACGTGCGCTCGCGGGGGTCGAGTCGGTCGCTGGGCTCAGCTACGCCCGAACGGTGACGCTGGGCAGTCACCAGGGTTGGTTGCGGGTGGCACCTGTGTCAGGTCAGCCGGTATTGCGTGTCGAGGCGTCGCTGTCGCTTGTGCCTGTGCTTCAAGGCGTCCTGGCTCGCATGCGCAGACTACTAGACCTGGATGCACGGCCGGATGTCATAGACGCTCATCTGAGCAGGGATCCACGTCTGGAGGCGGCAATCACGGCCAATCCTGGCCTCCGGGTAGCCGGAGCGTTTGACCCGTTTGAACTGTTGCTTCGAGCAATCCTCGGCCAACAAGTCTCCGTCCGGGCGGCAACCACCTTGGCGGGCCGCTTCGCGGCAACCTTTGGTGAGCCGGTGACCACCCCCTGGAGCGGCTTGCGCTATACCACCCCGTCGGCCGCGAAGATCGCTCGAGCGGATCAAGCGACCCTGGTCGCTTTAGGGGTCACGTCTGCGCGGGCTGAGTGTGTTCGCACGCTGGCCTCAGCGGTGGCTTCGGGGGAGCTGAGTCTGGAACCGATGATTGATCCTGAGCAGCAAATCGCCCACCTTCAGTCTTATCCGGGCATTGGGCCGTGGACCGCGACCTACGTGGTCATGCGTGGCGTCCGCTGGCCGGATGCGTTTCCGGTGGGCGACCTGGGCTTGCAGAAGGTGTTCGGGCACCGATCGCCTCGGAAGTTGGCCCAGCAAGCCGAGCCCTGGCGGCCTTGGCGGGCGTATGCCGCGATGCACGCGTGGATGGGATTTTTGACGGCCGAGCAGAAGGACCAGGGACATGCACGAGAGGGTCTATTTCACCAGCCAGCCCAGCCCGCTGGGTGAGCTCTTGCTGGTGAGTAACGGTGCAGCCCTCACCGGGCTCTATCTCCCGGGAGCCAAAGGGGCGCTTCAGCCGGGGGCGGATTGGTGTCGTGATGACCGCCTGTTCACAACGGCCCTCGAGCAGCTGGTGGCGTACTTTGCCGGGGACCTGCAAACGTTTACGCTGCCGTTGGTGCTGCACGGGACACCATTCCAGCAAGCCGTTTGGGCCAAACTTCAGCGGATTCCCTATGGGCAGACAAGGACCTATGGCGAACTGGCCCAACAGATCGGCCAGCCGAGCGCCAGCCGGGCGGTCGGCCATGCCAACGCGCGCAACCCGATCGCGATTATTGTCCCATGCCATCGGGTCATCGGTCGCTCTGGTGACTTGACGGGCTATGCCGGCGGTATGGAGCGAAAACGCTGGTTGCTCCAACGAGAGATGGGACAAGTTTCCTTAGGTCCTTTTGCGTAATTTGGAGGAATTTACGACATCAATTCTGCTCGTCGATTCCCAGGTAAACTTCTATTCTTAACGATAGTACGATGGCAGCGTGTCCGCTCTGTCCGTTCGCATCGTGGAGTAGGGGGCCTGGCCGATGCTCGCCCGACTGAACACCTTTGCCATGATTGGCATCCAGGCCATCCGCGTAGACGCGGAGGTCGATTGTGCCGGGGGCTTACCCAAAACCCTGATCGTTGGCTTGCCGGATGCCGTGGTGCGGGAGAGTGTGCATCGCATTGAGCGGGCTTTGACCAATTTGGGCTATGCCCGGCCGACCGGGCGGACGGTGATTAACCTCGCTCCGGCCGATCTCAAGAAGGATGCGGGTGCCTTTGATCTGCCCATTGCGATCGGCATGCTGGCAGGGACGGGGCAGTTATACACCGATCTGCTTCCCGAATGGGCCATGGTCGGCGAGTTGGCCCTCGACGGGAGTGTGCGGCCGGTCAAGGGAGTGCTGTCGATGGCCATGGCGGCGCGCGAGCTGGGACTACAGAAGTTGATCGTTCCGGCGGCCAACAGTCGGGAAGCAGCGGTCGTCGAGGAGATCGAGGTGTTTGCGGTGAGCAGCTTGGCCGATGCGGTGGGCTTGCTGTCGGGCAAGTTACCGTTGCCCCCGGTGGCTCCGGACCCAGATCAGTGGTCGGTGCATCGCCGGCAGTACACATTGGATTTCGCGGATGTCCGAGGGCAAGAGTTTGCCAAACGGGCGTTGGTGGTCGCCGCGGCGGGTGGACACAACATCTTGATGATCGGCTCGCCTGGCAGCGGCAAGACCATGCTGGCCCAGCGGCTGCCGACCATTTTGCCACCGCTTTGCCCGGCCGAAAGCTTAGAGACCACCCGCATCTACAGCGCGGTGGGTCAGTTGCCGCCGGGGCGTTCCCTGTTACACACGCGGCCATTTCGAGCCCCGCATCACACCATTAGCGATGCGGGGATGGTTGGTGGCGGCAGCATGCCGGTGCCTGGCGAGATCTCCCTTGCCCATCATGGTGTTTTATTTCTGGATGAGTTGCCCGAGTTTCATCGTCGCAGCCTCGAAGTCCTGCGCCAACCACTCGAACAGGGCTGCGTCACGATTACTCGGGCTCGCTACACGATCACCTATCCATCTCGATTTGTCTTGATCGCCTCGATGAACCCGTGCCCGTGCGGCTACATGGGCGACCCCAAGCATGCGTGTAAATGCTCACCCCAACAGGTGGAAAAGTACATGGGCAAGATCAGCGGCCCGTTACTGGACCGCATTGACCTGCACATCGAGGTGCCCAGCGTCCCGTTTGAACAGCTCGCTGCGCGACAACACGGCACATCCAGCGAAACGATGCATGCCCAGGTGGCGGTGGCTCGGGCGATGCAAGAACAGCGTTTTAGCACGGGCTCCGGGATACTCAACAGTCAGATGGAGTCGCGCGACCTGCATCAACATTGCGAGCTGGATGAGGAGAGCCAGGAGCTGTTACGGTTGGCGATGGAGGAACTGGGCCTTTCAGCCCGGGCGCACGACCGGATTCGCAAGATGGCCCGGACGATCGCGGACGTGGAGCAGCGTGAGCGGATCCAGGCGCACCACCTGAGCGAGGCGATCGGCTACCGCAGCTTGGACCGGCGGCTGTGGGCACGGTGAGGGGGGAACGATCGGATGATCGATGATGAATTCCGGAGCATCTTGCGGCGTTCCCCGTGCACAGCCAGAATCAAGGACATGGCGGCCATGGCCGAGCCATCACCACCGCGTTTGCCCCGATCGCCAGGGCTAGCATTGCTCGAGGAATTCTCATGCGAACCGAGCGCGAGAAGATGCTGCGCGGCGAGCTGTATGACCCGCTCGACCCGGAGTTGGTGCGGGCCCGGGAGCGGGCACGGGACCTGTGCTATGACCTCAACGCCACACGCGAGCGTGAGCGGGACGCCCGGCGCCAGATTCTGATTGACCTCCTCGGCGCCGGCGGGGAATCGGTCTGGCTGCAGCCGCCGTTCTTCTGCGACTACGGGGCGAATATTTTCCTGGGCCAGGCGGTGTACTTCAATTTTAACTGCGTCGTTCTAGACGTGTGCCCGGTGACCATCGGCGCTTTCACACTGGTCGGCCCGGCGGTCCAGATCTACACGGCGACGCACCCAATGAATGCAGCGCAGAGGCGCAAGCAAGAGTTCGGCAAGCCGATCTCGATCGGAACCGACGTGTGGATCGGGGGCGGTGCCATCATCTGCCCCGGGGTCGCCATCGGCTCGGAAACGATCATCGGCGCGGGTAGTGTGGTCACCAGGGACATCCCCGACGGTGTGCTCGCTGCCGGGAACCCGTGTCGGGTGATCCGGCAGCTAGGTGACGGTTGATGAGTCATTTATAATAGAATATTGTAGCATTATCGATATTTAGTTCTTGGCCGGGTGTTCCGCCGGCCCGACCTCGCCCATGGTGATCGCCTCGGTCGGACAGATCCACATACACACCATGCAGGCAATACAATCGGCCGGCCGCGGCAGCCAGGCTTCGCGCGTTGTTAAGGCCAGACAGTTGGTCGGGCAGACGGCCACACAGTCGCCGCAAGCAGTGCACTGGACCGAGTTGATAGTGGGGAGTTCAACGGCCATGGTCGGTGATCACTTCGCGGATGGACCAGCGCATCATGCTTCGGACAGTGTCGAGAAACAGCTCTTCGGAAAGCGGGGGAAACAACACGCACCGGGCGTTGAGATCGTAGGCCAAGGCGGTCAGTTGTAGGCGGGGTTGACTGCCCAGCCTCGCAGCATTGACCACCAAGATGGGGACATCGGGCGCACGTCGATTTGCCTCGAGCAGCATGGTCAATTCATCGGTGAGTTTGCGTTCCAGGCGGACGATCAAAACCATCGGGCGTACTTCGCCGAGTAGTTGCAAGCAGGCCTCAGGACGACGGGGTTCGCGGAGCAGCCAGCGTTCGGACTCGATCAAAGGATGCAGTAATTCGGCCAGGGTCGCCGAACTTCGCTCACGAAGCAGAGCAACCGGCTCGGCGGTCGCCGCGGGATTCTCGTAGAGAATCACTTGAGGGTAGCGCATCTATGTGCTTTCGTTCAAGTCTGGCTCATCGGAGGGAGCTTGCTCGTCGAGTCCAAGGGCCTTCAAGCGGCGGATCAACCGAGCCCGCCAGATGCCAAGCCGCTCCGCCGCTTCGGTTTTACTCCCGTGCGCTTTGTGCAGAGCCAACTGCAACATGCGGCGTTCAACCTGCTCAAGAATTTGGTCTAGCGGTGGCAAGTCTTTGACGGGACGTCTGGCTGCGGTCGGACCGACCGTGGCGGTGACCAACCAGTTGGGTAGTTCGGCCGGGGTCAGCTGCGGACCGTTGGTCCGAGCCGCCATTTCGCGAAGCAGCTGATCGAGCTCACGCAGGTTGCCCGGCCAGGAATACCGATGGAGTCGCTCGATCAGCTCGTGGGTGGGCGTTAGGAGTTCCGCCTGGGACGCCGAGGCATGTCGCTGCAGGAGGTGAGACACAAGCCGGGGTAGATCGTTCAGGCGGGCGGTGAGGCTTGGCACGGGGATTTCGAGGACATTACTGAAGGCGACAAAGGCTGGGTCGAGTTGTTGGTCGGGGTCTGCGGGGTTGGGCGGTTTGCGTGTGGCGATGAGGAGTCGGGGTGGGGAGTTGGCGGTGCCGAGCCAGTCAAGTAGCTCGGATTGAAGACGCCGATCCGAGCAAGCACCGGGTTCTTTGAGCAAGAGGGTTCCCAGTTGCGCGGACTCGGCCAGGCCGGCATGGCCAAAAAGCATCATGCGTAGCACATTCGCGGGGAGCATCCGAGCGTCCACGGTGACAAAGCACCGGGCGTGGTCAAGCCCGTGCGTATGGATAATTCGGGCCAAGGTCGTTTTGCCACTGCCGCGTGGGCCATGCAGCCAGACCGGCGAACGGGTTTGACAGGCAAGGCTCAGACGAAGCCGCAGCTGCGCAAGGACGGGTTCCTCGCTGTCGAGCAGAGCAAAGGGATAGTTGTAGGCCAGCTGCCCGCGTAGAGCCAGCAAGTGTTCGGCCAGTTGCTCTTCACGCTGCCCGCTCGGCTCACTGTGTCGACACTGAATGCGGCCCAACACGCCACAGAGTTCGTTGGCTCGAACGAGTGGCAGCAAGAGAAGATCCCACCAGCTTCCGCTGGTCGATGTGCTGGGGTCCGCGCGGCGAAGCTGACTGACCTGGCCCTGGAGCACCTCGGCGGGAACGCGATGGGCATGCAAGATTTGGCCGATCCGATCGCCAGGAGCCGGCCGTCGACGCCCAGAACAAGAGGCTCCACGGACATCTGTCATCACCAGCCCGGTGAGTTGCTCCCAGGCTGGATTGGCATCACGCAAGCGTAAGTGCTGATCGAGCAAGAAGAGCGGATCGCTTGCAGCATCGATGAACGATGCCCAGCGGGACCGAGCTGGACGGCGTGGCAGTAGGGGCGAGCCATCGGATGCGGTCGCCATAGGTAGCCATCAAATCAAAGTGGAGAGAACATACAGCGTGAGACCAATGCCGCCGAGAAAGGTCAACATGCGAAGTCCCCAGCGGATGGCCTCACGCCACACCAGATCCCAGTCGTCATAGCGAGTGGCACTATAGACGAAACTGACCACCACGATGAGAATGGGCAAATCCCAGTAAATGCTTCGCGCCAACAGTTCCATCACGGATTTGCCTTTCGTGAGCGCGGATCCTTGGCCTCGGCGGGCTTGATGCTGGGCTCTTTCGTGGCGGATTGCTTTGTGGCACCTTCTTGGTTGGCAACTTCTTTCACGGCCCCATTATTGCTAAGTGCTGCTCCGCTAGTGCGTGCTGCGTTGGTTTTCTGTTCGGATTGCTCGGCATCACTCGGTCGATGACGAAAGGCCGGGCCAGCCACCGCATCATAAATCACCAGGATGTTTAAGACACCGGCGATGACCGTATAGACCCATCCCAGGTCCCATCGCTTGGACTGCTCCCGCTGCATTTGGTTGAGTTCGTATTCGCGCGGTTGGCGTTGAAAGTTGCCAAACCAGGGCCCCGTCTCCGCCTGGTCATCGTAGGCCCAATATTGCTGCAGGGCTGGCCAGGCGGCGATGCCGATGAAGACTTGCCCGGCAAAGTGCGGGCGGCTGAACAGATCATCAAGCACGCCCTGACGCCGCTCCATGGGATCGAGGGTATGTGGCAGAAAGACGTTGCGCCAGTTCCCAAGGGCCATGCCGTAGAAAAATAGCGAATAGAGGCAGGCTAGAAAGAGAGCCCCCTTCCACTGTCGTCCCTGGTACAGTTGGCCAAGGCCAGGGATCAGGTAGCTGAGAAGGCCGGCCAGAGGATCAAGCGGCACCGGGGGGAGAGGTCGGTTTTGTTGGGTGGACATGCAACCATCCGCTTCGGTCAGCCGCGCAACCATCCGGCCGACAGTCATTCGGGAACTCCGTGTTCAACAAGCTTCATCATACCTCGAAGCGGTCACGGGGTCCAATCCAAGCCGAGCCAATCCGCTAAACCCCAACCGCAAGCCGTGACCAGCATCAGGAAGCCTGCCCAGCCCAATAGGTTGCGGCCAAGATGGCCCTGGAAGAAACGCCCAGGGGCCCCAAACAAATCCAGCACCCCATCCACGCTACGGTTGATCAGAGCCAACGGCCATAGCAGCGGAGGGATCACCTCCTGGCCCACGGGCAAATGGGCTGCCATGGTGGCCGGCGTCGCCGCGGGAATGGGTGGAGGCAGCGGAACTTGAGCGGTTGGAACAAAGCTGGGTGGTTGGGGTAAGGGATTCGCGGGCGGAACCGGTTCGGAACGGTTGCCGTACACCCGTGGTCGGGGACGATCGTCCGGAGCCGGAGGGTTGGGTACGGGCATCGCCACGGGAGCCTGAACCATCGGATTCGCGGGTGGCCGCGGCGGCATGGCCTCCTGCGGGGGCTCGGTTTCCGTCGGTACCGGCGGCGCCTGGTGACGCTGGGTCGGCGCATGGGCAGGCGGGTTGCCCCAGGCGGTCAAAAACGAGGAGCTGGCGTTGAAGTCCGAGGGGATTGTTTCACTTAGATCAATACGATAGGTTGAATCAAACGGGACCGAGGCTTCTTCGACCGGCGGGCTGGCCGGCGGACGGCCGGGACTACTCGTTTGGTGGACTACGGTCCAGTTGTTGGGGGTCGCCGGACCGGCACTGACCGTGTTACCGGCATCGGTGGCCGGTGCCGGCGTGTGTGCGCGGTATTTCTCCGAACTCGGAGCCACTTCGGGTCGTTTGGGTCGCGGTGGACTCGAGGAGGGCTTGGATTCGAGACTATCGAGCGACGGAGGTGGCGCCGTCGGCGGCTTCATTTCCTCGTCAAGCTGGCTCAACGGCAGATTGAGCATCCGCTGCAACAAGGCATCGAGCTCGTCGAGTTGTTGCCGGGTCGTATTCGGGGAACCCGGTCCTGAGGAGGGTGTCGGCATCGATTCCTTCCTTCCCGCACGAGGATGCGCTATGACCGCAGACCTGGGATCTCTCCCCTGTCGCGGCTGGTGCCACAAATCACCATGGCCGAGCGATTTTACACAAATTCGTCGCTGTTTCCAGGCGAACTGATCCTGACCGGGGAGGCATTTCGCCATCTCGCCATTGTGTGTCGGGGCCGTCCGGGGACGCAAGTGCAGCTGTTCAATGGTGACGGCTTCGAATATCCGGCTACTATTCAGTCAGTCCACAAACGAGAAGTCGTGTTGGAAGTCGGAGAAGCAGTCGCCGTCGAGCGCGAACTCCCCATAGCGATCGATGTGGCGTGCGCGATTCCCAAAGGAGAACGCATCGATCTGCTGGTCGAGAAGCTGACCGAACTCGGCGTGCGCACTCTGATTCCCCTGTTGACCACCCGAAGTGTGGTGGCACCCCGTCCGGCGAAACTAGAGCGATTGCGGCGGATTATCGTTGAAGCGAGTAAACAGTGCGGTCGCAACCGGCTCATGCAACTGGCAGCACCGATGACGCTTGCCGAAGTGCTCAGTCAACATGCCCCGGGCTTCGGTCGGCTGATCGCCCACCCCTATCTAGTCGAGGGACGATCCTGGCGTTCTCTGAGCGAAATCCCTGGGGAAACCCTCGCCTCCGGCGTTGTGCTGCTGGTGGGTCCGGAGGGGGGCTTTACCGATCAAGAGATCGTGGAAATGACGGAGCAAGGGGGCCAATGCATTGGACTGGGCTCCCGGATTCTCCGCGTCGAAACGGCGGCCTTGGTGCTGGCCGGATGGTGTACCCTCCACGCGGAGCGTTTGCGCAAGAGCACCGGAGTTGAGACTGGCTGGTTGTCTTGAACACCCATGATCCGAGGTCGCCAATGACACGCCCAACCCCACCTACAGTCCGTCTTGAGCTTCGTGTCCTTGGCGAACCGGTGACGGTGGAGTCGCCAGAACCACCGGAATCTGCTCGACTTGATGAGATGTTGCCCTTGATGCGGGCGATTGATGATGCGGTGATCGACCAACGGGTGCGGCAAATGGAAGCGGCTGGGAAAGGAGTCTCCTGTCAAAAAGGTTGTTCAGCGTGTTGCCGCGCACAGCCGGTGCCAGTGACACCCCCAGAAGCTTATGCATTGTTCCGTCTGGTCGAGGCGCTACCCGCACCGCGGCAGAGCGCGGTGCGGGCAAGGTTTGCCGACCGCGTCGAACAGTTGCGGAGTGCGGGTTTGCTCGAGACCTATCTCGAACGTGATCCCAATTTGACTCGGCAGGAAGCGCGGACGGTTGCCCTACGCTACTTTCAGCTTGGATTGGTTTGTCCGTTTCTTGAGGACGATACCTGTAGCATCTACGAGGAACGGCCGTTTGTTTGTCGACAATATCTGGTGACCTCACCCGTCGAGCTGTGTACCGATCCATTTCACAATCCAGTGGAGCTCGTCCAGTTACCGATCAAGCCGGCCCAGGCCACGTTGGACTTCACCGAACAGACTCTGTGTACATCGCAATACACGGTCCCGCTGGTCTTGGCGCTGGAATATGCTACCCAGCATCAAGCCGACTTAGGACATACCTACGTCAGTTCAGACCTCGCTCCACGCTGGGCACAAGCCATTTTGACCTCGATGGAGTGGACTCAGGAATCCTAATCTGCATGGCGGAGAGAACCCTTTGGCGACTGCGTCTGGCACGCAAGCTCGCTCAACGCGCTGTACGCAATGCAAGGCAGCCCGATAAGTTCCATGATTCTAGGAATAGACTTCGGGCGGATGTATCTGGTCGATCGCTGGGAGTTTCCCCGCTGGGTAGCAGGGAACGAAGTCGGGGCGATTCTGGCTCTGGCGCTTGGCACATTGGTCGTCATTCGTACCAATGCGGCATACAAGCGCTGGTGGGAGGCGCGGACCCTGTGGGGGCAACTGATCAATGAAATCCGCAACCTGGCCTTGAAGACGCGTGCCTATATAACAAGATATTTTGCAGGATTGATTGGCAAACCTCTAAATCGTTGGAATCGCACAGCTCGATTCATGAACAGTCTGTGCATCTTGGATCCGCACGCCCGAGCCCTATTGGATGTATGTGGCGACTGTGAACGCATTTTACGACGCCTTTGACGTCTTCTTAGCGCGCTGACCATTTATGGCACAGGGTTTTGTCTGCGGATTGCACCTTGGGTGGTAGCGTTGGACTTTGGCTGGGCGGGACTACCCGCGGTGATAACCGAGATAGCCTTGCGGATTGGCATGGAGCTCACTGCCCGGGTGATCGAAGAACCATTTGGCTGGGAGGGGGATGATCTGCCCTTGGATGGTTACTGCCAAGGGATTGCCCGGTTTGTCGAGACAAGGTGATGCGAGGAAGTCAAGGAGGTGGAAGCGACTGGCGACCTCAAGCCCCGATGACCAGATCAGCTCACATCGTGGAATTCGTCGTCGGGTGACTGATCGGTTGCCCTAGCCTGGGGATGAAAAGCGGTCGGCTTCTGAACAGTTCGAGAAGGCGGTCCGCGGCCCAGACCATTAAGAGAATCTTGATTCCGAACAGGGGGAAGCCATAGCGATCATAGTAGCTAATGACGATATAGGGAGTTAGATAGGAGGCATAGATGAGTAATGCGAGCGATTGCTCACGTCGCAGCCCGTACCAAGGCGCACTCCCCAAGAGCAACACTGCCGCCAAGAACGGTAGACTATGCGTCAGCTGACTGAGCCATCTTCCGAATAGTACGCGGTCATCCAACCCTGGACTCAGTGGGCTATAGATGAGGGTCGCAGCGAGGAAGCGGTGACCGATTTTCTCGACCCATGCCACGGGGTCTCGACGTACTGCCTGGGTAAACCTCTTCATCTTCTGATCCAGGTAAGCCATTTCTCCCATTTGCTTGTAGGCCTTGCGTTCTTCTTGATCCACAAAGTAGGGATGAATGACC
Organism: uncultured Alcaligenaceae bacterium; assembly: GCA_964410665.1. Taxonomy (GTDB): domain Bacteria; phylum Planctomycetota; class Planctomycetia; order Gemmatales; family Gemmataceae; genus CAYPIE01. The sequence goes on from CAYPIE010000010.1 coordinate 64,884, forward strand.
ATCTGCTCGATACTGTACACGCCATCAGACTCTAGACACTGTGAAACGTAGAGTTCATAGCCAAGGTTGGACTTAATCGGAATGAACCGGTCAAACACCAGATAATTTCGCGTGGTCCAGGGTGTAATCACGAGTAGGGCAAATAGACCGGCAATGACACTCCGGCGTAGAGCATCAGCGCGACTGCCGAGCCACAAGGTCAAGATCCCCCAGGTAAAGCCGACGACCGGTGTGACTAAGGCGGTGAATCCCCCGAAACAACCCCAGGCGACGCTCGTGGATCGAGAGCTTAATGGTGGTGCGAAGGATGCCCAGGCAAATGTGGCCATCAGGCATAACAAGTTCAGCCAGCAGTCATGGGTCTGCTGGAAGGCCAAGCTGAAGTGGACGACCAACCAGACGACCATAATAGCCAAAACTACCCAAGAGGAAAGCCGCAAAGCGGTACGCGAGGCGACGATCAGAATGAGGGCGCCCGTGGCAATCAGAGTGAACGCTTTCAGCAAGACGATTGCGAGAATGACGGACAATACGTTGCCGTTACTGATCCATAACAAGCCGGCTAACAGTCCCGGCAGCACCGGGGGCATCCATGCGGTCGGACCGGTCGGGTCCCGGAATGGATTGGCGAACCCCTCACCTCGGTAGATGGAGTCGGCGATGTTATAGTATTCTGCCCCTAATTGGTTGTTGGCATTTCGCCGAAAACCGGCTTCAAAAGGCGGCATCATCCAGAGGTCGGCAGGGTCGGAAAGAATATAGGAAAGATTTACATATAGGGTACTTAATAATATAATGAATGCTAATGCAATGATTGGATTTCGGTAAGGTGCTTGACGCCAGTCTACCGTAGGAGTTGATAAACGCGTGCCGTTATCGCAGGCCATGCAGAGCACTCACGTGGATGGTCAAGCGAGCTTCACGACGATGCAACCTCAGTCGCAGAGACTCTGTACGAGCTCGCTCGGCTATCGTCCCAGAAAGCGATGATGGAGAAGCCTAGTATGCACGATTGGCAATGTCAAACAAATGACAGCGGTTGATGTGAAAAAGGGGTTATACAAAAACAAAAAAGCAAGCTTGGATAATCTTTCTCAAGCATCGTGCAGGGTTTTCCCACTATGACAGGCCGCCGACGCCGCTCGTTGCACCTTCCCGTCCGGTCGGTGGCGGCTTGGGAGGCGAACGGGCCGATTGGCGAGCTTAGTTTACCGGTTCACTTGATTTGCCAGCTCGGCCATTGCGATCTCGGTGACGCATGGGCTGCTCAGATCGAGTCCTCGAAGATCATCCATCCAAGCTGGAGTGAATCGCCGCGACTTGTACGGCTTTTCGGTCCAAGCCTGTGTGTGGAGCGTCGGGAATCGGTTCTTCCTTCCGAGTGGCGGGTGTGAACCCAATGGTGTTCGGCACGATGATTGCTGGTGGGGCTTCTCCCCGCATCTAGCGGCTTCGCAGGGTTACCACCCAGCCCAGCGCATCTTTGATGCCGAACCCCTTGGGTTCACACCCGCCGCTCGGAAGAGGCGGCCTGGACGATTCTCCAACAACATCAAATATATAGATGTGTATGAGTGGATTCGGTTGTAGCACAACGCTACATTACTCTGTAGGTTGCAAGAAATTATCGATGATATTTACGTGTAATTCGATTCCTCGTCGCTCTCGTCGGGCGTTTTTCCTTTGCTCGCCAGCCCAAAGTCATGGAGCACCGCATACAGACACGGCACCACGAGTAACACCAGCACCGTCGAGCTCAGTAGCCCAGAGACAATGCTGATGGCCAGCGGAATCAAGATCTGGGCTTGCAGGCTGGTTTCCGAGAGCAAAGGCAAAAGGCCAGCGATGGTGGTCGCTGAGGTCATCAGGATGGCCCGGAAGCGGGCCCGGCTGGCTTGGCTGGCCGCACGTTCGATATCGTCGCCACGCTGCCGAGCCGCTTTCAGAAAGAGTACTAGCAGGATCGAATCATTGACCACAATCCCCGCCAGCGAGACAAAGCCGAGGATACTCGGCATACTCATCTCGTAGCCGAGGAGCAGGTGCCCCCAGAGTACTCCGATGAAAGCCAATGGGATCGCCGCCATCACGACCAAAGGCTCGGTGTAGCTGCGGAACTGGAACGACAGCAGGAGAAACACTCCGATCACGCCAACCAGCATGCCCTGGACCATGGAATCCCGGGTTTTAGCTCCTTCCGCTGTCTCTCCCTCAAGTTCATAGTCAAGTTCGGGGTACGTATTCTGCAGCTCGGCGCGGAGTTCGGTGAGAATTGCTTCGGTGTTGGTCTTGCGGGTATCGACATCGCCGCGAAGGGTGACGGTACGCTGTCGATCCACCCGTGCGATTCGCGACCAGCCATAGGCTTCTTCGACCTCGGCCACGGTACTGAGGGGGACCATTTCGCCATCAGGTAGGGTGAAACGAAACTGCTCAAAATCCGCGATGGCATCCTGGCTGGCGCGATCGAATCGAACCTCGATCTCATACGACTCTTCTCCCACTTGGATCTCAGCCGCCTCCTCGCCCTGGAAAGCCGCCCGCAGCTGGCTGGCCATCCGGGCTGCATCGAGTTCCAGCCCGAGGACACCTGGGCGGAAGCGAACACGGAACTCCCGTTTGCCCTGACGCAGGTCTTCGGTAAGGTTCGTCACCCCAGGATACCGGGACAACCAAGCTTTGAGTTCCAGGGCAACCGTTTTCAGTTCGTCGAGGTTATCCCCCCGGATCCGGACCTCAATATTGCGGCCTGCGGGCCCGAGGGTGGGCTCGGTATAGGAAACTGCCAGGGCGTCAGGGATGGGCCCAGTCGCAGTACGCCAGGCTTCGAAGAGGTCATCGAGCCGCATATCGGGATTTCGCTTCTCGGCCTCAAGCAAGTCGACGAACACGGTGGCGACGTGAGGCCCGGTCTCGAAGGCATCCACGTTTTGATTGAATTTGACATAGACATCGTCGACGAGGTCCTTCCCGCCAGGCTGACGCAATTGGGCGTTCTCAGGATCCCGATTGACTTGCCCAAGCGCCTCGGTCAGCTGGTGCACGACCGCTTCGGTCCGCTCCAGGGGGGTACCGGGAGGCATCAACACCCGAGCGACCACCGTGTCCCCTTCCAATTCGGGTAAGGCCTGGAACTTCAGAATCCCTCCCGCTGGGAGTGCCAGAGTGCCCAAAAACAGCCCCGCAACACAGCCAAGCCAGAGATAACGCCAGCGGACCAGGGTATCGACCCATGGGCCCAAGCAGCGACTCCGCAGCACTTCCAACCCCTGTTCGACGCGTTGGCGGATCCGATTCTGCTTGGAAGAGGTCTCGTGGAGTGAGTGGGCAAGGTGCGCTGGAAGAATCAAGAAGGCCTCGATCAGACTGACAATCAAGACCACGAGCAAGATCAGGGGGACTACCTCCAGTACCCGACCGATCTTGCCAGATAAAAACGCCAATGGGCCCAGCACACATGCAGTGGTGAGGAACGAAGAAAACACCCCTGGGGCGACCTCGGCCACCCCATCGATGGCTGCCTGTTGCGGGGACTTCCCTCGCTCGCGGTGGGCCGCCACATTCTCGGCGATCACAATCCCATCATCCATCAACAATCCGATCGCCAACAGTAGCCCGACCATCGTTAACATGTTGATGGTAATCCCGAGGTGAGGGATGACGGCGAAGGCTCCGAGAAACGATACCGGTAGGCTCGCCACCACCCAAAGCGACAGCTTGGTGTTAAAAAACAACCAAAGTACCCCGAAGACCAGGATCACCCCTTGCCAAGCGTTGGTGGTGAGCATCCCCAAGCGGTCTTTGACCAAACGGGAGGTATCCCGGGTGATCACCAACTCGACCGAAGGTTGCCGCTTCCGCTCGGCACGCAGGAACTCCTTGACGGCATTGGCGACGATGATGCTATCCTCAGTCTTGACTTTTTGGATACGTAATAACGCCGCCCGTTGGCCGTTGAGGGTGACTTTGTCTTCCTCGATTTCAAAGTCATCCACGACGATCCCGAGATCGCGGATGCGAATTTCGGAGCCCGACTCGGTGGCCAGAACCACCAAATCTTTCAGCGGGTCGGCGGCGGTTCGTTCTTCATCAAAACGAATCAATACCTCTTCGTCTTGAGCTTCGACCGTCCCCGCCGGGAGATCGACACTCTGACGGCTCACCACTTGGGCGACGTCGGCCGGACTTAGGTTGTAGCGCAAGAGTGCTTGCTTGGACAGCTCGATACGTAACTGGTGATCGGAAAAGCCATCGATCTCAATCAACGACACCTCGGGCAAGGCTTGTAAGCGGTCCTTGAGATCTTCTGCATACAGTTTGAGATCGGCAGGACTCATGGGCCCGGCCACCAGGAGGGAAAGTACAGGATCGGTGGTATTCAGTTCTTTGATGACCGGCTCTTCGGACCGCTCTGGGAAATCGTCGATGGCGGCAATTTCGGTGTCGATCTCATCCTTGAAGGCAATATAGTCACCACCTTGGATCATCTCTACCGTGACAATCCCCATATTTTGGCGGGCTTGGGAACGGATTTCCTCGACAAAGCGGACACCATCGATCGCATCCTCGATGCGTTGGCAGATCGCTTCCTCCACCTCCATCGCGGTGGCACCGGGATATGGAACGCGGATCTCTACCTCTCGAGGTTTAAAATCGGGGAACGTTTCGCGGCGTAAGCCGCCAAGGCTGAGGATGCCCGACACGAGGAAGGCAATCATCAACAGATTGGCCGCAGTGGGGTGCTTGATGAAAAAGCGGATCATGGTTGCCCTCCTTGGTTCGCCGGCGGGACAGGGTCGACCAGCATACCGATGACCGCAGGCGTCGGATCGCTGACCACGATCCATTCGTTCTCGAGTAGATGCCCTGTGACTGCCACCCGATCCTCTTGCGCGAAGCGGATGATGACTTCGCGGCGTTCCAGGCGGCTTTCCGCATTCACCACGAACACCTGGCCGTTGCGTACCGCTGCCCGCGGGATGATCAACTGATCTGGTCGGGAATGGCCGGAGAACTCGACTTCACAGAAGGTACCTTCTAACAAGGGGGATGCTTGCTGGTCGGACGCTCCAGTGAGGTCGGTAACGCGGACAACCACACCGAGCGTCCGGCTCCGTGGCTCGACCCGCTCGCGTAGGCGGACAAGTTTGGCCGGCCAGCGACGGACCAGGGTGCCACTGCGGACCCGGACGGTTGCTTCGAGGCCGCGCAATCTGGACTCCAGGGTAGGCATCATGTCCGAGGTCGGCGGTCGGTCGGGGATGAGCCGAGCGAGGTCATCGAGAGGAATGCGCGCTTCCACCTCGATGGCGTCCGTGCCATGGATCTCGAACAGTTCCTGCCCCTTCGCGACGTACTGCCCGGGTTCGATGGCAACCTGGGCGAGTCGGGCGGGAAACGGGGCGGTGATGTGGGTACGCTCGAGATCTCGCTGGGCTACACGGATCCGGGCCTGGGTGGCGGCCAACTCCGCACGGTACCGTTCGAGTTGGGCAGGGGCAAGATTCAAGGAGTTACGCAACTCGCGGGCTTGACGTTGTTGAGTCAGATAGGTTCGCTTCTGTCGGTCGGCCTCCGAGCGTGAAGCCGCATCCCTGCGGGCGAGTTTTTCCAGCCGCCGGTATTCGCCGAGTGCCAGTTCCACCGACTCGTCCTCGATGGCCAGGGTCGCTCGGTCGTTCTCGATGGACACCTCGGTTTGTTGGATCTGGGCTTGCAACGACCTGGCCTCGGCTTTGAGGCGGTCGATGGTCAGTTCATAGTCGGTGGGGTCGATCTGGACCAATGAGGCTCCTGCTTCAACCAATGTCCCCGGGTCCAACTCCGGGTGGGTGTCGGTCACCCGACCGGCTACCTCGCTCACCGCACGCCAGGTTCGGGCGGGTGTGGCCGTGCCATAGCCGATCACCAGGGGAGTCACTTCGCGTCGCTCAACGCGGACCACCCTGAGTGTTCGGGCCTGCTCCGGGACCTCCTCGGTTCGGGTGGGCTGCTTGGTAGCCAGAGCGAGCCCCACCAGTCCCAGTCCAATGAGCACCGGTGGAATGAACAACAGCTTCTTATGGGCTTGGATGTGTTCCCAAATCGCCATGGACCAATCTCCCTCTTGACCTGCCTCAACCCTTGGCTTGGATTCCATAGGCCCGTAAAAAGGCCGCCACAACCGAATGGGCACGTTCGCGCCACTCTGCTTCACTTCGCTGCGGCAAGCTTGCCATCTGACTACGAATGAGTTCCAGTCCAATCACCATGCCAAGAAAATGCTCGGCTGCACGCTCAGGATGGTCGGTATTGAGTCGGCCCACGGCGGTTTGGCGATGCATATACTTCCCCAACATTTGCAGCACTACCGCTGCTCCCGAGGCAAACATCCCCTGGGCCAATTCGGGGTGACGCCCGGCCTCGGCCACGACCAGCCGGTTCCAGCAGCAGGCCTCGCCCAAGATGATCTGCTGCTGGAAGGTGACGGCGAACGCCTCGAGGTCCTGGCGTGGGTCCTCGCCGCGCCCCTGTCCTTCGAAGGCGACCCGAAACGAGGCCAGGATCTCCTGCCGGCGCTCGTGCACCACGGCGAAGAACAGGTCCTGCTTGGAGCCAAAGTGGCTATAGACCGTGGCCTTGGACACACCCGCTTGCTCAGCAACCGCGTCCATACTGGCTTCGGAGTAGCCAACGCTCAGAAACACCTCGCGGGCGGCAGCCAGGATGGCTTCCCCCTTGGCCGCGGATCTGGGGCGGCCCGGCCCCCGGCCCACTTGCGGAACTGGTTTTTCGGCCATGCTGAGGGCCCTCGCCTGTCCAACCTCAATACACGATTCGCCCCTGGCTATTACAAACTGTACGGTATGGTATACTATTTAATCGGATTTGTAAACCGTACGGTTTGGTTTTTTTTCGGGCAGGCCGTGGCCGGTGCGCTGGGTACGGTGTATGCGGGTAGCGAAGCCCAGCGTGTGGGGCGTGCTCGTTGACCACCTTTATCGAAATGGCGGCCAAGTGTGCCACCCGCACCTGACCGGACAAACCGGGGCGATT
>CAYPIE010000010.1:72018-100530 GCA_964410665.1 uncultured Alcaligenaceae bacterium
CCGGGGCGATTTCTTCTGTCCGGGGCGATTCCTTCTGAGCGGCGCGTGGGAAACCGCCGAGGTTTGGGTGGAAGTGCCTGGGACCAACGCAGCGTGGGAGTACGACCTGGCAGACGCGGGATCTTCAACCGACGCCTGTCCAACGCTTGGCGCGAGGGAACTCTATGGTATTCGGCACTAGAGTTGCCACGGTCCGGGTGGCACGCTCGGAGTCCGCGACGGGCGTGGGAAACGCCTCGTGCGTGGGGGCATGGGAATGCACGGGTTGCGGAGCATGCCCTGAGTCGCCCACGCGCGGAGTCCGGGGGTAGCCTGGCCCACGTTCGCCGGTGCAGGGGAAACATTCGGACTTCTACAGGAACCTGACAAGGGCGGACACGACCAGTTGGCTTTCATCAACGTGTGGCAACTTTGTGGAAGTCCGTAACGTTAGCGTCTTCGAGGATTTCGATGTGGACATAGCCTTTGAGGATGGTAGCACCGTCCTGATCCGGAACGTCAATGTCACCGGCCCACCGGTTTGGCCCGTCAGTAAGTAACCTTCTGTCGCATGGTCGGAAGGGCGATGGAAGAACACCGCAGCGAGACGATTGCTCTGCCCGAGAGGCTAGCATGCCCCACACGCTGGGCTTCGCTAGATGCTTACCCTACGGCCAGCATGATCGAGGTCGGGGGGGCAAGGAGGACAAGCGGTGTTGTCTGGAGACCGAGGCAGGAGGTGAAGAGTCACCTCCTGTAGCGATGTGGGTATCCGCCTTACGGGAATGCCATCAGGCGGGATGGGTCCAGGTCAACCGACAAAGACACCGCCGAAAGGAGCAGGTCGGAAGACGTCGAGGAAGAACAAGGGCTCAGGATTGACTTCAGGATTGAGGTCGGCGCCTGAATAAGCGGTGACAGTCGCTCCGGCTCCGGTGCCGGAACCGACGACGAGGTCGGCCTGGCGGTTCTGGTCGAGGTGCTTGGTGGTCAGGCGGATGCCGCCGCGGTTGGCGATGTCGCCGGCGAAGAAATTGGCGACGGTGGTTTGTCGTCCGTTGAGCAGTTCGCTGCCAGACAGGGCGAACACGCGTGGCCCGCCGCCCGGCCCACCACCGGCAATGACCTCGGCGAAGCCGTCGCCGTCGAGGTCGCCGCCGGCGATGAACACACCGTTGCGTAGGGACTGCTCGAAGACGAAGAAGTCAGGGGCGAGCTTGCGCGGCGTCTGTCCCGGCCGCAGCGAGGCACCGTCAAAGACCGCCAGCCGTGGTCCTCCGCCGAAGCCGGCGGCGACGAGCAAGTCGGGGGTGGCATCGCCATTAATGTCGGCGAGAGCAATGCGGGCACCGCCGCGGAAGTTAGGATCCTCGATCCCGAAGAAGTCGGCGATGGTGGAGCGATCCGCACCGGAGAGGATACGCACACGCGGTCCCCCGCCCTCATCCGGAGAAATGGCAATGTCATCGATTCCATCGCCATCGAGATCAGACGCAGCGAGGAAGATGCCGCCCCTAAAGGAGGCTTCAAAGGGCGGGACTCGGAAGAGTTCGTCCCCGGTGTCGCCGTCGAGGGCGATGACCAGGGTGCTACTGCCAGGGCCGGTGCCGACGAGCAAGTCCGGGACATCGTCGAGGTTAAGGGATGCGGTGGCGGTGCGGACGCCGCCGCTGAAGCCAGCTTCGAAAACCGGGAAGCGGGATCGCTCGCTACCGTCGGGTTGGTAGGCGACGACGATGGGTCCGCCGCCGCTACCGGCCCCGACCAGGAACGGCTGGGGCAACGTGCTGGCGGGCGGCAGCGGGGGCGGCGTCACCGGGGGTGTGGGCGGCACCATCGGCGGTACGGTGGGTGGGGTTGTGGGGGGCCCCGGCGGCAGCATCGGTGGAGTGGGCGGTGTCATCGGAGGCCCGGGTGGCGGGACATCGGGGACGATTTCGGTCAGGGCCTGGGCTTCGCCAGGGGTCGGCTGAGTCCAGCCGACGGCGTCGCTGGCGACGCTGAAGAATGCATAGGTGTGCCCGATCTCTCCCTGGAAGTCGGCGGAGGTCGTCGTGGTGTTGTCCAGCCACTGGGTGAATGCGCCATCGTCGACGGCGACAAACACATCGTAGTGAAGGATGCCGGATCCCAGGTCGGTCCCTGCCCAGCTCACGGTGAAGGTAGTATCGGTGGTGGTTGTCGGCAGTGGGTTGACGGAACTGCTCGGCGCGTCACGGTCGATGGTATTGGTGTAGACGTTGGTCACGATCGGGTCGTTGGTATCAAAGACGATCGAGGCCTGTTGGTCGATGGTGGTGTTGGTGGCGCGATCGCTCAGGGCGCGGATGGTGTAGGAGACGAACCCCTCACCTTCTCCGGGGTCGAGGTTCGGCGGCAAGAAGCCGTCGAAGACTCCTTCGGGGAACAAGCCCGTGTTCGGGTCGATGCTGAGGAAGGTCCAGGAGACGGTGCGGGTTTCGATATTCAGCTCGGCGGTAATATCCACTCGCAGCGGCGTACCGTTCGTATTTTCGGTGTCGACACTAGTGACGAAGGACTGCAAACCATCAGGGACCTCGATTGCGATGTCGGCAAAGCCCAAGTCGCCCAGTTGGAAGGTGGCGAGATCAAGGTCGGCGTCGAGACGGTGAGTGACGAACACCTCTTGGGCGGGAGCGGTAGCGGATGCAAGGTTCTCGAAGCGGATGGTGTAGGGTAGTGTCTGGTCTAGGTGGATGTAGCGGTCGTCGCCGACGCCGGCGGGGCCGGTGATGTCATTGGGGTCAAAACCATTTCTGGGACGGCTCTTTGTTTTTTCATAAAAATCAAAACCCGTTGCTCCCGCTAACGCCCCCATGGCGTTAGAAACGAAGTCCTGCCAGTGAAATGCACTACGATTACAATCATTGAGATCGATGCCCCCCTCATTGATCGCTTGAACGATTTCGACTCCCAATCCTGCAATGTTGGCGGCCACGAATCCGAGGAAAACCCCTGGGAAGAAAGCTGCTCGGGTTTGGGAAGGTAAAGAGTTAAAGCCTGGGATCTGAGTAATAGGGTTAAAAGTCTTGGCCATTTCCCTCGCTGCTTCATAGTGCCGTAAGTCAATTGTGTGGTTACATGGATCTCCTTGGTTGATCCCAAAGGGGTCCCAGTAGCGTGGGCCTTTTACGTTCGGGTCCCAAGGACCAAGGACGTCCGGATTCGGGAGATTAAAAAACTCACCGGTAGGATCAGTATAACTAATTGGGTTATTAAATACATAGTGATATGGTGTTGTTCCTGACGGGATCAACAAAGGGTCCGGGCTGATAAAGCGTCCAGAAGCCGAATCATAGTGACGCGCTCCAGCCAGTGAGAGTCCGTTCGGACCAGGCAGAACACCCCATTTACCGTGGTAAGTCAAGTCATAAGGAGAAGCCGGTACTGTCTCCAGGGTCTCCCCGAATGGGAGGTATGAATACCTCCCGACATAATCACCCTCCGGCCCAGAAATACCGACGGTCGAGCCACTACCGTCAAAGTCGTAGAAGGCGGGCTGGCCACTGATCACATGGCCGATAACCCCAATCCCGGAGAGATACTGTACGAGCTTCTCACCGTCGGGGGTATAGACTGCTGCCAGGTTGTCGACGAGGATCGGATCGATTAGGTACTCGGTTCGAACACCATCACTAGTAACGGCACGAAGGTTACCGAACCCGTCGTATTCATAGATGATATTGATATTTGGTCCGTGAATTTGAACGAGTTGTCGGTTGTCGTTGAAGATGTACTCGGTAGTACCGGCACCGGTCGTCTGGGATCGCAGGTTTCCGTCAGCATCATAAGTATATATAGATGTATTTGTAGCGATCAGGCGGTATTCTTCATCGTATTCATAAGAAGAAGTCCCGAATTCGCTATCGACCACCGAGAGTCGGTTGCCAGCCGCATCGTAAGTGTAAGCAATGGACCGGCCGTCTGGGAGGACGATCGAGCTTAGCTGACCGACCACATCATACTCATACAGGGTTCTGCCCTCAGGGGTGGTCATTTCCGTCCTGCGCCCGAGGGAATCATACGCATAACGGATCAACAGGTTTGGGTCCTGTTCCCCGGGTTGGAAGTGGGCGATTTGGACGAGCTGTGAGTCAGGGTTGTAGTGATAGGTGGTGACAGTCCCATTTCCCTTCTCTTCACGAGTGAGGCGACCGGTCTTGTCGTACATATACTGCACCAGGGAGGCGTTTGTGTCGTCTCGGACTAGTTCAAGTCGTCCCAGAGCATCATAGCTATAGTTGAGGGTGAAACCGTCTTGGTGCACCACTTGGGTCCGACGCCCGGCGGTATCGTATTGGTAGGTGAGCGACCGATCGTTGGGATAGTTGATCGTCTTTAGGCTCCCGTTCGGGAAGTAGTCTATCTCGGTAACCCCGGAAGCATCGGTCATACGGATCAATTGAGCTCGAGAGTTATACTCGTATGTGATGATGTCACCGTCGGACCCGATCCGGCGAGTGATCTGCCCGGCGGAATTCGTTTCGAAGGTGACCGTGTTTCCTCTAGCGTCCGTCGCAGAGGTGACGCTGCCGACGGCATCGCGACCAAAGGTGGAGTTGGCACTGTCCGGCCGAGTGACCTGGATGAGGTTGTTCCGTTGGTCATAACTGAGCAAAGTAGTTCGCCCAACTCCATCATGAAAGCTAGTAAGATTGCCACGATTGTCGTAGGTAAATGAGGTATCTCGCCCCAACGGATCGCGGATGGAAGTGATCTGTCCGAAGGAGTCGTTCGTAAGTTCGATCACTGTCCCAGAGGCGAAAGTCATTGATGTGAGAGAGCCGTTCTCATCGTATCCATAATAAGAGTTCTGCCCCAATGGATCGGAAAGTCGAAGCAATTCACCAGAATCGCCGAGGAGGATGGAAGTCGTCTCCCCGCCTGCGTTGGTGACGCTGATTTCCCCAGTCGGGTGATAGACATAGTGCTTCCGCGCAAGGCCTTCGTTTCGCTCGTCGCGGATCAAGCGCCCTTCGGTATCGTACTCAAACGACATATTGGTCCCGTCGGAAAGCTGGACCGATGCCAACGCGTGTTCTCGCTGTAGCCCTTGGTCAGAGACATACGTATACCGATGGGTACCAAAGGCGTTGGTATAGCTGGTCAGGTGTTCCCCAGACGCGTCGTAAGCATAGGAGGTCGACCGCCCTTCGGAATCGGCGAGCGAGGCGATGGTTCCATGTTGGTTGTAGGTCAATTGGATGGAACCACCACTACTGTGGTTCAGCGTCGTCAACCGCCCTTGCCCATCATACGTCGCGGTGACACGGTTCCCATTTGGATCTTGGATGAAGGCTAGCTGGCCGTTCTCCAGAAACCGGGTGTCTGTGCCGTCCATCGTGGTACGAGTCAGTACCCCCGCCGCGCGGGTAAGTCGGGTAGGGTCGTTCGGTGCGGATTGGTAAGAGCCGTCCTCTTGGAGCAAGAATCGCGTTTGGGCTGGTCCTTCCTGGAGGATCACGTCGCCGTTGTCGAGGGTGATCGCTTCGAGATCCCAGTTATGCGTCCATCCTCGACCGAACCGTCCCAAGGTGTAACGCCCAAGGATCGACTGTTGGTAAGCTCGGACAAAGCTGAGTGAGAGGCCCGGGACGCTGACGTTTGTGTCCACACTAGGTAAAAGAGGTGAGGTGATATAGGTGGCGTCGGCGCTCGCCAACGCCATGCCGACGAGCCTTTGGGTGTCTGGAGTACGGATCCCGCCTGCACTAAGCGAGTTCGCGTACTCGCCCAAGAGTGCCTGGTACTCCCCCGAGGTGGTTCCCGCCTCCATGACAAAGTTTGCGTAAATTGCTTCCCAGGCATCCGTCGGTATCTGCAAAGGACGTAGAGTGTTTTTGAGGCGATTCCAGTCGATCGTTGCTTCCTCTTTGGTTGTGGATAACTGGAAGTCGATATCCTCCAAGCCCGTCGTAAGGAATTCGAACTCAACCCGCCCACGCTGTCCGGGCCGCAGCACCCCGGCTGGCCCATCGGGAGCGATGCCAAGGAAGGTGAGACTTCCCCCGAGGAACTCGGACCGGCCAGCAAGTCGCAATCGCGCGGTATTTGCTTCAACCCGCAGTAGCGGGGCGGGGATGTCGGTCGTGCTAGTGTTGATGTATTCAACGGCTGCCTTGCCGACCCTGCCCACCCGGACGAACTCGGGGGTTACCATGAAAAGCTGTAGCGGGTTCTCGCTGACGCTCGGCGGCTCGACCGTAAAGGCGTTCGCCAGGGTCTCGGTCCGATCCTCCATGGTTAGCTGCAGGTCGAAGGCCCCTGCCACCAGGCCGGTGAGGTCGAAAGTTGCGTACAGCAAGGACGGGTCGCGGAAGTCGATCATGCTGGCTTCGAGCGTGGTGTTGCCTCGGACCAGGGTCGCCAGGCTGTGGAAAGTGAAGCCGGTGCCGCGGACCTCGACCGTGACCCTGCCGCTGGCTGGGCCGCGGTCGGGGGTGATGGCGTCGATTTCTAGCGAGGTGTCCTCGGCGGACAGGGTGAACGGGGCAATGGAGGCGACTCCGAAGCGGCTGCGCGCCAGCACATAATAAGTTCCAGGCCGTGTCAGCGGGATGGTGAGTATCTGATCGGGTTGAGCGAACTCTCTTGCTGTGTGATCGAAGGTGAATGGTGTCGGTAGCACTCCGAATGCGGCGTACAACTCGGTGCCACCGGCGATCGCTTGGCTGTCGAGAGTAAGGCGTACGGAAGTCCCCGGTTGCACCTCGATTTGGTAGTAACGATCTTGGTTGACGCCTGTAAACGTGTCGTTGATGGGCGAAGCGAAGGTCAGCTCAGGGATGCTTAGAATCGTCGGGTCGAAGCGGAAAGCAAGATTGTTCGTGCGGTGGGTGTCGGCGATGACCTGGTTTCGCGTGTCCACTTGGACGAAAACATAGAAAGTCCCGATTAAGCCGGCTGGGGGGACCACGGTCTCCGAACGAGCAATACTGGCCAGGGCGCCGAGGCCACCTGTGTGCGCCAGCATCCCAATGCGGACGTCGGAACCGTCGAGGACCCGGTCGGTCGACAAGTAGACGGCTTCTTGCCAGTCCCCAGGGATGGCTTGACGGGCGAAATTCCTGGTCACCCAGGTGACGCGGAACGGAGCACCGGCGGCGACCTCGGTGGGGGCATGGAGGTTGACCGCCCCGAGGTCGGCCTTGGCCGCGGTCGCCGCAAAATCCTGGTCGGTGCGGATGGACTCATCGGTTGGTAGCATCACCGTCAGCGATTCGGGACCGCTCGACTCGAATCCGTCGGGGAGGACAACTCCGACTTGGTAGTTCCCCGCCGGCAGGTTCGTGAAGGCGTAGCCACCTTGATCATCGGTGAGGCGTCGTGGCTCGCCCACGTCGGGCTGACCGTTTTGGTTGTGGTCCAGGTACACGGCGATCCCCGGGAGCGGTTCCCCCCCCATCGTCTGGGACACGCTACCCTGAATCGCTCCGCTGCTGGCAACCGTGAAAGCGAATACGTCTGCTCCACCGGTACGATCACCGGGGAACAGGTCGTCCGCTGCGGAATCGAAGATGACCTCAGTATGGCCGGATCCGACGAAGAGATACCGGAAGCTCACGCTCGCAGCCGCGGCTCCTTTGGTTCCCGACTCGGTGTAACTGACCAGTCGGGTCATCCCCGCGTCGAGATCGCGCAAGAACACATCCGGAGCGTTTGGGCCGTTGTTGTCGATGAAATCTACCGTGAGATCAGTCGCTTCGCTCTGGAACACGACGTAGCGGCCGTCGGGACTGATCGTCGGGGCATCGTCAATGTTGCTGGTGACGAGAACCTGGTCATTGCCCCCTGTGGTGTGCCCAGCGTTGATGGACACCAATTGCGTCGTCCCTATCTGCAGATCGCGAACGTAAGCCTGAAGGATCGAGCTGGTTGGTATGTCAGTCAAGTCGGTGGCGCGGCTGACGAAAACTAGCTTCTGGCCGTCATGGCTCAGGCGGGGGTAGAGGGAATCCTGGTTGCCCCCGTTGCTGCCTTGCTGGTTGACGCTGGCGAGGATGGTAACGTCGGTTTCTAGATCGCGGACGAAGATATCCGTCCGGTCGTTGTTATCCAGGGTGGTTAGATTGTTGGCCCGGCTGGCGAAGGCGACATAGCGTCCGTCGGGGGTCATCACTGGGCGAAAGCCGTTGCCTTCCCCGGAGTGATCATTGCCAGCGGCGGTGCCGGCAGCGTTGACACTGACTAGGGTGATGGAGTCTGTGTCGCGGTCCCAGCGGAAGACGTCGGCCTTGCCGTTCCCATCATTGGCCACCAGGTTGTCGGCCTTGCTGGTGAAGGTAATGTAGCGGCCGTCTGCGGACATGCTCAGGTGATACGAGTCAGCATTGATGGTGCCGTCGTTGGTGAGGTTGTGACTTACCAGCAGGGTTTTGCCGGCCCACATGTCGCGCTGGTAAATGGCGATCTGCTCATCGGGGTTGGATAACCCATCGATTAGGTTGCTGCTGATGCTCGTGAAGGCAATATAGCGGCCATCGTCGCTGATGGCGTGTTCCAGGGTCGAGAAGACTTTCTGTCCATTATTGCTTCGGGTTTCGGAGGGATCGACCGAGACCAGTTGGGTCACGCCGGTGCTCAAGTCGCGGAGGTAGACGTCGCGGCCCCAGAAAAAATTGCCCTCGAAGCTGATGTCGTCGACCAGGGGTTGCGAGCCGCCCGTTGGCACCCGACTCCAAAAAGCGACAAACCGGCCATCTGGAGTGATCAGCGGGTTAAAGCCCCCACCAGAGACGGTCGGGTCTGGAGTCAAGTCGACGAGTTGTGTTTCGCCGGTCTGGCGGTCATGGACATAGGACACCCCGGTCTGAAAGCCGGTGTAAGTGATGCCAGGGACCAGGTCCGCGGAGGGGCCTGCCTGGAATGCGACATAACGTCCGTCGGGGGTGGCCGAGAAGACGCCACCGCCGCCGAGTTGTTCGAGTGGGAAACTAGGATCTCGGCGAGAAGCGAGCGCGACAATCCCGTCGTCGAGATCGTGAACGATGACATCCTGGCGCTGGTTGCGGTCGCCAGCGACCAGGTTATCGGCCAAGCTCTCGAAGGCGAAGGTCTGGAAGTCGGCACTGACCGCATACAGCTGGGACAGGTCGTTGCCGCCGGAGCTAACGTTGGTGGTGATGCCAGATAGCATGTCGCGGATGAAGAGGTCACGGCGGTTGAGACTATTGGCCTGGTTCTGGTTGCCGTCGGGGTCTGCAGAGAGGTTGCCCGCCTCGCTGAAAAAGGCGATCCAGCGGCCGTCGTCGCTGATGGTCGGCACGACTGTGAGTCCGTCGCCCCCGTTGTCGCCGGCGCGGTTGATGGTCACCAGCTCGGTGACGCCGTTGACCATGTCGCGGCGGAACGCATCAAATGTGTTGTTAGTGTCGTTGACGGTTGGGTCGAGGCCGGTGCCGTTGGAGATGAAGGCAATGTACTTACCGTCCGGGGTGATGCGACCAGAAAAGCCGCCGACGCCGGCGCTGCCATCGGCGTTGACGCTGACCAGCGTGGTCGTGCCGGCGATGCGGTCGCGGACGTAGAGGTTGTTGCCGTTGAAGATCGGCACGCCGGCGAAGTTGACGTCTGAGGAGACGAATAGGACATAGCGCCCATCCGCGCTGATGGCGTCTTCGGTCATGCCGGAGTGGACAGTCGGTTGCCGCGTGCCGGTGCTGTCGATGGTGATCAGCTCGGTTTTGCCGGTGGTGAGGTCGCGAACGTAGACGTCTTCAATATTTGTTAGATCGTTTTCGATAAGATCTTCTGCAAAGCTCAGGAAGGCAATGTGGTTGCCGTCGCGGCTGATCTGGGGGGCGTAGGAGCGGTTATCGCCGGAAGCGGTGCCGTCACGGTTGACACTGATCAAGCTCGTGGTGCCGGCGGTGAGGTCCCGGAGGTAGACATCCTCCTGGCGGTTGGCATCGATGAGGGAAAAGTTGGAGGCAAAAGTCTGGAAGACGACCTTGGTGCTGTCGCCGCTCCACCAGCCGGCAGCGGAGGGTGCGTTTCCGGGGTTGCCGGCGTCGTCGGCACTGATCACAATCGTGGTATGGGTTTGCAAGTCACGGGCGGCCAATTGCGGTGCGAAACCGCTGGCACCGGGGACAATGTCATTGGCGGTGGTGCGGAAGAGCACATAGCGTCCGTCAGGACTGACTTCGGGGTCGGTGGACTCGAAGTTGCCACTCTGGCCGCTGCCGTTGACGCTGACCAGTTCAAGCCGGCCGGTGGCGGGGAAGTAGACAAACACGTCGGTGCGGGCGTTGAAGTCGTTGGTGACTAGGTCAGGGGCGTCGCTTTGGAAGGCGATTACTTGCCCATCGTCACTCATGCTGATGTTGGATGAGGTGCCCAGGGCCGCCAGGCCGAATCGCGACGGATCGATCAGGGAGATTGGAGCCAAGCTGGGGACGATGCGGTCCTCGAGTTGCTCAACAGGCAGCGAGCGACGCCGGCCCCTGTGCACGTTGGTCATGATCGGGTACCCTTGCAGAAATAGTGAATGCGGCTGGAGCTAGAGCATCTACGGAGGGTTGCCGCGGGTGTGACACGAAAAAATGGGAAACTCCGCGGCTGGTCCGGGCGGACGGGCTGGTCCTCGGGGTTCTCGCCCTCGGTAGGGCAGTGCCGTTGTTGCGGAGGAAACACGGTTGACCGAAGATGAAGCCGCTGATCGACTCAGTAAAATCTCCACGCAGTGGCCGGAGTTGGTTCAGGCCCATTCGGCCAGCTTGCGGGCGGTGACGGCCCAGGCGGCCCTGCTCGGCCGTTATTCAGGGGCGGTGTACTATTATCTGTTGGCCTCAACGAAGGACCCACATACCGCCGAGGAGCTCAGCCAGGAGTTCGCCCTCCGGTTTGTCCGAGGTGACTTTCATCGTGCCGATCCTCAGCGCGGACGCTTCCGCGACTTCATCAAAACCGTGTTACGTAATCTGGTGGCGGATTACTATCGTCAACGCCGTGGCGAGCCGGCCGAGTTGCCTCCGGACAGCGCTTTCATCCCGGCATCCGGTGTCGCGTCGGGCCAGGCCGACGCGGATTTCACCGCGTGCTGGCGACAGCAGCTGTTAGACCGGACCTGGGAAGAGCTGCAGCTGGCGAACGAACGCGCTGGTCAGCCGTATTATGCGGTGTTGCGCTGGAAGGCGGAGAACCCCGATGGTACCGCTCAGGCCGGTGCGAATGAGTTGTGTCGCCGCCTAGCTAGGGAGGTGAGCCCCGCGGCCTTTCGCCAGATGCTTCACCGAGCGCGCGAGG
Organism: uncultured Alcaligenaceae bacterium; assembly: GCA_964410665.1. Taxonomy (GTDB): domain Bacteria; phylum Planctomycetota; class Planctomycetia; order Gemmatales; family Gemmataceae; genus CAYPIE01. The sequence continues at coordinate 83,266 of CAYPIE010000010.1, forward strand.
CGTTTGCGGGGCTGCTGCTGCAGGAAGTCGCTCGGTCGCTGGGGAGTGACGAGTCGAATGCACTGGCTCAAGAGTTGGCCGACCTGGAATTGCTCGTCTATTGTCGGCCGGTACTGGAGCGGGTCGAGCGGTCGGCATAGCTCGGCTGTGGTGGAGCGTCTTACTCTTTTCCAATCAGCTGGCGAAAAGTCGGGTTTTGCTGCAAGTCTGCGAGGTCGGGATTCGCCTGCCACTCGGCGATGAGTCTCGCCTGCTCGGAGGCCGGGGTTTGCCCATGGGCGCGGTCGAGCCAGCCGACTGCCTGCTGAGTAAGTTGACTCGCCTGGCCGGCATCTTTGAGCGTTCTGGCTGCAATAGCACAACAAATTCCAAAGTGAGCAAATTCTTGAGCGTTAGACTCCGTGCTCGAGCCCAGCTGGTCGATTTCGCTTGCCAGCCGGCTTAGGGCACCAGCACGCGCAAGGGTGGTGCAGCGGAGCAAGCGGTATAGCCGCCTGGTCGCGACACCAGACTCGAGTTCGATCAACCGGTCCCAATCGCGAAGGGCCTTGACATAGTCTTTGAGGCCCTCGAAGGTTTGCGCTCGGGCCCCGTGAGCCATCTTCAAGTTCAAGGTGGCGTCGGCGTGGTCGGGGACGCGGTCTCGGATGGCGGTTAACAGCTCGATGGCCTGGGTGAGGCGTTGCACTCCGTCGCGAGCGCGGTGCTGCTGGCAAAGGAGGTTGCCCAGATTGATCAAGATCGACGCACGCAGCAGGCGCGTCGGACTGTCGGCTGGGTCGTCGATTGTCGAGCTGTCCAGGGTACGTTCTGCCTCGGCATAGGCGTCGGCCGCTTCTGTGAGTTGGCCGAGTCCGCCACAGGTGAGGGCGTGGTGATTCAAGGCATTGACCAGGCCGTTGCGATAGGAGCGATGGTCAGGATCATCGGCCCAGAGCCGGCGGGTGATCGCAACAGCGCGGCGAGTATAGGGGAGAGCATTTTCGAATGCCTGTTGGGCGAGGTGATGGACGCCGAGCTGGGAAAGGTTCTCGGCCAGGGCGTTCTGGTAGTCTGGCACCCGCGGATGGGCTAAGGCGAGGAGTTCGCGGATGGCCAGGGCACGCTCATGATAGACAACACTCTCGCCGGGATGGCCCAGGGTACGGTGATGGATCGCGAGGTTATGCAAGCCACCCGACAAGTGCTCGAGCAGTCGCTCATCGTCGGGGCGGGCCCGGCTCAGTTGCTCGAAGAGTTGGACGGCCTCGGATTCCAGCTGCATGGCCTGGTCCGTGCGGTCGGTGCGGGCATAGACATTCGCCAAGTTATGCAAGGTCATGGCCAGGCGGTCCGTGTAGGCGGTCTGGTCCGGGTCGCTCTTTTGCAGGGCGCGTCGAGCGACCAGAGCCTCGAGGTAGGCGGATTCGGCCGCGTTGAATGCTGCGCGTTGGTCGTGGAAGCGGCCGAATTGATGGTCACAATCGCTGACACGCATGCGGTAGACGGTGTTTTCGGGTTGGGTCTGAGTTGCCTGTAGCCATAACTCCCGGGCTCGCCGTAAGGGGACTTCGACCTGGCCGGTGTCGCCGCGGATCAGGTACATGACGGCGAGATCGTGGGAGACCTCGGCGAGGGAATCGCGGAAACGCTGGTCCCTGGGGTGGGCATCGCGGAGGGCCTGCAAGGCGTCGATCGCGCGTTGATAGTTCGACGCTGCTTGGTCATCCCTGCCGAGGTGATGTTCGATCATGGCCACGCGGGCGCGGGCCAGGGCGACTTCCCAGCGGGCGTCGGGTTCGTGGTTGCCGGTATCCCGAGCGAGCTGCTGGTAGAAGGCAAGGGCATCCTGGAGGATGTCGTTACGCACCACCTCCATCTCGGGGATTTGCGCCAGGTGTTCCTGGCCAACCCGGTCGAGTAGGCGTCGCACTGCTTCCAGGGCACTACGGTAGTGGGCTTCGGCGCGGTCGCGTGCGCTGCGGGTTTGCTCGATTTCGTGTTGCAGCTGCTGTTGGTGACGCAGGACGGCCACCCACCAGCCGGTTGCCAGCGCGGCCGCGAGTAGCAACAGACCGGCGGGGAGGGGGCGGCGCCGGGCCCACTTCAGGCTGATGCGGAGTGGCCCGACCGGCCGGGCGTGCACCGGCTCGCCGCGGGCAAAGCGGCCGAGGTCCTCGGCAACTGCTTGTGGGCTGGCGTAGCGTTCGGAGGGGTCTTTCGCCAGGCACTTGAGGCAGATAGTTTCGAGGTCTCTGGGGACTCCAGGGCGTAACGAACGGACCGAGACCGGGTCTTGCGACTGGACCTGGGCCAGAGTCTCGGCGACGCTGCCGCCGCGAAACGGCGGCTTGCCAGTGAGGCACTCGTAAAGGATCGCACCCAGAGCGTAGACGTCGGCCGCGGGCCCGACCTGGTCGCTGCGACCGGCGGCTTGTTCGGGAGCCATGTACGAGGGCGTGCCGAGGACTTGGCCCACCAGGGTGTCCGTCGCGTCGAGGTTGGCGGTCGGCCCGGCAGTAGCTGCTTCGTTCTGAAAGATCCGCGCGAGGCCGAAATCGCTGACCTTGGGGATCCAGGGCAAACTGCCGGTACCGGGTTCACTGGCCGATCGGGTACGTAACAGAATATTGGCGGGCTTGAGGTCACGGTGGATTACGCCCTGGTGGTGGCCATGTTGCACGGCCAGCGCGATGGCGGCGACCAGTTCGGCCCCCTCGGCGGAGGAAAGTGGCTGTCGGGCCAGGGTGATGTCTAGGCTACCGGCGTCCATGTACTCGAGCACCAGGTAGGGGTGGCCATCGGTCTCGCCGACCTGGTAGATCTGGACGATGTGTGGGTGTTGGAGTCGGGCGATGGCTTCGGCCTCGGCCTGTGAGCGGCGCTTAAGGGCGGCCCGGAACGTCAGGCTCGGTCGCAGCAGTTTGACCGCTACCAGGCGTTGGAGGTTACGCTGGCGTGCCAGGATCACGTAGCCCATGGCGCCGCGGCCGAGTAAGCGAATCGGCTCGAAGTCGGTCTCCGGAAGGGCGAGGGGCACGGCCGTCGAGTCGGGCTGAGGACCAGCCGAAACCTGGCTCGCGGTGGGAGCCTCAAGGATCTGGGCAAGAATGCGGACGGGCCGTTCGGTCGCGCGCGGAGGCGGTGGGATGGGTTCTTCCCCCTCGGGTTCAGTCCCGGCCGAGCCGAACCGAGCCGACACCGAGGGGTTTGGAAAAGTGTCATGGTTCACAACGACAACCCCTGCAGTTCTCAGGCTAAGGCAGTTTCCAAACGGTCAAGTCTTTGTGGCTGCCAGCGACCAGCCACTCCCCCGTGGCGGCCACGGCAAGGCAGGTGATGGCCTGTGGGGCAACGTCCAAGCGGGTGAGCTGCTGTCCGGTTTTGGGGTCCCAGACGCGGACAGTGCCGTCGGAACTGCCCGAGAGGATCTGTTTGCCGTCTGGAGTGAAGGCCACCTCGGTCACATCGTCGGTGTGGCCCTTCAGGGTGAATAATGGTGCGCCGGTCCGGGTGTCCCAAACGATCAGGGAGTTGTCCCAGCTGCCGGAGACGATCGACTTGCCGTCAGGACTGAATGCCACCGAGCTGACCGCGGCGTCATGACCACTCATGGTCTGCAACTCCTCGGCTTGGCGTGCGTCCCAGAGGGTCAGGTTGTTGTCGCCGTCGGCAGAGACGAGGGATTGACCGCCGGGGTGGTACGCCAGTGCGGTGACATCGTATTCGTTGCCCTGCTCGAGGGTGTGGCGGAGTTGACCGGTGCTAGTGTCCCAGACCTTGAGGGTGTCATCGGAACTGGCGGAGGTCAACTCTTTGCCGTCGGGGCGGAAAGCGACTGCCGTGATGCTCTCGGCATGGCCCTCGAGACCGCGGAGTATACACCCCTCTTTCCAGTCCCAGACCTGGAGGTCGCCACCCCAAGTGCCGACCACCAGCTGCTTGCCGTCGGGGCGGAAGGCCAGGGCGGTGACGTTGTCTTTCATCCCTCTCAGGATGCGTATTGCCTTGCCAGTCTGGGCGTCCCAGATCCGCACGGTCTGGTCATCCCCCCCAGAGGCGATCCGCTTGCCGTCGGGACTGACGGTCACCGCCGCGACCCAACTGCGGTGGCCGCGAAGGGTGTGCATGGGTTTGGCCGGGTTGGCTGGCCCATCGGCACAAGTGTGGGACGGTTCGCCGAACCCGACGAAGAGCAGGGCCAGGGCGAGTGGTGTGAGACGGTGACGGCGGGCTGTGTTTGCGTACATCGGAAAGATCGCTCAGCGCAGGATTTCGGAGATAGGCCCGGTGCTCTCTTTAAAGGAGTCCACTGGACAGCCCAGCTGTTGCAGGACGGTGAGGTACAAGTCAGAGGCGGGTTTCTGGTCGGTCTTCCACTTGAGGTGTTGCCCGTGTTTGAAGCCGAGTAGTTTGCCTCCGGCCAGGAGCATTGGAAAACTTTTGCCGGAGTGGCTGCTGATTTGTGAGCCACCTAGAAGTAGCACGGTGTGGTCGAGCAGGGTACCCTCGTGGGCCTGGATGGCTTGCAGCTTATCCATTAGGTGGGCTAGGCAGCTGCAGAACATCTGGTCACGCATGCCGAGCACCCGGACGTCGAGGTTGTCAGCGCCGCGGTTGCCGGTACCCTTGTGGTGGTAGTCGTGGGCGCCGCGGGTGGGTGCACCAGCAGTTTTGGCCCAGATCTTGTATTCGCGATAGTTCGGGCCTCCCTCGCCGCCGAGGACCTGGGTGACGATGCGGGTACTGTCGGTCTGGAAGCCAAGGACGAGCAAGTCCATCATCAATTCGATATGTTCTTGCATGCTGTTTTTGCCCTGGGGCTCCAGGCGTACTGCCTCCTCGTCGAAGTCTGGGCGGCCTCGTTGGAGAATGGCTTCGCGGTCGTCGAGTCGTCGTTCGATGTCTCGGACGGACTCCAAATACTGGTCGAGCCGGGCTTGATCGAGTGACCCGAGGTGTTGCCGCAGGTCTTGGACATCGCCTACCGCGGTGTCGAGAATGCTTCGGTTCAGGGCAAGCCGAGCCTGGGCATCCTTGAGCTGCTGGCGGTCAGCCGGGGGGAACAGTTGGGCAAAGACATTCCGATAGTTGGCGTTGGCGGGGAGATCGACCCCGAGATGATTCCGCGACAGGGTGCTGGTGCCGACACCGTCACGCCAGGACAGGACCAGCGAGGGCAACCAAGTGGTACCCAGATACTTGGCGGCGACCTGGTCCATGGAGATGGTGTTGGAGATGGCACCTGGGGTGAGGTTAATGTTATGACCGGTCAGCCAGTTATAGGGGTGTACGTGGCCGCTGATGCGGCCCTGGATGTGAGACAGCCCGGTGAGCACGCTGAACTGATCACGGTGGTGGGCCAGGGGTTGGTGGGACGGGGCCAGGGTGTAGTTTGGGCCAGTATTTTTCGGGAACCAGGCGTAGTGATTGATGCCGCCGGGAATGTAGAAGCAGGCCAGTCGGCGAGGCTCGGCTTGTTTGCGAGTGGCCGCCAAAGTCTGCTCGCCCATGACCTCTAACCAGGGCAGGGCGATGGTGGCGCCGAGGCCGCGCAGGACAGAGCGGCGGGTGATGCGCGGGGATTTCGGGTTCATCTGGCGGCCCCTTGGCTAGGTGGTACGCGGTCAAGGAAAATGGTGGAGCGGACGAAGGCTTTGAGCAAATCTTGGAGTCGGTAACCCTGGTCGGCATGGTCACCCAGGATGGCGTCGATCGTGACCAGATCCTGAACATCGGCTTGGCGACCAGTTGCGTAGAGTGTCCAGCGTTTGATGAGGCCGCGGGCGAGGTCGGTCTGGTAGTGCTTGACCAGCAATTGTTTGCACTCGGCGAAGTTGGCAAACGGTTCGCCGCGCGGTAGTCGACCTCGTGCATCGACCGGTCGAGTTTTGCCGACGCCCCGCCACTCGATTTTCCCATCGAGCTCGTTGCGGGTGTAGGATTGATGTTCGACCGTTCGCCAGCGTCCGCTGAGATCGAAATTCTGAAAGGCGAAGCCGAGCGGATCCATCTTGCGGTGACAGACCGAACAGCGGGCATCTTGTTGGTGTCGTTGAAGAAGTTCGCGCATCGTTTTGCCACGGTTCTCCCGGTCAGAGGGGATCAGCTCTGGAACCTCCAAGGGAGGCGGCGGAGGTGAATCATCGAGCAGATGCCGTAGAGTCCAGGCCCCGCGGTAGATGACCCAGTTTTCGCCCATCCAGCAGAGCATGGATTGGATCCCGGCATGACTCAAGATGCCACCGCCGCGCGGATCATGGTCACGCAAGCGGACCGGATGCAACGGGCTGCCGGTGATGTCCGGATAGCCATAGTGATGGGCCAGGATGTCGTTCATCATGGTCCAGTCGCTGTCGATCAGCTCACGGGCGGGTCGATTGTCGGTGACCAAGCGGCTGAAGTAGGCGATGGTCTCCTGGCGCATCGATTCTTTCAAGTAGCGGGCGAAGCGAAAGTCCTGCTTTTTTAGGTGGTCCATGGCGACCGTGATCGGCTGGTCCATGGCCAACCATTGGGTCACAAACGGCTGGAAAAAGCCGGCAGATCGCGGGTCGGCCAACAGTCGCTCGACCTGAGCGTCCAGCACCGCTGGGTTGCGGAGTTTGCCAGCCGCGGCAAGTTGGCGAAGTTCTATATCCGGTGGAGTCCCCCAGAGCATCATGCTGAGCCGGGTGGCAATGGCGTGCTGGGCCAGCGTGGGATTCCGATCCGCGGGTGAGGCCAGATAGCGAAAGCGGCCACTCAGCAGGACAGCCTGAAAGGCCGCGCGGAGCGCCTGATCGAAAGAGAATTGCTGAGCACGCAACTTGGTGTAGAGGGCCAAAAAGTAGTCGACCTCCGAGGCGATCACCGGTCGACGCCAGGCCCGGGTCAGCCATCGTTGCAGAAGTCGTCGGGCAGTCGCGTCATCATCCTGAAGGGGCGGCAAATCAAGCTCCCAGTCCTGGGGTGGCCAGGCGGCGATGTACGTCGGCTGGATCTCGATCGCCTGGAGGAGGACGAACGGGTAGGGTTGTTCCTCAGGCGGGGTCCGCTTCCGGTCGGCCTTCGGCCGAAACAGGCCGGTACCGCCGGGGATGTTCTCACCCGGTCGGCTCTTGTCCTCGTTGGGAAAACCGTCGATGGTATAAGGAACTTCAATCCGATTGCATAGGTTGATTCCTAGGCCGCGGCTACTCAAGATCAAGCCCGCCGCGGGGACGTCGTAGATGAGTTGCTGGGGCTTGTCGGGGGTGCCGGTGATCGGGGCATAGTCAATGTCTCGTTCGCCGATTTCGATCCACAAGTGCGGATCGGGAAGGCCGACGAAAGGCTTATAGGCCGCCACCGTGAGTTTCATCCGCACGATCCCTTTGGGCTTTGCGGGAAGTGGCAGGTGAAAGCGTAGACCGCCGCGTTCCCCGACCCATTTGGGGGCGAGGAGTAACCCTTCCCCGGGTCGACCCCGCTGACGCACCTTGATGGAGACGCCTTGTTTCTTCCAAGCCTCAAGCTCTTTGCGCGGATCCTTGGCTTGCCGCAAGTCGGCGGCATACGCGGGACCACTGGTCGGCTCGAGGAACCGTATCGATTCCACCGCTCGTTGCGTCACTCGGAGCAGCTGAGCCACCGAATCGGCGGCATCCTGCAAGCCCTCTGCCCCTGTATCAAAGCCATCGACCTTGCCATCTTCCGGTAGGGCATCGGCAAAGCCGGCCCGAAGTCCGGTTAGATCGTGTAAGGCCGCATTGAGTTCGCGTCGGTTGAGTCGCCTGCGTTGACCGGTCTGCTGGTCTGGTCGGCTAGCGGCCTGTTGTCGGATCCAAGCAAGGATGGTTCGTCTCTCGGCCACTGTGGGTTGGCGACGCTCTTTTGGAGGCATGCTGCCAGTAGCGAGCTGCTCGAGAATCTTGGTCCAGAGGTGCTGCTGTTTGGTTCGGAACCCGTCGAGTTGATCCAATCGCACCCCGGCCCGAGGTTTGTCGGGACCGTGGCAAGCGAGGCAGTACTGCTCGAAGAAGGGAGCCATGGTGCTGGCAAACGAACGCTCATCCTCAACCGCCATGGCGGCCGGGCTGAACCAGAGCGTCAGGACCAAGGTCAGCCAGCTCTGGTGTCGATTGGCAGAAACACGCTGCATCGATCGCATGCCACGGCACTCCTTTTGTTCTGAACAATATAACCCCAGGCTCGCGACGAGCGATAGAGTGGACCTAGAAATCCGGATGGCTCGATCACGCTCGCGCGATCAAATCAGTGTTCACTGGGGCAAGGGGGCGCTGCGTCCGGAGCGTTTGCTCTGCTCGAGCAAGGCTTTGAGCTCGGCGACGATCTGCGGCTTCTGACTGTAGAGGTTCGTCGTTTCCCCAGGATCGTTGTCCAGATCATACAGCTGCCCCGGGGCATCGGGATCGGTTTCGGGCAAAGCGTATGCTTTCATGCCCCACTGACCGCCCTTGCGATAATTGTTGCCGCCGGAACCACGATGATCCAGATATTTCCATTTGCCGCGGCGAACGGCCAGCTTGTTGGTCCAGGTTTGATGCAGCAGATAGGGCCGGATCGGCTTGTCGCCTTGATTGCCGCGTAGGAGGGGTAACAGATTGACGCTGTCCTCCCCAGCGTTAGCCGGAAGTCGCACGTCAACCATAGCGGCGCAGGTGGCCATGACGTCGGTCAGGCTCACTGGTTGCCGGCAGACCGAGTTGGCTTGGACTTGGCCCGGCCAGCGGACCATCATCGGTGTGCGATGGCCCCCCTCCCATTGATCGCGTTTGACTCCCCGCCACGGACGAGCGCCGTCGTGGCCGTGATCGCGACGCATGGCCAGAACGGTGGGGACTTCGGGGCCGTTGTCGCTGGCGAATAGCACCAGCGTGTTGTCGGCGATGTCGAGTTCCTGCAGGGTCTTGAGCAGTTCTCCGACAATCCAGTCCATTTCATAGATGAAATCGCCGTGGGGCCCCTGCTTGGTTTTGCCCTGGAAGCGCTTGGCCGGAAACGATGGAAGATGCACCGCCTGCATCGAATGAAAAAGGAAAAAGGGTTGATCAGGATACGCTTGCACATGCTCGCGGATGAATTCCTGACTTTTGTTCAAGAAAACCAGATCGACCATCTCAAGATCGTAGCTGGGAGCGATGAGACCGCGGCGGTTGTCTTTGGAATAGGGGTGGTCGGGGAGAGGTTCCCGATCGAGCTGCTCCGTTGGTGGGACCGGGATGCGATTCCCTTCGATGTAGGCATACAGCCAGTCGGTGGTGGGGCAGCAGGCGGTGCCGAAGAAATGATCGAAGCCACGGTCGATGGGGCCGTTGCGGATCGGTCGGGAGAAGTCGACGCGTTTGACCGCGTCCAAGCCACCGCGGTGAATCGGCTGGCCTTGGCGATCGAGGAAAGTCATGCCGACGTGCCACTTGCCGACCAAGGCGGTGCGATAGCCCTTCGCTTTCAACATTCCGGGCAGAGTGAGTCTCGTTTGTTCAATCAAGCATGGACCGCCAACGCCGGTGAACACGCCACGGTAGCCGGTGCGGAAGGCCATGCGCCCGGTCAGCAGGCTGTAACGCGACGGGGTACACACCGTCGATGGGCTATGGGCATCGGTGAAGCGCATGCCTTGCGTGGCGAGCCGATCAAGATTCGGTGTAGGGATTTTCGACTGTGGGTTGTAGCAGCCGACATCGCCATAGCCGAGGTCATCCGCGAGAATCACCAAGATATTCGGATGATCCGGTGAAGGATTGGGTTCAGCAGCATTTCCGCTGTTTGGAAAGCACAAGGCATATTGGCCCAGCATTAAAAGAGCTACGCATCGGACCCTGTTCTCGTCGAGTTTGGCGCGCATCGTGCCTATCTCCCTACGCGAGCAATCCCACAAATCCATGGAATCTTGGACAAACCGAGGAGCTCAGTATGGTCGGGCAGGGGTCGCGGATCAATGACCGGTCCCGCTTTCGACCATCCATATGGGCCATCGGTTGACTAGGAGGTTGCATCCCTCTGGGGCCGTGCATCGATGCCTTCGGGTGCAGCGTGGTCCGTTCTAGCCAGCAAGTTACTGACAAGGAAATCAGGGATTCTCCTGCTTTTCAGGATCCTCTCTGCCGTGAAAAATATAAGTAGACTCGGTCCCAAAGGTGGATGGCCGGTTCATCCGGGATTTCTGTGGAGTCTTCTCGGAGGGGTGGTAGACCTGTCATTGGCAATCGATTGGATTCTCTGAGTGATGGTCCACAGGCGAGAACGGCAACCTGAAAGGGGGCGAAGGTGCAGCGATTCGAGAACCGACGCGAGGCAGGTCGTGAGTTGGCCGCGCTGCTCCGCGAATATGCCGGACGAGACGATGTGACCGTGCTTGCACTGCCGCGGGGTGGCGTGCCGGTGGCCTATGAGGTGGCGCGTGCCCTTGGCGCGCCACTGGATGTATTCGTGGTCCGCAAACTGGGTGTGCCGGGTCAGAGAGAGCTGGCGTTTGGGGCGATCGCCGTGGGAGGGGCCCGAGTCCTCAATCAGGAGCTGGTCGAAGAGCTGGGCATCGACGAAGCATGCATCCAAAAGGTGGTTGCTGCGGAGTGTAAGGAACTGCACCGTCGCGAACAGATCTATCGTGGCGATTGGCCCCCCTTAGAGGTGACCGGCCGGACTGTCGTGCTGATTGACGATGGGCTGGCCACCGGAGCAACTATGCGTGCCGCGGTCGTCGCGTTAAAGCAGTTCCATCCTGCCGAAGTCGTCGTGGCCGTCCCCGTGGGTTCCGCGGACACCTGCGAAGAACTAGATAGTCGCATCGATCGCTTGGTTTGTGCCCACACCCCGGATCCATTTTTGGCCGTGGGTTGCTGGTATGAAGATTTTTTGCCGACCAGCGATCAGGAAGTCACCCGATTGCTCCAGCAATCCCGCCGTGAGCAGCAGGAGTGAGTCGACTCCGTCGGAGCTGCCATGCGGCTTGCAATCGTTGCCTGAGGATTGGCTGCTGACACTTGGAGACGGGAACAGGGAAGTCATTGGCGCGGACTGCGCATCGTGTGGCAGTCTCGATTCATGGGTCCGGCGAGCCAACGGTACAAGGAGAACAATGATGAACTACGACGCATTTATGGGGCAGGTGCAACATCGTGCGAAACTGGCCGGTGGGGGAGAAGCCGAACGAGCCGTGCGGGCAACCCTGGAGACGCTCGCAGAGCGATTGCCCGCGGCTGCGGCGGAACACTTTGCCGCTCAGTTGCCGCATGAGGTCGGGCAGCATTTGCGCCGCGAAGCAGAGCACTTTGAGCGAATGTCGCTGCACGATTTTTATGCCAAGGTGGCGGAGCGGGAAAATTGCAAGCTCGCCGATGCCGCCTACCATGCTCGGGTGGTGATGGAGTTGGCCATCGAGGCGGTCAGCCCAGGTGCGACGGCCAAGCTCCTGTCGATGTTCCCGGAGGAGTTTACTCCACTGTTTGCCGGCTCGCAGGGGCACGCCACCTAATTTGAGCGTCTATCCCGGTTCACGGCCGCGGGATGATTCTGCTTGGGCGGATGGTCACGCGGCCGCGAACCACCTTTGTTTCTGGACACCATGCTCGCGCTCAACGCTGTGGAGGCCAACCAATGTCATCTCTCTCCGAGCGAACAGTCCGAATCCTTCCAGTGATGGTCGATGCCGGGCCTGTGCAATTACCAGGTGACCTTGGGCTACCTGAAGGGGCAACCGGGGTGGTGCTGTTTGCTCACGGCAGTGGCAGCAGCCGGCACAGTCCCCGCAATCAGGCTGTTTCCAGAGCGTTACAACAGGCCGGGCTGGCGACTTTGCTGATCGACTTGCTGACGGCCGACGAGGAGGCGGTCGATCTCCAGACACAGCATTTACGCTTTGATATTGAGCTACTCGCGCAGCGGCTGGTTGGCTCCGTGGGTTGGCTGAAGGGGAAGACACTGACGTCGGGATTATCGGTCGGTCTTTTTGGCGCAAGCACGGGAGGCGGGGCCGCCCTGGTCGCGGCGGCACAGTTGCCCGATAGCGTGCATGCGGTGGTGTCCCGTGGCGGTCGGCCTGACCTGGCCGGCGCAGCTCTCGAGCAGGTTTGCTGTCCGACGCTGTTTCTCGTTGGCGAGCTGGATACCCCGGTGATTGGACTCAATCAAGAGGCGCTTGCCCGCCTGGTCGCGCCAGTAAAACAGCTCGCGATTATCCCGAGAGCAACCCACCTGTTTGAAGAACCTGGGACGTTGGAAGAAGTTGCACGCTGCACCATCAACTGGTTTCGGCAATACTTAGGTGGTGGCTACACGTGGACAGCCAACCCGGGTTCGACAAGGAAGGACACCCAGCCACCCTAAGCAAGCCACTCGGTAATCACTTTGCCAGCCACATCGGTTAGTCGGAAGTCGCGGCCCTGGAAGCGATAGGTCAGCTTGAGGTGGTCCAGGCCAAATTGATGCAGCAGTGTCGCATGCAGGTCATTGATGTGCACCGGCTTTTCGGTGACATGCCAGCCGATGTCATCGGTGGCGCCGTAGACCATGCCGGCTTTCAAGCCGCCGCCGGCCATGAGCATACTGAACGAAGAAGGGTGATGATCACGTCCGGTCCCAACTTCGCGTTTGCCACTGCGGTTCTCACCCAGCGGCGTGCGGCCAAATTCGCTCCCCCAAACCACCATGGTCGAGTCCAATAGCCCCCGCTGCTTGAGATCGCGGATCAGCGCGGCCATTGGCTGATCGACGCATCCAGCATTGTAAGGCAACTGTTTGGGAATATTGCTGTGGTGGTCCCATGAGGCATAGATAATATTGATAAAGCGGACACCCCGCTCGACCAACCGACGAGCCAGCAAGCAGTTGCGGGCAAAGCTCTTGTAAGTATCCCCCTGTTTGCCTCGGCCACCCAGGCCACGAGGTTCTGGGCGATCTAAGCCGTAGGCTTCCAAAGTCGCTTTGCTTTCGCGGGACAAGTCAATCAACTCAGGCGCGGCGGTCTGCATGCGATAGGCCAGCTCATACGAGGCAATCCGCGCGGCAATCTCGGGGTCGTGGACTTCAGCGTAACGTTGTTGGTTCGCCTCGCGCAGCGTATCGAGACCCAAGCGTTGTAGCTTGGGAGGGATGCCGTCGGGGTTGGCCAAATTGAGCACCGGCTCGCCTTGATTTCGAAATAATACACCAGAATGTGTCGATGGCAAGAATCCGGATTGCCACAAGGTCGCGCCGCCTGAGGAGCCGCGGCCGCTGGTGAGTACCACATACCCTGGTAGATTCTCGGACGCGCTGCCCAAGCCATACGTTACCCAGGAGCCCATGGTAGGTAGGCCAAAGGTCCCGCGACCACACTGCATCATCAGTTGACCAGGATGGTGGTTGAATTGCTCGGTGTGCAGCGAACGGACCAGGAGTAGCTCATCGGCAATACTGCCGAGGTGTGGCAATAACTCACTCAGCTCCATGCCGCATTCGCCATGTTTGTGGAAGCTGTAAGGCGACCCTTGGAGCAGGGCCTTATCTTTCTTGATAAAGGCGAAGCGGACGTTTTTCAGCATCGACTCAGGTAAAGGCTCACCGTGACGTTGGTTGAGGACCGGCTTGGGATCGAACAGGTCGATGTGCGAGGGGGCTCCCGCCATAAAGATAAAGATGCACGCCTTGGCTTTGGCTGCGAAATGGGGTGCCTTGGGTGCCAACGGGTGGGTGATGGCCTCGATGTCCTTTGCGTCGGCGGCACGGAGTATTCCATCGCGGCACAGCGCCGCTCCTAGAGCAGCCATGCCCAGGCCACTGGCGGTAGTATTCAAAAACTCTCGACGGGTCCGTGTCACGAGGGCGTCGCCGGAGAGATGCGGTGAGGTCATGGGTATCACTTCCATAGGCAGGCACGTGTGGCGATCTTCGACGCAGTTAATCCCGTACGACAAATTCATCGAGGTTGAGCACCATTCGTACCGTAGCGACCCACGCGGCATTCTCCGGCGCAGGGAGGTTGGCAGCGGGATGCCGCGCAATGAGTTGGGCCGCGTCCTGGGGATGGTTGGCGTAGTACTGTCGGGCGACTTCAAGAAGCGTGTGAAACCGACGTACTTCTTGAGGGGATGGTTGGCGAGCAATGCACAGCCGCAACGCAAAGCGTAACCGTGCGTGATCATCGGTGTCTTGCTCGGCGAGAATGCGTTGGGCCATGGCCTCGGCGGCTTCGTGGAAAACCTCGTTGTTTAGAGTGACTAGAGCTTGCAGCGGCGTGTTGCTGGCGTCGCGCTTGAGTTTAGTGGTATTGGCATCCGGACAGTCGAAACTGATCAGATTCGGGTGCGGTGCGGTCCGCTTGAAGAAGGTATACATGCCACGACGGTATCGGTCGGAACCAGTACTGGGATTCCATTTAAATGAGTTGGCGTAACTTAATTCTGCAATTCCTGGTGGCAATGGTGGAAAGACGCTTGGCCCGCCAATGCGGCGATCTAACAAGCCGGCGACGGCCAGATGCAAGTCGCGGATAATCTCGCCTTCCACGCGCAGGCGGTTTTGCCGCGCGAGCAGGCGGTTGGTGGGATCAATCGACCTGAGTTCGGGACGATGGTTCGAGGATTGGCGATACGTGGCACTGAGCAGAATCGTGCGGATTAATGGCTTTCGACGCCAGCCCAACGAGCGTGGGAAATGCCAGGCCAGCCAATCCAGCAGCTGAGGATGGGTGGGCGGTTCGCCTCGAACACCAAAGTCATTGACCGTGCGGACCAACCCCTGCCCAAACAGGTGAGCCCAGGTATGGTTCACCACCACCCGAGGCGTCAACGGGTGCTGTTGATCGACGAGCCAGCGGGCCAGATCCAGACGATCGGCCGCTTGGTCGGGATGCCGCGAATGTAGGGGGTGTACCCGTTTGATCACCTGCAGGGCGTTGGGAGTGACTTCCGCTTCGGGTTGCAAAAAGTCACCTCGGTGCAACACATGGGTTTTACGCTTCGCCGCGCTGAGAACGCGAACCTTCATGGTCGGAGGTTTCGGAGGGTGAGCCAGTAAGTCGAGCCGTTGCCAAGCCAAAAGGGTCAGCATGAGCGGATCACGCCCCACCACCGCATCGGCGATCCGCCGTTGGGAGGCGCGTAGGCGCGCCTGATACATGGTCTGTTGGTGTTGATACTTGATCAGGGCTTTGGTGCTACGCACGACCTGACTGGTGGCCTCGTTCGCGTTGTTAAAGAAGGCAAACAGCTGGTAGTATTCCTGCTGACGGATCTGGTCATACTTGTGCGAGTGACACCGAGCACAGTTCATGGTCAAGCCCATCCAGATGGCCGCAGTGGTCTCGGTGCGGTCAAAAGTGGCCTCGACGCGAAACTCCTCTTGGTCCGTGCCCCCCTCGGTATTCGTCAGGGTTTGCCGATGAAATGCCGTGGCTAATCGTTGTTCGGGTGAGGCATCGAGGAGTAGGTCGCCGGCGAGCTGCTCGATGGTGAATTGGTCGAAGGGCATGTCCTGGTTGATGGCATCAATCACCCAGTCTCGGTAGCGCCAAGCATTGGGGCGAGGTCGATCCTTCTCATAACCATCGGAGTCGGCAAAACGCGCTTTATCGAGCCAGTGGCGTCCCCAGCGTTCGCCGAAGTGCTCGGAAGCGAGCAATCGATCGACGAGGCGAGCGTAGGCATCAGGCCGGGGATCTTGACAAAATGTATCGACTTCTGTCGGCGGAGGGGGCAGTCCCAGCAGGTCATAGTAGAGACGTCGAATGAGCGTGGATCGATCTGCCTCCGGACTCGGCGGAATGCCTTTCGCTTCAAGCTGAGCAAGGACAAAGTGATCGAGCGGCTGACGCACCCAGCTCGCGTGGTGGACCGACGGCAGAGCAGGTGGTTGGATCGGCCGATACGCCCAGTGGGTTTCGTAAGTTGCCCCTGCGGCAATCCATTGTTCGAGCTGCTCGATCTGCTTGGCGGTTAATGGTTCGCCCTCGGGGGGCATCCGTTCTGAGCCACGCGTGGACGTAACCCGGCGCAATAGCTCACTCTCCTTGGGCTGCCCGGGAGCGATGGCTCGTACTCCAGAAGGGAGCTCGGCCGATGATTGTTCGGCAATATCCAAACGCAAGCCGGCTTCTGCTTGATCCGGTCCATGACAGTGCAGACAGCGGCTGGCGAAGAGAGGTTGAATGTCACGGGCAAACACCACCTTCTTCGGAGTCGCCTTGGGTTCCGATGCCTGGATGAAGCAAGAGGGTAAACAAATCAGCCCAACCAGGCTTAGAATCAGGATGCGGGTTGGCATTACCTCATGACCCCGGCTTGGTACAAAGTCGAACCACTTTTGCTGGAGAATAAGTCTCAAGGACTAGTTTACCCCCAATTCCTGAGGCATGACCAGGGGTTGCTGCCAAGGATTCGTCTGCTTGTCCAGACAAAAGCCGAACTTCTGCTGAAAAGAGGCTTACTTCTTTGTTTTTGCTCGCTGCGTTGCAGATCCCAGCAGCCAGCGGGGAAGAGCCAGCGGGCAGTCTGCGTCGAACCAGTCCTTCGTGTTTGCTGCCAGTCCACGACCGTTTGCTGGGTGAGGAATGCCGACCGAAAGACCGGAGGGCATTCCACACAGGGTAGAAACGAGTCGTTTCAGAGTTCGACTAGAACAGAAAAGCGTCTTCATCAAGATCGCTAGGAGTGAAATCCAGAAGCCAGATGACCTGCCCGCCGGGAAGAAGGATCCGGGTTGCCGAGCTATCGTAGGGGTATTCCTCAGATCCGGTGCTGATAACCAGATCATCAAATTGAATTCCAAATGCGCTCAGATCGATCTTGTCGGCTCCGTTCATTTGGAAATCGACGATCACATCTTCTTGCGGGTCGAAGGAATCGAATACGAACAGATCGTCGCCAGAACCTCCGATGAGGGTGTCGTTGCCACTGCCGCCATTGAGGGTGTCATTGTTGCCATCCCCAATTAGAAGGTCATCATTGTTGCCCCCAAGCAGAAAATCATTTCCATTCCCCCCTTTCAGGGTATCACCCTGGGAACCATCTCCAGTGTCATCTTCGGTCACAGTCGCGAATGCGGTGGTATTGCCTCCCAAACTTGCCTGGTCGCCACCGAAGAGGATGCCGGTCAAAGTTACCTTGACTACTTCATTTCCGTTTGCAAGGTCGTCATTCGGTGCGTTGACTTGGATCAGTCCTCCTCCTGCATCAAGTTCGATGCTGAGGCCGAGGTCGAAGGGGACGTTATTGATGTCAACGTTATAAAGCACCGTGACGTTGCCGCCGGGTGGGGTATCGAAGGTGAGCGGGAATACGAGTGTGGTGAAGCCGGCGTCTCCGGTCTCCATCACTGAGGCAGGTG
>CAYPIE010000011.1:0-99848 GCA_964410665.1 uncultured Alcaligenaceae bacterium
TTCCCCGCATCGCAAACGCTTCTGCCTCTTCTTCCCGCAACCGCCTCTGCCTCTTTTTATCGCAACCGCCTCTGCCTCCGCCAAAACGACTGGAACCCCCATGACGGGGGTTCCAGCGACAGAAACTTGGTGTGTCGGCGTGCCGACTTACTTTGCCCGGACCCAGCGGATCAGGCCCAGCAGGCCGACCGGGGCCAGGATCGCGACGAGAGCGATCCAGGTGGCTCGCTTCGGACCCTTCGGCTGCGGCAACTGAACCTTAAGCTCTTCCCACTCGAGCATCTTGTTGCCGCCGTCGGGCTGCTTGTGCAGCTCGAACACGTCGTAGGTGTCGCCCAGCACGGTGTACGCCTCGAAGCGGAGCTTGTCACCGTCGACGCGGATGATCTGATAAAGCTGCTTTTGCGCCGCCGACCGCTTCATCCATGCGGCGTCCTCACCTTCCTTGAGCGAATACATCTTCGGGCCGCTCACCGAGACGACGTAGACGGTGCCGTTGCCGGTGCGGGCCTGCCCGCCCTCGGGGACATTCTTGCCGAAGGTCAGGCCGCTGCGGCCGTAAGTGTGGTCGTGGCCCTGGAGGACCAGGTCGACGCCGTACTTATCGAAGATCGGCTGCCAGATCTGACGCAGACGGGCGTTGTCGCGGCCCTTGGCCGGGGAGTACATCGGGTAGTGGTAGGTGATGATGGTCCACTTGTTCGGGTTGTCCTTAAGCACACCTTCGAGCCACTTCGCCTGCTCCTCAAGCTGCTCCATGGAGTTCAAGCTGATGATGCGGGCACCTTGGTAGTCGATGTAGTAGACAGTTTCCTCGAGCCCCTTGGGGCCATTCTCGGGCATGGTGAAGGTCGGTCGCCAATGACGCGACACGCCCCGCCCCATGGCGTCGCGGAAGTACTCGTGGTTGCCGGGGGTGGCGACGCTGGGCATCATGGCGTTGAGCCAGCCGCCGGCGCGGTGCCACTCACCCCACTCGTTGTCGTTGTTGGCCCGGTTGACCAAGTCGCCGGCGTGCAGCAAGAAGTTGGCCCGGGAATCTTCCTTGAACGCGCGGCGAATCACCCGAGACCAGTATTCCTTGATGTCGTTCTGGGCGTCGCCGAAGTAGATGAAGGAAAACGGGGCGGGCTTGGCGGAAGCGGTCTGGAAGTCAAACCACTCGCTCCAGTTGGTGCCGTCACCGACGCGGTAAGCGTACTTGGTCGCCGGCTCCAGGTCGGTGAAGACCACCGAGTGATATAGAGCCTCGCCCAGGTTGGACTGGAACTTCTCGGTCTTGGCTTCGATGGTCTTGGCGTCGGCGGCGAACTGCTTGTTGACGCCGGCCTTGGCGATCTGGGCCTGGGGGCTGGTGGCCTCGGTCGAGGTCCGCCAGGTGACCGCCTGGCTGGTGGCCGGGTCGCCGGCAAAGGTCAGGATGATACGGTCGGGCAGGATGCCGGGCTGGTGTTCGACTTCCAGGGGCACCCGGTCTTGCAGGTTCACGTTGGCCGCTTCGCCGGGCTGGTTGCCATAGCGGGTCGCGACCACGACCAGCAGGGCTCCGGCGGCGATGAACGCCCGCAGTCCCCAGCGGACGAGCATGGAGTGGTTCCGTGTCTTCATAAAATCCTCAAAATTTCATCGGTCCGGGCATGCGTTCGGTCCCTAGATGGTTGTAGAGGCGATGTCCGTGGTGGCACGAGAAAAAAATCCAAAATGCCACGGCGGTTCCGGCGAACCAATTCATAGCGAACGCGTCCATACAGGTGTGCAACGACACCATCCTTGTCAACACAATGCTTGAGGGTTCCATGTTCTTCGCTGACCGCCGACCCAATGAACCGCGTGTCGAACCGCAACGGTTCCGCGGCCAGCGACCACACCAAGGTGAACCCCCAACTTAGGTGAAGCACCCACTCCCCACGAGTGCCCTGATCGGGCCGGGTGTTTCGCGATGCGAGATGCCCGGCCCGATCGCTTTTTTCGGCCCGTTCGGCGTCCGGTGATGCCGCCAGTCTTTCAATCTGGATAGATGGGTTCAACTCCCATACGGGCTGCTCCGGGGTAGTTCAACGGTAGAACGCTAGGCTCTGAACCTAGAGACGTTGGTTCGACCCCAGCCCCCGGATCTTTGGTCCCGATGGTGAAACGGAGATCACTCCGCTTTCCGAAGGCGGCATTCCAGGTTCAAATCCTGGTCGGGGCAGATTCTTATCCTCGGGGTGTGACGGAAGCACGCGACGCTACGAACGTCGTAGACCGGGTTCGAATCCTGGCGAGGATATTCTCTCGAGATGTGGGCCAGCCGGGAGTGGCCGCGCGCATCGGAAGCGCGAGAGCGTCGGTTCAAATCCGACCATCTCGACTGACAGAAGCACATCACTGTTGAGAGCTCCTTTCCTCTCAACAGCTTACGAATAGTTTAAACCTCTCTCGTTGCCCTATGGCGATTGAACGGCGGTTCTCCTACATCTCCGAATGGATTTCAACACCTAAGGTCTTAATCGCTTTCGCCTGCTTTGGAGTTTCACGCTAGTGCATCCTAGAGTTGCCAAAGCCCATGTTCGGCTCCGCCTTGGATGAAGATGGCACACTTTCCGTGTCCCGGAAGTTCCATCGGCGGAAGTGCGATCTTGGCACCCGAATCCGCCGCCTTGGAGACTGCGGCGTCAATATCTTCGACGAGGAAGTATGGGCGGACGATGGGTTCCTCGGTATCTCGGAGTGGAGCACGAACACCGAGCAAGCCGCCACTAGGTAGTTTGGCAGTACGAGCATTGCCCAAATTCGCATCCGGATTGCCGAAAGTCACACCATGCAATTGCTCATACGTTTTGCAAGTTGCATCAACATCAGGGGTTACTATCTCTAAGTAGTGAATCTTCATCGCGGCACCCGTTTCGGATTCTTTCTTGTTCTCAGTGGATTCGTTGTCGGTCACAGGTTCCATGCTACCCGTTGGTCCGTCTGCAGTCGGCGTGCAGCCAACTTCTAGGATGGCGAGCAACGGGAACGCCAATGAAGCGGACCCGAAGCGTAGGATATCTCGTCGACTCGTCTTGGCCACTTCTTCTTCACTCCTGTAATTGATGGACGTGTATGTCTTCATGGCTAGTGTTGCTGAAGTATCTGAATCAGGTTGCCACAAGTGTCATCAAATACAGCGGTTGTAACGTCGCCATGCTTCGTTGGCGGTTGGGTAAAGATGACTCCTAGTCCAGTCAATCGCTTGTGCTCTGCCTCTACGTCGTCAACGCCAAACATTGTCCAGGGAATGCCGTCGCGGACCATCGCTTCCCTAAACGGCTTGGCCGCTGGATGCTCGCTGGGCTCTAAGAGAAGTTCAATGCCATCGGGATCTCCGGAGGACGTGACCGTTAACCAACGGTGCTCGCCGAGTGGAACGTCGTGCTTCTTCTCAAATCCCAGCGTTTCGGTGTAGAAGCGTAACGCTTTGGCCTGATCATCGACCAACACGCTTGTAACAATGATCTTCATACTGAATCCTATTTGTGCTTATTCAGCCACCGGGTAATGAGAGGCACTGCGGACCGTAACTTCGTTGTGTGGAGTTTGGTTCGCCCTTGCCAGCTAGTGTGGATCAAGTCAGCACCTTCCAAGACGGCAAGGTGCTTGGAGATGGATTGTCGCTTAATGGACAATCCATGCCTTTCAACTAGCCGAACACAAATCTCGAATAACGACTGTTCGTCACGATGTGAAAGCTCCTCGAGGATCGTTCGCCGAGTCGAGTCCGCCAAAGCATGAAATACGGCATCGAGTTTTGCGGAGTCCTCAGGTGTCATGGCGAATGTTATGCAGCCATGTGGCTGCATGTCAAGAGGAGTCGGTGGATTCTGAAAACCTCCGAGACCGTGAGACAATGGCGTGTCGAGGACAAGACTCAAGACAGGACAACAGCAATTGCGAAGCTCTCGGCAAGCGGGTTGTTCCAAGCGTCCCATCGGAAACTGCAGCGACTTCATCGTCCGACGCTAGATTGCAGGTCTTAGGAATCGCGGTGCGGTCCGGCTGGTGTTTGCCGCAGAAGTGTTTTGGGCGACGACGCCGCCTGCAGCTACGGTGGTTTCTGCGAAAAGCGGCCACATCAACCGACGCGCCTCGAGGCGGGAGCTTTTTCACTCTGCCCAAGCGATTTGCGATACAAGGCATTGCAGGGATTGATACCGTTCACGGCGGATCAACCGAGCACATCTACAGCGACAATTGCTTCATTGTCGGTGTCCACTGTGAAGATGGGAAAGAAAAACGTTTGATAGCCGTCCTGTGGCCCCGACTTCTTGAGCTCCTACCGCTCATAGTTTTGCGTCACTCCGATTCTGGCAACCCGCAAGTCACTCTACAGGTGACTATACGCTATTCGCGGTGCTTGCCGACCCACCCTGACCGGCGGACTGTATCGAGTCGTCGAAGACCAGCCCGCCGGGATCCAAGTGAGCGATCCACCTGCCCACTCCACTAAGAACGGAACGCTTCGCGTGTTCGCCGCACGAGTTGGTTGTCGCGCTGGCCTGAATGGGGAAGCTTGAACACATTCGATGACAGATAGGTCGCTCTCCACTCCGGTGAGATGTGGTAATAATCTTCCAAGACGGCCGAGCTGAATTTGTAGTCGTGGGCATCGTCGCCCTTTAAGAAGACCAAGACGCGAGCTGCGTCGATCAGTTTCGTTGCCGTTTGGTTCTCCTCTGTTTCTTGTTCCAAATAGGCAATCGCTTTTCTGGCAGCTAGCATCGAATCCTGGCCCAAGTCTGCGAAAATCTCTTCGCTGGCAGAACCATCGCGCAAAGATGCCGGCTTTAGGTCGGTAACCGTCACATCCTTCAGACGGCCGCGAGAGCGCATCGCCTTGCGGAACATCGGCAAGAAGGCGGCATTCTGGAGCATCAAGAGTCGTCGCGTTTCATCGTTTGCCGTCGTACGATACGCGTAGAACATCGCATTCGTCGTCGTGACGGAATGGAGTGCAACAATCCCCGGCTGACGCATCAATAGCTCGCCTGCCCCGATGCAGAAGGCATCCCAGACCGACTGGGCCGACACGCCACGATTGAGCAAGTCCACAACATGATCACACACATCATCGTTGGTACCGGTCCGGAGCGTTTGTAACAGGTCCCGCGTCGCCGATCGATCCAACCGACCATCCCGCCAATCGGGGCGGATTTTCCGCAGCAATTCCTGGTTACGGCGATACGGTCGATCGGCCTCGGCATCGCGCTTCGCGGGATTGCCCCCCTCGTGATTTAAGAGGGCATAAGCAAGCGATCGCAACACAGGTTCAGAATGTTGTGTGCCGATACAGTGCAAGGTGCGAAGACTGTTGGCCACAAAAATGGCTTTATGTCCAATCGAGCGAAAATCCCGGGCGCCATAACGAAACATCATTTCGTAGATCTCGTTGGTCCCTGCTGATCGCGCGAGTTGCGCAACTGCAGCATCCGCCTTGCTCTCATCCCAATGGTCCATCGCATCGATGAACATCTCAGGAGCCTTATGCGCCTCGGGCAGACCGGATTCATCCACGGCCTGCATCGTCCAGTCTCCACGTTCCTCGACATCTCGCGCAGCAGCGCTCTTGTAGTAGTCGAGGGCCCAGAAAATCGGCAGCCAACGATGTTCCGGAGGTGAGGCCACACTTGCGAGGTGCGCTGAGTTTACAACTAACACCGCATGGAATTTGAATCCCACCGACGGTCGAGGCTCGACGTTCTTCACACCTGCCAAAAGCAGTCCCGCCAAAACTTGTTGATAACTAAGCCCGTTTTGAATACGACTGGCAACTTCTTCCAAAAGTCGTTCGCGCGGGGTCGCTTCAATCAGTTTGACCACCGGTTGAATCGACGGATCAAGGTAAACACTCTGTGGCGAGAGCTTGGCCTCTGCTGCGCTCACGGGCTGGAGGGAATTCAGAAACCCAAGGTCACCCATTCCCAGAAGTGCTCCGGTTGCCGCGGATTGGTAGAGAAAGTTGCGTCGATTGCTTTGCGCCGCCATGGTCGTCTCCTCGAGCAATTGAGAGAAGCACGTATCGATGGCCACAATTGTACCAGAAATCGAGGCAAGCTTGCCGGGAGATTGGATTTTCTACGTGGTCAGGCCAGTTCGCCCGGAATCGGCCGGTTTCGAACCGCATTCAGGACAACTCGCAGCCGCGCCAATCGCCTGGCGCTTGGGCCTACGCTCGACATCGCGTTCGCTGTCGTAGTTGTGATCTTTTGTGGCGGATTCGTCGGAGAGCATTGGCACACTTGGCAGCTTGTCGCCGCCGCTGGCGTCGTCTGGTTGGCAGGGATTGCCTTGCTGATCGACAGTATTCGCCGACTGGTTCATGTCACGAAGATCGATTGGTTCGGACCCGTGGCTGACATCCAGACTTCGCTGTCCTAATTTCGCGCCGCCAAAATCGGGCAATTCAAGTGGATCATCCTGTTTTCTCCGCTCCTAGGATCCTGTTTCCTCATGGTCGGTCTGCAGTCGATTCTGGATCGGTTGCCACAACCACGATGGATTCTTGGTAAAGTCGATCCGTTTTGGATTGCTGCCAACTTGCTATTCGGGGTGTTGCTCGTTCTCTTCGGTTACTTGGCAATTCGATCGTTCGCCATGCGGTTTCAGACGCGTGGCTGGTTCCAACGTATCCTTGATGACATTTCTGGAACCAGTGTCAGGAAGGCCGAACAGGAGGGGGCATACTGGGCCGGTTTGACGGAATCTGGAACACGAGAGGCAACGTACAACACGGAGGTGAGCGATTCGACGGGGGCAACCTCTGGAGCACGGTTCAGTCCTCTCCGTGTCGTGGTTGCGATCAGTCGCCCCCGAGCCGACGCTGCTGAAGCAGTGAGGACATTCCCACCCCTTCTTTCGCGAAGACGTATGACGCCATTATTAAATTAAGTATTCTTTATATATGAATATTATTGATGGACAGCGCTGTGGAGAATAGGTCGATGGTTGTTCAGTCACCCGAACTCGCTGTTCGCAGCCGGTCGCCGAGGCCCCGATGCAATCCCGGGGTAGTTCATCGGGAGAACGCCGGGCGTTGGACCTGGAGGCGCTGGTTCGACCATAGCCCCCGGATTTCGGATGCTGAGGGGTAGGGCGAGGTACACTCGGCTTGAGCGTTCGGACACGTTTAGAGGGTTGGCCGTACCTTGTTTAGCGCGGAGCGGCTACCGCTTGCTGCTTTGCGTCGAGTAAAACACGGAACTGCTCGAGTCGCTCAGCAACATGCGGTTTCCCGGCGAGATTGTTCTTCTCCTGGGGATCGTTTCTGAGGTTATACAGCTCTTCACCGTCGGGCCACTTGCCATAGCGCCAGCGCTGATTTCGCAACGCGTACCCCAGTTGGTTGCCGCGGGACACGACGCTGTAGGCGTATTTCTTTTTACCGAGCCGCTCCGGGTGTCCGAGCAGTGGTCGCAGCGAGACGCCCTGCAGATGTTCCGGGGGCTTCAGCCCGGTGAGGGCGGCGATCGTCGGGTAGATGTCTACCAGCTCCACCATCGCTTCCGAGGTGGTTCCCGCCTTTGTCAGACCGGGAGCCCGGATGATGAACGGAACTCGGGTACCGATGTCGAACAGCGTCACCTTGCCCCAGAGAAAATGGTCACCGAGGTGATAACCGTGGTCCGAGGTGAAGATGACGATGGTGTTGTCCCAGTGGCCACTCTCCTTCAAGGCGTCGAAGACGATATTTAACTGAGCGTCGATGAACGAGACACAGGCGTGGTAGGCCTGCATGTACTCTCGGCGGAGTGATCCATCTTCCTTCCCGAGCTCAAAGCCGAACGCCTGGAACCGTTTGGACATAGCGGTCTTTGGCAGCGAGTTCCACAGGTTGGGACGGTCCGGTGTGAAAGGGATCTCCATCGGCGGATAGCGATCGAAGTACTTATCCGGAGCCAGAAATGGGACGTGTGGTTTCTGGATGCCACAAGCGATGAAGAACGGTTTGTCTCCGTGTGCTTGATCTGAAAGCCACTTCGCGACCTGTCGGGCGTTCTTCCCGTCCTTGTGCTGCTCATCGGTTAGGCCACTTCGACCATAACCTGGGGGTGTTTGTGCGTCGAGTTTGGCGGCGACCTGTTTCTTAAGCTCGCGCCAGTTCTTTCGGTTCGGTCCCTTTTCAACCGAACCATGATTTGCCTCAAACTTCGCGCGGGCTGCGCGGACCACGGGGAGCTCATCGTTATCGAAGCGAAGGAACGCATCCCAGGCGACTTCGCCGTGTTCGTGTCGGGGCGAGTGAAACACTTTGCCGACGCTCGCCGTCCAATACCCATGCTCCTTCAAGAACTGGGGCATCGAGACTGTGCCAGGCCGTTCCTTGCGGAGGTCCGCCTTGTTGTTCAGGACGCCCGTCGATTGCGGATACAGCCCGCTCAGGAACGAAGCTCGTGATGGGCCGCACACTGGGTACTGACAGTAGGCACGCCGGAAGGTCATGGACTCGGCGGCGAGTTGGGCCAGTGTCGGGGTGTGAATCGGCTCGTATCCGGATGGCGAGACATGCGTGTTGAGATCGTCGCAAACGATGAACAGGATGTTCTTCCGCTTCTTGGCGCTCGGCTCACGCGTGGGCGGCTGTGTGTATGGGAGATGTTTTGGTGACGGCTTGTAGTTGCCCTTGCCCTTCTCCCAGTGAAACGTCTCGCCCTCGATCACAAGGTCTTTGCGCGCGTTGCGTTTCGGGGCGGGCTTGGCGAAGGTCGTGGGCGCGAATCTTCGGAGTTCTGCCTTCTTGGCGGCGTATTCCGGCTTGCCAGCAAGGTTGTGCCACTCGTTCGGGTCGGCTTGTAGGTCGTAGAGTTCCTCACCGTCCTCGCCATAGCGGATGTAGCGCCAGTCCCGATTGATGATGGCATATTCGCCGGGGTTCATATGTGGCAGCAAGACATTGCGGTCCTTTGCCGACCTCGGCGCGGCGAGCGTCTTGGCAAGCGACTCCCCTTCCAGTTCCTGGCGCGGCTTGGGCAGACCACACAGGTCGACCAGCGTCGGATACATGTCGATCAGGCTGACGGTGACGTCGGACTTCTGACCGTTGGCAATGCCCGGCCCGGCCCAGATGAAGGGGACGTTGGAGGTGCGTTCCCACAGGGTGTGTTTGCCCCAATCCCCCTTTTCGCCGTGGTGGTAGCCGTGATCGCTCCACAGCACCACGATGGTATTGTCGGCGTAGGGGCTGGCTTCGAGGGCATCCAGGACACGCCCCATCATTGCATCTGCATAACTAATGCAGACGAGATAGCCGTGAATGGCATCGTCAACGGCGTTCAACCTGTCCAGTTTCTGATGGATTCGGGATCGGTTGGTTTTGATCCTCTTGATCTTCGGGGGCAGGTCGTCGAGGTCGTCCGCCTTGTAGGGCGGGAGTCTGATCTTGTCGGGGTCGTACAGGTCGAAGTACTTCTGCGGGCAGTAGTTGGGGAAGTGGGGTGCGTAAAGGCCGACGCCCAGGAAGAACGGCTGATCGTGGCGTTCCCCTAGCTTGTTGATGGCCCACTTGATGCGGATGGAATCCGCCATTTCTTCTTCGCGGTGATTGGGGATCGCTCCCCACTCAAGGAACAGCCCACCGGTGACCTGCTGGCCTCGGTTGTAAATGCTGTTCGGAAAGGGCTTCGGGAACGGCGTGTCCTTGCCCCACGAGTCCAGCGGCCAGCCGCCTTTTCGCTGGCTCTGATTGCGTAGGAAGAACTCGTTCCAGCCGCGGACATCGATTGCCCCAGCGGGATGGTGAAACAACTTGCCGGCCCCGAACGTCTGGTACCCGGCCTTGGCGAAGCTGACCTGCAGCGGCTCGATGTCCGGGTGATCGACAAAGTAGTTGGCCGTCCGATAGCAGCCCGTGGTCGAGGCAAACTGCCCGGTAAAGATGGCTGCGCGGCTCGGGGCACAGAAGACCCCGGCGGTGTGGGCGTTGGTGAAAACGACCCCACGTGCGGCAAGCCGATCGAAGTTTGGCGTGATCGCTCGCGGGGTCGTCCCCATGCAGCCGATCCAGTCGTTCATGTCATCGACAGCGAGGAATAAAACGTTGGGTTTGGTTTCGGCGGTCGCCGCACTCAATCCCAAAAAGAGAAAGCCGTACAGGAGTAGTGAGAGTTTCATATCGCGTCCAGAAATGATCAATGAATGAAAGTTAAGGCAAGGCCGTTATCGGCTCGGCAGTTCTCCACGGAGGAGCCGCCCGCCCTCACGACAGAGCCACAGATAGTGATCGCTCGGGAGGCCGCGGTAGGTTTTGAACTTGGAAGCTCCGACCGGTGGATCATTGGTACATTTGAAGATGGCCGTTCCCTCATCGATCTCGTCAAACATGGCAATGTATGCGGCCCGGCTACCGGCCATGGCCGTCGCCTGGAACTGACGCCAGAGGAACGTTCCGCCGTCGCGCGGCACCTCTACGGACTTTATGCCCTTGAGATTCTGCCAACTGAAGCCCGGCCAAAGCACCGGTAGATACTCAACATTTCGCCGCGCACACCATGCACGATCGGCTCGCTGGTGAAGCATGAGCTTGTACGCTTCGTTCTGCCCAGTGCGATAGCGTCCCACCGACCAGGGGCTGATGACGTCGGCGAGCTGGAGGACCGAGTGCAGTTCTGGGTCGGCGATGGCATCTCCTTTTTGCTCACGCCAGTAGTACGGGACGCCGAGCATGATGCTCATACCACCCCATTTTGGATTGTGCTTGAGCAGTCGGATCAACCACTCGGTCTTCTTGAGCCCATAGTCACGATCCTCACGGAAGCCGACACCCCAGATGGCGACCAGTGGTTTTCCGTGCAAGCGCAGGTAGGCGGAATCGTTCGGGTCGGTTCCCAGCTGCATGCGCCGGCGAAGCTGTTTCCAGTCCTCGGCGAGGGGGTCGAAGTCGTCGTCATGTAAACCGGACAGGTCATACATCAGGACCCAGCAGCGGCGGTGTCGGATCGCCGCGTCGCGACATAGTAAGAGCTTGCGGTTCTCAAACTTCAGCTTGCGGTAGTCCCGCCGCTGTTTTGCCCCGTGAGAACCAAACCGCTGCACAAAGGCCCCATCGATTTCGTACTCGGCCATCCAGGCAAAGTGACGATCTACTGTCTTCGGGTGGATCGAACTGAAGACATAGGCTCGGCTGCTGTCCTGATGTCGGAACGATGTGGCAAAACGTTCGTCCTGGTCAAACTCGGACAGGTCGGGCCAAAAATCAATGCTGCAGTTGCCCGGCTTAAACGTCCGGCCCTTCCGGTAGTGCTGGAAGCCAAGGCCAGACCCATCACCTTCCGCACGAAACCATCCCTGATACCCGGTGACGATTCGCTCCGTCAGTCCCTCCGGGTTGTCCTTGCTGCCCCGGACCTGAGGGCTCGCGGGCTTCAGATCGGCATACGCCTCCACACGGGACACAGCCGGCTCGCTCCCGACTACCAGCGATGGCGTAAGCGACCTGAGGACCAGGAGGATAAGCAATCGGGTCTGAGTCATTTCGGTAGCTGCTGGTGTGACGGGTTTGCTTCGATGTTGGTTCCGGCTGCTGGCCTCGGCACAAACCTGTTGCCTGCTCCCCGACCTTGATCCTGCTCGGGGCTATCGTAACACAGCAACCGCCAATCGGGTGGATGGTTTTGAGACATCATGGGAGTTCGCTTGGCTACCCGCTTCAAGGCGCTGGTTTCTCGTCAGCTGGGGGCCAACACCTTTGCTTCACTGCGACAACCGTTACACGTCGTTCTGCGAACCCCACGACCGCGACTCGATCAGATCGCGAAGGTGCAACGCGGCATTTCTGAGTGGTAGGCTTGTCTCCCGAGTACGCGACTGCGGCAAGGCGCCTTCGATTGTGGTCGCGATCATCGAGGCCAGGGGCTTGGCTGCGTTCGACGGCATACCTTCCGCGCGAAGACTGCCAGCGTATAAATCCTCCAACTCGGTAAGCGTGTTGACGCACGCCAGCCGCAATCCCTCGCTGACTTCCCTTGAGATGGCTTCTACCGCCGAAAACGGTAGACACAGTGCGTAGTCCGACGCGTCCATCTTCTCCGCGAGTGAACGGACCAGATGGAAAATCGCCGCGCTAGTCGAGCTGGACTCTTGCAGGAATTTCTGGCTCATCGCGATCGCAAGGCGCGCCTGCTGCTCGATCGCGGCAATCACCAGCTCGTCTTTCCCGTTTGGGAAGAAGTGGTAGAGGGATCCCTTGTTCGCCTGGCAAGCGGTCAGTACCGACGACAGGCTTACATCGGGACATCCCTGTCGGACCAGAAGATCCCGCGTTCGCTCGACGAATACCTCCTGCGACAATTGTCCCATGGGATCCTACTCTGAAGTGACCTAACAATACGATTGTGAGAGCTTTGTTTTAAGAGATCGTAGCACCCCTAATTGTATTGAGCTTGATCGCGCTTTTGCGGATACGTCTTTCGGGTGGACTACCGTCGTGAGCTTCTTTGCCTGCCGCAGCGTGGCGATCGAGTTACTTCCGGTCAGGCTATGTGCCGGACAAGACTTGCTTCATTCATTCGTGCGTCGGAGGAGCGGCATCTGGTCAAGGATCAAGACGACTGAATTAGAACGGTAAGAACTTGTTGCAGTAATTATTTTATTTTTTAGACAGCCAGAGTTTGGAGGCGTTGGAGAGGACAACAATGGATGCCCTGGAGCCTATTCTGAGCGACCGATTGCTGCCCGGATAAGCCGAAAAGCAGCGGATAAGTTGAGCGCGAGACGCCTCTGGACAAGAGCGACTTGAGCTAGCGGACTAAACTGCTAAGGTAGACGTATGAAGATGCGGCTTTCGAACTAGCTACGTGATGGAGACTTCGCTGGTCATGATCCACGACTGGGCAATCCGAGCATTCAGGCGATTGAAGGGGCGAGTTGAACAGGGCAAGAGCCAATCCATGCGTAGGAATCGCATGCTTCATATGATCAAGCTGGTAGAATTGCCCCCAGGGGCACGTCTCCTCGACCTGGGCGGCACACCGGAAATCTGGCGAACCGTGGATTTCAACTTTCAGATTACCTTTGTGAATTTACCGGACACCATTTCGGCGTCGAACAAGGTTGCCGGGTTCACGTACATCGAGCACGATGCCTGCGACCTGAAGGGGATCCTTGAGGACCACGCTTTCGATTTTGTTTTCTCCAACTCGACGATTGAGCACGTCGGTGATGCGTCCCGGCAGGAACAGTTTGCGCACGAGGTCCAACGACTTGCCCCTGCGTACTGGGTGCAGACTCCGAGCGATCAATTCCCCTTTGAGGTCCATACTTGGGTCCCTTTCTACTGGAGCCTTCCGTCGCCGGTCCAGAACCGCCTCAAGCGTAACTGGAAGCACAGGTTGCCCAAATGGGCTGAGATGATTGAGGGAACCAGAGTCCTCTCGCGTCGAAGGATGGGAGAGCTATTCCCAGGTGCAAAGTGTTATATCGAGCGCTTATTCGGACTTGAGAAATCTTATTCATTTTATAGGCCTGTTCAACTTGCCTCATAGCCGCAGGGGACTCTGTGGTGAAGCCTCAGAGCCGTTGATGGTTGCTAGTGTGCTTGGCCAGCGAGTCAGCTGACACGTTGCAATCGCGATTTGGAAACCTTGAGAAACGAGTCCGTACTGCTCTCAAGACCGTCACAAGAGCCCCGAGCCTAGCGATTGCTGCTAGAAGCCGTCGCGAACGGGTTATTGTGTGGTCCATCTCGCTTCGGGGCAGCAAACATGGGACTGGGATACCCGAAGCAGTCCTTTTGAAGGCCGCCACCCGCCCGACTGAAGGCTCAACGGCGTCAGCTCGAGCGACCCGCTCAGGCTGGCGAAGCTCAGGTCGTCCGAGGTGCATTTTCGGGTCGTCTCTCATCGCATTGCTTAGGCCAAACCTGAAAGTCGCTCGAAGTAGGAACGCTTGTCGAAGCGATTGGTGCCAATTACAAAAGATTCAGGAGGCGCGGACAGTTTGCGCAAACGCGTGGAAAACCGCGCGAGCCTCGAACCAGGAGAGCTCGGAGGCCCTTCACCTGGATCTTTTGGAAACCAGCGACCGGAACACTTGTAGGTTGGGCTTCCACGGGCATGGACAAAAAACGGTATCACGATCTGGATGCGTTGCGGGCCAGCGCAATGCTCTTGGGTATACTCTTACATGCTGATTTGTATCTTCAAGCAGATGCGACGGCGTTACAAGTCCCTGTTAGCGTTCGCTCAGTGATCGCGATGACTGGGGCCAATGCCCCGGAAATGTTTGATCCTTATGACCTTACGATGTCCGCTATTCATGGGTTCCGGATGCCACTGTTTTTTTTGATCAGTGGGTTCTTCATGGCCATGCTATGGAAAAGCCGCGGGCTGAGAGCGATGCTCACGCACCGAGGCAAGCGCATTCTCCTGCCGATGTTCATTTTTGTGCCGCTGCTCTGGGGGAGTATCCTGGTTGCCATCGGGCTGGGATTGTTGGTCCCAGCGGTTGTCTATTACCAGGGAGATAGCATTTGGACAGCGGCCAGAGGGGGCAATGTCCAGGCGATGGCTGCCTATCTTCAAGCTGGTGGTGAGGTGGATGCCAAGGGCCCCCTGGGTGAGACATTGTTGCATTGGGCGGCGGCGGGTGGCCACGCCGAAGCGGTGCAATTCTTGCTCGACAGCGGGGCTTACCCCGATGCCCGTTGGTTTAACAATACAACGCCGTTGATGTGGGCTACGATGTTTGGCAGAGCGAATGTCGTGCCGATGCTGCTGGATCACCGAGCCGACCTCGACCTGAAAAAGGCAAGAGGATTGGCCGCGAAGGTGTTCTTAGATAAAAATATTTATAAATTATTGGTGTATAGTTGGATGTTCGACTTGGAGTGTGACCGTGATCGCGTCCTCCAAGGGCGAGCCCAAGTGCGACCGCTTTTCGAGCAGGCAGTAAACAGGCCGAAGCAAGCTTGCAAGATCACACCTGGGCCGCTCAGAAACTTCGATTATCGCCTCTATCCGATCGAATCCGGGAGTCTGCCGGATTTACATCATCTCGATCCTGTGCAACGTGGCGACAATCCGTCGGGCATGGTTGATCTTGGCTTGGCAGCGGAACAGGACCATTTCGCCATTGAGTTTGCCGGTGAGTTGGTGATTCACCGAGGTGGTGACTTCACCTTTCGTTTGAGCTCGGACCATCGTGCACGGCTCTATGTCAACGGCAAGCAGGTCATCGATCAGGCAGCGACCGACGCAACACAGGCGGTTACGGGGGCCGTTCCTCTTCCGCCGGGACCGGCAGCCATCTGCGTGCAGTATTTCGCGGGAGCGGGAGCGGCAGACCACCAGTTGGCCCTAAGCGTTTCCGGACCGGGAATCAACAACCTGTTGTTGTCGAAGGACGGATTGGCTCCCGGTGCAAGCGGCGAGTCTTTCGAGGTGGCATTCCGGAGCGAGTTGCCAGGATGGATGCAGGGGGTGCTGGGCTCGATGCGTCGGCTTGCCGAGGGTGGATCGCTGCTGCACCTATGGTTTCTGAATTATCTGCTCTGGCTGGTTGCTGGATTTGCGCTGATCGGTTGGCTGGCAGGCAGACTTGGCATCCAGACCATCCCAACTTGGCTGGTTGCCTCGCCGTGGTCTTGGCTGTGGATCCTGCCCATCACGCTGTTGCCTCAGTTGTTGATGACGGAGTTCGGACCGGAAACAACCAGCGGTTTGATCCCGTGGTTTCCCCTGCTGTTCTACTACGCGATCTTCTTCGCAATTGGGGCATTGTGTTTCGGCCTTCCACAATTCGACGACCAGGTAGGTCGGCATTGGCGGTTGAATTTGGCATTGGCGGTCCCTGTTCTGATCCTGGGAATCAGTTGGTTGCACACTCGCGAGGAGAGCTTCCGCCTCGGCTACGCTGGGCATCGCTCAGCAATATTGCTGAGCCACGTCGCCACCAGCGTTTGCCAGGTTCTGTTCGTCTGGCTGATGCTAATAGGCAGCATCGGTTTGTTTCGCCGCTACTTTGCTGGTGCAAGCAAGACCCGCCGTTTTGTGTCGGACTCCTCCTATTGGCTCTATCTTGTGCACGTGCCAGTGCTCGTGTTGTTGGCAGCCATGTTCCGTCCATGGGATCTGCCGGTGGTGGCAAAGTTAGTTCTGATGTGTAGCATTGGGACAGCGGTCCTGCTGGTGCTTTACCAGACGCATGTTCGGTATACCTGGGTGGGGACACTCTTGAACGGCAAGCGGCCTCCTGGTGATTTTGAGACCTCGGGCCGAAAACGGTCTATAACCTGCCTGCTTTGCGTTTTCGCATGTGTGCTCGGGCTGCATCGCTTCTATGCCGGCAAGTATTGGTCTGGGATCGTTCAAGCCATCGTCTTCCTGGGAGCACTCCTTTGGCTGCTTTTCGGTGGCCCAAAGATAGTGATCTTGGTCATTCTTGCAGCATTGATATGGGCAGTCTTGGATTTTATCAGCATTGTCAGCGGTGTATGTCTCGATGGCGATGGGCGATTGATCCAGAATTGGATCTAACGGCTGGAAACGTTCTCGCATCCTAGGCCCACAGCATCGGGATGTGCATCCTCATCGCGTACTTCGGTTTGGATGCAGTGCTAAATTCCTCGCGATGGATGGAGACTTGTTGGGGTGTCTTCAACCCAAGCCGCACACGCTCTCCACAAACCGCGAATACGGTAAGCTCACTTTCATCCCCAATGGCAATCCGTTCATTCGGTTTTCGACTGAATACTAACATAAGTAGATTATTTTGTTTATTCCCACAGCCAACCTGTCCATCGTTCATCCGCCCCCGAACGAGTCTTAACTCACTACGGCTAGGGTGCGGGCGTGGTCTTCGGAAGTCACTTTCGGTAAGCTAAATCAATCGCCTCTTTTGCTGCATGCGTGCGACCGCGTGAATCGAAGAGACAACCGTTCTAGGTATGGTGGATTCCACCATTCCCAGTTCGCTCGTTGGCGGTCAGCTCGCCATGGCACCCGCGGCGAGCGGGCGTAGAGGACAGGGGATCGAGTCGCTTGAGCGTTGTTGGATACCCCAGCGACGACCGAGTACTTGAACGAGCTGGCGTTTGACAACACGCGGATCAGCCTGATAGTTCCATTCGCTTCTCGGCCGAGTCACCCTGATGTCTGGTTACGCGATTCCATCTCTCGTGCTGATTGCCGGTATCTGTTTCTACGCAGGTGCAAGTCATCTCTACCTTGCCCTACGGAGGCGAACAGTCGTCCATGCCTTATTTGGTACGTTGTGCCTAATGGCTTTTGGCTATGCTTTGGCGTCAACTAACCTGTATCGAGTAGTGACCACAGATGCGTACATCTCGGTGGTACGACAGCAGTTAGCACTCGGGACGGTTTGGAACGCCATTTTTGTGTGGTTTGTCGCCTTCTATTCCGGATGCCGCCCCGTTCGCTTTTTGCTGGTTCACAACGCGGGTTGCGTACTCATTCTGATTGCCACCGGTTATCTGCCCGACGCTGCACTCTTTGCCCAGGTCCAGGAGCTGGAATCGCGAACGCTTTCATCGGGCGAAAGCCTGCAGAGTCTCGAGGCTATTCCTGGCCCGCTTGTGTTGCTGGGCTACCTTCTAGCGCTGCTCTCGTTGGGATTTGCCTACGTCTGTTGCGTGTCCCTGGTCCGAAGTCGGCTGTATGGCTCCGCGATCGTTTTGGGAATCGCGACTTCGCTTCAGCTCGTGGCGTTTCTGATGACCGGCTTGATAGACTTGAACGTTCTCGAGTTGATTGCCCTCGAAGCGTTTGCATTCTTGGCGTTCGTCCTGCTGATGACCTTCCGCTTGGCTAACGAACTGGAACTGTCCGACCGGGCACTTCGCAGTAGCGAACGTCTGTTTCGTCAGATGGCGGAAACGATCCAGGACGGTTTTTACTTGGTGGAACTTGCCACTGGAAAACTCCTCTACCTAAGCCCTGCATTCGAATCCCTTACCGGTCGTCTTCGTAACGAACTCATCGCACGTCCGCAATCCTGGTACGATCTCATGCTTCCAAGTCACCGCCAAAGCGTGGAAGCAAGTTTTGCACAGCTGTCGCAAGGTGTTCCATTTGAAGCAGAGTATCAATTCCAATTGCCGGATGGGTCAGAACGCTGGGTCGTCAACGAAGCGTTTCCGATCAAGGACCAAGAGCACGAAGGTGAGGGTTTTCTTCGAGCGGCTGGAGTCATTCGCGATATCACACGTGAGAAGCAAGCGGAGATCACGCTGCGTCACGCCGAGACACTCCATCGTCTGACCTTGGAAAACATTACCGATGCGGTGTTCATCACCGATGATGCTGACCAATTCAAGTTTGTCTGTCCGAACGCGGATGTGATTTTCGGCTACAACGCAGCAGAAGTCCGCCAGATAGGCTCCTTCTCTCAGCTCGTCGGCGCGGACTTGTTTGACTCCAACAAACTTCAAGAAGATGGCGAGATACGCCACCTTGAATGTAGGATTCAAGACAAGGCCGGCGGTAACCATGACTTGCTTATCAACGTACGCAAGGTGTCGATCAATGGTGGGACGCGTCTGTTTGTCTGCCGAGACATCACCGAGCGAAAACAGGCCGAGCAGGCATTACGCGCGAGTGAAGCCCAGACGCGGGCGATCCTTGCATCTCTGTCGGCGCACATTGCCGTGATCGATGCTAGCGGCACGATCGTGGCCGTGAATCCCGCCTGGGAAGAGTTTGCACGACAAAATCGTGGCCTGGCAACTCGGTGCAATCTCGGTACGAACTACTTGGAAGTTTGCCGTGCTGCCCACGGGCATCATTCCGAAGGGGCCTGCGAAGTGGCAGCCGGACTCGAGGCTGTACTTGCGGGCAAATCGGACTTCTTGACAGTCGAATATCCTTGCCCTTCGCCCACAGAAATGCGTTGGTTCCTGCTCCACGCATCCCCTCTGCGGAGCAATCACGGCGGTGCGGTCGTCTCACACACCAACATTACCAAGCGAAAACAGGCCGAGGAAGACTTGCAGCGTGCCCATGAGTTCAGCGAAAGCCTCATCAATACCGCTCGAAACATTGTGCTGGTGCTTGAGCCTGGTGGCCGCATTGTCCGCTTCAACCCTTACACCGAAGCATTGACGGGCTGGCGACTTGCGGAGGTCCAAGACCGCGACTGGTTCGACACGTTCCTGCCCGAACGTGAACGCCCCCGCATACGTCAGCTGTTTCGCTCTGCCACGGCGGGCCAACGCATGCATGGGAACATCCACTCGATCGTCACTCGAGACGGACAGGAGCGACAAATTGAATGGTACGATGCTCCTCTCACCAACGCGGATGGCCAGCTGATCGGCCTCCTTTACACTGGGCAGGATGTCACAGAACGACAAATGTTGCAGCGTGAGATTCTGGAAATTGCCGCCGAGGAACAACGGCGTATTGGTCAGGAACTCCACGATAGCACCCAGCAGCAGCTAACCGGACTTGGGCTGCTCGCCCAATATGTTGCTACCTCCTTAGGCAAACTTCGCCAAACCGATGATCAGACGCAAATCGAGTGGCCGTCGAGACTCTGGGATCGCATCGAAGGGCTGACCCAAAAGGCCACCCGTGTGTACGAGGTGTTGGTCCAGACCGCACGTGAAGTCAATCAGCTCGCCCGCGGTCTGATCCCGGTCGAGGTGGATGCCCAGGGACTGATGGCAGCGCTTGAGGAATTGACCCGCAGTGTCAACGAGGTACAACAGGTGAAATGCACATTCGACAGCAAAGGACCGGTCGAAATTCGGGACAATTTTACGGCCACTCACTTGTATCGCATCGCCCAAGAAGCGGTGAACAATGCCATCAAACATAGTGGAGGCGACGAAATCATCATTACGCTCTGCGAAGTTCAGGGACTCATTTCGCTGCGTATACTCGACAACGGCAAGGGCATCGACGAGCAACGCGACGGTCCCGGTACTGGGCTGCGGATCATGGCCTATCGTGCCGAATTGATCGGCGCAATGCTCAGCATTGCCCCAGCTATGGGCTGCGGGACCGAAATCGTTTGCACCCTGCCGCAGCGCGCTGAGGCATATCCCTGAGTCTGATGAGGCATCCTTTTATGCAGACGACGCAAGGCCTGATGCAGCCCAGGCGTGCAAGAGTTCTTATCGTAGACGATCATCCGATGATGCGACTGGGTTTGGCGGCACAGATTTCCGATCAGCCAGATTGGGAGGTTTGCGGAGAAGCCGAAGACGTCCGTGCGGCACTGGCCACCTTGAAAGCCACTAGTCCCGATCTGGTGATCATCGACATTGCGCTCAAACAGGGGCATGGCATCGATTTGGTGAAGCAGATTAAGTCCCGGTTTCCCCGCGTGAGAATGCTCGTGCTCTCGGCCTATCCGGAATCGCTCTACGCCGAACGAGCGTTGCACGCCGGCGCCTTGGGCTACTTAAACAAACAGGAGGCTGGCGAGAAGATCTTTGAGGCCATCCGTACGGTACTCGCTGGCGAGCGTTTCGTCAGCCCGGAAATGGTCCAGCGCCTGGTCCGCCAGGCCATCGGTGCAGGCGACCCGACACCGCCCTCGCCGGTGGAAACCCTCAGCGACCGTGAACTGGAGATCTTTCGGCTAATTGGCGCGGGCCTTACGACGGGGGCGATTGCCCATCGCCTGCATATCAGCACGCACACCGTGGACTCGCACCGAGAGAAGATGAAGCGGAAGCTGAACGTGCAAACCGCCGGCGAGTTGACCCGGCAAGCGGTACGCTGGGTGTTAGAAAACGGCTGAGTGGTTGCCAAGGGGAGAGGTAAAAAGGAGCCTCGGCCGTCGGCGTTTCTTGCCGAGCATGGGCTTCCCGCCCGCCGCTCGGAAAATGCCCACCGTCCCGACCGCCGCGCAACTCCGGCCGTGAGAACGTGGATTCTACGCAGACCAACCGAGGCCACGTAGCGAGCTTGGAAGAGCCACCTGCTTCGGCTCCGGGCCAACCCAGTGCGCCAGATGGCGGGGCGTGATAGACTTGCGGGATCTGGTAAACGCTGGCCGAGCTTGAATCGGAGCAAACCTATGCGAAACACCCGAATCGCCGTGCTGCTGGTGTGGTCGGTTGTCCTGACCTCCGTCCCCGTGGTCAAGGCGGACAAGTCAACTCCAAAGAGACCGAACTTCATCTTCGTCCTTAGTGATGACATCGCGCAGGGTGATCTGGGTTGCTACGGCCAGGAGTTGATTCAAACGCCCAGGCTGGATCAAATGGCCGCCAAGGGAACGCGGTTTTTGCAAGCATATTGTGGGACAAGTGTATGTGCGCCGAGCCGGGCTTCCTTCTTCACGGGACTCCACACAGGACACTGTCCGATCCGCGGGAACTACGAGGTGCCTCCAGAAGGGCAGCTGCCGCTGCCGGCGGAGACCGTCACCATTGCCGAGGTCGCCAAGTCTGCCAACTATGCAACCGCCACCTTTGGCAAGTGGGGCATGGGCTTCTTCGACTCGAGCGGTAGCCCCTTAAAGCAGGGGGTGGATCATTTCTTTGGTTACAACTGCCAGCGGCACGCCCACTCCTATTTCCCGACTTACCTCTATGACGATGCGCAACCCTTTATCCTGCCCGGCAATGACGGCCAAACGGTCGGAAAAACCTATGCGCAAAAGTTGATTCAAAAAGACATGATCCGGTGGCTGCGCGGGCACGCTCATCAGCCGTTCCTCCTGTTCTATGCCATCACCTTGCCCCACGGCCGCCACGAAATCGATGATTACGGGATCTATCGTGACAAGCCCTGGACCGACAAGCAGAAGGCGTATGCGGCCCAGGTAACACGAGTCGACCGTGACATGGGCGAACTCGTAGACACCCTCCGCGAACTCGGCATCGCCGAGAACACGTTGATCATCTTCTCCGGTGACAACGGGTCGTCATTCAATCCGGAATCGGAAATCGGCAAACGCTTCAATCAGGCCCGCAATGGCCTGCGCGGCTACAAACGCGGCATGTACGAAGGAGCGTTGCGTCAAGCCGCCCTGGCGTGGTGGCCGGGGACTGTTCCAGCAGGTCGGGTCGATGCCCAGCCGTGGGCCTTCTGGGATTTGATGCCAACCTTTGTCGAACTCAGCGGCGCTACCCCGCCGGAGGGATATGCAACGGATGGGTATTCCCTGGTCGACTACCTTAAGGGAGGCGCGACGCCCAAACGCGATTACTTCTACTGGGAGCTGCATTTGGGCAACCGACCGGTCCAAGCGGCCCGGTTCGGCAACTGGAAGGCGGTGCGTAACGGCGTCAATAAGCCCGTCGAAATCTACGACCTTTCGAAAGACCCGCGCGAATCAAATAACTTGGCGAAAGACCGTCCCGATCTGGTCGACAAAGCCAAGCAAATTTTCCAGAAAGCCCATCGTCCCGATCCGAACTGGCCCCTCGATCGACGCTCCGAGGCGCATAAGCGCAGTGCCCAGAAAGCTTGGGCGATCAAACGCGAACGCGACCGCTCGAAGTGGGTGCCGCCGCACGCTATCAAAAAAGAATAACAAAATAGTATTATTTTATGTAACGATGTTTGATCGGCAACCGAGAAATGCTTCGCCCCTCGGAACGAATACCTCTGGTGGGAGCCCTCAACACTTGTGGGATCCCTCAAAAAGTGTGGCCCATCTATGGAGCTGGTGATGACAGACGAACCCACCAATTCTGATCAGCGGTTGTCCTTGTATATCAGCCTGGGTCTGAGCCTCGGTGCGGGACTCGGGGTGAGCCTGGGGGCGGCGGTCGGCGCGGCACTCGGGGCTGTCCCGCTGGGGGTCGTCATGGGCCCGTCCATCGGCGGTGGCCTGGGCCTCGTCGTCGGCTTGATGCTGTTCGCCAGGGCACGGGCAGCCGACAATCGGTGACCCAAACCGGACAATCCCATTCGGAGGCGGAATCCAATGACGGAACCATCCACCCGAGGCCTTTCACTGTCGCTACGCAGCAAACTGAGCTTGCTGGCGCTGGTCCCGGCGTTGACGGGCTATGTCCTTCGCCACCAGGAACAACTGCTGTCGGCCTCGCTGTTCATGATTGCCGCGGGCTTGTTCCTGGCGGCCGCGGCCGCACCACTGCTGCGGTCAAAGCTGGATCGCCCAGACCCGGCCGTGGATCGCGAAATGTAGTCGCAAACCAACCATCCACGACGCTCCTCACGCACTGACTTCGCCCTGCCACTTCGACGGACTTGCCTCCGAACGCATCAAGGCGGATCCGCCAAGGGATCACACCTTGCGTCCGGCGGCTTGCTCATTTTGCCCTTCGCCAACCATGGGCGACCGCACTCCGCACGTCTATCCATAATGTCGGACCGTCGTTCACAACGAATTCGGTGTCAACATCATCCAACCAGTGCAGCCGTCGGACGGTCGCGGACTTGCTTCGAGGCGTTCGAAACCCTCGCTGCAGGCTGGCAAGGCAAGGTCGAGCGGCATTCAACGCTCAGGTAAGGAGACATAGGAATGGCGAATACGGCCTTGATCACCGGGGCGTCGGGGGGCATCGGCCGTGACTTGGCCAGCATCCATGCCGCGCACGGCGGGGATTTGGTTCTCGTTGCTCGCCGGGCGGAGGCCCTCAACCAGCTCAAGGCTGAGCTCGAAGAAAAGCATGGCGTCCGCGTCCTTTGCATTCCAGCTGATCTGACCGAAGAGGATGCGCCACAACGGGTCTACGACCAGGCGCGCGGGGAGAATGTCGAGGTTGACATCCTGATCAACAACGCCGGCTTCGGCGGACACGGCTTGTTTCACGAGCGTGACTGGCAGCAGGACCGGGCGATGATCCAGCTCAACGTCACGGCGTTGTGTGCCCTGACCCACCTGTTCGTACAGGACATGGTCGCACGCAAACGGGGTAAGATTCTGAACATCGCGTCGATGGCCGCGTTCCTGCCCGGGCCGCTGCAGGCGGTCTACTACGCCACCAAGGCGTTCGTTGTCTCCTTCTCTGAGGCGCTGGCCGAGGAGCTGGCCGAGCACAACATCACGGTGACCGCTTTCTGCCCCGGCGCGGTCCAGACCGACTTCGCCAACCGGGCCGACCTGGGGCGCGTTGCCGCTTTCCAGAACGCGGCTTCGTCCATGGACGTTGCCAAAAGCGGCTACCGGGCCATGCAAAAAGGCAAGCTGGTCGCGACCAACGACTGGAAGCTCGCCTTCGTGCGCTGTTGGGTGTTGCCGTTCGTCCCGTTGTGGGCGCTGCTGAAGATCTCACGCCGCTCGATGGAGAAAAACGGATGACGGCACCACCATGGCCGGCCCGGACCGTTGACAATCGACACCTCCTGGGCAAAATGGTACGTACACGTACGGGTTTTGCGGGCGGACCACGATGAACTCTGGGCACACGATCGCGATGGCGCTGCGGGCCGCTTACCTGGCGATGCATCGGCAGGCCGAGCGGTCCCTACAACCCTATGGGGTGACCGCCAATCAGTTCGTTGTCCTCTGGGTGTTGGCCGAGCAGGATGGGATTTCGCAGCGCATCCTGGTCGAACGCACTGCCTCAGATGCGAACACGATCCGGCCAGTGCTGGCCTCCCTGGAGAAAAAGAAGTACATCGTTCGTGAGCTGCATCCGACCGACCGACGCGCCTGGTGTGTGCGGCTTACCAAGACCGGTCGCTCCGCGTTTGCCAAGATGCGGACAGGTACCGAGGCGTTTCGGAGGGAGCTGACCGAGCCGTTCACTGCCAGCGATGCCTCGGCCCTGGTACAGCTACTCCAACAACTCACCGCCAGCCTGCAACGCCAAAACGCTCAGGAATCGTCACGCGGTCGCCGCCACAACCCGGACGCGGCCAGTTCCACATCCCACTGAGGAGAAGGACCATGCAATTCCATCAATCGATCTGTTGCGCCATGATTCTAACAAGCTTGCTGGCTTGTCCGCTGCGGACCGAGGGGCAGGAACGTCGTCGGTTTCGGTCGCCGGTGCAGTCGGCAGTCGTGGACGCTGACCGCAAGGTCACCTTCCGTGTCCGGGCGGAAAACGCGGACGCCGTTCGGCTAGTCAGCAGCGACCTTGGGTCAGTCGCTCGGGGACAGTCGATGAAAGAGGGCGAGGAAGGCGTGTGGGAGCTCACGGTCGGTCCGGTGGACCCGGGCTGCTATCGCTACCGCTTCAACATTGACGGCGTCAACATCAACGACCCCTCGAATGGGTCGGTCAGTCAATCAAACGGCACCACCTGGAGCATGCTGTATGTCCCGGGGGCTGCTTGGATGGATACCCGTGCGGTCTCCCATGGCGCCGTCGCCGAGGTGACCTATTATTCAAAGTCGCTCAAGCGGTTCCGCCGGATGCATGTCTACACACCACCCGGCTATGAGGCCGAGGGGGAGAAACGCTACCCGGTCTTCTACTTGCTGCATGGTGCTTCGGACTGCGATGACTCGTGGACAACGGTAGGACGGGCTGGGTTCATTTTGGATAACCTGATCGCCGCGGGGAACGCGGCGCCGATGATTGTGGTAATGCCCGCAGGGCATACCGGGCCGTTCCGGTTCGGAGGCCGTCGAGAGCGGCCGCGAGTTGATGAGTTCATCCAAGACTTCGAGGGTGACATCGTCCCAACCGTCGAGGCGAACTACCGGGTCAAGAACGACCGCGCGAATCGGGCTATCGCCGGGTTGTCGATGGGCGGTGCCCAGACGCTGAACATCGCCATGCGTAACCTCGACCGCTACGCCTATGTGGGCGTGTTTAGTTCTGGGGTGTTCGGCATCGAGGGCCGAGGCCGCGGACAAAACCGCGGCCCGTCATGGGAAGCGCAACATGCCAAAGCGCTTGATGCCCAGCAGCTTAAAGACGGGCTTAAGCTCGTTTGGTTCGCCACCGGCAAGGACGACTTCTTGCTGCGGACTTCCCAAGCCACGGTCGACATGCTCAAGAAACACCAGTTTGATGTAGCTTACAAGGAGACCGAGGGCGGACACACCTGGACCAACTGGCGTGAATACCTGCACGAGTTCAGCCAGTACCTGTTCCGCGACAACGTCAAACCGGTACCCTTGAAGTAGGCAAAGCGGCCAGGCATACGCAGCGACTGCATGGCTGGCCGATCCCCGAGCCTCCGAGGTCACCGCTCGGGGGCAGTACCTTGTTCTCGCATTAATCAGTGGCCTCAAGCACTTCATCGTGATCGCTCGTCCCCAAGGGTCGTCAAGTCTGCAGGGTAACCAACTGGTATGCCCCTGCAACTTGTCTTAAGATGCACCCGAGCTTGAAAGCCGAACTCGCTTCTTGGGTCACCCCGACGGATCACCGAGACGGTGAACGAGGGAACGTTAGATTCATATAAATACAATAGCATGGATTGCGTATGACCCTAGTTCCCGCGTTCCAAGACTCGGTTCGATTCGTTCCATCTTCGCTGAGGTAGGGTGACCGATCACAAGGTCGAATCCGGCAAGCCAAGCCAACCGACGGTCGCATTGGCTGCAACGTCAAGGAGTGTGATGACTTTCTCTGGGCTGATCGCGGCGACCTATACGCCACTGAACCAGGACGGCTCGCTGCATGTTGAGGCAATTCCGCCGATCGTCGAGCATCTGATTGGGCACGGCGTCGCCGGGATGTATGTCCTTGGCAGTACTGGCGAGGGGCTCTCGCTGACGGTCGATGAACGCCACAGAGTGGCCGAGGCGTTTGTGCGGGCGGCCGCGGGCCGGTTACCGGTGATGGTCCAGGTGGGCAGTGAAAGTCTGGCACAAGCCCGGGAGCTTGCCGCGGATGCGCAGGCGATCGGCGCCGATGCGGTCTCGGCGGTGAGTCCGGTGTACTTCAAACCGGATTCGGTGGACTCGTTGGTAGATTCGATGGCGGAGATTGCCGCCGGTGCGCCTGCCTTGCCGTTCTACTACTATCACATCCCTACGCTGACT
This sequence comes from uncultured Alcaligenaceae bacterium, assembly GCA_964410665.1. Lineage (GTDB taxonomy): Bacteria > Planctomycetota > Planctomycetia > Gemmatales > Gemmataceae > CAYPIE01. Next base: position 26,842 of record CAYPIE010000011.1, read on the forward strand.
GGAGTCGACCTACCCATGCTCGACTTCTTAGCCCGCGGCAGTCAACAGATGCCAACTTTGCGCGGCATTAAATTCACTTCGACCAACCTTATGGAGTTTCAGGCGTGTATCGAGTTCGACGCGAAACGCTTTACGCTTCTCTGGGGTACGGATGAAATGCTCCTTGGCGCTCTCACAGCGGGAGCCGGAGCTGCTGTGGGTAGCACTTATAACTTTGCCGCACCGATCTATCAGCGGTTGCTTGAGGCGTGGGCCAAGGGGAATGTGGATGAGGCACGGCGTTGGCAATCCCGTTCGCAGCAATTGGTCCGCACTTTCGTACCCTATGGACCGCGGGCTGCACAGAAGGCGATCATGGCAATGATCGGTTTGGATTGTGGACCAAGCCGGTTACCCATCGCGAATCTTAGCCCGATGCGTATTGAGGCATTACGAAGCGAGTTGCAAGCGATTGGTTTCTTTGCCTGGATTGTCGAAGCCTCTGCTGCGACTCCCGTGGAAGAGAAGGGCAAGAGGTGACCTCATGCGACGCCCCAGAATTTCCATTGAAGTGCTTCGAGGAATTATCCAAGACAAACTGCATCGTCTGCTGCCACTGATCGCTTTGATTTGCGTCGTCTCGTGCGTCACCGCGGAGGAATCGGCGACACCGCCGAGTGCACATCGGCTCGACTGGCAGCGCCTTCCGGACTACCCGGACGCGCTGGGAGTCGCCGGCCCGTTTGTGGGTGTGCACGGCGATGCGCTGATCGTCGCCGGGGGAGCCAATTTTCCCGAACCAGTCTGGGAAACCGAGAAGTCCTGGCACGATCAGATCTACGTCTTGGTCCAAACCGAACGCGGCGATACCTGGCAAGCCGGCGGCACCCTGCCACGACCGCGTGCCTACGGTGCTGCCGTGTCCACGCCCGACGGCGTCGTTTGCATGGGCGGAAACGACCGTGAACGCACCTTCGACGAGGTATTTCTGCTGGCATGGGATGCCGAAGCCGGCACTATCCTCCGGCAGGATTACCCGGCATTGCCACAACCATGTGCTTATGGCCAGGCTGCTCTGGTGGGCGACGTGATCTATCTTGCCGGCGGGCAAAGCGGGAACGATCTCCACTCCGCGATGACTAACTTCTGGGCACTCGACTTGTCCCAGCGAGATAATCCGGCGGCATTCGTGTGGCAGGAACTCCAAGCGTGGCCAGGCTCGCCACGTGCTCTGAATCTCACCGTCGAGCAACACAATGGTTACGATGACTGCGTCTATGTGATGAGCGGTCGACGCCAGGATGGTACGGACTTCCAGTTTCTCAACGATGTGTGGGAGTTCACGCCCAAAACCCGTACCTGGCGACGCCGCGCAGATCTGCCTCGGTGTGTGATGGCCGGAACCGGCATCGGCTATGGGCAGAGTCACATCCTGGTACTTGGTGGAGACGATGGTGCACGGTTCTTTGAGGCGGACGCGTTACAAGATGAGCATCCTGGCTTTCCGAAGGAAGCACTGGTCTATCACACGATCACCGATACCTGGGTAAATGGCGGCCCGATTCCTCAGAATCAAGTCACCACCGTGCCGGTGATGTGGGACGGAGGAATTGTCATTGTGAGCGGCGAAGTGCGTCCGCGGGTTCGCTCCGCCGCGGTTTGGAAGGTACTGCCAAGCAGCCGACCGCACCCTTTTGGCTGGATGAATTACGCTGTGCTGATTGGCTACTTGTTGGTGATGGTGGGGATCGGTGTCTATTTCACCAACAAGAACAAGAATACAGACGACTATTTTCGCGGTGGCAAACACCTACCCTGGTGGGCGGCTGGCTGTAGTATTTTTGCCACCATGCTCAGTTCGCTCACCTACACCGGCCTCCCTTCCAAAGCGTTTGCGCAAGATTGGGTTTATGCGATCGGGAATATGATGATTCCCCTCGTAGCCATCGTTGCGGTCTATGTCGCGTTACCATTCTATCGACGCCTGGATGTCACCAGCGCCTACGAGTACCTGGAGAAACGGTTCAGCCGGAACGTGCGAAGATTCGGCAGTGCGAGCTTCACCCTTTTTCACATTTTTCGCATGGCCGTGGTGATGTCCTTAACCGGCCTGGCCCTGGCGGTAGCGACACCCATGACAGCCGCACAAGCGGTGCTGTTGATGGGGGTGCTGAGCATTGTGTATTGCACCCTGGGAGGTATTGAAGCGGTGGTATGGACCGACACCCTCCAGACAGTGGTCCTTTTTGGTGGAGCGGTGCTGGCTCTGGGAATGTTGCTGTTCGGGATCGAGTCGAGCGGAAGTAGCTTTACGGATGCCGCTTGGCAGGCGGACAAGTTTCGCCTGGCGAATGTTCACTGGGACGCTACCAGCACGCAAGTGGCCTTGTGGGTGATCGTGATCGGAGGGTTCGGGCACAACTTTTCCTCGTACACGTCCGATCAAGCGGTGGTGCAGCGTTACATGACGACGCCCAGTCGGTCCCTTGCCGCGCGGGCTATTTGGACAAACGCGTTCTTGTCCGTGCCGGCCACCTGTCTGTTCTTTGGCATTGGCACGGCCTTGTTTGCGTTTTATCAGTCCCATCCGGACAAACTCGACCCGACGATTACCACCGACCAGATTTTTCCCATGTTCATCGCGAATGAGATGCCGATCGGCGTCGCCGGGCTGATCGTCGCGGGCATTTTCGCCGCGGCCCAATCGACGGTGTCTACGAGTATGAACTCCACGTCGACTGCGGTCGTCACCGATTTCCTGAGGCCGCTGAACGCCTGCAGCTCCGAACGAGGCTACTTGTGGGCGGCCCGGCTGCTGACGGTGGTGATGGGCGTTTTCGGCACGCTCGCGGCGTTGCTCTTCGTGGATCCAGAGATCCGATCGCTCTTCGATACCTTTCTAAAGTTAATCGGCTTGTTTATGGGCGTACTGGGTGGGTTATTTGTGCTCGGAGTACTGACGCGGCATGCGAACGCAACCGGGGCTCTGTTTGGTGCGTGCTTCGGAGCCGCGGCAATGTTCTGCCTGTGGCGTTTCACCGCGGTCAACGGCTTCCTCTACACTCCCTTTGGCATCACCATGTGCGTTGTCAGCGGCTATATCGTAAGCGTGGTGACCGGCGGTCAAGACCGTGACCTCACCGGCCTCACCCTGCGTCCAAGAGGAAAGCCAAGGGGCAAGGGCTGAGCATTTTGCTTTCGGCAAGGCGGATTGGTGTCGGTCCCGAGGTCCCCAGCCGGTCGGCAATTGGCTGGCACGCCCTGAGTCTTCGAAGGGCGTGGTCCGTCGCGCTATATCGGATTGCATCCCGCGGGAAGCCAGCCCACTCGAACCATCGCGCCAAGAAGACTGAGTGACGATGGCTGCCAACGACCTCAGAAACCGTTTGTCTTGCGGAGCAGCTCCGATGGGGCATCTGGCAAAAAGTGGCACTTTGCCCTGGGCAGATGTCATACAGCGCGCTGCCTGCTGCGTCGAATGACCTGATGGACGACACCGATGTTCGCAACTTCCTGATCGCGTCACACTCGGCCAGTTTTGCCTGGGCGATGGTTTGCTGTCGGGATCGTGAGTTGGCGGAGGAGGTGTTACAGTCGGTCTATGTCAAGGTGCTTGACGGTCACGCACGCCATGATGGCCGCTCATCGTTTCGAACTTGGCTATTTGCGGTGATCCGAAACGCCGCACGCGATCGGCGACGGCGGCGTTGGTGGTCCGCGGTCCTTCGACTGGAGTTCCAGGCCCTAGCGGAGTTGCCCGCCGCGACCGATGTCGCTCGTCGTGCAGGTGCGGATCCTGACGAACTGTCTATGATCCGTGCTGCGTTACGGGAATTGCCACCGCGGCAACGGCAAATTGCTCACCTGGTCTTCTACGAGGATCTCACGGTTGCCGATGCAGCCAAGGTGATGGGGGTAAGCGTCGGTACGGCTCGACAACACTACGCCCGGGCGAAGGAAACCCTGCGCGTTTTGCTGCAGCCTTTGCGGAATTCAACCCATGAGCCAGTCCAACGATGAAGCGCGGCTTCGACAACTGATCCAGCGGCTGAAGGACGCCGATGGTGCAGGTGTGCCGGACTTTGACGCGGTGCTCCAGCGGCCAAACCAGCAGCGACGACCGACGCCTGCTCTTGGCTGGGCGGTGGTGGGTTGTACGGTCGCACTGTTGCTTGCTGCGTTGTTGTGGATGGGCCAGCGAACAAGTGACTCAACAGCTGAGGACGAGTCCCCACGCGCAGAAATGGTTCAGCCGAAACAATCGGTCGGCACCTCCAAGGATCCAATCCCCCAGCCCTTGGTTGCGAGCATCGATTTTGACTTCTTGCATCAATTGGTCGAGGAGCATTGTGCTACGAGCTTGGTGGGCGATGGTAGGCATGTCCCCTTGTGGACCAGTCGCACGGAGTCACTGCTGGTCTGGAAACTCGATGGTTATCGAACCTTGGAGTAAATCATGGGTATTCAGTATATATGTTTATGCTTAGGGCTCATGGCTGGTTGCGGCCAGGTTGCGGTTGGCCAATCTCATGGCGGCCAGCCGCTGCAGGACCTGCTGATTTCACCTGAGCGTCTGATCCGCCACCAGAAAGAAATTGGCTTGCGCGACGAACAGGTGCAGCAGATCCGTACCCGACTCGAGAAGGCCGCCGAGCAACTCCATGAAGTCCAGCAGAAAGCCAACTTCGCAACCGGACGCCTCGCCGAGTTGCTTTCGGCCGATCCCATCGACGAAGCGGCTGCCTTGAAACAGCTCGACCAAGTCCTGGCCATCGAAAAGGACCAGAAACGTCTGCACCTTCGAATCATGATCCAGATTCGCAATCAATTGACCACCGAACAACGCCAGCGCGCGGCCACCCTCAAGCCATCCGCCAAAGCCAGAGACACCCTGCAGCAGCGTTTGAAAGCCAAACTTGTTCAGATCGAAAAAGCCGTGCAATCGCAGGCGGCCGAGGGCCAACCACCCTTTGAAGCCATTGGCTTGATGCAGAAGTTTCCAGAACTGATGCAAAACGGTCATATGCAGGAAGCCGAGGCGTTGCTCGATCGTGCGATGACGATGCTGGGTCTGGAACAGACCGATGAGGGGTCCAAGGCGCGTCGCGCAGGGCCGCTACCCAAACCGCTTGCCGAGAAGATTACCAAGCTCGAACACCATATCAAGCAAATGCAGCAAAAGGGTGAGGATATTTCATCACTACATAATCAGATGAGAAAAATTGCTCATCTGATTCAGCAAGACGAGATCGACGAGGCCGAGAAACGGATCGATCAGGCAATCAAGGAATCAAAGCTGCAGGAACCACCCGATGGCGAACCCAAGCCTCGTCCGATCAGTGATCCACCCGCCTTGTCAAAACGGCTCTCACCCGAGGCCGTACGGGCCGAAGTTGCCGCACTCAAGCAGGAGGAAGTTGCCTGGCGTAAGATCGAGTGGAAGACCTGCTTGCTCGATGGTCTCAAGGCGTCACGGGAGCAACACAAGCCGCTCATGCTGTGGATTTTCATCGACCGGCCGATCGATGATGAGCGTTGCTGAGTATTCGCCGGTGCCACCCGTGAGGTGGTTTTCTCGAACCCCGAAGTGGTTCGCCGCGTCAACGAAGAATTCATTCCGGTGGCCTTAAAAGCCGGGCTGGTCAACAACCCGCCGCGGGGGATCGAAGGGGAACTGTACACCGAGATTGCTCGTTCGAAGCCTGCCCCCCAGGGCATTTGCACGGCGAACTCTGCCGGGAAAGTGCTTGCCTGGGTGCTGTCATTCGATGATGAAAAGAGCATTCTCAAGTTCCTCGACCATGTGGTGGAGCGCTACCGGCAGTCTCCCGATGCGGAACAGTCGGTGAGCGCGGAACAGTTTCTGAAGTATCCCAGTCTCAAACTCAAAGAGGTTCCAGACACCGGAAAACGACTCGTGATCCCGGCCCAACACCCCCACGGCGATCGTTGTCCGGCTCGACCGGCCCTCGAACGTGGAACGCTGGTCGGCCGCATCATCGGTCGGGCTTTGGACAAGCAGGGCAAGCCATCGACCGAGACAACGAAGCAAGAGCAGTACATGGAAGCCCGGGTAGAAATCTCGGTTGATGCACAACAGAGACTCGCCAAGGCCCGCGAACAAGCGGCCGGTAAGCGTTTTCACATTCCCAATGCGTTTGCGCGAAGTCTAGTCCGCCACGCCTTCCTTGGACAGTTGGACGTGGACCCGTTGGGCGTTGTCCCCGGGAGTCAAAACGATCGTGCCAAGTGGGAGTTTTGGGGATATCCGGTCGCATCCAACCGCCAAGACATCCTGCGTATTCGCATCGAGGGGCATTCCGATGTGGCAGGAAGCCAAGACACCCGATTGACGCGAACTCAGGATGGACGTGTCTGGGACCACCGTGTCACCCTGACTTGGCAAGGCTACGTGGACCTGAACGGCAACCGCATCCTTCAGCTGATGATGTTTGCCAGGGGCGATGAACAACTACACTGGGGGAACCATCGCTTCGATGGGCTCGGTGGCTCGGCGGTGGAACACCTGATGGCCGGCCGAAACATCGACCTTCACTGCGGCGTCCGCTATGGACTGATCGCCAAGCCTTGTGCGGCTGAGGAGGTGGTCGATGGTGCGGTGGCCAACCCGGATCCACAGGCCGCTCCACCTAGAACTCTGCGCGTGAAGATGCAGAAGTTGCAGGCGGGAATCAAGCGTCTGCAACAGTCCGGCGGTAACCCATCAGCGGTTGCTCGTGCAATGAAAAACTTTGGATCGTTGATGCAACAACGCAAGTTCAAGGAGGCAGAAGCCTTGCTCGATCAGGCGCTTGAGTTGGTCAAATGACGCAGCGGATCCTTCGGCTATCGGCTGGCTTCTCGAATAGGAGCCAGCCTGCCACCTTTTCGATCACTTGGAATACCGTCGCTCGAGATGCTGCAATGTGTCCGCGACGAGCTTCCGGGTACCCACCACGATCAAGTTCTCAAAGCGATAGTCCCCCGGGCGAATTCCTTGTTCCCGTCGGATGCGGTAAACGGCGTTCCATTTGACCACCTGCTCGTGGTGAAATCGAAATCGTCCATAGCCGGCCCCCTGCTGCGGCAAGTGCGGCGAATAAATGCCCATGGCATACCGGCCATCCTCGGTCGAGAATACAATCGGCCGTTCTTGCTCACCAGGGCCGTCCGATAGGGGTTGCAACCCCTTGGCAGCGTCCAAAGCCCAGAATCTGCTGAACTCGGCGGGCATGTACCCGGTGACCATCTCAAACTGGGCGTAGGTGTGGTTCTCCCCTTTGGGGACGGTAAATACCACCTCATAGTGGATCACATGGGGCATATCTCGGTAGCCAATGGTCACACGCTTCCAGAGCCGGTGACCGGAGCGTACTGTCCGGTTCTTGGCGGGGTGGCCGAATGACTTCTCGCCCGGCTTTAACCAGAAGGCCATCTGTGTGCTGGTCTCGAGGCAGTTCTTGCTGACGACTTTCAACCTGAGCAGCGTGCTGCTGCTAGATCCTCCAGCACCATCAGCGCGGGAACCGGCCTCGGTGGGATTGAAGGTCTCGGGGGTGAACCGCGTGCCGCAATCGAAGTTGGCAGCGGACTGGAGTTGCCGGCCATGGTCGAAGCTGTCGATGAATGCTTGGCCGTTCCAGGTGAGCGAGTCGATCGCACCCGCCAGCCGACTGGTCGTGCGGATCACGATTTCCGAGCCTCCCGCCGCAGCCCGGATCATCGCATCTCCTGGGCCGGTGGCTACGAACATTGCAGCGATGGGAAAAATCGGGAGCATACATTCTCTCGAGCTTGATCGGGAATGGTAGGCAACTGGTCATTGAGGAGAGGGGCATGGCAGCACCCAGCGCACAGGACATCAAGGTCTTCGTTCCGAGTAGAGACTTCGACCACTCGCTACAGTTCTATCAAGTGTTGGGCTGGCTCTGCAATTGGCGCGAGGTGGGACTCGCTGAGATCGAACTGGCTGGAGTCCGTCTCTACCTGCAACAGTTCTATGTCAGGGAGTGGGCGGAGAATTTCATGATCTATGTCAAGGTGCCGGATGCAGCCGCTTGGTATCACCATGTCGCGGCCATCCTCCGAACGGGAGATTTTCCGGAGGCCCGGGTGAATCCACCTAAAGCTGAGTCGTATGGTGCCCTGGTGACCTATGTATGGGATCCTTGTGGGGTGTTACTGCACTTTGCCCAGCCGATCGATCCCGGATCATAAGAGCGTTTCGCTTTAACTCGCTAACAAACTTCCGTTCCAACCCAACGAGCAGTCACAAATACTCAGGGCATTGTCGTCAAGCGGGCGCTACATTGTTGCCGGACCCCTCGAGCCAATCGCAGCGACATGTACGGCTTTTCGGCCCGCAAGCATGTGTGTGGAGCGTTGAGAATCGGTTCTTCCTTTCGAGCGGTGGGTGGGAACCCAAAGGTGTCCGGCACGATGATTGCCGGTGGGTCTTCTCCCCGCATCGGAGCGGCCTCGCAGGGTGGCCGGCAGGCTGGCCGGCTGGGTGGCCCGCTCGGAGTCGGCGACGGGCGTGGGAAACGCCCAGGCATTCGCCACCCTTGGATGTTTCCCCTGCACCGGCGAACGTAGGCCAGGCTCCCCCCGGACTCCGCGCGTGGGCGACGCGAGGCATGCTCCGCAACCCGTGCATTGCCATGCCCCCCACGCACGGGGCGATTCCCACGCCCGTCGCCGACTCCGAGCGGGCCACCCAGCCCAGCGCAACGATGGTGCCGAACACCATTGGGCTCCCACCCGCCGCTCGGAAGAGGAATGCCAGCCCGGACGATGATAAGATAACCAAATATGTTTAATATTTGGATTAGATTGTAGCGCAACGCTCCATGACTCTATAGGTTCCGCTAAGCAATGAGATGCGTTGCTCCGTTCGTCTTTAAGCTCGGGCAGGTTGGGCCTTGACTTCCGGTTTCTGCAGAGCGATCACCGTCAACACTGCCCCGGCGTTGATCCAGTAGTACGCCGCATCAATCCCCGTGAAGTCCAGGACAAATGGCGCGGCAACAAACACCACCCCGACCGCGAAGTCGACTGCCAGGTGCAGGGAGTAGGGTATCACCCGAATCACCCCCAACTTGTGGTCGGTAAACACCGTTAGGAAGAACGCGGCGACACCCGTGCCCACCGACAGCCAACGAGCGGCCGGGTGCGAATTGCCAAGTTGAAGTAGAAACGGCAAGGTGATGAGGGCAATCGCCACGGGGTAATCGAGATAGGCATGGATGGTCTTGGTAACAAATCGCGGATTCATGACATAAGCTCCATTGTGATAGTTAAGCTCGATCGAGATTGGTTTGAGATGAAATAACTCTATTCTGGTCAAGTTTCAGTACATTACTTCTTCCAGGTGGTTTGGCATCGCTCCGCCCATTGCTGGCTGGCATTGCTCAGGCACTTGGCCTCGTCTTCCTTATTCCAGAGCTGCAGAGCGTCGGTCTCATCGTTCTTCAGAAATAGGTGCAGCCGACCATCGATGATCTTGAAGTTGGTTGGACACGGTTCAAACGCTTTGCCGATGGACATGCCGAAGGCACAAAGACCGCCGAAAACCGCCAGGTATTGCTCGGGATTCTGCATAAAGGTCTGTTTCGCCTCTTCGCTGACGAAGTAGTAACGTTTGCCTTGATAAGTCGAGGCATATTCGGGCTTTCCGGGCAGGGCTTGGCCCACCGCGAAATACGCCACCGGACAATATCCTTGAAGTTCAGGAGTTTGTTGATCACTCATGGCTCGATCTTCCTTGGTTGGTACTTTGCACCACGACTTGCCGTGGATTCGCATCGATCCGTTGGCATGCCATAGTGAAATGCAAGGGGAGTGCCATCAGTAGGATGGGAACGGAGATTGTGGCGTAACTCGATGTAAAGCAAGGATTTAAGATGCTGGTGGCTGTTCGCCGTGGCGGTCATGAATACGATATTCCGTGACGGCTCACGAAATCTCGTATCACTTAACGCAGCGAAGGAGAAGGATGTGCATCATTCGCCAGCTCCCGAGCTCCATGTGCCGCCCGACCCGGATGCTACCCTTCGCTCGATTATGGAAGGGACAGCTGGTGCACGCGGCGACCATTTCTTCCAGTCGCTTGTGCAGTATCTGGCCGTCTCTTTACGAGTGAAGGCTTCGTTCGTCGCTGAGTTTAATGCCGAGCGAACCCACGCGCAAACCTTGGCGGTTTGGGTGGGGAATGCTCATCTGCCCAATTTTGTCTTTGACCTGGAACAAACGCCCTGTAAACAGGTCCTCAACGGCTGCATTCGCCATTATGCAGACGATATCCAGACCAGTTTTCCGACGAACCCGCTACTGAAACAACTGGATGCCCGCAGCTATCTCGCGATCCCACTGACCGATGATGTGGGTAAAGTCGTCGGGCATCTTGCCGTGATCGATGACAAGCCACTGGCGGCGGATGAGCGGGAACTGTCGATCTTTCATATCTTTGCCGCACGGGCTACCGCCGAACTGGTACGTGGCCAGGCAGAGCGCGAACTCAACGATAGCCGCAACCGGGAAAATCGGTTACGCCATGAGCGACAACGCATGGAAGCCGAAGTCGCTTATCTCCGCGAGGAGTTGCGCTCACGTTCGGAGTTCTCGGATATTGTCGGGGAAAGTGATGGGGTTTGGCGGGTGCTGCGGAATGTTGACATGGTCGCCCCGACCGATAGTACCGTGCTCATCCTCGGGGAAACGGGCACCGGCAAGGAACTGGTGGCTCGGGCCATCCACAAAAACAGCAAACGGAGCAACGGGCCGTTCGTCCGTGTCAACTGTGCGGCGTTGCCAGAGTCGCTGCTTGAGAGCGAGCTGTTCGGCCACGAGCAGGGGGCGTTTACCGGAGCGACCCAGCGACGCACCGGCCGCTTTGAGCTCGCCGATGCCGGTACCATCTTTCTCGACGAGATCGGCGAGATGCCACTTCCTGCCCAGGCACGCCTGTTATGTGTGTTGCAGGAGCACGAGCTGGAACGTGTCGGCAGCAGTCAGACCATTCGCGTCGATGTGCGCGTCCTGGCCGCAACCAACCGCAACCTGTTCGACATGGTCGAGGAGGGAACGTTTCGCGAAGATCTCTACAACCGACTCAACGTCTTTCCAATCCAAGTCCCACCTTTACGTGAGCGTCGGGAGGATATTCCCACCCTGGTTCGCTTTTTTCTGTTGAGCCTGGCCGAGCGTTTGGGCAAACGCATCGAACATGTCCCCAATTCCATCATTCGTACGCTGCAGGCTTACGATTGGCCGGGCAGTATCCGAGAGTTGCAAAACATCGTCGAGCGGGCCATGATACTTACCCGTGGGGATACTCTGGAATTATCCGATGGCGTGGTGCCCTCGCCGCGAGCGAAATCCGGCCAGAATCCTACCCTCCGCTCGCTGGCCGAGATGGAGGCTGAGCATATCTGCTTGGTCCTGGAGCACACCCGGGGCGTGATCGCCGGACCCAACGGTGCGGCCAAGATACTCGACATCAACCCCAACACCCTGCGTAGCCGCATGGAGAAACGCGGGATTCATGTGGAGCGGCCGCACGGCCGATAAACCGTCCGCCGCCTATTCTGGCACGGTAAACGCTGTGGCCTGCTTCTTGCCCGCGCGCAGCAGTTCCAGCGCAATCCGATCGCCAGGCTTTTTGTTTGCCAAAGCATAGGCGATCACGTCGGTCTCGCGTGGCAAGTCGTCGCGGCCGTCGTAGCCGATCAATACATCGCCGTTGCGAATGCCCGCTTTCTTGGCCAGGTCATGCGGGCTGTATTGACCGACATGCTGCGCCAAAAGGGCCATCGATTCGCTGGGTAGGCCAAGTTGTTGCCGCCTGGCTTCGGGCAGCTCGACCAGATACATCCCACCCAAGGTGCGACGGCGTAACTCCCAGGTCGAGGCTCGCCAACTCAGGTTGTCCTTGCGCCGCCAGCCGGCAGGAAGGTTCATATTCAAAGACCGTTTCTGTGTTCCCCGTGTCACCTCGGCGGGTAGCTCGGTGCCATCGGCTGCAGCGTGATGCAACACCCACTGCACATCGGCGATGGACAACAGGGGCTGGCCGGCCAGGGTTGTCAACTGATCGCCGGGCTGGAAGCCGGCCTTGTCCGCCGGGGAATCGGCAACGACTTCCCGGATGGTGGCCATTTCTTTGGGGTCGAAAATCAACCCAGTGATTTTCGGGTGGGGGTAGCGGAACAGCAGCTTTTCGGCGAGCTGGTGGTCGCGACCAAGGGCCATCGCGTGTACTGCCTCGCCAATTTGATGGCAGTGAATGCAGCTTGCTGCCACATCTCCCTGGTAATTCAACGCTGCGGCATACTTGCCTTTGAGCATGGGGAATTGTTCCGGATGGGTGATCTCCGGCTTCGGGCCGCGTTTGCCAGCCAATGCTGCTCGGTTGTTGGGATAGTTTCTGTGCAGCGCCAGGGCTCCGGCCATGGCCTTGGCCAGGCCGTCGATTGACACATCGCCGATCCACTCGGTGCGATGCGAACGTGTGCCGAAGCGGCCATAGATGGTGCCATCGGCATTCAGGAAGAACACAGCAAACGATTGATCGGTATCAAACTGAAACAGCGACAGATCCAGCCCGTTGGTGGACACGACACGGACGCCGACAAAGTGCTTCAGCAGCGGTTGGATCCGTTCATCGCCGTCGATCAACTCATCGTCGAGCTTGACGCACTCCTCACAGGGGATGCAGCGTAGCACCACCATGATTGGCTTGTCGGTCCGTCTCGCCTGGGCAAAGGCCTTCGGCAGGTCGTTATAGATCCACACGCCCATCGCCTCGACCTTGGCTTTGTCATTGCGCACTTTGTCGCTACGCGTCTGGCCCGCGACCGGGTTTGCCAGCACCAGGAGGAATGTTCCAAGGAGCAGAGAGCGTTGCATCGGGAGCATCTCATCAACCAGGAGAGAAGGTAGACGTTCAAATTCTGGCTCAATTGCAACATGCAACCAAGACTGCGTCAAACCAGCCTGGTCCGCCTAGGTAATTTTTTTCGGAGGTTCTGTGTTGACAGCATACCCAGTCGGAGACACCCGTTTTCGTTGACGGGACATCGCCAAAGACAGAAGACAGAAGACAGACATCGACTTTTGTGGAGCCGAGGATATGTGTTTGCGGTTTTATACTCGTATCGTTTGGATTGCATGCTGGATCATCGTTGCCAGCCTCACCGGAGCGGGTGATGGATGGGCACAGGATAATCAGCGGCTCAAGAAAGGCTTTCAGCGGCTTGATCGCAATAACGACGGTCAGCTGTCCGAAAAGGAGATCGGGGTCTTTCCGCCACTGAAGGATCGTTTGCAAGGAGCGGACAGCGATGGGGATGGGGGGATCTCGTTGGACGAGTTCCGCACGCACCTCAGCCGCGGTGGGCAACGGCTTTCGCCGACGACGGGTAAGCTGGGTACGGGAGACTCTTTGCGCATCGTGAAAGTCGGTGAGGTCGAACGACGCTACCGTGTCCATGTGCCGAAAGGCTACAATTCCAGCAAGCCAACCCCGGTGGTGATTGCTTTTCATGGCGGCGGCGGTAATCCCGAGAGCATGATCCGGCTGTCTGGGCTCAATGACAAGTCCGAACAAGCCGGCTTCATCGTCGCCTACCCGTACGGTAGCGGGCGGCAAGCGGACCGCGGGCTGACCTTTCATGGCGGCAACTGCTGTGGCTATGCTCAACGGAAACGGATCGATGACGTCGGCTTCATCCGAGTATTGCTGGATGACTTGGCAGAAGCGGCCAACGTCGATCCTCGCCGCGTTTTTGCCACGGGCCTATCGAATGGCGGCATCATGGCGCATTATCTTGGCTGTCAGTTGGCCGATCGCGTTGCCGCAATCGCCCCGGTTGCCGGGCCGCTGATGACCGATACTTGTAACCCGAGCCGCCCCGTCCCGGTGATGCACTTTCACGGCACTGCCGATGAACTCGCGCCGTTTCACGGTGGGAAAGGTCAAGGCACGGCATCCGTGCCTGCCTTTTTGCGACCCTCGTTCACGTCGGTGGCGGATACCATCGAGCGTTGGGTCAAGGCCAACGGTTGCACGGCCGAGCCGTCTGAGGAAGCATTGCCCGACAACGCTGAGGACGGCATGCGCGTGGTCCGCAAGACTTGGGGGAACGGTAGGGAGGGCAGTGAAGTTGTCCTCATCGAGATCGCGAACGGCGGCCACACCTGGCCCGGCCGAAAACCCATCTCTCCCATTCTGGGCAAGGCGACTATGGATATTTCTGCCAACGATTTGATGTGGGAGTTTTTCCAGAAGCATCCCATGCCCCCAAAATCCGGACGCTGACCGAAAGCAGCAGGAAAGGAACTCCGTGACACTGCAAAACGCTTGCCTCATCATTCTCCTGGTTCCGATCGCGCTACACGCGGCCCCGCCGGACCAACCACCTCGGTGGGCCCAGCAGGCGATCTGGTATCAGATCTTTGTCGAGCGCTTTCGCAATGGCGACCCATCCAACGATCCGCGGCCGGAGGATATGCACGGAGCCGATCCTGGGAAGGCCCCGGCCAACTGGAAGGTGACCCACTGGGGCCACGACTGGTACGCGCCGGATGCCTGGGCCAAGGGAAAGCGTTTATCGGAGATGATGCTACTGCGGCGTTTTGGTGGTGATCTGCAAGGGGTCCTAGACAAGCTGGATTATCTCCAGGAACTGGGCGTTACGGCGGTTTATTTTAATCCCTTAAACGATGCCCCTTCGCTGCATAAGTATGATGCCCGCAATTATCGACACATCGATCGGAACTTCGGTCCCGACCCTGATGCCGACGCGGCGATCATGGCCGCCGAAGATCCCCTGGATCCTCACACCTGGCGGTTTACCGCCGCCGATCGACTGTTCTTAAAACTTATCCGTGAGATGCATCGACGGAAGATCCGTGTGATCATGGATTACTCCTGGAACCACACCGGCGTCACCTTCTGGGCATGGAAAGATTTGCGGCGGCATCAGCGCAACAGTCGCTTCCGTGACTGGTATGACATTACGGCGTTTGATGATCCCGACACCCCGGACAATGAATTCCGCTATGAGGGGTGGATCGGCGTGAAGTCGCTGCCGGAACTAAAGAAGGTGACGCAGGCGCGAAAGCGACCCGGCTATCCCTACGAAGGAGACCTTCATCCAGAGATCAAGCGGCATATCTTCAACGTCACCCGACGCTGGCTCGACCCTAATGGCGACGGCGACCCCAGCGATGGTGTGGATGGCTTTCGTCTTGATGTGGCCGAACATGTGCCCTTAGGCTTCTGGCGCGACTACCGTCGGTTTGTCCGTCGCATCCAGCCGGAGGCACTTCTTGTGGGCGAAGCCTGGTGGACGAAATGGCCTGACCAGCTGATGGACCCGCGACCATTTCTCAAAGGCGACGTCTTTGACTCCGTGATGCACTACCAGTGGTATAAACCCGCCCGCGGCTTGTTTGCGCAGGCCAACGGTGGTCTGAAACCCAGTGCATTTGTGGCCGCGATGAAGGTGGTTTACGCCGACTACAACCCGTCCACAAGACGCAGTCTGATGAATCTGGCGGCCAGCCATGATACGCCTCGGCTGGCAACGTCGTTTATCAATAAACAAAAGTACAAATTCCACATGAACGCCCGGGGCAACCCGGCGTTGGATATTGGCCCGCCCGATGCAATCACGCTTCGACAGATGCGCATGCTGCTGTTGCACCAGTTCACCTTTATGAGTGCTCCGCATATCTGGAATGGCGATGAGCGTGGCATGTGGGGGGCGGACGACCCAGATTGCCGCAAGCCGTTGGTCTGGGAGGACATTGCCCATCAACCACAGCAGTATCGTCCCGATGGGACCATCGGTGAGGCGATCCCGGTCACGCCGAACTTGGAGTTACTAAAGTACTACCGCAAGCTGATACGCCTTCGCAAGCAGCGGCCCGAGCTGGTGGATGGTGAGTTGAAGTATTTGTTGGCCGATGATCCGGCCAAGACCCTGGCCTATCAGCGAACGCTGGAAAGTGGTGGCAGTATCGTGGCATTTAACTGCTCAGACCAACCGCAACTGCTTCATCTTAACTGGAACCAGGATCAAGAACTGAGCTTGTTGATCGAGTCCAACCCTGGCTGCATGACCAAGCTTCAACAAGATGGCGGGAAACTGAGTTTCGAGCTGGCACCCCTCTCCGCAGTGGGGCTGGGGACTCCTCGTTGAGCCGTCGGCTTACCAGCACGTCTGAAACGTCCTGCCGTTGTTCGTCCACAAGGCTTGGGTGGCACGCCCTTGGTCTTCGAAGGGCGTGGGAGAGGCTCGGTATGCCGGAGGGGCCGCAGGCATGCGTGTGGAGGGCAGAGATCTGCGCTTCCTTCGGCTCGGCGGGTGTGAACCCGCTGAGGTTGCGCCGGATCTACCCGAGGCTGTCACTTTGCCGTTGTGGCCTGGGTGTGAACCTGTCGAGGTTGTGCCGGATCTACCCGGGGCTGTCACTTTTTCGTTGTGGCCTGGGTGTGAACCTGCGCAACCTCGGCGGGTTCACACCCGCCGAGCCGAAAAGGCAGGTCCACCGGCCTTCCATGGAGAGGCTCGGTTCCGGCTCGGCGCCTGGTTTGAGCTAGGAGCCCTTGCACTACCCGACGACCAGGACCAGCCTCAGTCAGGATCCGAGCTTGCGTACATCGGATCGCCGAGTTCCCGGTAATACACCGTGGTGCTGCAGAACCCCCCTTGGGGCATTAAGGCATAATTCGGGATGTCTCCGACTCGTTGCCAGCCCAGCCGCTCATACAGACGAGCCGCATCGCCTCCTGTGACGGCATCCAGTACTAGTAGCGTTTTGCCACACTCCCGTGCTGTCGCTTCAGCGGCACGGACCAACGCAGCGCCCAACCCTTGACGCCGTGCCCGGCGATGCACCAGCATCTTGGCCAAATCAGCGCGGTGGGGTTGGTTCTCGGGTTGGTCGAACACCAATTGCACTGTCCCGCAGATGCCTTGGGCGTCGGTCGCGACCAACAGTACCCCCTTGCCTGCGTCCACTCCCTGAGCTACTTGCCGCCAGAATCCCACGGAACGCTCGTAGGTCAAGGGGTACATAAAGCTCACGGACGCCCCGCCCTCCACGCAATCCAGCAGAACAGCGGCAAGCTGATCAAGGTGGGTTTCGTTGAGGGCAATCAAGCGTTGCACGGAAAAAGTAGGTGGCATCATCGTTTTACGTAGGAATTTGTGGCGATGAGTCCCGCACCGCCTGCGCGATTGCATTTCCGGGTGCGGAACACTTCATGGTGTGTGAGACTTCTTTAGAGCATCGAGAGATTCCGATTGGACGCTTCGTGCTGGGACCAGCCGGCGGACCAGCATCGGCAAGGTGGCGGGCGGATGCGGGCCCTGCAAAGACCATGAGCGGAACCACGGCCACCAGCGGGCGGTTCGAGGCTTGGTCCGCAAGGCAGCCACGGGCATCATCCGACGTCCACGTTTCATGGTTCCTGGGTAGGAATGGCTCGATCCGAAAGCGCGGACGTTAGCCGCCCTTGGGAACTTCGATGCGCAACCGGTTGTTGTTCCCTTTGTTTCCGTAGTACCGCTCGAGTGCCTTGCGTAACTTCCCGGCCGCCATGCGTACGATGGGATCGAGGCGGGGGTCAAAAGTCCGGTCGCGGTCGAGCGCCTGCACCGCGATGGTTCTTTCCTTGATATGGGCTCCACGGCCCCCAAGCGTCTCGTGGACCACGAACGCGAGGAACTTGCTCAGCTGTGGTGACGCCGCGAAGTCGGCAGAGCTCAGTACCCGCGTCAGCTCCGAGCGAACCTCGCGGGTGGTGGGCTCCGGCGGATAAGCAGGCTCGATGGCCACGACCGAAGTTCTCCGACAGGCGAGTGAACCGGCCGGGGCTTACCGTAAATTACTTCCCTACCCCGTTGACTCCTTCTACTCTAGTTGTCTGGCCTTGCCGGGAGTAGCCGATTCGTCGTGGGCTGGCGTGTTCACCCATTTATACAATCGTTCCGCGACGGTGTGGATCCGATCGCGGAGTGCTGTCGTGCTTAACGCCGAGGAGGAGCCAGAAGACCCGGATTACCCCAAGAACCCCGCGTTCAAGGCGAAGTTTGGGCCCCGCGGCGTGCTCGAATGTAAGGCGAACGATGAGGATGATCCAACCCTCGATCCGCGTTTCGGGAAAGTCGGCAAGCAGACGATCAAGGACACCGGGCCACTGACCCGCAAACGTATGGAGACGGTCGAGCAGGACCTTATGAAGCGGTCTCTCGATTTCATCGACCGCTCCCACCAGGCAGACAAACCATTCTTCCTCTGGCACAACCTCACTCGGATGCACGTCTTTACCCGCCTGTCGAAGGAGTGGGAAAACAAGACGGGCTTCGGGCTGTATGCTGATGGTATGGCCGAGTTCGACTGGGTCGTCGGCGAACTGCTCAAGAAGCTCGACGACCTGGGCATCGCCGACAACACCATCGTCGTGATCTCGTCGGACAACGGGGCCGAAGTCATGAGCTGGCCGGACGGCGGCTGCACACCGTTCCACGGCGAAAAGGGGACGACCTGGGAAGGCGGCTTCCGCGTCCCGTGCGTTGTCCGCTGGCCGGGCGTGATTGAGCCGGGCACCGTGGTCAATGCGGTCATGTCCCACGAGGACTGGACTCCTACCTTCCTGGCCGCGGCCAGCGATCCGGACATCAAAGAGAAGCTCAAAAAAGGGCACCAGGCCGGCGACCAGAAGTTCAAGGTCCACCTCGACGGCTACAACTTTCTGCCGTTCTTTCAGGGGGAGGTGAAGAACGGCCCGCGGCGGGAGATCTTCTACTTCGACGACAACGCCAGCTTGAACGCGGTCCGGGTCGATAACTGGAAGATCCACTTCAAAGTCCAGGAGGGCAACCTACAGGATTCGGTTTTGCGGAAGGTGAACATGCCGTACGTGATCAGCCTGCGACAGGACCCCTACGAGCGATTTATGCGCGACTCGAAGATGTACTGGCGTTGGTGGGCGGACAAGCTTTCGACGTTCGTCCCGGCCCAAGCGGTGGTCGGTAAGTTCATCGGCACCTTCAAGGAGTTCCCGCCGAGCGCGTCGTTCGGGGCCGATTAGGTCCTCCAGGAACTTCAGTCGCCAGGCCACGGGAAGTAAGGACTCGAACGGCTACTGGCCATCGGATGCACCGCCCAAATGAAGTCCTCAAGAGCTTCTCCTCCTGGGGTAGATGGTCGCCCGTTCCGTCGCTTGGCACACCCAAAGTCGTCGAAGGGCGTGCCAAGCGGCCATGATCTAGCCCTCAGGCAAACGCCCGTGTTCAACCAAATACCGGAAGTCCGCCGGACAAACCACCCAGGCCGCTTGATAGCTGCTCTCTAGGGGTACCGGAACGAACGAGTCTGCGTTAACCCAGGCGGGCATGTCGGGCATGGCTGCGCCGACCCGGAACGGCTCGATGAAAGCGGCTGGCGATAAGCCAACGCTGTCGTCGCCGGCCCGGTATGCGGCGAGCAGCAACGGCTCTTCCGCCGGCAGATCAAACGGCACTTCTTCGAACTCGTCCCAAATCCGCTTGTGCAAGGAATGTGGATCGCGTGGGCCGGGAGGGAACGGATCGACCAGCAGTACATGCACGCCCGCTGTTAGAAACGCGAACGTCTTCTCGACGAACGACCTGATTGCCGCGTTGCTGGCCTTATTGCCGGGCGAGACGATCTCGATGATGCATACCACCTCCCCGAGCCGGTGGCGGATGGCAATTCGATTGGCGCGACGAGCAAGAGTATGGGCTTGGGTTTCAACCCGCAGCCGTGTTTGTGGGACGGTAGCGGGGCCGCTCGGTCGGGCCTCTTGAGGGAGGCTGCGTCGCTCGACCGTGAGGACGTCAGGGACAAGACCGCCCGTGTGTTGCTCGATCAGCGCAGACAATCCCGCAGGCAACAGACCGGCGTTCAATGCATCGGCAATGGCAACCGTCCATCGCTGGTGAAAGTGATGATAGATTGTGGGTTCGACGTGTGTCCAATCGTGCATCGGCATGGTGTTTCTCCTCAGGCCATCCGTATCTTATCAGCTCCCTGGCGAGGTCGTTGGTCTGGCCTCCACTTCGCAGCTTCCAGAGAGTCACCGTATTTCGGACGCGTATCTCGCCCGACCTGGGTCGAGTCCAAACCGGATGTATTCTGTTGAGATCTGTTGCAAACGTTGCATTTTGGTGCAAACTGGTTATCATCGTTGCGATGTCGATTCCCCTCACTTTGCCCACCCTGGAGAGCTTCCATGGGCCCCGATGAGATCACCGCCGCGGCGAAAGCCGCACCCAGCAAAGTCCGGCTGGAGGAGTATCGGGAAGCCGTGCAGGTGTTACGCGACAAAGGCTTCACCTGGCGCGAGATCGCCGAGTTCCTCACCGAACGGGGTATCCCGACCGACCACACCCGCCTGCACCGGCTGTTTGGGGAACCGAGGAGCGATCGACGCACGACTGCCTGGGCGGTCGAGCTCAACCGCGTCCGGTTCGTCGGCGAGAAGCTGACCAAGAAGAGGAAGGTCTGGAATGTGATGGAGATCGAGATGCCGTGCAAGTTGGGCACTCCGATCATCGTCATGGGTTTCTCGTGGGGGACCGGAGCGGCCAAGTACGCTGTCGGCTCGGACGAATCACTGACATGCCGCGACCCGAAGTTGGTCATCCGGTCAGGGGACACCGGCTTCCCAATGGCGTTGCTCAAGGCCGAATTCTGGGCGGAGGGGGACTACTGGATAAGCCAGGAGGTGTACCTGATGCCGAAGTGGGAGGCTCTGCTCTAAGTCCGTTTGCTCTTGGGACAACACTCAGCAAGTCAGCCCGGAGAAGTTCGCCGCTTCCTTCGAGCGTTTACGCTTTGCTTATGGGTGAGAACGCGAGAAGTGATCTGGAATCACCAGAATCGAGTGAAAACCTTGGGATCAAAATCCTGGTTCGGGGATCAAATACTCGAACACGGTGACGAATTCGTCTTTGTACAGAACACTCACATATCCAGTTGCGTGCGCGGGTGCAAAGATTGGCCAACGCTTTGCCCAACCGGTTTCTTCGTTGACCATGGCGTTGCTGCCTACCATGGCCACGCGCACTGTCTTGGGACTAGGCCGTTTCAAGCAATCCAGCAGGCGTTCGGGCTCCCAGTGTCCGCAGACCACAGGGACCGTCTGTAAAGAGAGTGGTACATCGTAGAACGTGTAATCGATGACTTGTCGTGGTCGCATCTCCGGGGGCATTGCGCTGAACATTCTGTCGAGTCGTGCCTCGATCATGGGCAAGGCTTCGAGGGTCTCGAGGTGGGAGTACTTCACGCGGAGTTGTTGATGGATCAGTTGGTATTGTGTGGCAAAGTTTCCCAAGGCAACGCAGACGGCAAAGACTGCCCACACCCACCGCGTCGCTGAATCGCTCGTCTCCGGAACCTCGCACAGGCAGAGACAGAGTAACGGGATCATCGGGAACCAATACCAGCCATAAAATAACCCATTCGAAAGGAACATGAACACCGAAGCTGCCAGGGTGAGGATCATAGCGATCCACACGGGGAGGGGCATGCGATGGACTGCGAGGAGAACTGCCAACTGGGTGAGGGCAACAAGGGTGATGCCGAAACTGAACAAGTTGCCATTGTAGACTGCGTCCCAGCACCATCGGTCTTGCGAAAATAACCGGACGAACTGGTCCCATGAGTAGGCAACATCGAATGAATGCTTCGCCACGTTTTGCTGGAATACATCGGGAGCGTTGATCGCAAAATAGTTGCCCCCGAGTGTACCGAGAGCCAAGCCAAGAAGGGTGGCCGCGAGAAACTTCACACGACTCGGTCCCCGGAGCAGGCCCAGAGTCATCGCAAAAACCACCATGGGTAAGGCGTTTAACTTGATGGCTACCGCCAAACCGAGGAGCACTCCCCCAAACAAACGCGACCATGAATCCGACCGGGAGGTAGCGACAACCACACCTACGAGTCCGAGCGCCATCGAGGGCAGCTCGGGACCGGTAAGCTTCCCGGTCCACCACGCCATGGGGGTGGTCAACCACAACAAGATCGCCGCCCAGCCAAACGGAGCCCTCCGCTGATGCGCATGGAACCAGTAACAGGCCGGGACGAGCAGCATGCACAACAAGGCGACCGCCCGCATCAGGGCCAGACCGTCGTTGTCGAGTCGAAATAGCCCGGCGTAGCCAATCCAATAAGCGGCCCCATAGCCGCGGTAGTTGTCTTGGGTGGTGATGAACTCCAGCGTTCCTTTTGCCTGCCATGCACTCGCGAACTGTTTTGCTTCGCTGGCAAAGAGAAGGTCGTCGGGGACGTAGCCAGGGGAGAGATAAACAGGAGCGTTGATTAATACCCAGAAAAAGAGTCCCATCCCAGCACCGATCCATCCTCCTTTTTGCACACCATCATTGCCGAAGGCTGCGGATAAGCAACGCCGGTCGTGCTGCATCTCGAACTCCCGTTCGGGACATGCAAGGGATGGATCAGATCTCAACAATTTGTATCGGGGTCTTCCTGGCGTGCCTTAAACGGAATCACTTTGCTATTGTTGATTTCGCTTTCCCACATTCGTGGAAGCTCGTGGATCATTGCCGTTGAATCGTTGCAGGCAAATCGGGCAGCACCACGCCGGCGCGGAACGGCTCCGGGGAGCCCACCGGTGACAGCCCAACACGTTCGTCCCCCGTTTGAGACGAGGCGAGTCGCAACGGCTCCTTGGCTGGGAGGTCAAACGGCACGTCTTCGAACTCGTCCCAAATCCGCCTGTGCAAGGGATGGGATCACGTGGCCCAGGAGGAAAGGGATCGATTCGTAGTACATGCACTCCCGCCGCGAGGAACGCAAGCGTCTTGTCCACGAAGGATCGTACCGCTGCGTTGCTCGCCTTGTTCCTTGGGGAGACGAACTCGATGAGGCACACCACCTCCCCCAGCCGGTGGCAGATGGCGATTCGGTTCGTGCGACGGGCAAGGGTGTTGGCTTGGCTTTCAATCCGCATCCGCGTTTGCGGCACGGTGGGCGTGCCGCTGGGTCGACGATTCTGAGGGGGGCCGGCGTCGCTCGACCGGAAGCACGTCGGGAACGACACCGCCGCTGTGTTGTTCGATCAGCGCCGACAATCCGCAGGCAAAAGACCCGCGTTCAGGGCATCCGCGATTGCTACGGTCCAGCGTTGGTGAAAGTGATGATTGATGGCAGATTCGACGCGGGTCCAAGCATGTATCGGCACGGCGCTTCCCCTCCGGATGGTGCTATTTTACCGATTCTCTAAGGAAGTCCGCTCGGCCGCAGGCTGACTTCGCGAACCCGCCGGGCCAAAGGCCAGAGATGGTTGTGGAGAAGTTGGCTGCTTCGTGGGAGCAACTGCGGTATGCTACCTACAACTGCACCTTTGCCCCGGTTTTCTGAAAAGCTGCCTGGGGGACACGACCCATGCCTGACCTCAACGAATTCGCGACAGCCTTCCTCTCCATGTTCACCCAGCACCGGTTGGAGCATGCTTTACCCCCTATTTCGGAGCTTTCGATCGAAGATGCCTACACGGTGCAAGATCGGGTGCTCGCGACACGAATAACCCAGGGGGAGCGAGTAGTCGGCTACAAAGTCGGCTGTACTAGCACAGCCATCCGCCAGCAGTTCGGCGTCCATGAGCCTATCTGCGGTCGGTTGCTGGAGCCGCATGTGCATCGTGGCTCGGAAGGTCTTCCCTGGAGTCGCTACTTTCAGCCAGCAGTGGAGCCGGAATTTGTCCTGACCGTGGCCCGCGATTTCCCGGATGGAATTGCCGCGGATCAGCCCTTGGATGATGCGATTGCCTCGGTGGCACCTGGGATTGAAATCCACAACTTTCACTTCTGGTGTGGCGAATCTACACTGCAGGAACTGATTGCCTCCAACGGGATCCATGCCGCACTGGTGGTCGGCGAGGCACGCCCGGTGCCCGCAGGGTTTACTTGGGAGATGGAGGGGGTCGGCCTGTTCAAAAACGGGCAGTTGGCCGACTCGGGCATCGGGGCAGAAATCATGGGCAACCCACTAACCTCGCTACGTTGGCTGATCAACCATCTGCACCGGCGCGGTCAGGTGCTGCGGGCTGGCGACTTGGTAATCCCCGGGTCGCCGGTCGAACTGGTCAGCGTGGCCCCAGGCGATACGGTGACGGCTGCCTTCACTCGCCTTGGGGAGGTCACGACCCGGTTTGTCGAGTAATCGCCACACTACTTTAACTGGCTTGTGAATATGTATTCGAAGTGATTCCATGCCCCATCGACAAGTTGTCTTCGTAGGGACTGCACGATGATAAAGACTCTCTGCACAAGCTTGATCGCCTTTGGCTGGCTGTTCACGGCCGAGACCACTGCTCAGACGTTTTCCAACAAGCAAGTGACTACGCTAATCGATAATGCGTGTATCCACTGTCACGATGATGGCACCGACACGCCTCTGGACTTTACCAAGCTTGGTCATGATCTCGGCAATGTCGATACCTTCCGCCGCTGGGAACGGGTCTATGACCGTATTCGCAACGGGGAGATGCCACCGGAGTCCGAAGGCCGCCCGGATGCCGAGGTGCTGCAACCCGCCCTGGCATCACTGCAAAAACAGCTCAAAAGTGTGAACCGTGCGCGACAACAACAGCTTGGCCGCGTTCCTGCCCGGCGGCTGAGCAAACTTGAGTTGAGCTACACGCTCCGCGATCTGCTCAAGATCGATGGCGATGTTACCAGCAGCGTTCCCGATGAGGTCGAGTCTGGTAGTTTTGATACGGTCGGTGCCACCCAGCGGATCTCAGCGGTACACATGGAGGGTTATCTCAAGGCGGCGGATGAGGCCCTCGACCGAGCCATCCAACTTGGTCGCAACCCGTTCATTCGACAGGTCACGAGCTACGCCTGGCTGGAGGAATGGCACGAGAAGCCATTGCAAGACGGTGGCAGTGTGACCCGTGCCCTCGACGATGGGGGCATCGCTCTGTTCGCCGACCTCGACTACCTCACCAAGTTCCACTACAAGGTACGGATGCCGGGGATGTACCGACTTACCGCGGAGGTCGCCGCCTATCAGTCGAAGACTCCGGTTACCGCGAAGCTGATTCTAAAAGAACCCAGTGGCGGGGCCGAACTACTCAAGGCCGTGGACCTACCCCCGGGGAAGACCGAGACGCTCGAAGTGCTGGCCTACATGAAGCCGGGCGACTCTGCCTATGTCACGGTCGACCTGGGCCAACAGGCATTCCTCGTCTACCTCGCTGGTGGAGCCAAGCACTACAAGGGCAGGGGCCTCGCCATTAAATCCCAAACGGTTGAGGGCCCACTGTTCGAATCCTGGCCGCCACAACGAACCCTGCAACTGCTGCACGGAACCAAGCTGGTGGCTACCAATGGCTCCGACCGAGGGCCGTTCCAGGTCAAACTCACCAAACCGCCCATGAAGCAGATCGCGGACATTGTCCAGCGCTTTGCCACCCACGCCCTGCGGCGACCGCCCACCGACGCGGAACTCGCCTCGTTTCTGGCGCTAGCCCAACCGGCCCTCGAACAAGGCCGGAGTTTTTCCGACGCGGTGAAGATCCCGCTGCGGTCGATTCTCAGCTCGCCCCAGTTCTTGATGTTTGCCAGCAAACCAGGCGAACTGGACGAGTACGCGCTGGCCAACCGGTTGTCCTACTTCCTGTGGAAGAGTATGCCCGATGATGAGCTGTTTGCCCTGGCGGCAGCGGGCAAGCTCTCGGATCCCAAAACCCTGGCCACACAGGTTGAGCGGATGCTCGCCGATGACAAGTCAAACCGGTTTGTGCGCGATTTCTTAGGCCAGTGGTTACGGCTTTACCAGCTCGATGCCACCACCCCCGATGACAAACTGTATCCGGAGTACGATGAACTACTCGGCAACGCCCTGGGCCAAGAAACCGAGCTGTTTTTCACCGAACTGGTCGACCAGAATCTAAGCCTGACCAACCTGATTGACTCCGACTTCACCTTCGTCAACCGTCGCCTGGCCAAGCACTACCAGTTGCCCAAAGTCGCCGGACAGGAATTCCGCAAGGTCCAGCTCCCTGAGGACAGTCCACGCGGGGGTGTGCTTACTCAGGCGGCCATCCTCAAAACCACTGCCAACGGCACCGTGACCTCACCCGTGATGCGCGGCAACTTTGTGCTGACCAACTTGCTCGGCACCCCCCCACCGCCGCCACCGCCGTCGGTCGGCTCGATCGAACCGGACACCCGGGGCAAGACGACGATCCGCGAGATTCTGGCCGCGCACCGTGACAATGTGACCTGCGCCAAATGCCACCGGGAGATTGACCCTCCCGGGTTTGCCCTAGAGAGTTTTGACCCGATCGGTAGTTTCCGAACGCGCTATCGAGCAACGGCTGGGAGTGGAGGTGGGTTTTCCCTCTTTCGCGGCAAGACCTACAAGCAGGGACCGGCCGTCGATCCCAGCGGGGTGATGGCGGATGGCCAGCAGTTTTCCGGGATCAACGAGTTCAAAGAGCTGCTGCTGGGCCATAAGGAGCAAGTCGCGCGCAACTTCGTTTCGAGACTGGTGGTCTATGCGACCGGCGGTGAAATCCAATTGGCCGACCGCGAAACCATCGAGGCCATGCTTGAGCGCACGCGGGAAGATGATTTTCCGGTACGCGACCTGATTCACGAAGTTGTCCAGAGTGGGCTGTTTCGCCGCCAATAAAGCAATCCTGGCAAAAAGGATGGTTCGATGATTCTACTTGAATGGTTCCCACTCTTGGCGGACGGCAGTTTTGCGGGCGGGTTAGGAGCCGGCATCGGTGCGGGCATTGCTGCTGGCATTGGTGCGGGCATCGCGTCGGGAAGTGGCGCTGCTCGCAAGAAGGTCCAGCGTCAACTTGAAAAAGCGATCGAGGACGGGGAGATTTCGATCCGGGATAAGGACGGTACGGCGTTAACCGCCGAGTCACTGTTTGAACGACTCCACCAGCATTCCAAAAAGGCCTAACATGATGACCCAGCCACTGAACCGACGCACGTTTCTCAAGGCATCCGGTGTCTCGCTGACCTTGCCACTTTTGGAGTCGATGAGCCCAGTGCTCGCGGCCAGCTCGCCGCCACCACAGCGGCTGGTCTTTCTGTGCACCACCCTTGGCCTATATCCGAAGTTGTTGTGGCCCGAGAAGCCGGGCGCGGATTACCAAGTGACTCCCTACCTCGAACTGCTCCAGGAGCATCGACAGGACTTTACCCTGTTTTCCGGGTTGCAGCATGAGGACCAAACCGGTCGTCAACCGCACGACAGCGAGATGACCTGGCTGACTGCCGCGCGCAAGCCAGGTATGGGCGGCTTTCGCAACACGATCTCAATCGACCAGGTGGCCGCCAAACAACTCGGCGGCTTCACCCGCTATCCCTCACTCACCCTGGGCACGATGAAGGCGCAGAGCCAATCGTACACCAGCGGTGGTGTCATGATCCCGTCCCAAACCAGTCCGGCCAAGCTGTTCGCCAAGCTGTTCTTGGCAGGCAAGCCGGAAGAAGTTCGGGCCCAAAAACAACAACTTGAGGATGGCCGCAGCATTCTCGACCAGCTCGACGCACAAACCAAGGCACTACGCCGCAAGGCCAGCACGGCCGACAATCACTTGCTGGATGACTACTTCGCCTCTATCCGCAAGGCGGAAACCAACATCGCCAGGGCGCAGGGGTGGATCGACAAGCCTAAGCCCAAGGTAGCTGCCGAACCCCCGACCGATATCCCGGATCCAGCCGACCTGATCGGGCGGGCTGAGCTCCTGATCGATCTCATTCCGTTGATTCTTCAGACCGACTCGACCCGGGTGGTCAGCATGATGATCCAGGACCATTACATCGTGCCCAAGGTCGAAGGGGTCACTGGCAACCACCACAACCTATCGCACCACGGCCAGGATAAAGAGAAGATCGCCCAGCTGCAAAAGATTGAAACCGAGATCATCGGCTGCTTCGTCCGTCTGCTGGACCAGATGAAGGCAAAGACCGAGGCGGACGCGACGCTACTCGATCACACCTCGATCCTGTTTGGGAGCAACCTGGGCAACGCCAACGCTCACCACGCGCGGAACTTGCCAATCTTCCTGGCCGGCGGGAAATTCCGGCACGGTCAGTACGTGGCAACCAAGGAAGGCACGCCGTTGTGCAACCTGTTTGTGCGGATGCTGCATCGCTCGGGCATCGAGGCCGATGCGTTTGCTCAGAGTAATGGCGTGCTGAGCTGGTAATGCCGGGAAGCGGATCGTCCTCGCCGCGGTCGTCTGGGAGGGTGCGACCCTGTTGGAAAAACCTCGCGGTTCTGCCCCCGCGGTTGCATATATAGAAATAGGGGGCAAGTGTACAGTTAGGTCCGGCCGATCGGACCGCTCAGAGATTCGCTTTGAGCTTCGCATGCACGGTGATTAGCGGAGATAAAGTGGACAGTTTGAGGACAGTTTCGGGACATTTCTGGGCGTATTGGGGGTGTGAAGGAGGTGACTCTGGAGCACCCCGAGCTGGTAGGTGTGTGCAGTAAGTTATCTCTGTCGAAGGAGTTACGCTTCGCAAACACATTCTTCAAGCCAGCCCCAAACCCGTCGGAGGGCTGGTTTTGCGTTCGTCGGAGCCGGGTGTTTATCCTATCATATTCAAGCTGAAGTTTGTGTGTCTCCGGGTACTGGAAAATTCGATAAGGCGAAACCATCATCGGGTCGTTTCAGAAAAGCGCGGACGGTCGCAGGTTCCCTGTCCAAATCGGTGCCGAGCGGCGGACTTAAGGTATGGACCTCGATGATCGCCACGAACGTTTCACACGACTGCTGATTCAGCACGAGCCGGCGCTTATGCGGTATATCCTGGTCGCCGTCCCGCACCGGGCCGATGCCCGCGACATTATGCAGGAATGCTCGGTTGCCTTATGGCGGCGGTTTGCCGACTACGATCCCGAGCGGCCCTTTGTGGCCTGGGCCCTGGGCTTTGTGCGGACCGAGGTTCGTCGCTTCTTGCGGAAGAGCCAGCGGCGCGCTCAGCTGACCGAGCGCGCCGCGCAATTACTCTACCAGGATGCCCAGGAGCAGGTCAGCGAACTCCACGAGCGGCAAGCCTACTTGCACCGCTGCCTGAGCCGGCTCGGGGAACCTCAGCGGCGACTGATCGACGGCTACTACTACCAGGAGTACTCGGTGGGCGAGTTGTCCCGGCGTGACGGCCGCTCGGTCGAGGCCATTTACAAGACGCTTCAGCGTATCCGGCTCGCCTTGCACCACTGCATCGAGTCCTACCTGCGCGGGGCCGAAGCATGAGCGAGAACGACTCGGTGAGGCAGATCCAACGACACCTGGACGGCATCGCTACGCCCGAGGAGGTGGCGGCACTGTCCGGACAGCTGGAGTCCGATTCCGAGACGCGGCGTCTCTACCTACGGTTGGCCGGTATCCACGCAGCACTGTCCGCGAATGGAGTTGAGGACGCCGAGTCCGAGCTGGACGGGGCTGATTCCGTCCGTATAGCACCCTCATTGCCCGGGAACGCGAAAGCTCGGGGCACACCCTGGTGGTGGCTAGCGGGCGAGGTCGCTGCGCTGGTGCTGCTGATCGTGGGCCTGTTCGTGTTCCTGCCGCCTGACCCGGAGATTGTCACCGTGGTCCGGACGGAGGGCTCGGTCCGCTGGACCGGCGACGGCGGCCAGGTCGACCGACACCTGGCCGCGGGGAGGAAGCTGCACGGCGGGACGTTGGAGTGCTTGACCCTAGATGCCTCGGTAAAGCTCCGCTTTCGCGACGGATCCACGGCCACGCTGTCAGGGATATCGGCGCTGACCATCTCCGATCGCGAGCAGAAGGAGTGGCACCTGAGGCAAGGCAGCCTGACGGCTTCGGTCCCGCCGCAGCCCGCGGGCAAGCCGCTGCGGGTGTACACCCCCGCGGCTACCCTGGAGGTGCTCGGCACGCAGTTCGATGTCACGGCCGAAGCCGCTCGCACTGTGCTGACCGTCCGTGAGGGCCGCGTTCGCCTCGAACAGTTGACCGACCACCACATCGTCGAGGTACCCGCCGGGCACCGCACGGTGGCCTCGGTGGAGGGCCGCGACGCCCTCCAGGTGATCCCCTTGCTGCGAGCGACTCGCGTCTGGCGGGCGGACCTGCAGAAAGATGTCGATTCCGGGGAATGGTACTCGGCCATGGTGGCCTGCCGCTTGCAGCTCAGCAGTGCCGTCGACCGTGGGGAGATCACACCGGAGGATGCCCGGCGCCGCTTTTTTGCCGAATTCCCGAATCCGCGGGAGGACGTTGGGAGTGTTCGGGCGGAGCCGGCTCGCGTCGGCCCGAGTGGCGGGGTGAATTACCTGGTCGGGCTAGACGTGGCCCGGCGGGCGGCTGGCCCGGTGGCCTTCACCCGCGGCAGCCGCTTCCGCGTCCGCGGCAAGGTCCGTGTCGCGGCTGAGATCCTGGTCGGCTTTACCGCGGTGGACCAGGACCGCACCGAACGAAGCAAGTACGGCACGAGCCGGAAGGTTGCGCCGGGGAAGTTCGACATCGTCCTGCCGCTGGCGGCTTTCCACCTGCTCGACGGCAAGATGAAGCCCGAACCCGGCCCTGGCCTGGAGCTCCTCTACTGGTTCTGCCTGACCGAGAAACGGGAAGCAGGTCTGGAAATCACCGCGGTCGAGCTGTTAGGCCCGGAATGAGCGGTACCCTCCGAAGTACCGGATAACCCACGACCGAGCCCGGCGCGGCGGAGCGTGCCGGCCTGATGACATCGAAGAGGTTCGCGTAATGAAAGCATGGATTCTGACGCTGACGATCATGGTCGCCTGGTCGGGAGGCATCCCTGCCCAGGAGCGACGCAACGAGGGCGAGCTGGAGAAACGCTATGAGCAGATGCTCAAGGAAAGCCCGCGGCTCCGCCAGGCCATTGAGAGCGGCCGCGTGACCAAGGAGCAGATCCTCGAACGCCTGAGGGGTGACCGGGGCGAGCGGAATGAGCGTCGCGGTGACCGCCCCGACCCGCGGGCCGCGCTGCGTAAGAAACTCGGGGAACTGGTCGAAGCCGGCAAGCTAACCCGCGAAGAAGCCGGCGGACTCTTTCGGATCGCATTCCCCGAAGGTGGCCGTGCGATGTCCGCCGAGCGGCGCCGTGACTACCGCAATCGGCGACGCATGGAAGTCAAGGATCCGAAGGAGTTCGGCAAGAATCAGGAGAAGCCGGTCTTCTCCGGCCCGCAGCCCGGCGAGAAGCTGCCGACGCTCAAGGCGATCGGCCTGTCCGGCGACCTCAATGGCAAGCAGGTCGACCCGGTGGCCCTGGCCGAGGGCAAGCCACAACTCCTGCTCATCATGAACAGCGAGGGCGTCGGTGTCCGTGGCGCGTTCGGCCTCGCCGAGGTGGTCAACAACCTCTCCCGCAAGGCCGAGACGGATCTGCACACCTCGATCGTCTTCCTCGGCGATGACCAGAACGCCATACGCGCCTTCACCGGCCGGCTCAACGACGCCCTCCAGAACCGCTTTGACCTGATCGCCCTCTCCCCGGATGGCCGCGACGGACCTGGCAACTACGGCTTGAACCGCAACGTGGCCCAGACGATCATCTTCGCCAAGGGTGGCAAAGTCATGTACAACTTCGTCTTTCCGCAGGGGATGCTCTTGCCCGACCCGCACGTGCTCGGCGCCCTGGCCGAGGCTGTCGGCAAAGACCGGGACACGGTTGCTGGCTGGCTGAATGAGATGACCGACGAACGTGGGCGCATGCGGCGTGAACGGGACTGACCACACGATGCTGTCGCAGGCACGTATCACGTGCCTGCGACACACGGCCAACGAAACGCTAAAGTACGGGGTTTTCCATGCGGGTACTGATCATCGCCCTGGTGGCCGCAGCCCTCGGCTCGGGTAGGAACTTCGCCTTCGTGCAGCCGGTGTTCTCGCCGGACCCGCACGTGCTGGGAGCCTTGGCCGAGGTGCTGGGCGAGGACCGCGACACGCTGGCGGGTTGGCTCAACCAGGCCACCGCCGACCGCGGCCGGATGATGCGAAAGCGTTAATGACCCGCGGTGCCGGGGAGTGGCCACGGCTGGCTTTCCCGGGTATCGCCGTGATAGCAGAGTTGGGATGATTCGAGGTTAGCAAGTAATGAAATGGATCAAGAACCCTAAGGTTCTCGGGCCGGCCATCGCTGCGGCGGTGCTCGGTATGCTGGCCGGCTGGGGCGGCGACCCGAAGGCGAACCCATCGGCACCACCGGAACCCTCGTCCGGTACCGATGCGAACTTTGTGTCCACGACCAGTGTGCGTTTCCGAGACAAGGACGACCACAAATCCCATCACTTCCCGGACACCGCCTTCGCGTACGCCAAGATGGTCGAGCCCGAACTGGGCGTCCCGCCAAGGGTCGACCTCGGCAAGTCTGTCGAGATTCCGCTTTATGTCGACGGCGTGCAGACCTACGGGAACCTCGGGGTGTCCTGCGATAACCCAACACGGCTCGGCAAGAATACGATATCCGGGTCAACGCTACAGAGGTACGAAGGCAGGACCGCGGACGGCAAACCTCTGCCGCACGTGGTCTGGGTGAGCTTCGGCCGCAACTCGAGTGAGAGCCACAAGCATGCGTTTGGCTCGGTACAATTGATCGGCTACAACAAGAAGACCGGCGCGACCGCGTTCTTTGAAAGCAGCGACAAGATCGACCCGTGGGTCACGCTCGACAAGCACACCCTCCGCATGCGGGGCGTCATGCCCTGGATCGACGATCCCGAGGAATTTAACCGGGCCTATGTCCCTCCTGGACACGTTCAATGTGTCGAGTGCCATCAGGCAGACCCCTTCATCACCAACACCTTTATCAACGCCGCCAAGATCCCCGGCACCCAGGAGAACGTCGTCCCCATCCTTGACCGGGACTCCCCCTACTACGTCATCGGTGGTAAGAACTGGGACATGCGGACGATTCACATCGAAGGCAACGCCTGCTTCGACTGCCACCGCGTCGGCATGAGCACTCTGAACTTGTTCGTACAGAACGGTTGGGATCCCAACCAGCACATGCCCCCGCACGACCCAGGCAGCCTGGCCAAGGACCTCCGCGTGTTGCTGGACGTCTGGAAGAAGGGGCCCGAGAACGTGCCGAGCGCCCAATGGATCATCCCGCCGGCCCGTGGCAAAGGTCGCCAGGTGGTGGGAGAGGACTACCCGTACAAGGCAAGCTTCAACCAGCCACGCGGCAAGGGTATCGCGCGTTCGGACAAGTTCCCTAAGACCGACAAGGACGAGGCCGACTGGGATCGGGCGTACGAGCAGCTGCTCAAGGCCCGTCCGGACATCCGCCGCAAGGTCGAGAGTGGCGGGGCCACCAAGCAGGACGTGATCCGCTGGATGAAGTCTGGCGGCGACAAGCCGAAGCAGAAGAAACGCTACCCTAACAAGAAGGTCGAGGTCAAGGACCCCGCGGGGTTCAACCGCGGCCGCGCTGACGTCGTCTACTCCGGCCCACAGCGGGGCGAGCAACTCCGTCCCTTTCAGGTCGTCGAGCTGGTCGGGCCCCGCAAGGGCCGTACGTACGACCCGGTGGTCTCGGCCGGGGGTAAGCCCCAGGTGCTGATCTTCTTGGACGACTCCGAGGTGACGATCAAGGGGCTGTACTTCTTGGGCATGGCGCTGGATCGGGTGGTGACGCGGAGCGACGGCGGCCTGGACGTGACGGTGGTGTTCCTGGGTGAGGATGTGTCCGGATTCGAGCCGGAGAAGTTCGGCTACATCGAAAGTGCCGGGAAGGCGTTGCGGATGACACACACGCGGGACGGGCGGGAGGGGCCGGGCGCCTACGGGTTGAACCGCAAGGTGGCGATGACGGTGGTGGTGGCCAAAGACGGGAAGGTGCTGCGGAACTTCGCCTTCGTGCAGCCGGTGTTCTCGCCGGACCCGCACGTGCTGGGAGCCTTGGCCGAGGTGCTGGGCGAGGACCGCGACACGCTGGCGGATTGGCTCAACCAGGCCCCCGCTGACCGCAGCCAGATGAAGCGTCCGAACAAATAACCGTAAGCTTCCTCCAGGAAAGGAAAACCATACCCATGAGCACGAAACGATGTGACGGTGTCAATCGCCGCGATTTCGTCCGCGTCGGCGGCCTGACCGCCTTCGGCCTGAGCTTAGCCCCGTGGCTGCAACTCCGAGCCGCTTCCGCCGGGGCCGCCAAGGCCAAGTCCTGCATCTTGATCTGGCTCGATGGGGGCCCAAGCCACCTGGAGACCTTCGACCCGAAACCGGACGCTCCCGAGGAAGTCCGTGGTCCCCTGAGCACCATCCCGACCAAGGTGGCTGGTCTGCGGGTCAGCGAGTGCCTTGAGCAAACCGCCCAGATCATGGACAAGCTGGCGGTCGTCCGATCAATGACCTCGCCGCTGGGCGAACACTCCTTCGGCACTCACTACCTGATGACCGGGTACAAGCCGTCGCCCGCCCTGGAGTACCCGACCCTGGGTGCTACTGTCGCCCAGCTCCGTGGCCAGAACGGCGTGTTGCCGTCGAACATGGCGGTCCCCCAGTTCTCCGGCAACGTCTCCGGCAACGGCTTCCTGCCCGGCTCGACCCGGCCGTTCACGGTCACCGGCAACGCCGGTAGCGGCCGATTCCGGGTTCGTGACCTCGACTTCTACCGGGGCCTTGACCTGGATCGCCTGGGGCGCCGCCGCAAGTTCGTCGATGCCTTAGACCAGTTCAGCCGTGCCAAGGACGCAGGCGCCGGCACCAACGGTGACCTCGATCTGGAGCGGGCCTACAACCTGATCGCCTCCCCGGCCGCCAAACGCGCCTTCGACCTATCCGATGAGCCGGCGAAGTTGCGGCAACGCTACGGCTTCGGCAACAATCTGGGCCAGAGTTGCCTGCTGGCCCGGCGGCTTGTCGAGCGGGGTGTTCCCTTCGTCACGGTGCATAGCTCTGGTTGGGACACCCACGCCGACGTGGTCAAGCTCAAGGAGCGTTACCCCACCGACAAGAATGCCATGCTGCCGTCGCTCGACCGGGCCTTGAGCGGTCTAATCAATGACTTGTCTGACCGGAGCCTGCTGGGCGAGACCCTGGTCATCGTCATGGGCGAGTTCGGCCGCACGCCTAAGATCAATGCCAACGGCGGCCGGGATCACTGGCCTAACGTCTTCAGCGTCGCCCTGGCCGGCAGCGGTGTCCGCGGCGGCCAAGTAGTGGGCCAGAGCGATTCGGTCGCCGAGTACCCCAAGGACAACCCGGTGACTCCGGCCGACCTGACAGCGACCATTTACACCTTGCTAGGCATCGACCCGGGACTCGAATTGCACACCCCCGACGGCCGCCCGGTCCGGGTCGCACCTGACGGATCCAAGGTCGTCCAGGAACTTCTTGGTTAGTAAGAACGGAACGTCGACCATGAACCGAACCCTCTTAATCCTGGCCGCGGCCTTCTGGTCGGTTGTCCTGGTGACTGTCGATGCCCGGGCCGCGGACGTGGACTTCGCCAACCAGGTGATGCCGATCTTCACCCGCTTCGGCTGTAACACCGGTGCCTGCCATGGTGCGGCCATCGGCCGTGGCGGCTTTAAACTCTCCCTCTACGGTGGCAGCCCGAAGGCCGACTACGAGGCCATCGTCCGGCAACTCGAAGGACGCCGGATCAACCTCGCCCAACCCGAGGAGAGCCTTCTCCTACTCAAGCCGACCGCTACGATCAAGCATGGCGGCAACCGCGTCATTGACTACGGCGACCCGAGTACCGAGCTACTGCTGGATTGGATCAAGCAGGGGGCCGCATACACCGCCGCCCGCGAGTTGCGTCGCATTGAGGTCACGCCACCGAGTCATGTTGCCGAGGTTGTCGGCCAAGCCATCCCGCTGCGTGTCACCGCCTACTACGCCGACGGGAGCCAACGTGATGTCACCGACTGGACCGTCTTCGCCGCGGAGGATGACTCCGCGGTGCAAGTCGAGATGGATGAGGCGACTGCCACCGTCCAGCGTCGGGGTCGTCATATCGTGGTGGCTCGCTACGCAACCGAGGTGGTGCCAATCGAGCTGATTGTGCCACTGACCGAGACGAAGGTCGACCTGAGCACGGAACCGCGGCACAACGTTATCGACGAACAGGTCCTCAAGACGCTGACCCAGCTCGGCCTGCCGGCCTCGCCACCTGTCGATGACATCACCTTCCTACGCCGAGTGACCCTTGACCTGACCGGTCGTCTGCCGAACCCTGAGCAGGTCGAGGCGTTTCTGGCTGATACCTCGCCGCACAAGCGGTCACAGTTGGTCGACCGGTTGCTGGCCTCTGAGGCGTTCACCGAGTACTGGACCCTGCAGTTGGCCAAGCTGCTGCGGATCCGCTCCGGCGGTAGGGGTGGCAGCGGCCAGGACGGGCCGGGCGTGGCCGCCTACCACCGCTGGTTGGCCGACCAGCTCCGCGACGGAACCGGCTATGATGAGTTGGCGAGGACCTTACTTACCGCCTTGGGCGATACCCACGAGCACGGCCCCGCCAACTTTTACCGGACCACCGGCAACGCCGGCGAACAGGCGGAGTTCATGACCGAGCTATTCATGGGCAGCCGGCTCAAGTGTGCCAACTGCCACAACCATCCCCTCGATCGCTGGACCCAGGACGACTACCACGGACTGGCCGCCATCTTCGCGAAGTTGGAGGGAGGTCAGGTCATCGCCATCAACCCCGACGCGGAAGTCACCCACCCGGTCACCCTCGAACCGGCCCGACCGCGGATCCCCGGCGGACGCTTGTTACCAGCGACGGATCCGGATGGCCGGCAGGCGCTGGCGGACTGGCTGACCGATGCGGACAACCCTTATTTCGCCAAGGCGATCGTGAACCGGCTGTGGCAACGCATGATGGGCCGCGGGCTCGTCGAGCCGGTTGACGACCTGCGGGCCACCAACCCGGCGACTCACCCCGTCCTACTCGACCAGCTTGCCGAGGATTTTGTCAGGCACGACTATCAGCTACGCCACACTCTCAAGGTCATCGCTTGCAGCGCCACCTACGCCCGCAGTGCAAATGCCACCCCACTGAACCGGGTCGATGACCGGTTTTATTCGCACGCCCTGCGTAGGCCCCTGGAGCCAGAAGTCTTGGCCGATGCCATTTCAGACGTACTGGACATCCCCGAGAAGTATGGTGAGGAGCCAAGTGGGACCCGGGCAGTGGCGCTGATGAGCCCACGAACGCCGTCACGGTCCCTCGATATCCTCGGTCGCTGCAGCCGAGACGTCTCGTGCGAGAGTGCTCCGCCTTCCACGGATGGCTTGCGGCGGATGCTGCACTTGTTGAACGGGGAGTTGCTCAACCAGCGTCTACAAAGCAGCGATGGCCGGCTGGAGAAACTGCTCGCGGCGGGCAAGAGCCCATCGGAGATCGTCGAGGCCTTTTACCTGGCCGCCTTTAGCCGTCGCCCCAGCGCTTCCGAACGTCGCTTCTGGGATGACCAGTTCGCCAAGGGGACTCCTGCTGGCAAACAACGGGAATGGTTCGAAGACTTCCTCTGGGGTCTGCTGACTTGCGAAGAGTTTCGCACCAACCACTAAAATCGACCACCTTGGTCGGAGTGGTGTGCCTGCAGGGTGTCTTCTTACTGAACGGCGGGTGTGAACCCGCCGAGTGTTGGGCTGACTGCCACCGAAGACACCGAGTCCGACAGGCGGGCCGATCACAGAGGAGCCCCGTCCGTGACCGAGCACGGCCTTGGCGGGTTCAGACCTGCCGCTCGGAAAAGGCGGCTGCATCCCATGTCTGACTCGAGCCCATCGACAGAACTCTGTCCACCGCACGTCGGGCTTCCACCCGCTGCTCGGAACCCAGACGTCTGATGTGCTGCCCACGCCTTTCCCAGGCTCAGCGCTTACCACCCACCGCTCAATCGAGATAATCGACTAAGGAACTTGAACAATGCTCATCCCGAGACTCATGACCGGCGTGTCCTGGGCGGTTTGCCTGGTGTCAGCGGCGGGGCAGGCCACCGAACCGCCGATTACTGCCGTGGCGTTTACACCGGATGGTAAGTCGGTGCTGGTTTGCTCGCAGGCCGGCGTGCATGTCTTTGGCTGGCCAGAACTGCAACGGCAACGCAAGCTCGAGGTGGAGGCGGCGAACCTGCACACGCTCGCCTTCTCGCCGTCGGGGGACCGGCTGGCGGTGGCCGGCGGCACCCCCGCTGAGCAGGGCTCAGTCGAGATTCTGTCCTGGCCGGCGGGCAAGCCACTTGAGGCTTTCACCGAGTACGATGACCTGGTAATGGCACTGGCCTGGCGCGACCCGACCACCCTGGCCGCGGCAAGCCTGGATCACACGGTAACCCTGTACGACACCAGGGCCGGCAAGCCAACACAAACCCTCCGTGGCCACTCCCGAGGCGTCACCGCCCTGTGCTGGCTGCCCGACCGGCAGACGCTAGTCAGCGCAGGCATCGACCAGAGTCTTCGGGTCTGGAAGCCGGACGACGGCCAACTACTTCGCAGTCTCAGCTTGCATACGCTGCCGGTCAGCACCGTCTGCCTGCGTCCGGGGGACCAGGCTCTACCCATGGTGGCCTCGGCCAGCACCGACAAAACGGTTCGACTCTGGCAGCCGACGATCGGCCGGATGGTTCGCTTTGCCCGTCTGCCGGCGAAGCCACTGGAGATCGCTTGGCTTGCGGATGGATCCGGGATCTTGGCCGCCTGCACCGATGGCCATGTCCGCGTAATCGACCCGGATACGGTGGAATTGCTCCAGGATATTCCGGTGCTCACGGGGTGGGCCTATGCCCTCGCCGCTCATCCGAGTGACGGCAGCATCGTGGTCGGCGGCAGTGACGGGGAACTCCGTCGGGTACGACCAGAGATCACCAGTCCCTGAGCGTCGCAAGCCATCAGGGGGTCTCCATTGGGTGATCCGGGTCGGTGATCATACACGCCTGCCCGGTCATCGGGTTCATCGGCACCGACACGTGCTCGTGGACGACTCGCCATTCGCCTCCCAATCGCTGGTAACCGATGGTGTAGCGCATCCAGGTGTTGCCGGCCGGTGACTCCTCGCCGATGGGGCGGATGCGGTGCAGGCCGTGGGCGAAGGCCAGATCGCCGGAGACGAACACCTCAAGGTTGTGGTGCTCGGACGCGAACCGGTCCGGGAAGTAGGGTAGGCAGGCCGCCCAGACATCGCGGTATGCATCGATCCCGACCACCTTGAATGGCGGCTTCAGGTCATACAGCACCACGTCCGGGGCGTAGTTGGCCAGCATGCCGGCGAGGTCCTTGGCCTCCAGAGCACGGGACCATGCAGCGGCCAACGCACGGATCGCGGCTTCGTCTTGATGCATGGTTGAGGCTTGCATGTTGTCCTCTTGTGTTAGGCTTGGGCGGTCTGGCTTGCCAGGTGGTTCGCCAGGTTGACAAACGCTTCTTGCCAACCTTGAGCGTGCCCGTTACGTGATTCAGGCGACCTGAAGCGGACTTGCTCAAAACGCATCAGCGTTTCGTCGCCCTGCGCGCTGAGCAGCACGGTGACCTCGGACATATGCCCTAGCGCCCCAGCCGGATCTGACCAGGCGTGGGTAAACACCAGCTGTTTCGGCTCGACAATCGCTCGATATTCACCGCCACAGGTAAGATCCGTCCCATCGGGGGAGCGCATGGTTATCCGCCACCGGCCGCCGAGTACCAGCTCTGTGTCGGCGTGTGTGACCATGAAATCCGTCGGACAACACCACTGTCGCAAGTGTTGTCCCTCCGTCCAGGCTCGCCATACCATGGCCGGCGGGGCGGCCAAAACGCGAGTGAGGACCAGGCGGTCCTGTCCGGGTTCGCTGGAAACGGTTTGCGGCCCCTCGGAGCCACTCAGGCTAGGAAGGTACGCCTCCAGACAATCGAAGCTCGAGTGCCAGCCGTTGATCACCCCCATGGCCTCGTGTTTGCGGCGTTCCTCAGCCGAGGGATGCCGGATCCGCAGCGTGAGTCGGGTCATCTCGCCGAGGTCCTCGAACAGGCATGTCATGACAATGCCAGTGGGCAGGTCATCTATCGTAGGGTGGGCAAACCCCTCGGCAAACTCATCGGTGGTCACGATCCGTTCCTGGAGGACGACCTCGCGGAAGATGCCCGTGACCGGGTACTCGCTGCCGTCGGGGCCGACCAGAACATAGTGCGAACGGCCGCCGGGCCGAAGGTCTTGTTCGATCACCCGAGTGGTAAACTCCCAAGGCCCCCACCAGCGGGCAATATGCTTGGGCTCAGTCCAGGCCTTCCAGACCAGGGCACACGGGGCCTTCAGGAGGCGGCTGATGACGATCTCGCAGTCGTCTTGCAGGGGGGGCGGTTCATGAGGCTCCGTCATCGGCTTGCTCCTCGTCCTGGAGTTCGCGGAGGTAATCTTCCAAGCGATCGAGACTATCTTCCCACCAAACACGGTACTGCTCGATCCAGTCCCGGGCCTGCTTGAGCGGCTCGGCCCGCAGCCGGCAGGGCCGGTATTGGGCTTCCTGGCCTCGTTCGATTAACCCGGCTTTCTCCAGCACCTTGAGGTGTTTGGAGATGGCCGGCAGACTCATCCGGAACGGCGCCGCGATCTCGCTGACCGACTTTGCCCCCGAGGTCAGGGTTTTGAGGATAGCACGCCGTGTCGGATCGGCAAGGGCCGCGAAGGTCACCGTCAATGAATCGGCCGCCATACTGGTGTACCACGAGGTTAAATAACCGAAAAGAAAAATAAATTGTCGATGATGCCGTGTCAAGCTCGGTTGCCGACGTGCTGACCTGGGGGCAAGTCGGGCACACCAGGTGATCTCGGCCGCGTGGCCTCATCGGTGCCGCTGCCGCCACAGCCACTTGTGTAGCTCCATGGCCGGGACGATGGTCATGGCCAGCCCTGCCACCACCAGCCAGGTGGTGAGCGATACCGGTTCCGTCTCCAGAACATCCTGCATGAACGGCACATACATCATGCTGACGTGGATGCTAAAGGCGGCCAGAGCCCCGATCAGCAGCACCGGACTGCGTAGCGGCGACCGCGCGAAGGCGGATTTGGTCTCGGACCGACAGTTGCCAATGTGGAAATTCTCAAACAGGACCATCAGCAACAACAACACGTTCCGCGCGGTCGCTTCGCTCCAGCCTGCATTCAACATCCAGGCAAACGTCGCGAACCCAATCACCCCCATCACGAGTGCAGCCACAACTGTCCGTTCAATCATCAAGCGATTAAAGATGGGTTCTTTCGGTGGACGGGGCTTGCGCATGAGCACATCGTCTTCGCCCGGTTCAAAGGCCAGAGCGACGTCCTGGATGCCGTTAGTTACCAAGTTGAGCCACAGGATCTGTACCGGCAACAGCGGCAATGGCATCCCATTGGCCACCGCCAATCCCATCAGCACCAGCTCGGCGGCACCGGTCGAGATGAGGAGATAGATCACCTTGCGAATGTTGTCGTAGGCGATCCGCCCCTCTTCGATGCCGGCGACCAGTGTGGCGAAGTTATCGTCGCTGATCACCAGCTCCGAAGCTTCGCGGGCGACGTCGGTGCCTTCCTTGCCCATGGCCACGCCGATGTTCGCCGTCCGTAACGCGGGGGCGTCATTGACCCCGTCACCGGTGACGGCCACGAAGTGCCCGATCTGCCGGGCGGCCTCGACAATCTGCAGCTTTTGTCGCGGCGCCACGCGAGCAAACACGCGGACGCGGTGGACCTGCATGGCCAACTGCTCCGGGGTCTGGTGTTCCAGCTCCGGGCCGGTGACCACCTGGTGCTCCTCCTCGGCTAATTTGAGTTGGCGGGCGATGGCCAGGGCGGTGACTCGGTGGTCGCCGGTGACCATGGCGACCTCAACGCCGGCAGCATGACAGGCGACCACTGCATGATCGACGCCACTGCGTAGGGGGTCGATCATCCCGACCAGCCCCAGGAAGGTGA
The DNA here is from genome assembly GCA_964410665.1 of uncultured Alcaligenaceae bacterium. Taxonomy (GTDB): domain Bacteria; phylum Planctomycetota; class Planctomycetia; order Gemmatales; family Gemmataceae; genus CAYPIE01. Next base: position 68,730 of record CAYPIE010000011.1, read on the forward strand.
GGTTTTTGGGTTCGGCAGGAGCTTGCGAGGCTTCCAGATTGGTTGCGCTCTGGCTCTGGGCTAGAGCGAGCACTCGAAAGCCACGATGGGCCATATCCAGAGCCATGGACTCGAAGCGTGCATGCTCAGCGGGATGGGCACACATGGCCAGAATGCGCTCGGGAGCGCCTTTGACGAAGCAATACATCATGCCGTCGTGGGCGTGAAAGGTAGCCGCGAACTGCCGCTCAGATTCAAAGGGGATCTCGTTGACTTGGGGGAAATCATCCAAGGTCGTCTCGCGCTGGCACCCCAGCTTGAGGCCCAGAGCCAGCAGGGCGATGTCGACGGCGTCGCCATGCCACTCCCAGGAGCCGTCCTGGGCGTGCAGACGCCCTTCGTTACACAACACCCCGGCCCGAGCGAGTGACTGCAGCTCTGCATCTTCCCCCGGTGCCAGCGGACGATCCCCCGCGAATACCTGCCCGGTGGGCACGAATCCCTCGCCGGTGACCGTAAAGGTTGCGCCACGGGCTAGCCGGATCTCGGCGACGGTCAGGGCGTTCACCGTCAGGGTGCCCGTCTTGTCAGTCGCGATCAGTGTACAGCTGCCGAGCCCCTCCACAGCGGTCAGTCGCCGGACAATCACCCCCCGACGGGCCATGCGACTCGTGGCAATCGCCAGGGCCACGGTCATGGCCACCGGCAGGCCTTCCGGGATCGCCGATACTGCCAGGGCGACCACGAAGAGAAACATCTCACTGGGTACATAACGCCCAAGAGCGACCCCTAGGATCCCGATCAGCACGGCAATGATCAAGGTGCCCACGGCCAGCAGATGCGTAAATCGCTCCATCCGTTCCAATAGCGGCGGTTTCCCACCCGTGGTGCGACTCACATCGAGGGCCAGTTGTCCAACCAAGGTGGCGGTTCCGGTCGCGACTACCAGTCCCTTGCCCCGACCGCGTGTGATGGTCGAACCAGCGAAACCCATGTTGGCCCGGTCTCCCACCGGGGCCTCTTCCACCCCTTGCCAGGTGACATCCTTGGCCACTGGCAAGGATTCACCTGTCAGTAGCGATTCATCGACTTCCAGACCATGCTCGCTCAACAGTCGCAGGTCTGCGGGTACCCGATTGCCCGATTCAAGCCAGACCACGTCACCTGGGACTAACTGTTCGGCCGGGATCTCACGGATCTTGCCATCCCTCTGGACCGTTGCCCGGATCTGGAGCAGCTTGCGCAACGCCTGACTGCTCCGCTCGGCCCGCCACTCCTGGATGGTGCCAATGATCGCATTGAGCATCAACACCGCGGCAATGAACCCCGCGTCTTTGACGTCTCCCAACAGCACCGACACCAGGGCAGCGATCAGTAGGATGTAGATCAACGGACTTTGAAATTGCCGCCACAGGATCTGCCAGACCGCCGGCGGAGGTGGTTCGGGTAGCTGGTTGCCGCCGAACTGCAGAAGGCGGACCCCCGCCTCGTCTTCGCTCAAGCCGTGCTCACCTGCTTGGAGGATCTGACCGACCTTCGCGCTTTCCAGTGTGTGCCACGGCTGTGATTTCTGGATTCCGGCCATCACCGTTTGTTCCTCTTTGACGTTGGCCTTACTCTTCGCTTTCTTAGCAAACAAGTGTTTCTCAGTCCGAATTCCAAGAGCCGAACCGAATGGGAGGATACCTTATGCACACTAGAAATGGCTCGCGCAGCAAAATGGGCGCGACATGCGTGGACCAGGTGCGGTAAGCTGGGGGCGAGACGTATCGGCATTTTCCCGTTGCTGGAGCTGGTTGTTATGGGCGGTCGCATCGCTTGCTTGATTTTGGCCTTGATGGTTACCTCGCAGGGGAAGGCGCAGGAACGCCCGGTCTACCCACTCAAGGAAGGTGAGCGGATCGTTGTGCTCGGCGACAGTATCACCTACGCTGGGCACTACATCACCTACCTGGACGCCTATCTAAGCACCCGTTTTCCCGACAAGCAACACACTCTGCTCAATCTGGGCTTGCCCAGCGAAACCGTTTCCGGCCTCACCGAGGAAGGCCACCCCTATCCACGACCGTGCGTCCTCGACCGACTAGATCGGGTCCTCAAGGAGACCCGGCCCACCCTGGTGGTAGCCTGTTATGGCATGAACGATGGCATCTATTCCCCACTCAATCCTCAGCGCTTTGAGGCCTACAAAAACGGCATTCGCAAGCTGGTTGCTACCTGTCAAGCGTCCGGGGCCAGGGTGGTGTTATTGACTCCCCCTCCGTTTGATCCGCTACCGATTCGCACCAAGGTTCGCCAGAAGAACGCCCAGGACTTCTCCTTTAAGCATCCTTATGGAGGGTACGATGATGTGTTGGGAAGGTACTCCAACTGGCTGGTACTGCAACGCCGACCGGGAGTTTTCATCGTGGACGTGCATACTGCCCTCGACCAGTACGTAGATAAGGTTCGCGAATTCGGCGGCCTACCTGATTACTCGCTCAGTAAAGATGGCGTCCATCTCAATCCCACCGGTCACTGGTTGATCACCCATACCATCTTGTATGCCTGGAATCTTCCCACCACGGTCGACCGGGTCGATCTGAATGTCGCCACTCAAAAGGCACGCGTCGGCAAGGTCACCGACATCAAAACCACCCCCACGGGGGCTCGCTTCTCCTGGACCACTCGGATCCCTATGCCCTACGATCCTAAGTGGGATCCGGTTGTCGCGAAAAGTGACTTGGCTCCCAGTAGCTTGAACGTCTATCCCCTATGTGTGCGTGGCCTATCGGAGGGTGAGTACACGCTGCTGGAAAAAGATCAATCGTTGGGTCGGTTTTCTGCCGTAATGCTCCGCCAAGGCATCGACATGGCCCAACTTGAGTCTTTCAAGCCCAATCGCCAGCGCGCGACCGTGCATCCTTTGTTTGCCGAGCGACAGCAGATTCTGGCCCGTGCCTGGATGACCCATGTTGGTCACCAGCGGCCGAAGATCCCCAAGGGGTTGCCCTTACAGGAAGCACAACAGCAAGCAGCTCGGATAACCGAGAAAATCCAGCAGCTCACTAAGCCAGTTCCGGTTTCCCTGGAACTGCGTCGGATCGAGGATGAACCACCCTTGCCAGGATTATGCCAATAAGCGTCGAGGCACATACATTCGCAACTGCCCGGCCGCGGGCCGGGCAATGATCTGTTGCGCGGTGATCGACTGGATCACCGCAGGGTCGGTGAGTACGGTTAATAGTTCCGCATCCTCGGGGTTAGTCGAGAGACCTGGTGCCAAAGCGACAAGCCGAGCATAGCGCGGGCATTCATCCCAGGGGTCCTCGAGTTCACAAAAATGATTTGTGGTCAGAAGCGGTTCGGTTGCTCCGACAGGCCTTCTGGTGGAGTAGCGGCGTGGTGTTCGCTCCACACTTACGCGGTCTTCGTTCCTCAAGCCAACCAGCGTGATGATTCCTGCCGAAGCCAGCCGCGTCGACTCGGCGAGATGGACGGCTTCGTCGAAGTCTGCTGCGGTGTCCAGCAGTTGCCGCAAAAATAGCAGCATGGGCATCCCGTCCAGGTCGGGAACTCCGCTGACGGCATTGAGGGCTACGGCGAAGCCCCGCTGGGATAGGCCCGTTATGACTCCAACTAGTCCAACAAAGCCGGCCTGTAGGCCATAGTCGGTAGCTAGGATGCAGCTCGCACGGGCCAATTCATGTTCTGGAAACCAGTCCATGTTCCGCGCCAATACTGGCCCGACTTCGGTCGAAAGTGCCAGTGTGGAGCAAGCCTGAGTAGTCACTAGGTCGTAACTGAGATTGCCTAGGAATAGGTCGACGGGATCCACATCTAGGGTCTGGGCTAACACCTCGACCCGCTCACTAACATCCGGAAAGCGTCCCATGGCAAGCACAGCGAGCATTCGTGCATTGGGGTCGAACATGCTCAGCGTCTGTGCAAGCAATTGCTTGGACGCCTCAACGTAAAATGGCGAGTAAGGCGGGTCAATGTGAGGTACTTCCACCCAGGGTGAAGTTGGATTCATTCGCAGATCTCATCGAGGAGAAATCGATGGCAGTACAACCAGTCGCCTTGGTGACCGGCAGCGGCAAGCGTCGCGTTGGATCGTTTGTCGCAGATGCCTTGGCCGAGGCAGGCTACGCTCTCATCATCCATTACCGATCTTCGGCCCAAGAAGCTCAGGTGCAGGTCGCCAACTTCCAGGCCCACGGGACTCCAGCCATTGCTCTACAGGCAGATCTGGGCGATGAGGCAGCGGTTCAGCAGCTGATCGCTCAGGGCCTGGAACGCTTTGGCAGGCTGGATGTCCTGGTCAATGCCGCGGCCATTTGGGAACGTAAACCACTTGAGCAGGTCACCGCTGCCGATGTCCGGCGACATTTCGAGACCAATGCCCTGGGCAGCTTTCTCTGTGCCCAGCAAGCCGGTTTGCAGATGGTCCAACAACCTGAGGGCGGCGTCATTATTAATATCGGCGACTGGGCCGAAATCCGCCCTTACCCTGACTATGCGGCCTATTTTCCCTCCAAGGGAGCTGTCACTGCCATGACCCGCGCGCTCGCCGTGGAACTAGGAACTCGCAATCCCAATGTCCGAGTCAATGCCATCCTGCCCGGCCCGGTCATGCTGCCTCCCGATATGCCTGAGGAGGTTCGTCAGCAGGTCATCCACGCTACCTTGGTCAAGCGCGAGGGCCGGCCGACCCATGTGGCCCAGGCGGTCTTGGCGCTCATCAACAATGACTTCGTCACGGGAGTATGTTTGCCCGTCGATGGCGGCCGTAGTGTATATGCTCCGGATGTCTAACCGAGGATCGCATCAGTACCCAAGCGCACGCCCGTCAATCCGCTGATCGGCAACGCCGTGGTACTTTCCGGACTCGGGATCAACCCAGATGCTATGCGCATCCCCTTGCCGGGTGCCGTCGACCGTGTGTCCCAGGGCACGCAATTTTTGCACCAGCAATGGATGTGTTTCCATACCCTCGAAGCGGATGCGGTCTGGGAACCATGCATGATGCAGGCGGGGAGCATCCACTGCTTCGACCGGCGACATGCCAAAGTCAATGCTGTTGACCAGCACGTTGACGACCGTGTTGATGATGGTCCGGCCACCAGGACTGCCGGTGATTAGATAAGCTTTGCCATCGCGGAGCACCAGGGTCGGCGTCTGGGAACTAAGCATCCGTTTGCCGGGGGCGGGCAGATTCGCTTCAGTGCCGATTGCCCCACGCCGATTGGTGACACCGGGCCGGTGATTGAAGTCGGTCATCTCGTTGTTAAGCAAGTAGCCAGCACCGGGGACGACGATCCGCGTGCCGTAGCTTGCCTCAAGGGTATAGGTGTTGGAAACCGCCATCCCCTTAGCATCCATGATCGAGAAATGGGTGGTGCTGTTCCCTTCGCCGGCCAAGGGGAATTCGCCGGCTTCGGCCAATACTTCACTGGGAGTAGCCCGATCCGGGTTGATCGACTGAGCCAGCTTTTTGGCATAAGCCTTGGAGGTAAGCTTCGCCGGGATCTCCACAAAATCGGCATCGCCCAGGTAACGGGCTCGGTCAAAGTAACTTCGCCGCATAGTCTCAATCAGGAGATGATTGGTGCGGGCGGACCAGCGTCCCTGGTTAGTCAGATCGAAATTCTCCAGCACATTGAGCATCTGCACCAGACAGATACCGCCGGAACTGGGCGGCGGTGGACCGTAAACATCCAAGCCGCGGTAGGTTCCATGGATGGGTTCACGTACTTTGGCAGTGTAGTTGGCCAGATCTTCCTTGGTAATCAACCCCTGGCCGCGTTGCATTTCTTGGACCAACAGGTCGGCCAATTTCCCAGTGTAGAAGGCATCTGGGCCTTGTTGAGCAATCCGTTTCAGGGTCTCGGCCAGTTCGGGCTGGCGTAGGGTATCGCCGGGATCCCAGAGCGGATTCGCACCGGGCTTGCCAAAGGTGTTGCGAAACGGTTTGGGGGTGCGTGGCGAAGCGAGCACCAGGTTGAGCGAGGCGACACGCGCGGCGGTCAAGGGGAAGCCATTCTCGGCCAGGGCGATGGCAGGGGCCAGTAAGTCCTTCCAGGGCAGGGTGCCATATTGCTGATGAGCCAGTTCGAGCCCTCGGACAGTGCCGGGAACGCCCACAGCGTCGTGCGCGAAGGGGTCAGCACCTTCAGAAAATAGCGTCCGTGTAGCCGCTTTGGGGGCTTTTTCGCGATATTCAATGCAAACCGGCTTTTTCCCAGGTGCTGGCAGAACCAGCATAAAGCCGCCGCCACCGATATTGCCCGCCTGTGGATAGGTCACCGCCATGGTAAAGGCGACGGCGATCGAGGCATCGACCGCGTTACCCCCGGCTTTGAGGATGTCCACGCCCACCTGCGTCGCCAGTGGCGACACCGAGACGACCATACCCTGGGTGCCGATCTCGGCTTGCCGACGGGGCTCGGAATCGGCCGCGGTAGGTGAACACGCTCCGAGGCTCATCAGGAGCAAGCTAATTCCACACCCCCGAGCGATGTCGCATTGCATACTGCGTCTCCGTGCAAAATTCTCTGGTTGCTGGGCTTTCTCATCGTCGCAATTTTTCGCAGAATCACAACCAGAGAGTGGAACCCCAACGCGCAAGTTCTCCTCTCAATCGATGTTCAGCTTAGGCAGGCAAAAGTCTCGGTTAGGGCAAGGATCCATTGGTCGGGGTGATCACCAGTTCATCACGGACCGCCTTTACCCCCAAGGTGGTCTCGGCCAGGATTTTGGCCCGAAGCCGCCGGGTATCATCCTCAACCTGCCCACGCAGGACAATGGTCCCGTCCCCTTCCGCGGCGACCTCGATCTGAGCGTCTTGCAAGAGTTTGTCAGTCTGCAGGCGGGCTTGCACCTGGTTGCGGGGGGCAGTCGTACTCGAGCGGGATGTGCCAGGTTGCAAGGTGGCCCAGGTGCCATCCAACGTTTGGCGAACTGTCGGCAACAGGCTGGTGCCCCGCTGGCGCAGCTTGCTGCCGAGCTGTTCAAAATGCTGCTTCTCTTGGGCATCGCAGCCGAACAACAACACGGCCAGGCTGACCAGAGGCAGTCGTCGACGTACGTTCATAGGTAGAGCTCCTAGAGTTTATGCAGACGTCGGAGGATCCTACCCGCAGTGTGGGTCGTCCGGGGCCGACGCAGGGGTCCACCATGGATGGATCAGCGCGGAAAGCAATGTCTACATGCTTGCTTTTCGGGGACCGGGTTTCTAGGCTGAGCGTGGGGCATTTGGAGGCCTCCCACGTGACGTGGCAGTGAGACTAGCATGGCGAAGCAACCTAGCGGGCAGTCCTCTCCGACCCGGACCATTACCAGCGAACGGGCAACCCGGCTTTTTCGCTTACTGACAATGATCGGCAAGCATCCCCAACCACGCCCGGACCTGTTGCAGGAACTGGATCTGGATATCCGGGGCTTCTACCGCGATCTACAATTCCTCCGTGACCTTGGCATCACCATTGATTTGGTGGATACTGGCTATACCTTGCGCAGCTCCTTCGAGCAAGCCCTGGCCATCCTCCCGTTTCCGGATGCGAATCTCAATCTTCATGAGGCTATCCAATTGTCCGATGGCCGCAGCCAAGCCCACCGCAAACTCAAAGCCCTGGTGGAGCAGGTGACCGGCAAACCCTTTCGCAACCGACCCCGCACCAAATTACCGGGCAGTCGGTAAGCCCCAGCAAACTCAGACTCAACCGACTGGATTGTCCAGGCAACCCAGTCCCGTAATGTCGATGTGGATCGAATCCCCCGTTTGCAACGAAAATGCTTCCGGGGGGACAATCCCCGTCCCGGTCAAGAGCAATGCGCCGTGCGGAAAGCTGTTGTCACGAAACAGCCAGTCGACCAACTCTGTCAGTGGCCGCGTGATCTCAGTCACCTGCGTGCGCCCTTCGAAGACGGTGCTGCCTGCTCGGGTGATCTGCAGATGAATCGCCATTTGCTCCAGCTCAGGCACCGCAGCCGCCAGGGTAATCGCCGGGCCCACCGCACAGGCACGCTGATAGATCTTCGCCTGTGGCAAGTACAGCGGATTCTCCCCTTCAATGTCTCGTGCACTCATGTCATTGCCGATGGTGTAGCCGACAATCTTGCCTGCCGGCGAAATCACCAGCGTCAGTTCCGGTTCGGGCACACTCCAGCGGCTATCGCTGCGGATGGCCACTGGTTGTCCAGGATGCACCACTCGTTCTGGCGTTGCTTTCAAGAACAACTCGGGTCGGGCAGCAGAATACACCAGGTCATAAAACCGGGCTGCCCCCTCCGACTCCTCCTCCCGCGCCACCTTGCTGCGGCGATAGGTCACCCCCGCGGCCCAAATCTCCTGGCGGTCCACCGGGGCCAGCAAGCGCCCCTGAGTCAGCGGTTCGACGGCGGTCGACTCCGCCAGGAGTTCCTGGACCAGGGTCCATGAATCCGCTGCGTGCAGGACATCGCTCAGGCTAGCCACGGAAGGCCGCGCCGTCGGACTGATGACCCGAAGCTGCTGCTGGTCCAGGACGCCAAAGACCAGCTCGCCGGTTGCCCGTTGAAACTTCGCCAGTTGCATGTCTTGGGCTCGCCTGTGAGTTTGCTGCGGAAGGTCGTTTCATGCTAACCCAGCCCCGGTCCGCCCGCCAATCATGGCCCGATCTGGAATCCAGGGTTTGCCGCCGACCATACCGGCGTTTACCTTATCAATGATTTTTTCCGTAGGACTCTGAGAGAGACATCATGCGTTCCGATCTGTTACCCATCGGGCTTGCCCTGGCGATGACCCCAACGCTGTTGGCCGAAGACAACAAACCCAACCGCGGCAAGGTCACCCTCACCGAGGAGGCCCGCGTGATCCATAAAGCCGCTTTGTTGGTCGATGGCCACAATGACCTGCCCTGGCAACATCGCCGTGGCAAAAACCTGGAGTTTCGCTTCATTGACATCACCCGACCGCAAAAAGACCTGCATACGGACCTACCTCGCCTGCGTGAGGGAGGCGTCGGTGCCCAGTTCTGGTCGGCTTATGTCCCCGCATCGTCCATGGACAAGGGGAATGCCATCCAGCTGACTCTGGAGCAGATTGACCTGATTCACCGGTTGGTCCGTCGTTATCCCAACGATCTGGAAATGGCTTACCGCGTCGATGACATCCTTAGGATCCAAAAAGCCGGCAAAATTGCGTCCTTGATCGGCCTCGAAGGTGGCCACTCGATCAACAACTCCCTCGGAGTGCTGCGAACCCTGTATCAGCTCGGTGCCCGCTATATGACGCTGACCCATTCGGAAACCCTCGACTGGGCCGATTCTGCGACCGATGAGCCGAAAAATGATGGTCTCAGCCCCTTCGGCGAAGAAGTCGTCCGCGAGATGAACCGGCTTGGCATGCTCGTCGATCTATCCCACGTCTCCGTGGCCACCATGGAGGATGCCCTGCGGGTCAGTAAGGCCCCAGTCATCTACTCGCACTCCTCGGCTTATGCCATTGCCAACCATCCACGCAATGTCCCTGACTCCATCCTGACCAAGCTCAAAGACAACCGGGGCGTCGTCATGGTCAACTTCTACTCGGGCTTTGTCGTCCCCGAAGGCGCACGAGCCATGCAGGAAATGTTCAGTGTTGGACGCAAACTCCGCAAACGCTATGCCGACGATGAAGAGGCTTTCCGTGCGGCCTACCGGCAGTGGCAAAAAGAACACCCCTTTCCCCGTGGCAGTGTCCACACTGTCGTCGACCATATCGAACACATCATTAAGATCGCCGGGATCGATCATGTCGGCCTGGGTTCCGACTATGATGGCATCGGCATGGTGCCCGAACAGCTCGAAGATGTCGCTAGCTACCCCTATATCACACAAGAGCTACTCAACCGAGGCTACAACCGAAAGCAAATTCACAAAGTTCTTGGCGGCAACCTCATCCGCGTATTCCGTGAAGCCGAGCGGGTTGCTGGCAAGTGAACCAAAACGACAACGCTTGCGCGAAGTCCGCACCCCCGGACGCACGTCCGGGGGTCGTCTCCGGCGGGAGATTGCTTGGGATAACTGCCTGTCTGAAAAGAAGTTAAGGCAAATCCCCATCCGTTGCTGCCCGCAGGACACACCTCCTTCGCGGTCTAAACAAGCCCATTCGGTGCTATAAAACGTCCCCAAAAAGCCCCGGAAACGTCCCGAAAATGTCCGGAAACATCCCGGAAAACGCTAGGACAATCAGAATCGCATCTGATCTATGTGGGAATACCGAACAGGCGAGAATACTGCCTATAGGTATATAGGTAGCCAGTGACGTGAAATCATGATTTTTTTCTCAGCGCGCCATCGAGTGCGCGTCCAGGACCGTCGCTGCCTCACGGGCAGGACCCGCGAGCGGACACCCACTTGTCACCCTCGTCGAGCGCGACCAAAATAAAGCCGCAACAATAGTCCCCGTAAGCCGGATGAAGTCCCATCGAGCACATACGGCTTGCCGTCGAGGATGCTAAAGAATGTGTAGAAGTCATCGGGTTGCTGGGCCGTCTCCAGCAAGGTGAAGGTGCTACGGCCAGCCCGCTGCCGGCCGAGGTTGCGCTCGAGGACCACGCGATGGATCACGCGCGTGTCGGGGTCAATGTCTAAGGTGACCGAGCGGAGTCTGGCCCAGCGGCGGAAACGGCGTTGCGCCTGAATGCGCACTAGCTCGGGCTTATCCGGCACCTCCTGGCGGGTCAGCTGCCAGTGGGCCAGCAGGTCGTCTAACATGGTGTCCAGGTCGAGGCCACAAAAGTCGCTGACGATCGCCATCGACTCGGGAACCTCGGCTTCAGTAAAGCTAAGGACCAGTTTACGATTTGGCGTAAACCAGTAGTTGTTCGCTCCGTCCTTGCCCCACGCCCAGGGGCGGCCGTTGGGGTCGATCGATTCCAGCCGCAGACGGTCGCCGCGGGTCCACAAGCGAGCCTTGCGCGGCCGCGTGATCAGGGGTAGTTGGTCTCGCAGCCAAGGCTCCCAGTGGGATTCCACCACATAATGGCGGTCTGGCTGTTCGGTCAATGCCGTCCGCGCCTCTTTGACGATCCGCTCGGCCGAGGCATACGCTTGGTTGGGTTCGAGCACCCAGAACAGCATCAGCAACAGACTCGCTGCCAGAGTCAGGCCCAGGCTCATTCGCAACAGCAGTCGCGACCAACTGGCAGGACTTGCCTGCTGGTGCGCCTGCCGGCGACGGACGTTGCCAAGAACCGTCTGGGGGTCGACTTTCGCGGCTTCACGATCGAGGTGCTGGCGAACCAGCTCCTCGATGGGTTCCGGGGGAATGGATTCACGCGGGTTCATGGTGGATTCTCTTGGCCCACGTAGGCAGCGAGGTATTTGGCCATAGCCTGGCGGGCGCGATGAATCAGCACGCCCGCGTGGCTGAGGGTCAGATTCAGGATCTCGGCGATCTCCTGCTGACTATAGCCAAGACTACGCAGTTCCAGGGCCGCACGTTGGCGTTGCGGCAGCCGGGCGAGTCCGGCTGCGATCGATTCGGCGAGCTCATGGCCGATCGCCTCCGCATCGGGCGCTGCCGTGCTGCGATCGGCCGGGTCATGGTCGTATTCTTCGCTGCCGTCGCCGTTGGGGCTGGTCTGATAGAGGCGATAGATGGGCCGCCGCCGGGTTCGGTCATTGATACAGGCGTTGGTAATCGAACGCATCAACAATTTGCGGCCATCCCGCGGCAAATCATACACATCGGCCTTTTGCAACAACCGGCAGTAACAGTCCTGCACGATGTCTTCGGCCCGGTCCCGGTCGCGCAACAGGGACGTGGCATACGCGACGGCCTGGGCCGCCGTGGCCAGAACCCATTGCTCCAGGGCATCGGCTGACCGTTCCGGATCCACCCTGCACCTCAGATCACTCATCGACATAGAGCCAACACCGCCACTGCCTGCAATCTTACGGTGTTTTTTCCGCGCTGGCGGTGATGACCCGGGATGATGTCAGGGCTTGGGGGCTGGCTTGCCCCGGACTTGTGCCAGTGCCCGCGCGGCGACCACCTGCAGGTCGGCGACCTGAGTGGCCTCCTCGATGGTCGGGATCGCCTCTTTTGCCGCTGGGCCGATATTGCCGAGGGCCAACAAAATCGCGCGGCGAGTGTCCGTTGCCCCGGTTCGGTACAGCCGTATCAGCGCCGGCACGGCAGGAGCTGCTGCGGCCCTGAGGTCTCCAAATAGTCTGATCACCTGCCGTTTGGCCGCTCCCGAGAGATCCTTGGCCTGCAAGAACGGGAGCAACGGTTGGATCACGCTTGCCGCGGAGACTTCTCCGGCGCGAACAAGTTCTGCCAGGATCCTACGCAAACGGTCGCTCAACAAATCATCGGTAGGATCGAATGCGTTGGTCAGGATCCGCACGACGGCTTCGGTTTGCCCGGGGATGAGCGACTTCATCGCCGGCCCGAAAGCTGTGACAAATCCGCCCGCCGGCCCCCACGCTTCATTCGGTGAAGGGAGCAGACCAAAGTAGGTCCTCCCGGAAGCGTCGAAAAAGACTTTTAGACCTTGTCGACGGAGTTTCGGATCCTCGGCCTGCAGGACCGCCACGAGAAAGTCCCTGGCCGTCTCCCCCGACAGTGCTTGGTTCGCCGCTTGCAAGGCGAATAAGCGGATCTCCTTGTCGGGATGGTGTAGGAGCTTGCGGAGGGGCTTGGCGGCCGGGTTGCCGATCTGGTACAGCCCGGACAGGGCAAAATTCAGGAGCGTCTGATGATCTTTCAACGCCAGCTTCTTGGAGTACGGCTCGGCGACTTCCAGGATAACTCGGGCGGCTTCTTCGCCGTAGCCGTTGGCTCCAAAGGCACCGATGGCCACAAACGCTTCGGCACGCTTGACCGGTTCCAGTTCGGTGCGTAGCGTCCGCACCCAGGTGGGGTAGTTCTCGCCCTTGTAGGTCAATGCCTCCTTCGGCGGTGCTTCCGCATCGGCTCCTTCGGATACGGCTGGGTCGGCTTCGGCCGGTGGGTCGGGCTGAGCTTGCAGCTTCTGGCTTCCGGGTCCGGCTACCCAGTCGGCCACCCCCCAGCCGGTCACGCCGAGGAGTACGGCCAGTCCCAACGCGATGTTCCACTTGGTCCACTGCATAATCACCCATCCTCCCTTGCTTAGACCGGCCACCCCCGCCGGCAGCGCCGTGTCACCGGCCTGTCGAAACTGCACAAACACGGTGAGGGTCTTGGCCCTCAGCTCCCGCGACGCCTGCACTGCCATCGGCCCCAGACTCCACCCAATGCCCCGGCGGCTCAGCCGATGACGCAAGAGTGCCCGGGCCCGGGCCAGCCGCGATGACAGGGTTCCCTCGGGCAGGCCGAGCTGGGCGGCGGCCTCTGGCTGGGTTTGCTCGTAGAGTAGGCAATGGATCGCCGCGTCTCGGTACGGGACCGGCAGCTGGGCGATCTCCGCGTCGATCACCGCGTAGATCTCGCGCCCCTCTACGGTCGAAGCCGAAGCCGTCTCGGCTGGCTCGGACAAGGGTTCGATCGGTTGCCGCGTTCGCCGCCGGGTCCGCCGGGCCGCTTTGGCGGTCCGGGTCGCGACACCGTGCAGCCAGCCGCGCAGCTGGCCGGGGTCGCGGAGGCCTGCGCCTCTGCGGACCAGCACCAGAAAGGTAGCCTGAAAGGCGTCCTCCGCATCCGCGTCGTTCCCCAGGATGCGTCGGCAGACGCCTAGGACCATCGGCCCGTGGCGGTCAAGCAGGATGGCGAAGGCCTGGTCATTGCCGCGGACGCTGAGCGCGGCCAGCAACTCAGCGTCGCCGAGCTGCTCGGCCCACTCTTGGTCGAGCACGCTTATCAGGGCCAACGCATCTGGCATAAGGCTGTCTTTGCTCCGTCTGCTGGGTGATGGGCGACCATCTCTATCATCCTGCTCCAAACGCCCGAAACCCATCCCGGAAATTGCCAGAAAAACCGCCCTGGAGGTGGTTTCAACTCCTCCAGGGCGGTTTTGCCCGACCGGTGGTCGGGACGAACTCTCGATGGATGTGAGCGTTTGCCCAGACGACTACGGCCGACGCTGCCTCGGGAAGGCGGACTTGGTTGGATCGAGGATGCGACCCTTCTCGGGCTGTTGCAACAACTTGCGTAGGCTGGTCTCCATCTCCGCCGGCTTGAAGCCGAACGGTCCGCGACCGCCACGGTAGGCAACCTTGCCGTCTTTGCTGACGATGTACAACCGGTCCGGAAATCCCGAATAGGCCTTTTCAACTTTGTTATCGAGGTTGTCGATCAGGGTGGGAATGTTCAACTTTAATTCAGACGCACAGGTCGAGGCCATGTCCTGGCGTTGCTCGAACGTTTTAGGGTCTTCGTACAAGCGTCCGTTTACCGGGATGGCCCAGCCGCCCTTGGGGTGCGCTTCGCGGATGTAGACGACAAAGAATTCGGCTTGAGTCTTGTAATGCTCGTAGAGCTTTTCTAGGTCGCCAGACTGGCGACGAAAGGGCGGTCAGGTGTAGCTGCCAAAGATCAGCACCACTGGCTTCACTTCACGAAACGAAGACAGTTTGACGGTCTTGACCGCTTCCCCAGTGGCGTCTTTGGCCTGGAGGAGTTTGAGGTTGAAATCGGGGGCCAGTCGTCCCTCGGGGACGCCGCCACCGCGCGGTGGCTGTGCCGTGGTCGCCAACGGCAGCAGCAACAAGCAAACGAGGCTGCGGAGCATGCAAGGTTCTCCGTCGTGATGAGAAATCCCATTCGGTTTCGGGGGTTCACCCTTGTCAATTTAACCAATTTCAGGGCTGGAAGTCTCAAACCAGGATGATTTCCTCTCCTGATCGCTGCGGGTTAAAGGATCAGGCAGCCGGTTCCTGCCAGCCTGGCAGTTCCAAAGCATCATGATAGCCGAACATGTGCACCTGATCACTGTGCTCTCGGTGCAACCGGCGTAGCTCGGCCAGGCTCGCTCGCCGCAGGGCATCATCATCAGCCCGCTGGCTGGCCAGTTCGGCAACCCGGTGTTTTTCATCGGTCAGCTCCGCCCGCAGGTAGTAGGCGTCGCCGACCTGCAGCAGCCAGCGATCGCCTTGCTGGATAGCGACGCCGCAGTGGCCAAGAGTGTGGCCGAACAGCGGGATCAGCAATACTTCTGCGGCAAAGCCCAGCGGCACCGGCCGGGCTTGCAGACCAAACCATTGACGAGCGGATTTGCCACACGGCTGCCAACGTGGCGAATGGGCAAACTGGCTGGGCACATATCGCGGGTGGCCGGACTGGGCATGAGCATGCTCCTCTTCGCCGACGAACACAGTTGCCTGCGGGAAATCTGCCAACCCGCCCGCGTGGTCGGGATCGCAATGCGTAAGCACAATCCGGTCGACTTGGCTTGGAGCCAAGCCCAACTGCTCGATCTGTCGGATGGCAGTGTCGGGCTCGTTGAATTGAAAGCCGGCCAGGTCGATCAATGGCTGGCCAAGGCGTTGAACCGGGTTGTGACAATCGAGCAAGCCGATCCCAGTATCCACCAGGGCCAGCCCGTTGGCATCTTCGAGCAGCAGACAGTGGCAGACAACGGTGGGGTAAGAGGGGACCTTCAGGGTACCGCAGTTAAGGTGGTGGATCCTGGTCATGGCATGTTTCTCCAACGATGTTCATGGGGCGGGCATTCGTTGCTGTAGTCCACACTTGGGAAAGCGTCCATGGACGTTCTTTACCGCCTCAGAAACAACGAGTGGTCCGCCCGGAGTCTGCGACGGGGGTGGTCCGCATCCCGCGTCACCAACGATCCGGATTGGGTAGCACGCCCTGAGCCTGCGACGGGGGTGGTTGACACATACGTACCCTCTCGAGATTTCTGATCTCTTCGGGGCGGCGGTTGATCTTGATCCATGAGGCGATCGGGCTTATTGCCGCACGAGAGACTAGGGTTTTGTCCGCGCGCAGGGAGCCGCCATGAAGCTCACGCCCGTCCGGTGGTTGACAACCGTTTCGACCCGGTGGGTGACCACTTGCACGGAACCGTTCTACCAATTCCGGTCGGACCCGGCCTGCGCGTTGGGGCTTTTCTCGGGGTTGGCCACCTTTGTGGTCTTGCAACTCCTGATGGCGGCGTGGGTGCACCACGCCTTCGAAGGCAAATATCACGCCGCGTTCCTCGCTTCCGAGCGGCTCGGGGTCACTAGCACCGAGGCGGATGCGGGTTACACCCCCTCGGTCTCCGACCTGTATGCCCACAATGGCTGGGACGGCCAGTTCTTCTTCCGTGTCTCGATTGACCCGTTTGGCTTAGACCAGGAAAGTCCAGCCCACTTGGACATCCCTGGTTATCGCTACCAGCGGATCGGCGTCCCGATCCTCGCCTGGGCCGCTTCGCACGTTCTGGGCTACGAGGTTACCTCGCCCTACGTTTATCACACGGTCCAGATGGTTCTAGTATCGCTCGGCTTTGCCGTGCTGGTCTTCTGGCTGAAGCGGCAAGGTGTCAATCCGCTGTATGCGCTCGCTTGGCTCGGGGCCGGGGGCACCCTATACACCCTCGGCTACGGCCTGCCGGACTCTTCGGCGGACGCGCTGTTCATCGTCTGCCTATGCGCGATCTGGTATCGGTGGCTGGCCACCTACGTGATCGCGGCGACGCTGTTGCTGTTGATCCGGGAGGGGTATGCGGCCTTCGCCGCCGTGGTCTTCCTGTTCACGGCTTCTCGGTTGATGAGCTGGAGCGAAGGCAGGCGGTACGGGAGGGTCGCTCTGTTGACAGCGCTGCCCGGCCTGGTTGTGGTCGGATGGTACCTGTATGTCTCGTATCGCTTCGGTATCCCGCCCCTAGATGAGTCCCGCCACCCGCCGGGTTTCGTCGATTACCCATTCGCTGCCTGTTGGGACTGGCTGAAGCTTCAGTTCGAGAACCCACAGTTGCACGAGATGCGGAACAAGGTTGTCAGCGCCCTGACCATCGCGCTGGCGTTGCTGACATTGCTCCGCAATGCCCGCCGCTCTCTGATCGCCTGGTGCGTCGCCCCGTACATCTGGCTCGTGGCTTGCCTGGGCTCAGTGGTGTGGTGGGACCAGTCCGGCTACTTCAAGGCGCTGGGTTCGGTCCTCGTGGTGCTGATTTTCATGCTGCCGTTGCAGAAAGGGTTGCTGATCCGGCTAGTCCTGGCGGCGAACCTCCTGATCGGCCTGGATTGGAACTTTGTCCACGGGCTGATGCCGGCCCCGTTCCATAGCACCAGGGCGGCGCCGATTCTGGTGAACGGACCCTACCCAACGCATCCGTTCAATTCGAATATGAATCAGGTTCAAGCGAGGGTGCAGCCCTTGCCCGGCCAGCCCACCAACGCTCCGCTGCCGGAGTTCTCCTGGGCTGTAAAGTGGTTGGACGCGCGGTCCGAGGTGAAAGCATCGTACCAAGGCATCTGGCGGCCCGTGCATCGAGAGCTGGTTCCGCTCCGGCTTGCGGTCACCAACCGTTCAAACGTTCCCTGGCAGCCCAACCCCCAGGTGGGGTGGGGCGCGGTCAACGTGGCTTACTTGGTCACCGACGCGTTGGGCAATCGCGTCTTCCAGGACGGCCGCATCCCTCTGCCCAATCGGGTCGAGCCCGGCGAGACGATTGAGGTTACGCTCTGGCTCCGCCTGGACAAGCCTCGCGAGAACCACCTCGCCCTGGCGGTTGTCCAAGAGGGCGTCCATGGGACCGACTTGCGAGGCAACCGTTCCAGTGGAGTCCGCTACGCATTCCACGTCCGCTGACCTCGGCTTGGCTCAGCGGACGTTTACGTTTGGCTCCATTGCGAAACCATTTGCGCTCACTACCGCAGAGACTACTTTGAATCGGGCTGTAACGGAGAGTATACTTCGTCATCATATCATCCAAGAATCTCACTCGAGAACACTCTGATGTATAGCATGATTCTTCTGCCACGACCCAACCTCGGCACGGCAGGTTTGGCGCTGGAGACCCTGGAGGATCGGTCGGTCCCCGCAACTCTTCACGTCGCGCCCGATGGCATCGACGCAGCCGGCCAGGGTTCCGCCGTGTCGCCCTTTCGCAGCATCCAGTTTGCGGTCAACCAAGCCGCGACCGATGACATCATCAAAGTCGCCGAAGGGACGTATACACACAACCCAGCCCTCGATCCCATGGCCGGCCAACGTGGTACGACCGGAGTGGTGGTCATCATCGACAAACGACTCACCTTGCGGGGAGGGTACAGTCGCGACGACGGGTTCGCCACGCCCGACTTCATGAACAACCCGACCATCATCGATGGGACCGATTCCGTTCGCGGCGTCCTGGTTTTCGCCTTTGGGCCACCGGACAGCACCGGTCTGGTGATGGAAAACTTCGTCATTCAAAACGGCCGTGCCACCGGGATCACCTCGACGGCTGAGCAAGGAAGCGACCGTTATGTTTTCGGCGAGGGGGGCGGACTACGGATCGACTTTTCCGCCAACCAGAACGAGTCCCGGCCAGTTGAATTACGGAACTTGATCATCCGTAACAACCAGGCGATCGGTACGGACACCAGTGGCGGCCCGGTCGGGGGCGCGAACTACGATTATGGCGGCTACGGGGTCGGGGGAGGCTTGTACGCCACCTTCGTCAACAACCTACTCCTTGAAGGGGTGACCTTCGAGAATAATCTCGCCCTGGGTGCTGCGGGGAAGGTGCAGGGCGGCGCAGGCATCGGCGGGGGGGCCTTCTTGGACACTAGCAACGTGACCGCGAACAACCTCAGATTCGTCGGCAACCGGGCTATCAGCGGTGGGACCAACGGGACCAACGACCTAACTGCGGTGGGTCGGGTCGGCGACGCTCTGGGCGGGGGGATCAACATCCGCGCGGGGAACGTAGCGGAGGCCGCCCGTTCTAGGCAGGTGTTTACCAATGTGACTTTCGTGGACAACCAGGTCGTCGGTTCGAGCTCGACGAGTACGGCCGCCGACTCGAAGGGGGCTGACGGGGCCGGCGGCGCGATCAACATCGAATTCTCCGACACTCGGTTCGTCAACGTTGATTTTGAAAGGAACCAGGCGTTCGCAGGGGCTGGATATCGGGGCGGGAACGGCAACGGGGCCGCAATCCGAACCTTCGAGGCGACGTTGACCGTGGATCGCGGCCGGTTTGTGAACAACCTCTCCGTCGGGGGAGAGACGACGGCACCGTCGAGCGGCGGAAACCTCGGCACCCCTGGTGGCTCCGGCCTATACTTGACCACGTTCAACCCGGCCAGTGACCGGACGATCACCGTCCGCAACTCCCTCTTCGCCGACAACGAGATCCGGTTCCCGAACCAACCGCAGGCGCCAGACTTTGGTGGTGCTGGGGCTGCAATTTACATGCAGGGCGTGGTGGCGACCTACGACAACGTGACCATCGCGAACAACGTTATTGACGATCGGCTGATCTTTGGTCAGGCCGTCGTCCTGATTGGTGATGTGCCTTCGTTTGGCTCTTCCGCCACCTTCCGCAACAGCATCATTTCCGATCACAACAGCGGCGGCGGCAATGCCCCAGCCATTACCGCCTTTCCGAACACAACGGTCGTTCTGGACAACGTTCTGTACGCCAACAACCGCCGCGACGACAACGCGGACGAAGGTGCCAACGCCGGGAATTACCAGCTTCGCAACGTGACCAATGCCGCTTCGACGATGTATGTCTCTCCAGGCGCCCCAGACTTCGACTACGGCTTGCAAGCCAACTCACCAGCGCGGAACGCGGCCACGAACCCAATGGTGACCGTGGACCTGTTCAACAACAACCGTGTCGCGACCGACGGCCCGACCGCCGATCTGGGAGCGATCGAGTTCGGTTCGACTGGGACAGTCGGGGCCTCGCCCATGCCGGTGGTGCCGCCGTCGCCCCCGGGTGTCCCACCGCCGGTAGTACCGCCGTCACCTCCGATTGTCCCACCGCCTGCAGGGACGAAGCCAACCGGACAGAATTCCACCGGACTTTATGCCGTGGGTTCGGGGCCTGGGGGCCCTTCCGAGGTTCGGGTCTTCAATGCCGCGGCAGGACTGCAGTATTCCAGAAACGCCTTCCCGGGCATTACGGGTGGCACGCGCACCGCCGTGGCAGACGTCAATGCCGACACCATCCCCGATCTCATCGTTGGCACCGGGCCAGGGATCGCCACGAGTGTGATCGTATTTGATGGCCGTACCAACGAGGTCCTCCAGAGCATTGATCCATTTGAATCGTCCTTCCTGGGTGGGGTGTTTGTCGCCGCGGGCGATGTCAACGCCGATGGCTTCGCCGACATTGTCATCACTCCTGACGAAGGTGGTGGACCTCGAGCTCGGGTTTTCTCCGGCAACGGCTTCGGTGTGCTCAACGATTTCTTTGGGATCCAGGACCCCAACTTCCGCGGTGGTGCCCGCGCCGCGTTCGGCGACATTAACGGGGACGGTCGCTCGGACCTGCTGGTTGTCGCCGGGTTCGGCGGCGGACCGCGCATCGCCGGCTTTGACGGGGCGAGCGTGGCTTCGGGCAACGCATCGCCGCAGAAGCTGTTCGCGGATTTCTTCGTCTTCGAGCCGACCTTACGCAATGGTGTGTTTATTACTGCCGGGGACATCACCGGGGATGGCTTCGCCGACGTGATCGCCGGGGGCGGCCCCGGCGGTAGCCCCCGGGTGTTTGGGCTCTCGGGCCGGAGTTTGATCAATGGCGGCAATCAGGTTCAGATTGCCAACTTTTTTGCCGGTGATCCGAACAATCGCGGAGGCCTCCGGGTCACCACGAAGAATCTCGATGGGGATAACCGTGATGATCTTGTCGTCGGCGATGGGGAAGGGGCTGGCTCTGAAATTCTACGCTATCTTGGTAGGGACATTGCCGACAACGGCACCCCGCCGCTCAACGGCGCTCCCCTCACGGCGTTCGCGGGTTTCTCCAACGGCGTCTGGATCGGCTAACCCTCCAGACACCCCGCCCTGCCTCTGACCAGCATTCCCTGTCCATGCCCCACGCAACCTCGCGGTCAAGCCTACGAAGTGGCAGGATCGCCGGCCGGTCGACCTTGATCACGGGTTCGGTGGGGTCGTACTTACTTCGATGCATCCGCGCCATTCAAGAAAACCACACTACCCCCTGGACGGGTCGCTTTCGCCGTGAGGAGCAGATTGCGTGGTACCAGGCCCTCCTCAGCCGCACTGGACCGGCCCGGAAACCGAACGCATGCAACTCCGGGCACTGACCCTTGCAGATGCTACCGCGTTTTATCAGCTCAACAGCGACCTCCAGGTCATGCGCTTCACCGGGGAGCCGCTCCTAGCTTCCCTCGAAGAGGCCTACCAGGCCATCCGCGACTATCCAGACTTCGACACCGTCGGCTATGGTCGTTGGGGGTGCTTCTTCAAGCCAGAAAGCCGGCTGGTCGGCTTCTGCGGGCTTCAATGGTTGGCAGATCTTGGTGAGGTTGACCTCGGCTACCGCTTCTTGTCTGCGTATTGGGGCCGCGGGCTCGCCACCGAAGCGTGCCAGGCGTGCCTGCAGTTTGGCTTTGACGGATTGCAACTGTCGCACATCATCGCCCTGGTGCTTCCTGAGAATGTCGCCTCAAGTCGCGTGCTGGAAAAACTGGGTATGTACGGTGATGGGCAAATGCGCTACCAGGAGCAGCGCGTGCTGCGTTATAGGGCCCACCGCTGACAAATGACGCGCTGGACGCTGAACCGATTGCACGAGTAGAGGCGGTAAACGGCACTCTACAAGCGAGGGAGAGCCGATATTGATCGCGTCGAGGGGATTCGGAGAATGTTCGGTCATTCCTTGGTCCCTTGGAGCGATTTCTACCGCCAGCGAGGTGATCGTGGCTACCGTGGCAACCGGCTCATCTCGGCTTGCATGCCTTGTAGGGCGTACTCAAGGGGCATGGGCGTGACGTGCATCGCGCCTTGGAACGGATCACTCAATGCCAGCAGAAGATAGACCACCACGCCGACAAATGCAGTGTAAAACGCCATCAACAGTAGAAGGATCGGGTAGGGGCGATAGACTCCAAAATAGACCATCGTGATCAGATAACCGAACAAAATGATGAGCAGGACCAGTGGTGGCTGTTTACGCGACTGCGGCAGGCACGACAAACGATTGTCCGCAATTTTGTGCACCTCCTCGATGAGCCATGCCCGGACAAGCTCTTGACTGACATCGGCGGCTTTGAGCTTGAACACACTGTCTTCCAATCGTCTTAACGCGACATTACCCTGTGCGGAGAGCTGGTCGTTTGCCAGAGCGGGCCAGTCGTGCTCGATCACCGCTTGGGTATAGTCGACTAACCGGGTTTGGCTCGCAAGCGACTCTGCCTGACCAAACTGCTCCAGATGGTAGGATACGTTGGCAATCGAAGCAGCTTCACGCTCGATCATGGACTTGGTGGCGAAGTATTCGTTGGCCACCCTGGCGAAGGTAAACAAAAGCAGCAAAGTGAACAGCCAACCCATCACTCGCATCAGATTCCCGGTGGCCTTCTCAATCTCCTCGACCGCTTCCACGCTCTGATGTCTAGTATGGAGTCGAGACGTTGCAAAATAGACCGCCAATCCCAGCGCGATCGTGAACGCCATGAACACGAGGCAGCCAAGGAGCTTTGGCAGGGCAACTAGGGCTTCCATCATGATCTCTCTCGGGAGTTTTCTCCATCCAGGTGATCCGGTTGCTCAACAGTGTTGCTCAACAGTCAGGAGTGATCCCGTGAATACGTTGGTACGGTGTGGTTGACGTCTGTGGAACCATCGCCGGGCTCGAGGGAACGAATTGGGGCTTCACGATTGCTTTGCTCGGGTTACCGACTCGAAACCATACTCATCACTATATGGGCTAGTTGAGGTATCACTATCTCGACCTGGGTCGAGAGGACCATGAGCGCAGCGGACGCGCGAGCAATCCCATTGCATGACGGTCAACTTCGCACACCGTTTTTGCACCGTAGCGTCCAGGTTTCCCGTGCTGAGGTGACCCCTCCCGTTGCCCAGCGATGATGAAGGGCTAAGATAGACGACTGACTTTCTTGGTGGAACCGGAAGTCCTCGGCTCAGCCACCGACCGATCCTCCCCAATAGGTGCCGATGTTGAAGATGAACACTCCTGTCAAATTCTCCCGTTCGCGCGCCTTCACCCTCATCGAGCTGTTGGTGGTGATCGCCATCATCGCGGTCCTGATCGGACTGCTTCTGCCGGCCGTCCAGAAGGTACGCGAAGCCGCGGCAAGGATGACCTGTAGCAACCATCTGAAGCAACTGGGGCTGGCCTGTCACAACTACCACGACGTCAGCCAAAAGTTGCCTCCGGCGGTCCTGGTCCGTGGCACACAGACACCGATCAACGAAGAGCAAGACTTCGGTCCCAACTGGGCGGTGCTGATCCTACCCTACATTGAGCAAGACAACCTATTCAACCAACACGCCACGGCCATCAACTCGTACCCGCGCAACGGCAACTTCGACTGGCGGGCGGTCGCCGGCAACCCGGTCAAGGTGTACAAGTGCCCTTCGGATGGGGCCTCGGACGGCGAGAACTACAACGGGCCCGGCGGACTGAGTGCCCCGAACGGTTGGTCGCGTGGCAACTACGCCGCCAACGCCGGGTTCATGAACTGGAATCGCGCCATCAGCGGCTCGGAATCACCCAACGGCGTGGACGGTTTCTTCGGCGGGGCCGGCCCGTTTCGCATTAACTCCGGGTTGGGGATTCACCGGATGCAGGATGGCAGCTCGAACACCATGCTGCTGACCGAACTCCGTGCCGGTCTCGTGGGTACCGGGGACGATCGCGACCAGCGCGGCAGCTGGGCTCTGGGCCACCCTGGGTCGAGCATCATCGTGCACTACTCCGAGATCGACTGCGGCGGCCCCAACGATACCAACCCCGCCTCGGATGACGTACGCGATTGTCGCCGCATGCCCGATGGCCGAGGCGGCTGCTGCGAAGACTGCCCAGGTAGCACCCAGGCGACCGCCCGCAGCTACCACACTGGCGGTGTCAACGTCTGCCTCGGCGACGGCTCGGTCCGCTTCGTTCGTGACAGCATCTCACAACCGGTGTGGGCCTGGCTCGGCTCACACCAGGACGGCCAGCCGTTTTCGCTCGATAACTGAGGGTGCCAGCGGCCACCAACCAGATGAGGGGAGCTTTTCATGACCGACGAAATCGAAAGCGTCCGGCTGGGCCGTACAAACCTCGATGTGCCGAAAATTTGCCTCGGAACGACCGCCCTTGGGGACATGCCCAACAGCTACGGCTACCGGGTCGGCGAGCAGCAGGCCCGGGAAACGCTGATGGCAATTCTGACGGGGCCGATCAAGTTTCTGGATACCAGCCGTACCTACGCGTTTAGCGAACAGCGGATCGGCGCGGCAATCAAAGAACTCGGCGGGCTGCCGGAAAGCTTTGTGATCTCGACCAAGCTGGATCGGGACATGCAGACCAACCGCTTCGATGCCGCGCAGGCGCGGCGGTCGTTGGAACAGAGCCTAGACGCTTTGGGAATGGATCACGTTCATCTGCTGCATCTGCACGATCCGGAATACTGTTCCCTGGACGAAGTGACGGGCCCAAACGGGGCCTTAAGGGCCCTCTTCCAGATGAAAGAAGAAGGTCTTGCCGATGCAGTGGGCCTGGCAGCCGGGAAAGTGGACGTGATGATGCCACTTTTACGGGACTGGGACTTTGACGTCCTGATCACGCACAACCGCTATACGCTTTTGAATCGCAGTGCGGAGGCGATGCTCGACTTTGCGGTCGGCAAAGGGATCGCTGTGATCAATGCCGCGCCCTACGGTTCGGGAATCCTGGCGAAGGGTTCCCGGTCCGGTGCCCGGTACGTGTATCAGGAATCCACCGAGGAGGCGGTGCGGTGCGTACGAACGCTCGAACAGATCTGCGACAGCCATGGCATCCCGTTGGCAGCGGCGGCACTCCAGTTTTCGCTGCGTGAGCCCAGAATCACATCGACTCTGGTCGGCATCAGCAAGCCCGAGCGAATTGCCCAAACGATGCAATACGCCAACTGGCCGATCAGCGACGCGGCATGGAGCGAGCTGCTGGCAGTGCCGGCGGACATGCGAGATCCGGAGGCGAACCGCGCGTACGTCCCGGATCTGACCTGAGCCGGGGACGTTCTTCCGCTGGTCGTCGGACCGGGCGGACCTGGGTGGCAAGCCACTCTTGGGCCGGCGAAAGAGTCGTCGGTCGAGGGTGGGGAGTCGATCAGGCAAGACGTTGGGTGGCACGCCCGGAGTCTTTGACGGGCGTGGGGGCCTGAGCCCTTCGTTCCCCTTCCCGCTTGCCAGGCCTGGGTGGCACGCCCGGAGTCTTCGAAGGGCGTGGTCCGAAACCAGCGTGCCCGCAGCTCTCTAAGCCTGTGCTTGTACCATGTTCGTCCCCCCGCATTGCTGAGCAGCTGGTGTACGCCGTTCGATAGTAGCACACCGGCCGTGCTGACCAGGCTCCCCCGACTGTCACTTGATGGCGGTATACCCACGGCGGGCCTCAGTCTCCGCGGATCTTCTCGAGGGCTTTCTCAGCCGCGCGCACAAATTCTTCAGGAACACCGGGTGAAGCCCGGACCTTCTCCAGAAACGGGATCGCCTTTTGGGCAACGGGTCCGAAGGCGCCGAGGGTAGTGAGGATGTGCTCTCGGAACATGGAGGTCGGCTCGAAGGTGTCGTAGATGTCGATCAGCTCCGGCACCGCCGGTTCGAACTTGGAGCGATCAATGTGCTTGGCTTCGACCAGATGGCGCAGGACCACGATGGCCATCGGCCAGGTCGTTTCGGACTTCTTGAGGGAATCGACCAGCGGACCGGCCGCGTCAACACCGATCTCGAGCAGCCCCGCAATCGCGGCTTGGAGGATCTTTGAATGGTCCAAGAAATGCTCGGTCGGCACATATTCCTGGGCCACCTCGAGCATGACCGGGACTGCCTCTTTGGCGTAGCCGCGGGCGCCGAACGCGCCCAGGGCACGCATTGCCTCGGTACGCCGCTTCGGAGACAGCTCGGTCTGTAGGATCCGGACCCAGTCCGCAAAGCCCATGCCTTCGTAGGTAAACACCTCCCGGGGAAGCGGCTGCTTCGCCTCCCCGGGCGTCATCGGCGGGCTCGTCTCGGCCGGGTTGCCGCCTGCTTCCTGGGCATCGACTAGTCGCACGATGCCCCAGCCGCCGGCCCCCAACAGCAGCCCGATACTGACCAGGACTTTCCATGAACTCCACTGCATGACCGTCGTTCCCCCTTGCATGAGATTTCCGAGGCCGGCCGGCAGCGCCGACCCACCCGATTGCGAAATCACCTGAAACAGCCGCACCGTCCGCCCCAGTAGCTCTCCGGATGCCTGCACCGTCATGGTTCCCACTGTCAAGTCGATGCCCCGGCGGGTGAGCCGGTCGCGGAGCATCGCTTTGGCCCGGGCCAACCGGGAGGACAAGGTTCCCTCGGTCAGCCCCAGCGTTTCGGCCGCCTCGGAGCGGCTCTGCTTGGCCAGCAGGCAGCGGACGGCCACCTGGCGGTAGTGCTCGGGCAGCCGGGCGACCTCGGCATCAATCGTCGCGGCTAGTTCCGCCGCTTCGGCTCCGGGGAACGGAGCCGAGGCCGGTACCACTCTGAGGGGTTGCTCCCGCTGTCGCCGCTGGTGTTGGGTCCTTCGAGCGTCGCGGGCGATGCGGCTCGCGACGCCGTGCAGCCAGCCGCCCAGCTGGGAGCCGTCGCGGATTATGGCCGCCTTGCGTGCCAGCACCAGGAAGGTGGCCTGGAACGCATCCTCCGCGTCGGGCGAGTTGCCCAGCTGGCGGCGGCAGACGCCCCAGACCATCGGCCCATGCCGTTCAACCAGCACCGCGAAGGCGCGCTCTTCTTGCCGTTCGCCGAGCGCCGCCAGGAGCGCGGCATCGGACTGCCGGCTGGCCCACTCGCGGTCAAGGACGGTTAGCAACGCAGCCATATCGGGCATCGAACAAGCTCTGCGCGGGTACAGGTTTCGTTCGTGGCTACCATTACTCTGGGGGCTGGGCGGGATTCCGTCCCGGATTTTCTCGCTGGGGCTTGCGAGATCGCGGGTTTTCTAGGCGGGCGATGCGGCCGCGGATCTCGTGCTCGAGCTCGAGCCGTTTGTAACGGGCTTGCCAAACATCGAGGCGGGACACTGTTCCGGATTGGAACTGGACCTTGGCGGCCTCCTCGATTTTCATGCGGACCGCCAGCACCGCTTCGAGAAGTTCGATGTACTCCCGGTGGCGGTACACCAGGTTCCCCGCACTGACGAGCTGATCGAGGGGCTGGTCAAGGACGGTCAGACTCGCCCGGCCCTGGTCGATCTCACCCAGGCGAAACAGGAGGATTTGTAGGGCTAGATTGAACATCTCGGCACGCATCTTCCTCCCCTCACCCTCGACCTTGTCTAGGTCGAAGGCGAACTCTCGCAGCGGGCGGGGTTCGGGCTTCGCCGCGTCGGGCCCGGCCGCTGTCGGCGGTTGGGCCGGATGGCGGTTCGCCACCGGGCCCAACGCGGCAGGCTGCTCGGACTGAGCGATGCCTCGATGCAGGCCCCAGCCGACCGTCGCGACGAGCAGCAATCCGCCCACTGCCAGCTTTATCTTGCTCAACTGGAACATCAACAACACTCCCTGGGTCAAGCTGGCCACCCCGGCGGGTAACCCCGCCGTCGAGCCGGCCACGCCGAAAACACGGAACACATTCACTGTTTGCCCGAGCAGTTCCCGCGACAGGGTTGCGCTGAGCCCGCCGGCCGAGACCGTGATACCCCGGCGGGTGAGCCGGGCCTGGAGCTGCTGCCGCGCCCGGGCCAGCCGGGAAGACAGGGTTCCCTCGGGGATACCGAGCTTGGCTGCGGCGTCGGCCTGAGTCTCACCCAACAACAGACAGCGGACCACCGCCTCACGTTGCCAGGCCGGCAGCCGGCCGATCTCGGCATCCAGGATTGGACCCAGCTCCACCGTCTCTGGGGTCGTCCCCGTCGTCGGCACCTCGCCCAGAGACTCAAGCCGCTGTTGCCGCCGTCGCCGTTGCTTGTGAGCGTGCAGGGCGGTGCGGCGGGCGACATTGTGTAGCCAACCGCCCAACCGCGGATGCTCGACGAGCCGGCGAGCTTTGCGGGCGAGCACCAGAAAAGTGGCCTGGAAGGCATCCTCGGCATCGGCCGGCTGGCCCAGGATGCGTCGACACACGCCGAGCACCATTGCCCCATGCCGGCGGACCAACTCGGCGAAAGCCAGATCATCGTGGTGGTAAGCCACCGCACCAAGCAGCAACCCGTCGGATAGACGGGAGGCGGACTCCTGGTCGAGCAGTCGGTTCAGGGCAGACGCAGTCGGCATCGGCGAGACTCCGGGAACCTAGGGGCTAGACTGCTATGGCCGGAGTTGGGAAAAGTCATCCCGGGAAGTCGGCGAAAAATGGGCACGCCACGCAATTATCCCGCGGGGGAGGGGTGGGCGACCTCTCCCCAGGTCACTCAGTTTTTGATCGTTTGTTCACAGATGACCAGTGCCACGGCTCCGGGGCGGGTGAACTGGACGCGGTAGGCATCGGCCGCCATGCTCACCGTGATTGGCTGCGGGTCGTCGGCGACGTCTTTCTCCTCGGTGGTGAAGGCGAGGGTCCAGGCCCGCTTTTCTTCGCCGAGGAACCCGTGGCAGGCAGGCTCGAGATCGACCGAGTCGCTCTCCTTCAGACAGGCGACGATGGCAAACACCGCCCGGCGGGTTTCACGCAACAGCAACACCGTCTGGGCGGTAAGTGCTTGAGCATGCGTGCGGATCGGCTCGGCCCGAAAATCGTCGCTTTGACGCAGCTGAAGCAATTGTTGGTACAGGCGGAGCGTGGCGGCGTGGTCAGGGTGGTCCAGTTCCGGCCAGTGCAGCTTACAACGCGTAAAGGTGCTCTCGGCTTGTGGATCCGGAATCCGCTCTCGGGCTGCGGGGCTGTGGAACGCTTCGAAGTCCTTAAACTCCTTGCGGCGTCCCTCGGTCACTAAGGCTCCAAGGTCGGGCTTGTGGTCGGTGAAGTATTGGAATGGCGCGGTGGCCGCCCATTCTTGACCCATGAACAACAAGGGCGTGTGCGGAGCAAGCAACAAGACTGTACTGGCAGCGCGGTAGGCAGCCAGGTCGATCTGGTGGTGCAGCCGCTCGCCCATGGCCCGGTTGCCGATCTGGTCGTGGTTCTGGATACACAGGACAAACCGCTCGGGAGGGAGGCCACTGGGATCGGTGCCGCGTGGACCATCGCTGTGCTTGGAATACTGGCCGGTGTACAGCCAGCCCTGGTTCAGGGCGGTGGTAAGCTCGCTGGTCGTCCCCTCGAAGTCCATGTAGTATCCTTCGTGGTCACCAGCCAACAGGCGCCGCATGGAATGGTGGAAGTCATCGGCCCAGGTGGCGTCCAGGCCCCAGCCGCCTTCGTGACCAGGCTTGAGCATGTGCGCCAGGTTGCGGCATTCCTCGGCGATAATCACCACCTCGCGATCGGGGACGGCGGCGCGGGCCCGGGCCGTGAGTTCGGCTAGGAAGTGCTGCTCGCTGTCATCGATGATGGCGTGGGTGGCATCGAGACGTAGGCCATCGAAGTGAAAGTCACGTAGCCAGTAGATGGCATTCTGAATGTAGGTCTCACGCACCATTTTGGAATACGGACCGTCGAAGTTGAAGCTGGCTCCCCAGGGATTGGTATGGATCTTGGAGTTATAATAAGGGCTGTATACGCCTTGATAATTCCCGTCCGGGCCCAGGTGGTTGTACACCACATCGAGTAGTACTGCCAGGCCGAGGCGGTGGGCCATGTCGACCAGCCGCCGCAGATCATCGGGGCTGCCGTAGCAACGCGCTGGAGCATACATGGATACGAGGTCATAACCCCAATTCCAGCGGCCGGGAAAATCGCCGACCGGCATCAGTTCGATGGCGGTGACCCCCAGGTCTTTGAGGTAGTTGAGCCGGTTGGCGACTCCGGCGAAGGTACCCTCGGGCGAAAAGGTACCGACGTGCAACTCATACACCACCAGCTCGCGAAGCGAGCGACCCGTCCACGCCTGATCCGTCCAGGGAAACGGCCGTGGATCGACAATCTGCGATGGACCATGCACCCCCTGGGGCTGAAACCGTGAGCACGGGTCCGGAAACGGCATGCCGGTCTGCACCCGGTAGCGATAACGGCGACCAGCGCTCAGAATCGGATGCTGAAGCTCATGCGTCCCATCGGGACAGGTAGTCATCGTTAGGGTTTGCTCAGTATGCTGGTCGTCGGCCTCCAACACGACGTCGATCCACTCGGCCTCGGGGGCCCAGACCCGTAAGCCGAACCCGTGGCTGCCCACCGGAATGGCTCCGAATTCGGTCAACTGCGGCATGGGTGTCTCCCTGCGATCATAGTTCCATCCTTGTAATGAACAATCCTTGGATATCCAGGACTCTCCTGCAGAGGTAGAGGCGTTTGCGGTGCGGGGGAGGGCAGAGGCGATTGCGGTGCGAAGCGGCAGAGGCGGTTGCGGTGCGGGGAAAGCGGCAGAGGTGGTTGCGCTGCGGGGAAAGAGGCAGAGGCAGTTGCGATAAGTCAGAACCCCCGGACTGACGTCCGGGGCTCGCCTTGAGAGGCAGAGAGCAGAGCTCCGGAACTGACGTTCCTGCGCAGTGCACAGTCTCTTCTCTGGCGAAGGACGTGAGTCCTGAGCTCTGCCTCCGCGATCGATTCCCTGCCACTCTATTGCCGTCGATCACTTCCGTCGTCGCAACCGCCTCAAAAAGGCGAGCCCCGGACGTCAGTCCGGGGGTTCTGGCTTACCGCAAACGCCTCTGCCGCTTCACATCGCAAACGCTTCTGCCTCTTTCCCCGCACCGCAAGCGCTTCTGCCTCTTCCAGACTTTCCGCAACCGCCTCTGCCCTCCCCCGCACCGCAACGCGGTGCATCTGCGCTGGCGAAGGACGTGAGTCCTGAGCTCTGCCTCCGCGATCGATTCTCTGCCACTCTATTGCCGTTGATCACTTCCGTTATCGCAACCGCCTCCGAAAGGCGAGCCCCGGAGGTGAGTCCAAGGGAAGCGGCAGAGGCGGTTGCGGTGCGGGGAACCCCCGGACTGACGTCCGGGGCTCGCCTGCAGAGGCAGAGCAGAGCTTCGGAACTTATGTTCCTACGCAGTGCACAGTCTCTTCTCTGGCGAAGGACGTCAGTCCTGAGCTCT